>UQLO01000006.1 GCA_900541865.1 uncultured Porphyromonadaceae bacterium | reverse complement strand
ACTCGGTTTTTCCACTCCGAAAGACGAGTTCTTCAAACAAATCGCTAATTTTGCACTTGCCAGTTGAACCTACGTCGAAGTTGCGGCCGGCCGATGGTAAAAAATATTTTGCAAAAGATTTGTGTATTAGAAAATTAATTGCTAACTTTGCGGCGTTGAAGAGAGCGCTCGAGCGCCGTTCCGCTGCCAACTCATTGAGTATGAAAGCAGTGGGCGGTTGTTTTGAGTGTATATGGGTGTGATGAAAATACCCCTTCGGCGCCAAAAAAAGAATATAAACGAACAGAAAAGATACAATAGTAATAAACCAAAAAGACTAAGATGCCTACTATTCAGCAATTAGTACGTAAGGGTCGCGTGGCCCTGGAAGACAAGAGCAAGAGCCCTGCCCTTGACTCGTGCCCCCAGCGTCGCGGCGTATGTGTGCGTGTGTACACCACCACCCCGAAGAAACCTAACTCGGCAATGCGCAAGGTTGCTCGCGTGCGCCTCACCAACGGTAAGGAGGTTAACTCCTATATCCCCGGCGAAGGCCACAACCTGCAGGAGCACAGCATCGTGCTGGTGCGCGGCGGTCGTGTGAAGGACCTTCCCGGTGTACGCTACCACATTGTTCGCGGCACACTCGATACCGCAGGTGTGAAGGACCGCACCCAGCGTCGCAGCAAATACGGCGCCAAGCGTCCCAAGGCCGGTGCAGCCAAGAAGTAATTGCAGCACGGCGGACCGCATGGTCCGGCCCACTGCAGTGAAGCAGTCTTAAAGCACCCGGAATAAACAAATTGTTTTAACCGTTTTTGCATTTCTTGCAGCAGAAGTTTCAGGTTGAGTAAGCAGGCCGGAGGGCCGGCTGAAGAAAAGAAGGCCCACGGGCCTTACCGCGCCAAAGCAACCAAGCAATCAAAAACACAACAAGCCCAACCAATGAGAAAGGCAAAGCCTAAAAAAAGAGTGATCCTTCCGGATCCCGTCTTCGGTGATGTCCGCGTTACCAAGTTCGTAAACCATCTGATGTACGATGGCAAGAAGAACACCGCATTCACCATCTTCTACAACGCCCTGGAGACTGTGAAGTCCAAACTTCCCAACGAAGAGCTCAGCGCTCTGGATATCTGGAAGAAGGCGCTGGAGAACGTTACTCCTACCGTGGAGGTGAAGTCCCGCCGTGTGGGTGGTGCCACCTTCCAGGTCCCCACCGAAATCCGCGCGGACCGCAAAGAGTCAATATCAATGAAAAACCTTATCCTCTACGCACGTCGCCGCGGCGGCAAGACCATGGCTGACAAGCTCGCCGCTGAAATCGTCGACGCTTTCAACCTCCAGGGCGGTGCGTTCAAGCGCAAGGAAGACATGCACAAGATGGCCGAGGCCAACCGCGCCTTCGCCCACTTCCGCTTCTAAGCCGTTTTTCGTTGAATATCTCTTAAGACACTCAAAATGGCAAAATCCGACGAACAACTCAAGTTTACCAGAAACATCGGCATCATGGCCCACATCGATGCCGGCAAAACCACTACCAGCGAGCGTATTCTCTTCTACACCGGCCTGACCCACAAAATCGGCGAGGTGCACGACGGCGCCGCTACCATGGACTGGATGGAGCAGGAGCAGGAGCGTGGTATCACTATCACCTCGGCCGCTACCACCACTTTCTGGAAGTACAACGACGAGAAATTCAAAATCAACCTTATTGACACCCCCGGACACGTGGACTTCACCGTTGAGGTGGAACGTTCGCTTCGCGTGCTCGACGGTGCCGTAGCCGCTTTCTGCGCTGTTGGCGGTGTGGAGCCCCAGTCTGAGACTGTTTGGCGCCAGGCCGACAAGTACAACGTTCCCCGTATCGGCTACGTTAATAAAATGGACCGCTCCGGCGCCAACTTCTTCGAGGTAGTGCGCCAGCTCCAGGATGTGCTGGGCGCAAACCCCTGCCCCATCCAGATTCCTATCGGCGCCGAGGAGACCTTCAAGGGCGTTGTGGACCTCATCACCATGAAGGCTATCTTCTGGCATGACGAGACCATGGGCGCCGACTACTCCGTTGAAGACGTTCCCGCTTCCCTGCAGGAAGAGGCAGAGTCCTGGCGCGACAAGATGCTCGAGAAGATTGCCGAGTACGACGACGACCTGATGGCCAAGTACTTCGACGATCCCTCCACCATCACCGTCGACGAAATCAAGCGCGCTCTGCGCAAGGCCACCCTTTCGATGGATCTGGTGCCGATGATTTGCGGCTCGTCCTTCAAGAACAAGGGTGTTCAGTGCCTGCTCGACGCTGTGTGCGCCTATCTGCCCAGCCCGGTTGACGCCGGCGCCGTAGAGGGTCACGCCATCGACAATCCCGACGAGGTTATCTCGCGCGAACCCAGCTCCGACGCTCCTATGTGCGCGCTGGCATTCAAGATTGCCACCGACCCCTACGTAGGCCGTCTGTGCTTCTTCCGCGTTTACTCCGGCGATGTAAACGCCGGCTCCTACGTTCTCAACAGCCGTTCGGGCAAGAAAGAGCGTATCTCCCGCCTCTTCCAGATGCACTCCAACAAGCAGAACGCCAAGGAGCAGATTGGCTGCGGCGATATCGGCGCAGGCGTAGGCTTCAAGGATATCCGCACCGGCGACACCCTGTGCGCTGAGGATGCTCCCATCGTGCTGGAGGCTATGGACTTCCCCGAACCCGTTATCGGTATCGCCGTGGAGCCCAAGACTCAGAAGGACCTCGACAAACTCGGCGTTGGCCTGCAGAAGCTTGCTGAGGAGGACCCCACCTTCCGCGTACAGACCAACGAGGAGACCGGTCAGACCGTAATCTCCGGTATGGGCGAGCTTCACCTGGACATCATCATCGACCGTCTGCGTCGCGAGTTCAAGGTAGAGTGCAACCAGGGTCGTCCGCAGGTTACCTACAAGGAAGCCATCACCCGTTCCTGCGAGCTGCGTGAGGTATTCAAGAAGCAGACCGGTGGTCGCGGTAAGTTCGCCGACATCATCGTTCGCGTCGAACCCGTCGACGAAGGCTTCGAGGGCAGCCTCGAGTTCGTAGACGAGGTTAAGGGTGGCAATATTCCCAAGGAATTCATCCCCGCCATCCAGAAGGGCTTCACCAACGCTATGAAGAACGGCGTACTTGCCGGCTACCCCGTAGACCAGCTCAAGGTGACCGTGATCGACGGTTCGTTCCATCCGGTCGACTCCGACCAGCTTTCGTTCGAGCTCTGCGCTATCCAGGCCTTCAAGAAAGCCTGCGAAAAGGCCGGCCCCGTGCTTCTGGAGCCTATCATGAAGATTGAGGTCGTTACCCCGGAGGAATCCATGGGCGACGTTATCTCCGACCTCAACAAGCGCCGCGGCCAGGTAGAGGGCATGGAAAGCTCTCGCTCGGGTGCACGCGTCGTAAAGGCCAAGGCTCCGCTTGCCGAAATGTTCGGCTACGTAACCGCACTGCGCACTATCACTTCCGGCCGCGCAACATCCACGATGAGCTTCTCGCACTATGCCGAGGTTTCCAACTCCATCGCCAAGGAAGTACTCACCGAATGCCAGGGCCGCGTAGACCTGCTCAAGTAAAAAATAACAAAAACACGATATGAACCCCATAATCCGAATCAAACTGAAGTCTTACGACCACAACCTCGTTGACAAAAGCGCCGAGAAGATCGTAAAGACCGTGAAGAGCATCGGTGCGGTCATCAGCGGTCCCATCCCCCTGCCTACCCACAAGCGCATCTTCACAGTGAACCGCTCGACTTTCGTAAACAAGAAAAGTCGCGAACAGTTCCAGCTCAGCTGCTACAAGCGCCTGATCGACATCTACAACGCAACTCCCAAAATCGTGGACGCGCTGATGAAACTGGAACTTCCCAGCGGTGTGGAAGTAGAAATCAAGTGCTAAGCACTTCTTAATAAACAACATAACAAACAACCAAAGAAATGCCAGGATTAATTGGAAAGAAAATCGGAATGACATCCGTTTTCAGTGCCGACGGCCGCAACGTGCCGTGCACTGTTATCGAAGTAGGTCCTTGTGTTGTCACCCAGGTTAAAACTGCTGAGAAGGACGGCTATGAAGCTATCCAGATCGGTTTCGAGGATGAGAAAGAAAAGCATCTCACCAAGCCGGAACTCGGTCACTTCAAAGCAGCCGGTGTGACCCCCAAGCGCCACTTGGCCGAGTTCAAAGGGTTTGCCGACAGCTACGCTCCCGGCGACACCATCGGTGTCGACCTGTTCGCCGAAAGCGACTTCGTCGATGTGATCGGTACCAGCAAGGGTAAAGGCTACCAGGGCGTTGTAAAGCGTCATGGTTTCGGTGGCGTTGGTCAGAGCACTCACGGCCAGCACAACCGTCTGCGTGCCCCCGGTTCGGTGGGCGCCTGCTCCTACCCCGCTAAAGTGTTCAAGGGAATGCGCATGGCCGGCCAGATGGGCAACGAGCGCGTTACCGTTCAGAACCTCCAGGTCATCAAGGTAATACCTGAACACAACCTCCTCATGATCAAAGGCTCCATACCCGGTGCCAAAGGTTCAATCGTCTTAATCGAGAAGTAATAATGGAACTCGCAGTATACAACCAGCAGGGCCAGGACACTGGCCGTCGCGTTACCCTCAACGACGAGGTATTCGCAATCGTCCCCAGTGAGCACGCCCTTTACCTCGACGTTAAGCAGTACCTTGCCAACCAGCGTCAGGGAACCCACAAGAGCAAGGAACGCTCCGAAGTAAGCGGTTCCACCCGCAAACTCCACAAGCAGAAAGGCGGCGGCGGCAGCCGTATCGGCGACATCAACTCGCCCGTTCTCGTTGGCGGCGGCCGTGTTTTCGGTCCCCGTCCCCGCGACTACCGCTTCAAGCTCAACCGCAAACTCAAGCAGCTCGCCCGCCGCTCCGCTCTGTCCATCAAGGCCGAGGCCGGTCAGATCATCGTGGTGGAAAACGTGGATTTCGCAGCTCCGAAAACTAAAGAATACGTAAATTTTGCTAAAAATCTTAAAGTAGACGGCAAAAAGGTCCTTCTGGTTTTGGCAGAAGCAAACAATAACGTATATTTGTCGATGCGAAACGTGCCCGATGCCAAGCTTGCCCTGGCTTCGGACCTCAACGCGTACTCCGTGCTCAACAACAACGCTCTCGTACTGGCCGAGAAGAGCCTCGAGATCATCAACAACTTCTAAATCTCCGGATAAATGGAAATATCTATCAAACCAATCATCACCGAAAGAGCGACCAAGCTTTCCGAAAAGCGCAATTGCTATACCTTCCGCGTGTCTCCGGAGGCTGACAAGTTCCAGATCAAAGCTCTGGTGCAGGATCTGTACGGTGTGAAGGTCACTAGCGTCAACACCGCAGTGATGCGCGGCAAAAACAAGAGCCGCTGGACAAAGAGCGGTCTCCTCAAAGGCAAAACCGCCAAATGGAAGAAGGCATACGTTACCGTTGCCGACGGCCAGACCATAGAATTCTTCAGCAACATCTGATAAAATAATGGCAGTAAGAAAATTCAAGCCCACAACTCCTGGGCAGCGTCACAAAATCATCGGTGTGTTCAAGGGTACAATCACTGCTACCACACCGGAAAAATCTCTTACCGTCGGCAAACGCGCCTCTGGTGGCCGCAACAACCAGGGTCGCCTCACCACTCGATACCTTGGTGGTGGCCACAAGCGCAAACTGCGCATCATAGACTTTAAGAGAAATCGCGACGGCATTCCCGCAACAGTAAAGACGATCGAGTACGATCCCAACCGTTCGGCCCGCATCGCTCTGCTGACTTACGCCGACGGCGTAAAGACCTACATCATCGCACCCAACGGTCTTCAGGTGGGTGCCGTTCTGCTGAGCGGCCCTGAAGCGGCTCCTGAAGTAGGCAACACCCTGCCTCTGAGCAAAATTCCCGTTGGTACCGTTATCCACTGCATAGAACTTCGTCCCGGCCAGGGTGCCTTCATGGCACGCAGCGCCGGCACTTTCGCCCAGCTCGTTTCCCGCGAGGGCAACTATGCTATTATCAAATTACCTTCCGGCGAAACCCGCAAGGTGCTGGCAGAATGCCGCGCCACCATCGGTACCGTCGGCAACAGCGAACACTCCCTCGAACAGAGCGGCAAGGCAGGTCGCAGCCGTTGGCTGGGTCGTCGCCCCCGCAACCGTGGTGTTGTCATGAACCCTGTCGATCACCCCATGGGTGGTGGTGAGGGCCGTGCTTCCGGTGGTCATCCGCGCTCCCGCAAGGGTCTGTACAGCAAGGGTCTGAAGACTCGTGCGCCCAAGAAGCACTCCAGCAAGTACATCATCGAGAGAAGAAAGAAGAAGTAATCTGATAAACAAGCATATATGAGCCGTTCCCTTAAAAAAGGTCCCTTCATCAGCATCAAGCTTGAGAAGAAAGTGGCCGACATGGAAGCCTCCGGCAAAAAGAACGTCATCAAGACCTGGAGCCGCGCATCCATGATCGCCCCCGAATTCGTGGGACACACCTTTGCGGTGCACAATGGCAACAAGTTCATTCCCGTTTATGTGACCGAGAATATGGTAGGCCACAAACTGGGTGAATTCGCCCCCACGCGAACCTTCCGCGGCCACGCCGGCAACAAGAAGAAATAAGGCGTCCGCAAATCAACAAACAGATAAAAAGACGAACACAATACAATGGGTGAAAGAAAAAGACTATCAGCCAACAAGCGCAAGGAGGCCCAGAAGACCGTTGCTTTCGCAAAGCTTCTGAACATACCCACCTCCCCCCGCAAGATGCGCCTGGTTGCGGACATGGTCCGCGGTCAGGAAGTGTCCCGCGCTCTGGGCATCCTCAAGTTCTCCAACAAGGAGGCTGCCGCACGTCTGCGCAAACTTGTGGAAAGCGCAGTGGCAAACTGGGAGCAGAAAAACGAGCGTAAAGCCGAAGACGGCGAGCTCTACATCTCCACCATCATGGTAAACTGCGCCCCGATGCTCAAACGCCTCCGTCCCGCCCCCCAGGGTCGTGGATACCGTATCCGCAAGCGCGCAAACCACGTAACCGTAATTGTCGACACCATCGACTCCAAGAACGATAACCGCGAATAACAATATGGGACAGAAAGTAAATCCTATCAGCAACCGCCTGGGTATAATTCGCGGCTGGGACTCCAACTGGTCCGAAAAAGGCAAATACCCCGATAACCTCCTGGAGGACTACAAACTCCGCGAATATCTCAACGTACGTCTTGCCAAGTGCAGCGTATCACGCATCGTAATTGAGCGCACTCTGAAGCTGATCACCATCACCGTGTGCACCTCGCGCCCGGGTCTGATCATCGGCAAGGGTGGCCAGGAAGTTGAGAAACTCAAGGAAGAACTCAAGAAGATAACCGACAAGGACGTTCAGATCAACATCTACGAGGTAAAACGCCCCGAGCTGGACGCTCAGATTGTGGCCAGCCAGATTGCCCGTCAGATTGAGGGCAAGGTGGCATACCGCCGCGCAGTCAAGATGGCCGTGGGCGCTACAATGCGCGCAGGTGCCGAGGGCGTCAAGATTCAGGTTGCCGGTCGTCTGAACGGTGCCGAAATGGCTCGCTCGGAGATGTTCAAGGAAGGCCGTACGCCCCTGCACACCCTTCGTGCCGACATCGACTATGCTCTGGTCGAGGCCCACACCAAGGTAGGTGTCATCGGCGTGAAGGTTTGGATTTGCCGTGGCGAAGTTTACGGCAAGAAGGACCTGGCTCCCCAGTTCACCAATTCTCAGAAAGAAGGTCGCGGCGCCGCCAAGCCCGCCGGCCGTCGTGGCGGCTTCCGTCCGGCAAAGAACAACCGTTGAACCCCCCAAAGCTAACCGAAAATGTTACAGCCTAAGAAAACAAAATTCCGCCGCGCCCAAAAAGGCCGCATGAAAGGCATAGCCCAGCGCGGCAACAGCCTGGCCTTCGGAAGCTTCGGAATCAAGACTCTCGAGTCGAAGTGGATTACCGGCCGCCAGATTGAGGCAGCCCGTGTGGCCGTTACGCGCTATATGCAGCGTCAGGGCCAGATTTGGATCCGCATCTTCCCGGACAAGCCCATCACCAAGAAACCTGCCGAAGTCCGCATGGGTAAAGGTAAAGGTTCTCCCGAAGGATTTGTTGCTCCCGTAACTCCGGGACGCATCATCATCGAAGTGGAAGGCGTAAGCTACGACATAGCCAAGGAAGCCCTCCGCCTGGCAGCCCAGAAGCTGCCTGTAGTTACAAAGTTCGTGGTGCGCCGCGATTATGACCCCACGCAAAACGTGTAATTAAGCTATGAAGAAAGAAGAAATCCGCGAAATGGCCACGGCCGACCTGCGTGAGCGTCTTGCTCAGATGGAGAAGGAATATCTCCAGGAGCGTATGAACCACGCAGTGACTCCTCTGGACAATCCCGCAAAAATCACGGCAGACCGCCGCGCTATAGCCCGAGTAAAAACCGAGCTCCGCCGCCGCGAACTCAACAACCTCTAAGCAACATGGAAGAAAAACGTAACCTGCGCAAAGAGCGCATCGGCGTGGTCTCCAGCAACAAGGGCGACAAGACAATCACCGTCACCGTAAAGTACAAGGAGAAGCACCCCATATACGGCAAGTTCGTGAGCAAGACCAAGAAGTACCACGCTCACGACGAAAAGAACGAGTGCAGCGTCGGCGACACTGTCCGTCTGATGGAAACCCGTCCGCTGAGCAAGACAAAGCACTGGAGATTAGTAGAAATCGTAGAAAAAGTTAAATAACAATGATACAGACTGAATCTCGCCTTACCGTGGCCGACAACAGCGGCGCAAAGGAAGTGCTCTGCATCCACGTGCTTGGTGGCACCGGTCGCCGCTACGCCTCTGTAGGCGACATTATTGTGGTGACGGTAAAGAACGCCATTCCCGGCAGCGATGTCAAGAAAGGCACTGTTTCGCGCGCCATGGTGGTACGCACCAAGAAAGAGGTGCGTCGCCCCGACGGCAGCTATATCCGTTTCGACGACAACGCCTGCGTTCTTCTTAAGAACGACGGCGAACTCCGTGGTACCCGCATCTTCGGTCCGGTGGCCCGCGAACTGCGCGCCAAGAACATGAAGATTGTATCTCTGGCCCCGGAGGTGCTCTGAAAATAAAACACACACGCAACACCAACCATTATGAGCAAAATGCACATCAAGAAGGGTGACACTGTGGTGGTTCTCGCCGGTGAGGATCGCGGCAAAAGCGGCCGCGTCCTCAGCGTCGACGCCGCTAAGAGCCGCGCCATCGTTGAGGGAATCAACATGGTGACCAAGGCAACCAAGCCTACCGCTCAGCACCCCCAGGGCGGTCTCATCAAGAAGGAGGCTCCCATCCACATCTCCAACATCAACCTTGCAGACCCCAAGACGGGCAAGCCCACCCGCATCGCCATCAAGCGTGAGAACGGTAAGGCTGTACGCATATCCAAAAAATCCAATCAGGAAATCAAATAATGAGCGCAACACTGCAAAAAGACTATAAGGAACGCATCGTTCCCGCACTGGAGAAGGAATTCAACTACTCCACCGTGATGCAGGTGCCCCGCCTGGAGAAGATTGTCATCAACCAGGGTATCGGAGCAGCCACTCAGGACAAGAAGCTGATTGAGACGGCCATCAACGAGCTCACCGCCATCACCGGTCAGAAGGCTGTGGCCACTCTGAGCCGCAAGGACATCTCCAACTTCAAACTCCGCAAGAAAATGCCCGTGGGCGTGCGCGTGACTCTGCGTCGCGAGCGCATGTACGAGTTCCTCGAGCGTCTGATCCGCGTGGCTCTGCCCCGTATCCGCGACTTCAAGGGTATCGAAGGCAAGCTCGACGGTCGCGGCAACTACACCCTCGGCATCACCGAGCAGATTATCTTCCCCGAGATCAACATCGACAACATCAACAAGATGATGGGTATGAACATCACCTTCGTTACCAGTGCCGAGACCGACGAGGAAGGCTACGCACTGCTCAAGCAGTTTGGTCTCCCCTTCAAGAACGCCAAAAAACAGTAAAATCCGCATATGGCTAAAGAATCAATGAAAGCCCGCGAGGTAAAGCGCGCGCGTCTCACCGCCAAATACGCTGAGCGCCGCGCCGCCCTCAAGAAAATCGTAAACTCCGGCGTTGACGAGGAAAACCGTCAGGCCGCCTACGAGGCCGCACAGCAACTCCAGAAACTGCCCAAGAACGCCAACCGCATCCGTCTGCACAACCGCTGCAGCATCACAGGCCGTCCCAAAGGCTTCATGCGCCAGTTCGGCATCTCCCGTATTCAGTTCCGCGAGATGGCATCGGCAGGTCTGATCCCCGGCGTTAAGAAAGCAAGCTGGTAAACCGCTCTCCCCGGCAAGCTTGGCCAAACTCCCAACGGTCTGAGTCCGATCCCCACAAAGGCGGTAATCGGGCACAGTCCACAAAAGAGAGTGTTAAATATTGTTGAGCCCAAGCTCAATCAATTTAATATAAAAACAAAATGACCGATCCTATAGCAGATTATCTCACAAGATTGAGGAACGCTATCAAGGCTAACCACCGCGTGGTGGAAGTCCCCGCCTCAAACTTGAAAAAGGAAATCACCAAGATTCTCTTCGAGCAGGGATATATCCTGAACTACAAGTTCATCGAGGGTGAGAATCCCCAGGGCACCATCAAGATTGCCCTCAAGTACGACCCTGTCGACCGAGTTAACGCCATCAAGGGCCTCAAGCGAGTGTCGCGTCCGGGCCTGCGCCAGTACACCGGCTACAAGGACATGCCCCGCGTTCTCAACGGACTGGGTATCGCCATCCTGAGCACCAGCCGCGGCGTGATGACAAACAAGAAAGCTTCCGACCTCAAGATCGGTGGCGAAGTACTGTGCTACATATACTAATCAACCGTAAACCACAATACCACTATGAGTAGAATTGGTAAAGCACCTATTGCAATTCCCGCAGGCGTAACGGTTTCGGTTGACAGCAAAACCAATACCGTAACCGTCAAGGGTCCCCACGGCGAACTTACCCAGACCGTACACCCCGACCTGACCGTAACCGTCGAGGACGGCCACGTACACATTACCCGTCCGAGCGACGACATCGAGCACCGCTCCCAGCACGGCCTCTTCCGCGCTCTGATCCACAACATGGTAGAGGGTGTGCATAAGAAGTACCGCAAAGAGATGGAGCTGGTCGGCGTAGGTTACCGCGCCACTGCGGCCAACAACGTTCTGGAGCTGTCGCTGGGTTACTCCCACGCCATATTCATCAAGCTTCCCGCAGAGGTCTCTGTAGAAGCCAAGAGTGAGCGCAACAAGAACCCGCTCATCATCCTGGAGAGCCGCGACAAGCAGCTTCTGGGCCAGGTATGCGCAAAGATCCGCAGCCTGCGCAAGCCCGAACCGTACAAGGGCAAAGGTATCAAGTTCGTGGGCGAGATTATCCGCCGCAAGTCCGGCAAGAAGGCCGGTGCCAAATAATATTAACCGCTGAGAACTATGATTTCAAAAATCGCAAGACGCAACAAAATCAAAACCCGCATCCGCGGCAGAATTTCCGGCACCGCCCAGCGTCCCCGTATGACCGTATTCCGTTCGAACAAGCAGATTTACGTTCAGCTTGTTGACGACCTGGCCGGCCGCACCCTTGCGGCAGCCTCTTCGCGCGGCATGGAGCAGAAAGCAACCAAAACCGAAATAGCAGCCGCCGTAGGCGCCGCCATCGCCGCCAAGGCGCTGGAGGCAGGCATCACCGAAGTGGTATTCGACCGCAACGGTTACCTCTTCCACGGCCGTGTTAAATCCCTCGCAGACGCCGCACGCGGCGCCGGCCTCAAATTCTGACATCAACTATGGCAAAAAGAAACAATCGCGTAAAATCCGCCGGCGATCTCGAACTTAAGGACCGTCTGGTTGCCATCAACCGCGTGACCAAAGTCACCAAGGGTGGCCGTACATTCACTTTCGCCGCCATCGTCGTTGTAGGTAACGAGGACGGCATCGTGGGCTGGGGCCTGGGCAAGGCCAATGAAGTTCAGGCCGCCATCGCCAAGGGCGTGGAGGCAGCCAAGAAGAACCTCATCCGTGTACCGGTGCACAAAGGCACTATACCTCACGAGCAGGTTGCCAAGTTCGGCGGCTCCCGCATCATCCTCAAGCCGGCCAGCCACGGTACCGGCGTAAAGGCCGGTGGCGCTATGCGTGCCGTTCTGGAGAGTGTGGGTATCACCGACGTGCTTGCAAAGAGCAAGGGTTCGTCGAACCCCCACAACCTGGTGAAGGCCACCATCGCCGCCCTGGACGAGATGCGCTCTCCGGCCATCGTAGCCCAGAACCGCGGTATTTCCGTAGAACAAGTCTTTAAAGGCTAAATCACCATGGCAAAGATAAAGATCACACAGACAAAGAGCCGCATCAACTGCCCGGCAGTGCAGAAGCGCACTCTGGATGCACTCGGCCTCAAGAAAATGAACCACACCGTCGAGAAAGAAGACACTCCTTCGGTGATGGGCATGGTAAACAAAGTACACCACCTGGTAAAGGTGACCAACGCTTAAAACATACACAGCAATGGATCTCAGTAATATACAGCCCGCACCCGGTTCGGTGAAGCGTAAGACCCGCATTGGCCGCGGTCCCGGCTCCGGCAAGGGCGGCACATCGACCCGCGGTCACAAGGGCGCCAAGTCGCGTTCCGGCTATAGCCGCAAGATAGGTTTTGAAGGCGGTCAGATGCCTCTTCAGCGCCGTCTGCCCAAATTCGGCTTCAAAAACATCAACCGTGTGGAATACAAGGCAATCAACCTGGCTCTTGTAGCCGGCCTTGCCGAGGCCAACAACCTCGAGAAGGTAGGACTGCAGGAACTTCGCGACGCCGGCTACCTGCGCCGCGGCCAGCTTGCCAAGATTCTCGCCGGCGGCGCCATAGCCAAGGCTATCGCCGTTGAAGCCAACGCCTTCTCCGCGGCAGCCAAAGCAGCCATCGAGGCTGCCGGCGGTTCCGCACAAACCGTTTAATCATGAGATTTATACAGACCCTCAAAAACATCTGGACAATCCAGGAACTTCGTCAACGCCTGTTGATCACCGTTCTGTTGGTATTCATCTACCGACTGGGCTGCTACGTTGTTCTGCCCGGCATATCGCCGGACGCCATCGACGCCCTTCAGAACTTCACCAACAAGAGCGGCCTGATGCAGCTTCTGGACATGTTCTCCGGCAGCGCCTTCTCGCAGGCTTCGATTTTTGCGCTTGGCATCATGCCTTACATCACCGCATCTATCGTAATCCAGCTCTGCGGAATGATTCTCCCCTCCTTCCAGAAACTCCAGAGGGAGGGTGAAAGCGGACGCCAGAAGCTCAATCAGTACACTCGCTATCTGACGGTGCTGATTCTGTTCATGCAGGCCCCCGCATATCTGATCAACCTTCAGGTTCAGACCCAGAGTGCCGGCAGCATCATCCAGATGGGCTTCTGGACGACGGTGTACCTCACCATTATCCTGACGGCCGGCTCCATGTTCATCATGTGGCTAGGTGAGCGCATCACCGACCGCGGCATCGGCAACGGTATTTCCTTCATCATTCTGGTGGGTATCATCGCCCGCCTTCCCCAGGCACTCTATTTTGAGTTCACCACCCGTCTGCCCTCCGATTCGTCGAGCCAGGGCGGTCTGGTGATGTTCCTGGTGGAAATCGTGCTTCTCTTCGCCGTTACGGTGGGAGCGGTGCTTCTGGTGCAGGGAACCCGCAAGGTGCCCGTGCAGTACGCCAAGCGTATTGTCGGCAACCGCCAGTACGGCGGCGCCCGCCAGTATATTCCTCTGAAGGTTAACGCCGCCGGCGTTATGCCCATCATCTTTGCCCAGGCCATCATGTTCATACCGGTGACTCTGGCAGGCTTCCGCGGAGGCAACAATGCTTTCGTGAACGCTTTCATGGACATCAACGGCTTCTGGTACAACCTGACCTTCTTCATACTCATCGTGGCCTTCACCTACTTCTACACGGCCATCACGGTGCGTCCCACCCAGATGGCGGAAGACATGAAGCGCAACAACGGCTTCATTCCCGGCGTCAAGCCCGGTAAGAAGACGGCTGAGTATCTGGACGCCATTATGAGCCGCATCACCCTGCCGGGTTCGATTTTCCTGGCAGTTGTGGCAATACTTCCTGCATGCGCACGCTTCCTGGGCATCAACCAGAACTTTGCGCAGTTCTTCGGCGGCACTTCGCTTCTGATTATGGTAGGCGTTGTGCTCGACACTCTCCAGCAGGTTGAGAGCCATCTGATGATGCACCACTACGACGGCCTGATGAAGGAAGGTAAGATCAAAGGTCGCACCACCGGCCAGGCTTATTGACTATTGAGCTTTATAAAGCAAGGTAATTAAATGATATATCTCAAAACACCGGAAGAAATTGAAACCATGAGGGCGGCAACGCGCCTGGTGTCGCAGACGCTTGGCGAGGTGGCCCGCTGGATTCAGCCCGGCGTTACCACACGCAAACTTGACACCATTGCCCGCGAGTTCATCGTGGACAATGGTGGCAAGCCTGCCTGTCTTGGTTACGGCGGTTTTCCGGGAACGCTTTGCATTGAGGTAAACGAGACGGTGGTCCACGGCTTTCCGGGCGACTACGCGCTGCGCGAGGGCGACATAGTCGGCATCGACACCGTGGTTGAAAAGGACGGTTTTATGGGCGACTCCTGCTATACTTTCGCTGTCGGCGAGGTGTCGGAGGAGAAGCTACGGCTGTGCCGCACCACCCGCGAGTCGCTTTACGTGGGCATCGGAGCTGCCGTTCCGGGTGCCCGCATCGGCGATGTGGCCAACGCAATCCAGACCTACTGCGAGAAGCGCGGTTACTCCGTTGTTCGCGAGATGTGCGGCCACGGCATAGGCCGCAAGATGCACGAAGACCCTGAGGTTCCCAACTACGGGCGCCGGGGCATCGGCCCGCGCATCAGCGAGGGGATGTGCTTCTGCATCGAGCCTATGATCAACATGGGCAGCCGCAACATAGTGATAGAAGGCGACGGCTGGACGTGCCGCACGCGCGACCGCAAGCCCAGCGCTCACTATGAGCACACGCTCGCCGTGGTAGGCGGCCGGACAGAGATAATGACCACATTCGACTATATCCACGAGGCAATCACCGACAGATTCATTTAATCCCAACCTACTTACCCCGTATGGCAAAACAGTCAGCAATAGAACAGGACGGCACTATAGTGGAGGCACTGAGCAACGCGATGTTTCGCGTGGAGCTTGAGAACGGCCATGAAATCACGGCTCATATCTCGGGCAAGATGCGCATGCACTATATCAAGATACTTCCGGGCGACAAGGTCCGGGTAGAGATGAGCCCCTACGACCTGTCGAAGGGCCGCATCGCCTTCCGCTACAAATAAAGCCGGCCAACTTTCCAAGATACTACAACACTAAAAGATATGAAAGTACGAGCATCAGTTAAAAAACGCACTCCGGACAGCAAGATTGTCCGCCGCAAAGGACGTCTCTACGTCATCAACAAAAAGAATCCCAAGTACAAACAGCGTCAAGGATAAAATACTATGGCAGTACGCATCGTGGGAGTTGACCTCCCCCAGAACAAAAGAGGTGAAATCGCCTTGACTTATATCTACGGCATCGGCCGTAGCGCTGCAAAGAGCATCCTCAACAAAGCCGGCATCGACGTAAACATCAAAGTAAAGGACTGGAGCGACGAACAGGCCGCAAAGGTACGCGAAGTTATCGGCAGCGACTACAAGGTAGAGGGTGACCTCCGCAGCGAAATCCAGCTCAACATCAAGCGTCTGATGGATATCGGCTGCTACCGCGGCATCCGTCACCGCATCGGCCTGCCCGTTCGCGGTCAGAGCACCAAGAACAACGCCCGCACCCGCAAGGGCCGTAAGAAAACCGTGGCCAACAAGAAGAAAGCTACTAAATAACGCACTCATATGGCAAAAAAAACAGTCGCAGCAAAGAAACGCAACGTTAAGGTTGGCGCAGAAGGCCAGCTTCACGTTCATTCTTCGTTCAACAACATCATTGTTTGCCTGGCCAACAGCGAAGGCCAGGTGATATCCTGGTCCAGCGCCGGCAAGATGGGTTTCCGCGGTTCCAAGAAGAACACGCCCTACGCCGCCCAGATGGCCGCCCAGGACTGCGCCAAGGTTGCCTACGACCTTGGACTCCGCAAAGTAAAAGCCTACCTCAAGGGACCGGGCAACGGTCGCGAAAGCGCCGTCCGCACCATTCATGGCGCCGGCATCGCCGTAACCGAGATTATCGACGTTACTCCGCTGCCTCACAACGGCTGCCGTCCTCCCAAGAGAAGAAGAGTTTAATCGGACTGGCGCCGCAGATTCTCCCAGGCGGAGAAAATCACGGCCCCACCTCTACTTTCACTTTTAGTATCTCTATCTCAAGAACATAAAACAGGCAAGGACCCACGGCAGCGGACCGCCAAGTCCGCGCAGCGACTTCCCGACGAAGAAGCAGCGGGGTTAAAGACCGGTTGGCAAAAGGCGAAAAAGACCATAATTTCGATCACCTCTCTATGGTCGCGGCTGCGCCTTGAACCGACTACCCACCCCGCCGGGCCGCCCCCTTACCAAAAAAGATTAAACTACAGCAATGGCAAGATACACCGGTCCCAAGACCAAAATCGCACGTAAATTCGGCGAACCTATCTTCGGCGAAGACAAAGTTCTGGCCCGTCGCAACTTCCCCCCGGGACAGCATGGACAGAACAAGCGCCGCAAAACCTCCGAGTACGGCGTTCAGCTTCGCGAAAAGCAGAAAGCCAAGTACACCTATGGTGTGCTGGAACGTCAGTTCCGCAACCTGTTCAAGAAAGCCTCCGCAATGAAGGGTATCACCGGCGAAATCCTTCTTCAGCTTCTGGAGAGCCGTCTTGACAACATCGTATACCGTCTGGGCATCGCTCCCACCCGCGCCGCCGCCCGTCAGATTGTGCTGCACAAGCACGTGACCGTCAACGGCAAGGTAGTGAACATCCCCAGCTACAGCGTGCAGCCCGGCGACATCGTAGGGGTGCGCGAGCGCAGCAAGAGCCTGGAGAACATCTCCGACCATCTTGCCGGTTTCAACCACAGCAAATATCCGTGGATAGAGTGGGAGGAAACCAGCAAGAGCGGCAAGTTCCTCCACCTCCCCGCCCGCGAGGATATTCCCGAGAACATCAAGGAGCAGCTGATCGTCGAGCTCTACTCCAAGGCTTAAACAATAGAAACCCAGATCCATGGCTATATTAGCATTCCAAAAGCCCGAGGCGGTGGTAATGGTCGAGGCCAACTCCCGCTACGGCAAGTTCGAATTCAAACCCTTGGAACCAGGCTATGGCATCACCGTGGGCAATGCTCTTCGCCGCGTGCTGCTTTCGTCGCTTGAAGGCTACGCAATTTCGTCTATCAAGATAGAGGGCGTTCGCAGCGAGTTCGACTCCGTGCCCGGGGTCAAGGAAGATGTCACCAACATCATTCTTAACCTCAAGCAGGTAGACCTCAAGCAGAAAGTTGAGGACAGCGAGTTCGAAAGAGTGACCATCAACGTTGCCGGCAAGGAAGAATTTACCGCCGGCGACATCGCCAAGGCTCTTACGGGCTTTGAGGTGATGAACCCCGAACTGGTGATATGCCACCTTGATCCCCAGGCAACGATGGTGATAACGCTCACCGTCAACAAGGGCCGTAGCTGGGTGCCCGCCGAGGAGAACGTCACACCGGCCGACGACATCGACACCATCGCCATCGACTCGATCTACACCCCGATCAAGAACGTTAAGTACACCGTAGAGAACTTCCGCGTAGACCAGAAGACCGACTACGACAAGCTTACGCTCGAAATCACCACCAACGGATCGATTCTTCCGAAGGATGCCGTTAAGGAAGCCGCCAAGATTCTCATCCACCATTTCATGCTCTTCTCCGATGAGAAGATTACTCTGGAAGCAACCGAGCCGGATCCCGGCGAAGAGTTCGACGAAGAGGTGCTCCACATGCGCCAGCTCCTCAAGAGCAAGCTCGTGGACATGCAGCTCTCCGTTCGCGCCCTCAACTGCCTCAAGAGTGCAGAGGTGGAAACCCTTGCCGAACTTGTGGTTTTCAACAAAACCGACCTCCTCAAGTTCCGCAACTTCGGCAAAAAGTCGCTCGTCGAACTGGAGAGCCTGCTCACCAGCCTGAATCTCTCGTTCGGCATGGACATATCCAAATACAAACTCGATAAAGAATAACTCGCGATGCGACACAATAAAAAATTCAACCACCTCGGCCGCAAAAAAGCCCACCGCGGCTCCCTGCTGGCCAACATGACGGTTTCGCTGATCAAGCACAAGCGCATCAACACCACCCTGGCTAAGGCCAAGGCTCTGCGCATCTACGCCGAACCCCTGATCAACCGCGCCAAGGAGGACACCATGGCAAACCGTCGTCTCGTTTTCTCCTACCTCCAGAACAAGGAAGCCATCAAGATTCTCTTCCAGGAAGTAGCAGAAAAAATAGCCAACCGTCCCGGCGGCTACACCCGCATTCTCAAAACCGGCAACCGTCTGGGCGACAACGCTCAGACCTGCTTCATCGAACTGGTGGACTACAACGAAGCCATGCTCAAGGACAACGAAGCAGCCAAGGCCAAGGCTAAGACCACCCGTCGCAGCCGCCGCAAAGCAGCTCCCGCCGCAACTGAAAACCCCGTTGAGGCTGCAGCCGCCGAAAAGCCCGAACTGCCCGCAGAATAATTGAGACTAAGTCCCGCTGAGGGATAACGATACAGGCGACCGACCCCGCATGGGGCCGGTCGCCTTGGTTTTTTTTTGCGCGGCCTGTCAGCGGATTTGACGGAACGGAGTTTTTTCGCTATTTTTGCGGTATGAATAGCGATGTTATACGCCTTCTTCCCGACTCGGTTGCCAATCAGATAGCTGCCGGCGAGGTTATTCAGCGCCCGGCGTCGGTGATCAAGGAGTTGGTGGAAAACTCTGTCGATGCCGGTGCCGACGAGATTACGATAGTGGTTCGCGATGCCGGACGCACTCTTATTCAGGTCATCGACAATGGCTGCGGTATGAGCCCGACGGATGCCCGCATGGCTTTCGAACGCCATGCCACCAGTAAGATAGCTTCAGCGGCCGACCTCTACTCTCTGCACACTATGGGTTTCCGCGGCGAGGCTCTGCCGAGTGTGGCAGCGGTGGCGCAGATCGACTTGCGAACTATGCGCGCGGGCGACAATATAGGGACGCGCCTTCTGGTGAGCGAGTCGCACTTCGAGGGTCAGGAGCCTTGCGTGTGCACTCCGGGCACCAATCTGAGCGTTAAGAATATCTTTTTCCATATGCCGGCGCGGCGGAAGTTCCTCAAGAAGGACAGCGTCGAGCTAAGCCACATACTTCGCGAGTTCGAGCGTCTGGCGCTTGTGAACACTTCGGTGGAGTTTACTCTGATCCACAACGACGTGACGCTCCACCAGCTGTTGCGCGGGGGACTCAAGGAGCGTATCGCTGGACTTTTCGGCAAGAATTTAGGCAGCCAGCTGGCTTCGCTGAGCACGGAGACCGGCATCGTCCGCGTGAGCGGCTTTGTGGGCCTTCCGCGCTATGCCAAACGCCGCGGCGCACCTCAGTTTTTCTTCGTCAACGGCCGCTATATGCGCCATGCGCCCTTCCACAAGGCCATTATGCAGTGCTACGAGCCGATGCTCGCCCCGGACACGCAGCCGGCTTATTTCGTAAACTTCGAGGTGGACCCGTCGACGATAGATGTCAATATTCACCCTCAGAAATATGAGATAAAATTCGAGCACGAGCAAGCCATATACCAGATTCTGGAGGCCGCCGTGAAGGAAACGCTGGGCAAGGCGCAGGCCTACGGCGCTCTCGACTTCGACTCGGAAGAGCAGTTCGAGATACCGCTGTTCAATCCCGATAAACACGCAGCAGTGCCCGACGACGGCTCCGACGGCACCGGACTTCCTCCGCTGGAAGGGTTGAGGCCGGCTTCGTGGGACAAGGTTGAATCCGGGCCTCAGACTCCGAATTTTGCCAACCTGCGTCCTTCCGGGGCATCCACGCGCAGCGATTGGGAGCAGCTCTACGAGAACTTCACCCGGCGCAAGGACGAGAGCTACGAAGAACTGCGGCCGAGCTCTCTCAACGGCGATTTCGAGGGTCAGGGCACTATTCCGATGGAGAACGGACTGCCCGGTCTGGCGAATTCGGACTCGGAGAATACTTTCGAGAACTGCCTGTGGATGCCCGGAGGCTTCATATGTGCCGTTGTCAACGGGTCGTTGACGATAGTGCATCAGCATAGGGCCCACATCCGTGTTCTCTACGACACCATATCATCAAATCTGGCCAAGGGACCGCTGAGATCACAGAAGCTAATTTTCGGCGAAGACCTGGAGCTGCCGCCCGACCAGAGTGCGTTGCTACTGGGTATGCAGAGTGAGATAGAGGCCTTGGGATTCGGTGTGCGCCACAACGGGGGCGCTTCGTGGACCTTGGATGCCGTTCCGGCCGTGGTAGCCGCCGGCTCGCCCGGCGAGGTGCTCCAGGATGTGCTGTGCTCCATTCCCGATGGTGCGGACAGTGCGGAGGCTATGCGTGCGCCCGCTGCGCTCACTTTGGCCCGCAAAGGAGCCATACCGGGCGCGAAAGCTCTTTCTGCCGCCGAGATGCAGGGTTTGCTGCGCGATCTCTTCAATACAGGCGCTCCGGCCTGCACGCCCGACGGGCTTGCGATCTACAGCGTTGTGGGGGCAAGTGAACTTGAACGCCGATTTTCATGAAAATGCGCATATACTTTCTCCTCGTCGTCCTGTTGCTGGCGGGTTCGACATCGGCCCAAGGGGCTATTACCCGCGCCCAGCGCGACCAAGCTTTGCAGACCCTCGACCGCAGTCTTCGCCGAAGCGACACTTATCAGGCCAGCCGTCAGGCTTATATAGATTCGCTGGTAAGCCTTGCGGGCGACAGGCCGACGTCGGCGCTGGTGCTCGAAATCGCCGACGCCTACAACTCGTTCAATACCGATTCGGCGCTTTCGTGGCTTATGAACCACGAATGTCCGGACGACGATCCGCATCGCATGGCTTTTGCGTGGCGGCGCGCCACCCTCATGCCACTGGCGGGTTTTATGGAGGATGCGAAAAGAGAATATGAGGCCATCGAAGCTGACAGTGTGCCGGAGCAGTGGCTGCCGGATTATCTGGAGGCGGGGCGCCAGATGTACAGCTATATAGCTGCCTTCTACCAGTCGGCCGACGCCATCCGCGACCGATACACCGACAGCATGCGCGTCTACCAGCTGCGGCTGCTCGACGTGCTCGACCCCACGAGTCTGGAGTACCGCTACAATCAGGCGGAATATTACTTCATGACCGACCGCGAGGCCCTCGCCAAGGTGCTCTTCGAAGACCTAATGGAGCAACTTCCCGAAGGCAGCAACCTCAGGCCCCGCTCGGCGCACCACCTCTCAGCCATAGCGCACAGCCAGGGTGATCGGGATGCATACATATACTATCTGGCAGTGTCGGCCAACGCCGACGTCGAGGGCGCCACGCGCGAAATGGTTGCCCTTCAGGAACTCGGCGCTCAGCTCAGCGACGAAGACCTTGAGCGAGCCTACACCTATATGACGCGTGCGCTTCAGAACGCCGTCGACTGCGGCGCGGCCCTGCGCGCCGTGGACACTTCGCAGGCCCTGCCGGTTATCGAGAAATCGCACAACGAAAGCATGACGCGCTGGCGACATACCGTCTACGGCATCATCGTCGGCCTTGCCATCCTTCTGGTTGGTCTGGTGGTGGTCATGCTCATCCTGCGCTACGAGATGGCCAAAATGCGACGCCTGGAGACAAACCTGCGCCAGGCCAACCATGCCAAGGAAATCTACATCAGCCAATTCCTTCAGCTATGCTCGGTGTATATGCACAAACTGAACCAGTTCAGCAAGATAGTGACCCGCAAGATAGCCGCCGGCCAAACCGACGAACTCTACCGTATGGCCAAGTCGGGTAAATTCGTCGACGAGCAGAGCCGCGAGTTCTACGACATCTTCGACAACGCCTTTCTGCACATCTATCCCAACTTTGTGGAGGACGTCAACGAGCTGCTGCGCCCGGAGTGCAGAATAGAACTCAAGGAGGGCGAACTGCTCAATACCGACCTGCGTATCCTCGCTTTTATGCGGCTTGGCATCGAGGAGAGCGCACGCATAGCGCAGGTGCTCAACTATTCGCTCAACACCATTTATGCCTACCGCAACCGCCTGAAGGCGCGGGCCATCAATCGCGAAACATTCGAGGCCGACATAGCTAATATCGAGTCTCTCTGAGAAGCGGTCCCGTGAAAGTTATATTTGAGCCGCTTCGCACTTTGATGCAAATTTATATATTCGGCGCGACGCACCGGCCGTTATTCGCTCAATGATAGGGGGATAGACTTATAATAAACATCCGCAAATTTATATTTGGCCTAATCCGGGTTGCAGAGCGTGAACAAAAGGCGCTAACTTTGCAGCGTAAAACTTAGGAACAATACACGATTATTCAGTTTTAGGGTTAGTATAGATTGTTAGTACTTAATGAACTTTTCTAAATTTTCTCTTTGAAGTTTTCGTGTTGCGGATGACAACCTCACCCGACAGGAAAACTTTGTTTTTGGTCGACGCCCGTTTTGCTGCGGCGAAGGCTGCGAGAAGATTTTGTTATCGATTGAAAATGTGTTTTATGTTAGTTATGTAATTGTTTTAAGTCATTTAAAACGCAGCAGGCCGTCCTCGTGAGAAGATGGCCTGTCTTGTTTTTATGGCTTTGTCCGGCCGGGGAATTGGCTGAAAATTTGTAACTTTGCACTGTTTTTGAAAGCCTTGACGGTACCGGTGCTCCGGCGCAATCGGCAAGTGAACATCCCCCGTCGGAGAAGCGTTAAAAATAAAAGGGCCGAAGGCCAGCTAACTAATATATGACACTATGTCAACCAGCATGTTTGAACTCTTGATGGGGCTGCCGCTATTCCTCGGAGTCTCGCGCCAACGACTCGCCGAGGTAGTGGGAGCCGCTCGCTTTCACTTCCTGAAATTTCCGGACGGCGAGCCGGTGATTCGCGCCGGAGAGGAAAGCACGCATCTCACGTTTGTCATCGGTGGGCAAGTGAGAGTCTCCATAGCCAACAACAGCGGCCGTTTCGTGGTGGCCTCGACTCTGGAGGCACCCGCCGTTATCGCTCCGGACTTTCTGTTCGGCCGCATCACGCGCTATCCTTGCACCGTAGTCGCCAAAGGTAGCGCAAGCATATTGAAAATCAGTAAGTCGGACTTCGTCAAGATTATATTCACCGACCAATTCTTCATGTTCAATTTCCTGAACACACTGAGTGTCAACGCTCAGAAGACCGTCCACGGCTTGATGTCGCTTGCGGGCGGCAGCCTCGAGGAGCGCATAGCCTTCTGGATCATAGCCCTTACGCAGCCGGGAAGCACCGAAATACGGATGAGCTGTCGCACCCGCGACCTGTGTTCAATCTTCAACGTTCCCCGAGGGGTCTTCGAAGGCGTGATGGCCGACATGGAGTCCCGTGGGCTGGTGAAGTACAACACGCATGAAATCAACGTGCTCGACCGCCGCAAAATGCTGGCTCTCATAGAAAAACAGACAGAGAACCACGAAGATCTCCCTGCGCAGGTAACTGTCGAAAAGAAGGACTGAAATAGCTCTAAGCCATACGCAAGGGCCGGCTTCGATGATGAGCCGGCCCTTGTCGGTTTGCCAGAGCCCTCACGGGTTGCAGCGGCAATACTTACAAATACCTAAAAACAATCTTGAACCTAATCAAAGGAAGCGGTAGCTTCCCGTTGTACCTTTGTATCTTTTTCTGATGCAAAATTACAACGTGAATGAACTTGCGGCAATACCTTTCTGACACCCCCAAGGAAAATATAAGAAATTAAAGGCTGATATTTGCGAATTTTCAAATAGTTAGTTCGTGTGTTTTATGATTAAAAATATAAAATATCCTTGCCGATTTAAACCGAAATTCTTAAATTTGCAGCTCCTAATACTAACCTTCGACCCGTGACATCGCCAAAACGCATATTACTACCCATCATATTCGCAGTCGTCCTGACGGCATTATCCGTCGGCGCGCAGAACCCCCGCAGCCTGATAGGCGGTTTTGCGGCCGATTCGACCGACCAAGCAGACATCAGCCGCGTCATGAGCCATCTCGACTCGTTGGCTTCGGCGCCGTCGCCCTATGCCGAGGCTGCCGCCGGCCTGTCGTTGCTCCTGAAGGGAGAGGAACATCTTGGCCTGCAGTCGCTTGGGATAGCTCTCCAACGTGCAGATCACAAAAGCACGCTTTACGACTCTATAGCAGACTATCTGGTTGAATATTGGGCTGCAAAAGATTCCCTGGGCACCGATTATGAAGAAGCGTTGGAGGGCAAAGCACGCTATCTGGCGATGGCCGACAGCCTCACGCCGGACGTTTTCATCGAGCTCGCCCGACGCGACGTGGCGATCGGGAACGGCCCTAAGGCGCGGAGCCGCCTTGCCATAGCCATGACCAGCTGCCGGACCCTCGACAGTCTGCAGGCCAAAGAGATAGTGCGCCTCTACGAAGCCTCCGCCGACCTCCGCAACGACGGATGGACGCTCCCTTGGTGGGGTTGGAGCCTGCTTGCGCTTATTATAATATGGATGGGCCTGCGGCTATTGTTTCTTCGAAAGACCCGCAATGCCTTCGCCGGCACAGAGCCGGCATCGGGCGCTCCGACAGTTCTCACCGACAATGAGGGTGTAAAATCCATGCTCAGCCTGGCTCTCTATGCCGTCGACAAGAATCGCGAACTCTGTCTGTTGGTGGAGCGCAAACTTGCTGCCGGCCAATCGAAAGACCTTTATTCGACCATGGAGGCCGGCAAATATTTCGGCAAGTTCCGCAATTCGTTCCTTGCGGAGTTCGATCGCTCCTTCCTGCAGGCCTTCCCGGACTTTCCGAAGCGACTGAATGCACTTCTTAAGCCCGACAGCGGTTTGGAGTTCGGCGAACGACTTACACCAGAGGAGCGCATCGCCGCTTTTGTCAGCCTGGGCATCACCGGCAGTTCCGAGCTCGCAGAAATGTTGGGTCTTTCGCTTAATACAGTCTACACCTACCGAAACCGCCTCAAAGGCCGCGCGCTTGAGCGGGCGAATTTTGAGGAAAATCTTGCAAAAATAAACCTTGAAGGCTGAATAAACACTTATATTTTCAGAAAGCGCTGATGTGTCAAAGTGTCAAGTCTACAATGGTTTAAGATTCGTAATAGCTTGTATTTATTTATATAGCGCCCATATTCATTAGCAGCCCTTGATTTTTGAGGATAACTTTGCAATGTAAATAATAACAAGGTCTAAGATTCAAGGTTAGAAAAGGCGCTTGTTAACGCAAGCGAGTTATGAAAATTTAAGGATATTAGAATAAGGATTTTAATGGTTTTAGGTATTTAGTGTTAGTTAAAGCAATGGCCGCTCCGTGAGGAGTGGTTTTTTGTTTTTATGATATAGACTTTTATTACCTTCGCCTGATGCGCCTTGCGGCGCCGGCCCCGAAATAGAGAGCCACTACGGCGATAGCCCCGAGGATAATCTTGCCCGTGGGCTTCAGCGGCAGAAGGTCGACAAGAGAGCCGCCGATGTAGATGATGGCTCCCCAGAAGATGACCGAACAAATATAATATCTGATTTTCAAACCGGACACAATCTGGCACAGCGCCGCTGCTACCGGTTGTCAGAGCTTTATGCGTTCAAAAGCATCGATATAGCTTCCCGGGGTGGCGTTGTATATTTTAACACCGTTGTGGGAGGCAAAGTTTGCGATCTGGTGGTAGCTCTTGAAGGCAACCGCCATGCTTTGCACAATCTGGTGGATGTGGTATCCGCGGTACTCTTCGGCCACGCGACATTCTTCTTCGCCGGGTTCGTCGTAGAAATGGTGTTGCACGGCCATAATTTGGTTGTGGTCGTTGACGCGCAGCGACTCCATCCAGGAATGGTCTGCGCCGACAATGACAATCTCTTTGTATTTCAACCAGATAGCAACCATAATAGCCGGAATGAGAACGTTTCTGGGTCGCGGCATGCCGAGCTTGAGCCAGTAGGCTGTGTTGCTCAGAACGTCGAAGCCCTCGATGCCAACGGCGTTGAAGGTAGCCACTTTGGCCTGTGAGCCACCCACCAGACGGAGCAGTTCGTAGGTTTTGCCCTGAAATTTATGAGGCACGATAATAGTGAGGTCCCAGTCGGCGTCGCTGAGGTTGGCCCAAAGCGACATCAGATTGGCATCCGTACGCTCGCTGAAGAAATGCGGGTCGGCCAGAAGATAGTATCTCGGCTTAATCTCCCTGAAGGCCGCGTCGTTTGCCGCGAAATTCACAGCCAGGGTGTCGGTTCGTTGGAGTAAGTCCATATGGTCGCGGATAGTACCGGCCAAAGACGGGCCGTTTCCCATCACGATGATTCGTCCGCCGCGCTCCCGGCGTTTCAGGCGAGTGCCGCGCGACTGAAGCAGGATTTTAGCCAGCCCACGGGTGGTTTCTATGCAGTTGTCCAGAAAAGACATGATAATCAAAGGCTTGAATTGTCGTAGATGTGCGATTTGAGGTATTCCGTCACCTTTACCGGTTCTGTTTTGAGAATGTGTCGGGCGGCCTGCGAGTTGAAAGTGACCGTTGTGGTGAGCAACTTCATGCGTTTTTTGCCATAAATAACCGCTGCCACCCACTGCTGCGGGCGCGTGCTGAGGCTCGAGATGCGTTTTTGCGACATGCGGAACGCCAGTGCTTCGCAGAAATCGTGAATGGTAGGATTTTCGCCATCGGTAAGGTTGAGAATCAGCGGGTTGGCGTCGTCCTTAGGTAAGTTTGCGGCAGCCGCCACGCAAGCGGCCACATCGCAGGCGTGGACGGCGCTGATGCGGGCCTCGTTGCCGGGGAAATGGAAAAACAATCCACGATAAATCCAGCGTGCCAGCCGCATAGGCAGCCCGGTCATGCCCGTGCCGACAGTGTTTGCGCATCGCAGAATCACCGGCCGCAGCCCGGCGGCCACACACGCATTGCCAAAATCCCGCTCCATATTCAGCAGAGGCGAGTCGGACTTCGTTGGCGCGGACTCGTCGAAATTGTCTGCGCCGCCGTCGGGAACATCGTAAACTTCAGTCCCCGAAAGCATAACGGCAGCTTCGGCGGCGGGCAGAGCTGCCGCCGAGAGGGAATCCGCATCGAGCGCCACTATGCGCCAGCCGGACAACTCGCGGCATACGTAAGGCTCCACAAACTCACGGCCGGGAGCAAAAAAGAGCAGGGTAGAAGGGTCTTTTTCCATATTTTATGGCAACAAAATTACAAAATTTGGCATAGCCACGCAAAAAAAGGAACGCGCACAAAGGAATTATGCGCGAAAAAGGTTAATTTTGCAGCTTAAAAGCAAAGAGCGCTTCACTGAGCAGACACATCACCGAAAAACGAACCATGGCATCGCCCCTCATACAGATAGACCTTTGGCGACTTCTGCAAGCCCGGCTTGGCAGAAAGGGGAAACTTATACCCCATTTTCTGGTTCGACCCTTCGAGAAGCTTATTCGCCAGCGCCAGCTCAACGAAGTGCTCCGAAAACTCTATCCCACACGTGGCGAGGCATTTTGTCAGGGTGTACTGCGAGAGCTTGACATTCGTCTTTCGGTTGACTATGAGGAAAATATGCCTGAAAACCCCCGCAGCATCTTCGTGTGCAACCATCCTCTGGGCGGCTTGGACGGCATGTGCGTGATTTCCTTCCTTCACCGCCACTACGGCATGCCCATCCGCGTGGTGGTCAACGATCTCCTCACGGCCGTCGACCCCCTGGGCGACATCTTTCTTCCGGTCAATAAATTCGGTTCGCAGCACCGGGAGAGCGTAAGCGCCCTCAACGAGGCTCTCGAAAGCCCGTATCCGGTGTTGTTCTTCCCGGCGGGCCTTGTAAGCCGCCTTACATCCGACGGCTCCATCCGCGATTTGGAGTGGAACCGGGCCTTCGTCACTAAAGCCCACCGTTATCACCGCTCGGTAGTGCCGCTCTTCTTCGAAGGCCGAAATACCGACACCTTCTACCGCGCGGGCTACTGGCGGCGCAAACTGCACATCAAAACCAACGTCGAGCAGACCCTTCTGCCGCGCGAAGTTTTTCTGGGCAGCGGCAGCCGCTACCGCATAGTAGTGGGCAAGCCGATACCCTGGGAGTCGTTTCGGGCCGGCGCTCATGCCGCCGACGAAGCCGCCGCCGTGTGCGACCGCGTTTACCAACTGAGCGAGCTCCCGCCTCAAAACACAGCACCGATAGTATGGAAATGAACATAATAGACCCCGTAGACCCATCGCTGATAGAAGCCGAGCTGACCCGTGACCACTTCGTGCGCACCACCAACAAGGGCAACAACGAAATCTACGTGGTCACCGCCTTCGACTCGCCCAATACCATGCGCGAAATCGGGCGTCTTCGCGAAATTGCCTTTCGAAGCGCCGGAGGAGGCACCGGAAAGGACTGCGACATCGATGAGTACGACACCATGCCTACGCCGTGCCGCCAGCTCATAGTATGGGACCCGTCGAGCCGCCAAATACTTGGTGGATACCGCTTTCTGCGCGGCTGCGACATGGAATTCCGCGCCGACGGCACCCCGCGCATCGCCACCAGCCATATGTTCTCCTTTTCGCCCGAATTCCTCACCAAGTATTTGCCGTATACCATCGAGCTGGGACGCAGCTTCGTGCGCATCGAATACCAGAACACCCGCGAAGGCGCAAAAGCCCTCTTCACCCTCGACAACCTGTGGGACGGCCTGGGCTCGCTGACCGTGATATATCCCGAAATAAAATACCTCTTCGGCAAAGTGACCATGTACCCGACCTACAGAGCCACCTGCCGCGACATGATACTCTTCTTCCTTCACAAATATTTCCCCGACCCCGACGGCCTGGTGCGTCCCCTCAAGCCGCTGGAAATCACCAGCGACCCGGCCTCCCTGGAGGCTATGTTCTGCGGAGGCGACTTCAAAAGTGACTACCGCATACTCAACGCCGAAGTCCACGCCCGCGGCCTCAACATACCGCCGCTTGTCAACGCCTATATGGGCCTGAGCCCCACGATGCGAATGTTCGGCACAGCCATCAACGATGAGTTTGGCAACGTCGAAGAAAGCGGCATCTTCCTGACCATCTCGGAGATATTTCCGCAAAAGAAAGAACGACACATCAACACATATCATCCATGAGTAAAGGTTTGCCCCTCAGTCCTCTCACCGCCATTTCGCCCGTCGATGGCCGCTATTTCTCCAAATGCGACTCCCTTGCTGAATACTTCTCGGAATATGCCACCATACGCTACCGTGTAGCCGTCGAAGTGGAGTATTTCATCGCTCTCTCCGGCGTCGGGCTCCCCCAGCTTCCGCCTGTGGAGGCCGACAAAGCCGAAGCCCTTCGCGCCGTCTACCGCAACTTCAGCCCGACCGACGCACAGGAAGTCAAGGAGATAGAAGCCACCACCAACCACGACGTCAAAGCCGTAGAGTACTTCCTCAAGCGCCATTTCGCCGCTCTGGGCCTGGAACCCTACGCCGAATTCATCCACTTCGGCCTCACCTCGCAGGACATCAACAACACCGCATTTCCGATGATGACCGCTCAGGCCGTGGCCCGCGTGATGGTGCCCCGCCTGCGCGACCTTGAGAAGAAGATTGAGGAGCTCGCACGCGAGTATGCCGAGGTGCCCATGCTGGCCCGCACCCACGGGCAGCCCGCCTCGCCGACCACCTTGGGCAAAGAGCTCATGGTCTTCGCCTACCGCCTCCGCACCGCACTCGATGTCCTCGAGCGCGTGCCCGCCAAGGCAAAATTCGGAGGCGCCACCGGCAACTTCAACGCCCACACCGCGGCTTATCCCGAGGTCGACTGGCGCTCGTTCGGCAACGCCTTCCTCACCACTCTCGGCCTGGAGCGCGAGCAGTTCACAACCCAGATTTCCAACTACGACGGCGCCGCCGAACTTTTCGATGCTTTCGCGCGCGTGAACAATATAATAATAGACCTCGACCGCGACATCTGGCAGTACATCTCGATGAACTACTTCAAGCAGCGCATCCGCGCCGGCGAGGTAGGCTCGTCGGCCATGCCCCACAAGGTCAATCCCATCGACTTCGAGAACTCCGAAGGCAACCTCGGAGTCGCCAATGCCCTCTTCGGTCACCTTGCCGCCAAACTGCCCGTGTCGCGCCTGCAGCGCGACCTGACCGACTCCACCGTGCTGCGAAACATCGGCGTTCCCATGGCCCATACCCTTATCGCCGTGGAGTCCACCCTCAAGGGCCTGGGCAAGCTCATACTCAACCCCGAGGCAATCGAAGCCGACCTGAACGACAACTGGGCCGTTGTCGCCGAAGGCATTCAGACCATACTTCGCAGCGTAGGCTTCCCCAAGCCCTACGAGGCCCTCAAGGCCCTCACCCGCACCAACACCAAGGTGACAGGGCAGACCATCGCCGACTTCATCGCATCCCTGGAAGGAATCTCCGAGGAGACGCGCAGCCGCCTGGCAGCCCTCACCCCGCAGAACTACACCGGCAACGCCACCCGCTTCTGAGCCGGGCCGCTTGCCTGAGAATATGCGTGCCGATGCTCCTGCCGGGGCGTCGGCGCGTTTTTTGTTCGGGCCAAATGAAGGTATTATTTTTCGGAAATAGGGGATGTTTTTGACGCGGCATTGCTATGCGTCAACTTTTGCCGCGCATGCGTGGGCGCTATGGGCTAATTTTGGGGCAGAAAAAACACAAAATACCGAACCATGAAATCATTCAACGACGAGAACTTCCTTCTCGATACCAAAGCAGCCCAAACGCTCTACCACGATTACGCCGAGGGCCTGCCCATCATCGACTATCACTGCCATCTCATCCCGGAGTATGTGGCCAACGACCACCGCTTCCCCAACCTGAGCAAAATCTGGCTCGAGGGCGACCACTACAAGTGGCGAGCAATGCGCACCAACGGCGTCGACGAGCGCTTCTGCACCGGCAAGGACACCACCGACTGGGAAAAATTCGAAAAGTGGGCCGAAACGGTTCCGTACACCATGCGCAACCCGCTTTACCACTGGACGCATCTGGAGCTTAAGACTGCATTCGGCGTCGAAAAACTCCTCAACCCCACCACCGCCCGCGAAATCTACGACCACTGCACCGCCATGCTTCAGAATCCCGACCGCAGCGCCCGCGGACTCATGAAGCACTACAACGTGGAGACCGTCTGCACTACCGACGACCCCGTCGACTCCCTCGAATGGCACGCCAAAGTGCGCGACGACGCCTCCTTCGGCATCAAAATGCTGCCCACATGGCGTCCCGACAAGGCTATGGCTGTCGAAGTACCCGCCGACTTCAAAGCATATATCGACACTCTGGCAGCAGTCAGCGGCGTGGAAATCAAAACCTTTGAGGACGTCGTCAAAGCCCTCAAGGTTCGCCACGACTTCTTCGCCTCGATGGGCTGCCGCCTCAGCGACCACGGCATAGAGGAATTCTACGCGGAAGACTACACCCCCGAAGAAGTGGAGGCTATCTTCGCCAAAGTCTACGGCGGCGCAGCCCTCACCCCAGAGGAAATACGCAAGTTCAAGACAGCCATGATGGTGGAATTCGCCGTCATGGACCACGACGCCGGCTGGACACAGCAGTTCCACTACGGCGCCATCCGCAACAACAACTCGCGCATGATGGCCCAGCTCGGCCCCGACACCGGCTTCGACTCCATCGGCGACTTCACCGTGGCCAAAAAGATGAGCCGATTCCTCGACATGCTCGCCGGTCGCGACAAACTCGGCAAAACCATCATCTACAACCTCAATCCGCGCGACAATGAGCTTGTGGCCACCATGCTGGGCAACTTCCAGGACGGCCGCTACGGCGCCGGCAAAATACAGTTCGGCTCCGGCTGGTGGTTCCTCGACCAGAAGGACGGCATGGAGAAGCAGATGACGGCCCTAAGCAATCTCGGCCTGCTGAGCCGCTTCGTGGGCATGCTCACCGACTCCCGCTCCTTCCTGAGCTACCCGCGCCACGAATACTTCCGTCGCACCCTGTGCAACCTGTTGGGCACCGACATCGAGAAGGGTCTCCTCCCCGCATCCGAAATCGACTTCATCGGCCGCGAGATAGTGGCCAAGGTTTGCTACGGCAACGCCAAAGAATACTTCAAATTCTAATACACCCCCATGGAAAACTCCGCTTCCCTGCAGGCAACCGCAAGCGCCAAGGCTACCAACTTCCGTTGGTTCATCTGCGCGCTGCTGTTCTTTGCAACCACCGTCAACTACATGGACCGCCAGGTGCTCTCCCTGACCTGGAAGGACTTTATCGCGCCGGAATTCCACTGGACCGACGCCAACTACGGCCTCATCACCGCCGTTTTCTCCATCGTCTATGCTGTGGCCAACCTTTTCGCCGGCCGCTTCATCGACTGGATGGGCACCAAGAAGGGCTACCTCTGGGCAATAGGCATATGGAGCCTGGGCGCCTGCCTGCACGCCCTGTGCGGCTGGGCTACCGAGCACACCATCGGTCTGAGCAGCGCCTCCCAGATGGTAAGCGCCACCGGCGCCGTGGCCTCGACAATCGCCATAACCTCCGTCTACTACTTTATCGCCGCCCGTATAGTGTTGGGCGTGGGCGAGGCCGGCAACTTCCCTGCCGCCATCAAGGTCACCGCTGAGTATTTCCCCAAGCGCGACCGCGCCTTCGCCACCTCCATCTTCAATGCCGGCGCCACCGTGGGCGCCCTCATAGCGCCTCTGACCATCCCCACCCTGGCCCGATACTTCAAGAGCATCGGCGTGGGCAACGGCTGGGAGATGGCCTTCGTGGTCATCGGTGCCCTCGGCTTCGTGTGGATGGGCGTTTGGATGTTCTACTACCGCAACCCCGCCAAGAGCAAATACGTCAACCAGGCCGAACTCGCCTACATCGAGCAGGACAACAAGACCGCCGGCGAGAGCGCCCGCGAAAAAGCCATCGAGGAAGACAGCGAAGCCGCCACCATTCCCTTCTGGCGCTGTTTCTGCTATCCGCAGACCTGGGCCGTCTTCTTCGGCAAGTTTATGACCGACGGCGTGTGGTGGTTCTTCCTCTTCTGGATTCCGGCCTACATATCCGACGTCTACGGCTTCACCTCCGACACCCCGACTGCCCAGATGCTCATCTTCGTGCTCTACGCCCTGACCATGCTCAGCATCTACGGCGGCAAGCTCCCCACAATCATCATCGAGCGCACCGGCAAAAACCCCTACGCGGCCCGAATGAAGGCTATGTTCATCTTCGCATTGTTCCCCCTGCTGGCCATCTTCGCACAGCCCTTGGGTGAGTACTCCTACTGGTGGCCCGTCATTATTATAGGTATCGCCGGAGCAGCCCACCAGAGCTGGAGCGCCAACATCTACTCCGTAGTGGGCGATATGTTCCCCAAGAGCACCATCGCAACCATCATAGGCATCGGCGGCATGGCCGGCGGCATCGGCTCCTTCCTCATCAACCTTGGCTCGGGCCAGCTCTTCGACTACGCCGCCCGTACCAACATGACCTTCATGGGCTTCGAAGGCAAGCCCGCCGGCTACTTCATCATCTTCTGCATATGCGGCGTGGCATACCTCATCGGCTGGCTCATCATGATGGCTCTTGTGCCCAAGTACAAGGTAATCAACTATACCGCCAAGAAATAACCCACCCCCTCATACCAATCGATATGTCACTCAAGAAACTCGACCGCTCCGCGGTTGCAAACAATATAGAGCGCCCCGTGCGCGTGCTTCAGTTCGGCGAAGGCAACTTCCTGCGCGCCTTTGTCGACTGGCAGATTGATATTGCCAACGAAAAAGGCGTCCTCAACACCTCGGTGGCCGTGGTGTCGCCCCGCTTCGACGCCGCCCGCGCCGTAAATATTCTCAAGACCCAGCAGGGCGTCTACAACGTTCTCCTCGAGGGCATCGAAGCCGGCAAGCCCAAGCGCGAAACCCGCATGGTCACCAGCATAGCCGACATCCTCGCTCCCGAAATCAAGGAGGATATGGAGCGCTATCAGGCCTACATCATCTCGCCCGAGCTACGCTTCGTGGTTTCCAATACCACCGAGGCCGGCATACGCTACGACAAGGATGATGTGCTCGCCGAAGCTCCCGCCACCTTCCCCGGCAAGGTCACCAATCTTCTCTACCGCCGCTGGAAGCACTTCGACGGCGATGCCTCCAAGGGCCTGATATTCATCTGCTGCGAACTCATCGAAAACAACGCCACCACCCTGCGCGAGTACGTGCTGCGCCACGCCGCTGAGGCCGGCCTCCCCGCCGACTTCATCAAGTGGGTTGAGGAAAGCAACATCTTCGTCGACACTTTGGTCGACCGCATCGTGCCCGGCTATCCCCGCGACACCATCGATCAGGTGAAAGCCGACCTGGGCTACGACGACAACGCCGTGGTCAAGGGCGAGCTCTACCACCTATGGGCAATCGGAGGTGAGGGCTACCAAACAGTAGCCGCCGAGTTCCCGCTCGACAAGGCCGGCCTCCACGTGCTCTTCATGCCCTCCATCAAGGCTTTCCGCGACAAGAAAGTGCGCATCCTCAACGGCTCCCACACCGGAATGGTCCCCGTGGCCCTGCAGCTGGGATGCGAAACCGTGATGGACGCCTTCAACACCCCCGCCGTCAATAAATTCATCAACACCATGGTGGCCCGCGAGGTGCTCCCCATGATCGACGAGGACCCCGAGGAACTCCGCGTCTTCGCCGACGGCATCCTCGAGCGCTTCTACAACCCCTACATCAAGCACTATCTCAAGAGCATCGCCCTCAACTCGCTCAGTAAGTGGGAGGCACGCAACTTCCCGACCGTCAAAGACATGGCGGCCCGCGAAAACCGCCTCGCCGAGTTCGAACTCTTCACCTTCGCCGCCCTGCTCAGCCTCTACGGCCCGGGCAGCGGATTCACGCCCGAGGACGACGGCGCCCACCTTGCCAAAATCAACGAAGCCTGGAACCCCGACGACTGGAAAGCTACCGTCGAGGCTATTCTGGCAAGCGGCATCTTTGTGGAAAAATTCGAGCAGGCAGCTCCCGGCTTCACCGCCAAGGTGGCCGAATACCTCGGCCAAATACGCGAAATGGGCATGCAAGCCGCTCTCGACGCCTTCCTTAACTCCCACAAGTGATGAAGCGCACTCTTCAGATTCATCCGTCGGACAACGTGGCCGTCGTCCTGGTCGACGGCGACCCCGTTGCCCCTCGCGGCCATAAAATCGCCCTGCGGTCCATTGCCGCCGGCGAGCAGGTTATAAAGTACGGCTTCCCCATCGGCATCGCCACTGCCGCCATCGCCGAGGGCGAGTGGGTCCACTCCCACAACCTGCGCACAGGCCTGGGCGAAGACCTCGAATATGTCTACACCCCCACCGAATGTCCTGCCGTCGACGCCGGCCCGGCACCGACCGTCGACGGCTATCTGCGCTCCGACGGCCGCATGGGCATACGCAACGAGCTTTGGATCATCCCCACTGTGGGTTGCGTAAACGGGCAGGCCAACGCAATCGTGCAGCGTCTGCGCGCCGAGTGCAACCTTGAGGGCATCGACGACGTCCGCGCCTTCACCCACAGCTACGGTTGCTCACAACTCGGCCAGGACCATGCCAACACCCGCGCCGCCCTGGCCGCCTTGGCCAAACATCCCAACGCCGGTGGCGTCCTCGTGCTCGGGCTGGGCTGCGAGAACAATCAAATCGACGTGCTCCGCCAGCAGATGGGCGACTTCGACGAGTCGCGCATCAAATTCCTCGTCGCCCAGCAGGTTGAGGACGAAGTAGAGGAGGGCGTGGCCATCTGCCGCGACCTTATCGCCTTGATGAAGACCGACCGCCGGAGTCCTCAGCCGGTCAGCAAGCTCAAAATAGGTCTCAAATGCGGAGGCTCCGACGGCTTCTCCGGCATCACGGCCAACCCGCTGCTCGGCATGCTCTCCGACCGCATGTGCGCCTGGGGTGCTACAACCATTCTCACCGAGGTACCCGAAATGTTCGGCGCGGAGACTATTTTGATGAACCGCGCCGTAAGCCGCGATGTCTTCGACCGCACCGTACACCTTATCAACGACTTCAAGGCATACTTCCGCTCCTACGGTCAGCCCATCTATGAAAATCCGTCGCCCGGCAACAAGGCAGGCGGAATCACCACCCTCGAGGAAAAGAGCCTCGGATGCGTCCAGAAGGGCGGCTCCAGCGCCGTCACCGACGTGTTGCTCTATACCCAGCCCAGCCACGTGCCCGGCCTCAACCTCCTCACCGCACCCGGCAACGACCTGGTGGCCAGTACTTCGCTTGCCCTCTCGGGTTGCCAGATGGTGCTGTTCACCACAGGCCGCGGCACCCCCTTCGGCACCTTCGTGCCTACCATGAAGGTGAGCACCAACTCCCAGCTGGCCGCTAAGAAGAGCAATTGGATTGACTTCAACGCCGGGGTCCTCCTCGACGAGGGTGTTAATCCTGTCGACGTGGTCAATGCTTTGATTGCCAAAGTTATAGCAGTTGCCGACGGCGAGGCTCTCCACCATGAGAAAGTGGGCGCCAAGGAAATCGCCATCTTCAAAACCGGAGTGACTCTCTGAAAATACATCCCATAACCGCAAATTGAACCGATGAAAAAAATATCAGTTCTGCTTGCGGCATGCGCTGTGGCCCTCTCGGCCGTGGCAGCTCCGCCGGCAGAGAATCTGGACCGCGGCCTGGTGGCCGTCAAGTCCAACTCCTCTGTGTTCGTGTCGTGGCGTTCGCTGGTGACCGATCCGGAGAATATGACCTTCGACGTCTACCGCGACGGCGTGAAGGTGAACACCGCGCCCATCACCGCCGCAACCTCTCTAACCGACCGAGCCGGTACCGCCGACTCGCACTATGTCGTCAAAGCTCTCGTCGACGGCGTCGAGGTGGAAAGCACCTCGGAAGCTGCCGTAGAGCCCCAACCCTTCAAACGAATACATCTCGACCGACCGCCCAAAGACTCACGCACCGGAGCTACCTACACTCCCAACGACTGCTCGGTGGGCGATGTCGACGGCGACGGCGTATACGAGATTTTCGTTAAATGGGATCCCTCCAACTCCCACGACAATTCCGAGAACGGCAAAACCGGCAACGTCCTCATCGACTGCTACCGCATGGACGGCACTCGGCTGTGGCGCATCGACCTGGGGCAGAACATACGCGCCGGGGCTCACTACACCCAGTTCCTGGTCTACGACTTCGATGGCGACGGCAAGGCGGAGATGATATGCAAAACAGCGCCCGGCACCAAGGACGGTCTTGGAACCAACGTCATCATGGGCAACGACGACCCCGCCAAGAGCTATATCAACTCCAAGGGGCACGTCATCTCCGGTCCGGAGTATCTCACCGTGTTCAACGGTCTCACCGGCGCTCAAATCAACACCATAGCCTACAATCCGCCGCGTTCGGCCCACGCCTTCGACTCGTCGACAAACGGCTGGGGCGACTCCTACGGCGGACGCTCCGAGCGCTACCTCGCCGGTGTGGCCTACCTTGGCGGCGACAACTACAGCGCCGTGTTCTGCCGCGGCTACTACACTCACTCCTACCTTTGGGCAGTCGACTTCGACGGCCAAAAACTCACCGAACGCTGGCTCCACGCTTCCACCAAGAAGGGCCAGGGTGCCTACGGCGAGGGAGCACATTCGCTGACTGTGGGCGATGTCGACGGCGACGGTTTCGACGAAATCGTCTATGGCGGCGCTTCCATCGACCACGACGGCTCCCTGCTCTACCGCACCGGCTCCGGACATGGCGACGCGCTCCATCTGGGTGACTTCGACCCCGACCGCGAAGGACTCGAAGTTTTTATGGTGCACGAAGAAACCTCGTCGGCATATAAGTACGACGCTGAGTTCCGCGACGCCCGCACCGGCGAGATTATATGGTCTATTGCGCAGAGCGGCAATGATATAGGACGCGGCATGGCGGCCGATGTTTCCAACCAGTGGCGTGGCTATGAGTGCTGGCCCGGCGCTTACTATGGCGACGGCAACAAGGGCAACGCCACCTTCGACTGCAAAGGCAATCTCATCTCAACAAAGAGAGGCTCAACAAATTTCCGCATTTACTGGGACGGCGATCTGCGCGATGAGCTCTTCGACGGCTGCTACAACAAGGACACCAAGAAATACGAGCCGGAAATAACAAAAGTGGCATCTAACGCCGCAGGCACCGAAACCACATGGACCTTCGCCAACTACAACGCTATGGCTTGCAATACAACCAAGGCTACCCCATGCTTGCAGGCCGACATCCTGGGCGACTGGCGCGAAGAACTCGTGCTTTGGGACGGCGAAAATTCGTCCGACCTCCTCATTTTCACTACTGTTATCCCAACGCAGTACCGTGTGCCCTGCCTGATGCAGGACCACAACTACCGAATGGCAATTGCCTGGCAGAATGTAGGCTACAACCAGCCCCCGCACTTGGGATACTATCTTTCCGACCGCTATTCGCTCGACCCGGTTATCTCTCTGACCTCCGGTAGCCTCAACCAGTCGGTCGAACTGGGATATGCCATCGAACCCGTTGTCGGAACGTGGGACAAAGCCACCTCCGTGCGCTCCTCTAGCCTGCCCGCCGGCCTCTCGCTTGAGGTCGACACCGAAGACAAGGCGTTTGTGCTCAGCGGAACACCCGAAAAGGCCGGGTCATACCCCGTGACCATTATCACCAACGGTGGAATCGGCACGCCGGTGTTCATCACCGGCACTATCAACGTCACCGAGGCTGTCGAGCTGGAACGCGTGGCATACTATACCTTCGACCAAATCGGCGCCACAGTGCCGAATCTTGTTGAGGGCCAAGCTGAGGCCGTCGGCAATCCCGCCGCTGCCGAAGGCAAGGTCGACGGAGCCATAAGCCTGAACGGCTCAACCGATTACCTCGTTCAGAAAGCCTATCCGGCCCTCCAACTCGGCGCATCAGACTTCACCCTGGAGTTTCTGCTGAACAGCACCGACGAGGCTGCCTATCTCATCCATAAAGGCTCCATGGCCGCCGACGCCGCAACCGGCGCTACAGGTTGCTGGTTCGGCCTCGAGCTCAAAAACGGTCTGCTCAAGTTTGCCGTCGACGACAATGCCGTCAAAAGCGAAGCCAACTTCGCCGCTAACTGCTTCGACGGGCAGTGGCATCACCTTGTGGCCGTGCGCGAAGGTGCCGCTCTCAAGATTTATGTCGACGGTATCTTGATGGCTGAGGCTCAGAACAAAACCGGCGCTATTGCCGACGCCGACGAAGACTTGGTGATTGGCAACGTCAACGTTTCGTTCAATAATTTCTATGCCGGACTCCTCGACGACCTCTCCATATATCGCGGTGCCATGAGCGCCAACCGCGTGGCCGAGCGCTACGAGGCTTATCGCACCGGAAACAGCGGTATCTCCCCGGCTGAAACATCCTCCGAACCCCGCATGCTAACTCTCATCGAAGCCGCTTCGGGACGCATCGTCGCCACCGGCGTCGGTGAGGACTCCAATGTTACTTCTGCGGCCGCTCCGGGCGTCTACATCCTCGTGGCCACCCAAGGCAATCGCCGCACTGTCAATAAAATAACTCTGCAATGAAGATTAGGGATATAGTAGCGGCTCTGGCAGCCACCTTGGCGCTCACCGCCTCCGCCGGTGTGACAATCCATGGCATAGGCGATTCCACCATGGCCACCAAAGACCTCACCAACCAAAACCCCGAGCGCGGCTGGGGGCATATGTTCAGCGGCTTCCTTTCGGAGGATTCGCGTTTCTGCAACCACGCCGTAAACGGTCGCAGCACAAAGACTTTCCTCAGCGAAGGTCGCTGGGATGCCGTGATGGATTCTCTCCGGCCCGGGGAATATGTGGTTATTCAGTTTGGCCACAACGACGCTTCCAACAAGGGCGAGCGGGCTACTGTTGCCGGGGGTGACTTCGACGACAACCTGCGGCGATACATCGCCGACGCCCGCTCCAAGGGCGCCATTCCGGTGCTTTTCACGCCCATAGCGCGCCGCAAGTTCTACCGCGACAGCCTCGTCGACACTCACGGCGAGTACGTGCAGTGCGTGCGCAACGTCGCCGCCGAGCAGGGCGTGGTCTGCATCGACCTCAACAAATCGACTACCGAATGGCTCAAGGATCTTGGCGACGAGCCCTCAAAACGCTATTTCATGCACGTGGCTCCCGAGACCAATCCCAAATATCCCGAGGGTCGCAAGGACAATACTCACCTCAATGCCGCCGGTGCGCGCATCGTGGCCCGCATGGCAGCCGACTCCCTGGCCGCACGGATTCCCGAAATAGCGCCTTATATACGCCGCTACGATCTTGTGGTAGCTAAGGATGGCAGCGGCGACTTCTTTTCCGTTCAGGATGCCGTCAACGCTGCTCCCGACTTCCGCAACGACACAACCACGATGCTTATCTGCGACGGTGTATACAACGAACGCGTCAACATCCCCGCCAGCAAGACTATGCTCAAGCTCATCGGACGCGGAAATGCCGTTATTAGTTACCCCTCCACCGCCCACGACCGTAATATCACCGGCGACGAGGCCGGCACGCCCGGTTCCGCTTCGGTGTTCATCTTCCCCAACGACTTCACCGCCGAAAACATCACATTCCAAAACCTCGCCGGCATGACGGCCGGACAGGCCGTGGCCGTGCTGACCGGAGGAGACCGTATGTTCTTCAAAAACTGCCGTTTCCTCGGCTTTCAGGACACTCTCTACGCCTGGGGTCTGGGGCGCCAGTACTACGAAGGCTGCCACCTCGAAGGCTCCGTAGACTTTATCTTCGGCCCGGCAGTGGCTCTCTTCAAGGACTGCGAAATTCGCAACAACCGCGAGAAAGGATACATCACCGCACCCTCAACTCCGCAGGGCAACCGTTTCGGCCTCGTTTTCCTCAATTGCCGACTCACCGCCGCCGACGGCTGCGACCGCTGCTGGCTCTCGCGACCTTGGCGTGAGTACGGCCAGACTGTTTTCATCGGATGCGAAATCGGCTCGCACATTCGCCCGGAGGGTTGGCACAACTGGCGCAAACCCGAACGCGAACGCACGGCCTTCTACGCCGAGTTCGGCAACACCGGACCCGGTGCCGACACTTCCGCGCGCGCTTTCGGCCACGTCCTCACTCCCGAACAGGCAGCCGAGTATACTCCCGCAAACATCCTCGACGGCTGGCGCCCCGCCGCATCCTCCCTCTGAAAAGCTTCGAAAAAAACGCACGGAAATAAGAAAAAGCGACCTCGACAGGGGTCGCTTTTTCAATATCTTATTGTGGCATCACTCCAGGGCGCGGTAGACGATGCTGAAGAGGTGGGCGCGGATGTTGAAGCTGTTGAAAATCGGAGTTTCGCGAGTGGGATAGACGCGGTTTGTGAGGAAGACGAAGATAAGGTCTTTGTCGGGGTCAACCCAGAAGCAAGTGCCGGTAAAGCCCAGATGACCGACCACGGCGGCGCCGGCTTCGTCGCATGTCGGCGAGTTGTCCGGGTTGGTGGTGTCGGGCTTGTCGAAGCCCAGGCCGCGGCGGCAGGTAGGACTCTTAGTGGTCAGGAAGGTGCGTGCCGTTTCCTCGGAGAGAATGCGGGCATCGCCGTAGCTGCCGCCGTTGAGCAGCATCTGGCAGTATTTGGCCACGTCGGAGGCGTTTGCGAAGAAGCCGGCGTTGCCCTGCACGCCGCCGGAGAAGTTGGCAAGCTCATCGTGGACGTAGCCGTGGACGGTCTGCCGGCGCAAGTATGTGTCGTTCTCTGTCGGAGCTATTTCGTCCGGGTTGAAGTGGTTGCGGGGGCGGTAGTCGGCGCGGTAGGCACCCATAGGGCGCCATATTTCGCTGCGCACGAAGTCGTCGTGGGCAATGCCGGTGAGCCGCTGCTCGATGTCCATCAGCAGGGCGAAATTCAGGCACGAATAATTGTAATTGCGGTTGGAGCGCAGCGGTATGTCGTAGATGCGCCGCATAATGGTGTCGTAGCCGGCCTGCCCGGAGTACATTCCCGCCGCTATCTCGATGGGAAATTCGTCGGTGCGGCTGCTCTTGACGATGTCGGAGCGCACCCGGCCGGTGCGGTGCCCCCAGGCGTTGCGACCTATGCGGATGGTGTGGTTTGCGTCGCGTCGGCCGGTGATGAGTTTGCCGGTATAGGACGTGCTGTCGATCATCACGTTGTACATATTCAGCGCCGCCGGCATGCCCGATTCGTGGAAGAGCAGGTCGCGAACGGTGATGACCTGCTTGGCAGTGTCGGTGATTTGGGGAATGAGTTCACCCAGAGTGGCGTCGAGGTTGAGAACACCCATGTCGTATGCCTTCATCACTCCCGACAGTGTGCCTGTGGCCTTGGAAACGGAGGCGAGGTCGTAGACGGTGCGGTCGGTCACCTTGGCCGAAGTGTTGTTGCCGGTGCGGCCGAAGGATTGGTTGAAAACGATGTTTCCGCCGCGAGCCACCAGTACCTGGCAGCCGGGCATGGCGCCGGCGCGGATGGCTTTTTTGACGTATGCCGTCAGGCTGTCGGCCAACCAGGGCTGAAAGCCTTCCTCTACGGGAGGCGCGAAGCCCAGTCGCGTCTTGGCCAGGGTGATGCCGGTGCCGATAGGAGCCAGCCCGCGGAGGTTGACGGGCAGCTTGCCGCTGACTTCTATGCCGCCGAAGATGGCCTGCGCGGCATTGACGGCGCTCGCCTCGATGTTGTCGTAGGCAAGCACGATGGCTTTGACGTTGCCCAAATTGGGAGCGAACTTCTTCATCTTGTATGGGTTGACCATAAAAGCGGCCACCATGCCGTTGAGGCGGGCGGCTCCGAGTTGGCCGAAGGTCTCGCGGGTGGCGGCCTTGTCGTCGAATACGGCAACTATGGTCACGTCGGCCCGGCGCATGCGCTCCAGCGAGCTCGTGGCGAATTGGCCACCGTTGGAGTGGAATACTTCGGCGTCGGTGTAGAACTTGACAGTATTCTCGAAGGCACGCGCATTGTCGCCACCTCCCAAAGTCACAACGGCTACCCGGGTGGAGGCTAAATCGGCAACCGGCAGGAGGTTGCCCTCATTGCGAATCACAGTGATTGAGGCCGCCGCAAGCTCGTTGATAAGAGCCATAGTGGCCGGCGACGACAGGCTGTCGCGCAGCGCGGCTATCGGAGTGGTCACTATGGGCTTTTTGTTGAGACCCAGATAGTACTTGTAGCGCAGCAGGCGCTTGCAGTGCTCCTCGATCATGGCGTCGGTGACCGAGCCGGCGCGGTGCGCAGCCATCAGCGCTTCGAGCGCCGTGTTGGGATTGGAGGGGCACAGCAGCACGTCGGCACCGGCGGTAATGGCCGCTACGGCGGGATTGCGCCCGGCGGGGTCGACGGCTCCGCGCATTCCCAGTGCGTCGGTGTAGATAAGACCTTCGAAGCCCATGTCGCGCCTGAGAAGCTCTGTGGTCATCCTGTGCGACAGCGATGCCGGTGCCGATGAGGCATCCAGAGCGGGCACCACCAAATGTCCGACCATCATAGCCGACGCGCCGGCTCCGATGGCTTCGCGGAAGGGCACAAGGTCGGTGCTGTCGAGCATGGCGCGGCTGTGGTGCACCGAGGTGATGGTCTTGTGGGAGTCGGTGGAGGTGTCGCCGTGGCCCGGAAAGTGCTTGGGCGTGCCCTGCACGCCGGCGTCCTCGAGGCCCAGAGTGTAGGCAACAGTGGCGCGAGCTACTCGCTCGGGGTCTTCGCCGAAGGCGCGGTAGCCGATTACGGGGTTGGCCGGATTGGAGTTGACGTCGGCATCCGGCGCGAAGTTGCACTGAATACCCACCAGACGGCACTCCCGGGCCATTTCGCGACCGTAGTCATAGATGAGACGAGTTTGGTCGACGGCTCCCAATGCCATATTGGAAGGAAACTGCGGCAGCTCCTTGATGCGCATGTTCAGACCCCATTCGCCGTCGAAGGTCATCAACATGGGTATGTTGCTGAGCTCTTGGGCATAGTTGTTCATTTCCACGTAGTTGGCGAGTGAGCCTTCCGAGAAAAGGAGGCCGCCCATGCCCGCTGTGGCGTAGCGGCGTATTGCCGCCTTGGTTGTTGCCGCGCCCTCCGGGCTGAGCTTGGGCACGATGAGCTGGGCAAGCCTGCTGCGGGTGTCCATCGTGTTGTAGACCGAGTCGGCCCAAGCAGCGGCTGCCTGACGCCGCTGCGCGTCGGCACCACCCGGCACCGGCTCCAGAGCCGATGCCGTCAGTGAGATTACCGTAAACGCGGCAATAGCTGCCGCACGCGTGATTTTTAGATAATTGCGCATTATTATGCAGTTGATAGGGTGTTTTGTGTAGTTGTCAGTTTGCAGGGGCGGCGGCTGTCCAGCGGGGCTCTTCGGAGCCGGTGACCGGACGGTTTTTGAACGGGCCCTCGGTGATGTAGGTCAGGATGTCGTCGTAGACCCAGGTCGGCGACGAAGCCACGGTGGTGCCGTTGCGGAAGCCGCTCATGTAGTCTCCGCCGTTGGCGAGGTAGTCGATTGTAGCCACCCGGTAGGTTTTGTCGGGGTCGATGGGACGGCCGTTGATGAGCACGTCGACGGCGCTGTACTCATCGCCGTTTTTGCGGTATTTGGCCGAGACGTTGTCGCTGACGCCGTTGCCCTCGGTAGCGGCCATCACGTCGAAGATGTCGGCAAGGTCGGAGCCTTTGACGTCGACAACGGTGACGTAGTTTCTGAAGGGCAGCATGTTGATGATCTGGCCCTTTGAGAAGCGGCCTTCGGGCAGCGAGGTGCGCAGACCGCCCTTGTTGGCAATGGCGAGGTCTACGCGGGGTGCCAACTCGCGGCCGCGAGCCATGATAAAGTCGGTGAAGAAGTTGAGCAGGGGCTCACCGGTGTCCGACATCGCCTTCTCGGTAGTGCCGACCCAGAGGGTCATCAGGGAGTCGACGCCGGGTTTATAGCGGTCGATGATGGCTTGCAGACCTTCGTTGACGCGGCCGTCCCAACGGGAGTCGACGGGGATAAGTTCATACTTGGGTTCGGCGGTGCCCAGGCTGTCGAGATTGAGCTCTATTTTGCCCAGGTTGACCCCCGACTTGCCCGTCTGCACCACCAGCACGGGCTTGCCGTCGAGGTTGCGGAGGCGGCTGCGGGCTGCTCCGCGCTCGGTGGCCGGGTCGATGACATCGTGGCTGTGGCCGCCGATAATCACGTCTATGCCGCGCGAATTGGTGGCCAGTATGCTGTCGCCGACCAGCCCGGAGGGATTATAGCCGATGTGGGTGATGGCAACGACGGCATCGACGCCCTCCTCGCTGCGAAGGCGCTCGGCAGAGGCGTTTGCCGTCGACACAATTGGCTGGAAGCCGAGTCCGCGCCAGTTGGCGTCGCTGATTATGCCCTGCGGGTCGAGGTTGATGCCGATAAAGCCTATTTTTTTGCCGTTGAACTCGCGCACGGAGTAAGGAACCGTCAGGGTGTCGAGCGCCGTGCCTTCGGTGATATAGTTGGTGGTGAGTATCTTGCGGTCGCGCAGACGAAGCACAGCTGCAAGAGAGTCCATGCCGTTGTCGAACTCGTGGTTGCCGAGTATGCCCTCGTCGAGTCCCATCAGATTGAGCACTTCCTGCTCCACGGCTCCGCCGTAGAGGTAGAAATAGAGAGTGCCCTGCACGACGTCGCCGGCATCAACCAGCATAACGTTTGGCTCGGCTCCGCGGATGGAATCTATGATGGCCATGCGGCGCATCACACCGCCCAAGTTGTTGTCCTTGGGCTCTATCTGGGAGTGGGTGTCGTTGGTGTGGAGTATGACCAGGCGGTTCGAACCGGAGTTGTCGGGATGCGAGCAGGCGCCGAGAGCCAGCGCACCGGCGGCAAGGGCCGCTCCGCATATTGCTGAAAGAAATCTCATTATATATCAGGTGTTTTTGTTTTTATTTTTCTGCTTCGGCCACAGCCCGATGGATAAGAGCAATGGCAGAGTCCAAAATGGTGTCGTGGCCGTTGAATTCGGCTTCGCGGTCCATGTCGACGTGGCAGCCGGGCGACGGCGTCACGCCGTTTTCGGTCAGCGACATGGTGGCGTCGTAGATCGGGCAGGCCGAGAAGCGCAGCCCCCAGCCGCAGGGCAGCTCCGAGGAGTATGGCATGCCGCAGCCTCCGCCGGTGGTGTCGCCGACGATGGCAACGTGGGGCAGCGACTTCATTATGCTCACGAAGTTATTGGCCGCGCTGAAGGTGGAGCGGTTTGTGAGCACTACCACCGGCTTAAGCCAGCGCACGTGCTCGGTGGCCGGCTCGATATAGTAAGCGTAGGGCTCGGAGAAGTCGTTGTGGCCCGGGCCCGTCTTGTGCTGTATGTATCCGGCAAGTATTTGAGAGTTGATGAATTGGCTCACGAGCTTTTCCACCGTTGTGAGGTCTCCGCCGCCGTTGTTGCGCACGTCGAGGATAAGGCCCTCGCAGTCCTTCATGCTCAGCATCATGTGGTCGACGAACGACATGCCGTAGCCCTCGCTGAAGGTCGAGCAGCGCATGTAGCCGATGTTCTCGTCCTCAAGTATTTTGTAGATCATGGTGCCTCCCGAGGTATAGTCGAAGTGGAGATAGTTCTCCTGAATCAGGCGCAGGTTGAAATTCTCGGGATAGTCCGACCACCACCGGCGGTAGTACGACACGTCGAACCACGACGACAGGTTCGTATGGCCGTCGCGCAGCTCGTCGAGCATCTCTGCGCAAAGATTGAAGAACTCAGTGTACTCCATTTCCGGATTGATGCGCTGACGGTAGCGGGCGCCGACTTCGTCCCAGTCGACGTCCTTTTGCTCGAAGAAGCAATAGTGGTGGTCGAGTTCGGTCCAGAGGGCGTCGAAGTTGCCGTAGTAGTCGTTGTCCCACTTTTCTATGCTGTGACAACCCGTCAGCAGCGACACTGCCGCCGCGGCCGCCGCTACGAGTGCTGAACAGAGTAATGCTTTGGCTCTCATCTCAATTCGTTCAGTATAAGGCGCTTATTATCTTTGCTTCGTCAAGGTTGGTGCCCTTGGCCGACAGCGAAATCCACTCAGAGGCGAAGCCTACAACGGCGCAGTGGCTGATGCGGCGCGTCACGATGTCCGACGCCTTTGTCGACTGTATGTCAAGCCCGTAGCCCACACGCACTATGGTGGCGCCGAAGCGCAGGTCGGCGCTCAGGAGGTTGTCGAGCCGGAAAAAGTTGCCCGGCCAGGCGCCACGCACCAGTCCGCGGTGGTTGCCAAGGTAGATTTCGTAGTATAGCTCGCCGTACTGAGGCGAGAAAAATATACCGGCCATGGGCCAGCGACTCTGAAGGCGCACGCACACCGGAAGGTGACCCACGGTGCCGTTCCAGGCCACGGCGCCCATTGCTCCCACTGTCCACGAGGCCCGGGCGGCCACGGGGTTGTTGCTGTTGCGCTCGCTGTAGGAAAGCCCGGCGTCGAGGTCGGTGGTGCCACCGGCGTAGAAACTCCACGGCCCGACCGCTTTCCAGCGACGCATCATAGCCCAGCCGGCCTCGATGTCGAGACCCCATATGGCCGAGTTGCGCGCCGGATTGAGGGTATGAGCGCCGTCGAGGTTCAGCCGGAGATCCATCACCCAGCTCTCCGGGCGAAATTTCATGGCCTGCATGCGCTCGTAGCCGAAGCCGAAGGCCTGTCCGCTGTAGCGCAGCGGCGAAAGATAAGTCTCGGCAATGTGGGCGCTTCCCGCATGGACGGTGTAGGCACTAAGCACCGGCCGCACTGTCGGCTGAGGCGCTTCCTGAGCCGAGCAGAAGATGCCGGCCCAGGCGACTATGAGAGGGAGAAGGCGTTTGAGCATGGTTTAGTCCTCAGTTATGTCGGCGATGGGTGCGCCATTGGTTTCTTCGACTGTAAGTTCTTCTTCTTCTTCGGGCGTTTCGAGGCGCTCCATATCCTCGGGGTCGACAACCGGCTCGTCGGAAGCGGGAGCTTGCCGAGGTTCAAGCTCCGTCACCGCCGCCAGCGGGAAGGTGGTAAGGCGCTTGCCCTTGGCCTTGAAGCCCTTGACGGCTATGAAATCGGCCGCATCAACCTCCAGAGGCACACGGTCCTCCTCCTTGAAGTCAAGCCGGAACACCGGATTGGCCTCTCCCGAAAGCGCAAGCAGGCGGCTGCGCGGATTGTCGCCAACAAATCGCTGACGGCGCGCCGAAGGCTCGGCCAGGAAGCGCTTCAGGTAGGGATAGCCCTGGTCGGCGTCGTCGACAACGGCCGTCCAGACCTGCGCCGGGTCGTACTTGCATATGCGGAGTATGGTGTCGTCGTAGTGGTTGGTGAGGTCGTAGCTCGTGGTGTAGTATTCGCCCGAGGGAAGTATGACCAAAATGCGATCGTCGCCGGTAAACTCGCCCAGCAGGGTACCGCGCCCGTCGTAGTTGAGACGCATAACGTCGAAGTCGAACCATACCTGACGCCCGCCCAGGGTGCTGACGCCCTTTTCTTTGAGGCTGAAGCGGGCAACTTCGTTTTTGGTGACCAGATTGCCTTGTGCGGCGCGGTTCTTGATGGCGAGCTTGGCGAAGTCGACGTCGAAGCTGAGAGTCTTCAGGCGCAGTTTGGGCTTGAGGGTAACTTTGACGGTCTCGGCCTCGCCGTTGGGATTGGACGTGAACCAGGCGATGCGGATGTCCTTGCCGTCCTTGACCAGCTCGTACTCCTTGTCGCGCGTCAGCCCCGTGGCGCGGAAGCGCTTCATGTAGTACACGCCGCCCTTGCCGTTCTGATAGATAACGTTGTAGATGGTGCGTTCGTCCTTGCGGCGATAGACGTTGACGTAGAGCACGTCCTTGCCGACAAAGGCTTTGTCCTGCACGCGCATAATCTTGTAGCGGCCGTTGCGGTAGAATATTATGATTTCGTCGAGCGACGAACAGTTTGCAATGAACTCGTCCTTCTTCAGCGCCGTGCCTACGAAGCCCTCGGCGCGGTTGATGTAGAGTTTTTCGTTTGCCTCGGCCACGTTGGCGCCCTCTACGGTGGCAAAACCGCGGATGGTGGTGCGCCGCGGGAAGGCCTCGCCGTATTTCTGCTTCAGGGAGGTATACCACGCAATGGCCACCTCATCGATATGGCCCAGTTTCCACAGGGTGTCGTCGATGCGGGCGCGCAGAGCGGCCATGGCGGCGTCGGCGGCCTCGGAGTTGAAGCGGAGAATACGCTTCATGCGGATTTCGAGAAGCCGCAGCAGGTCGTCGCGGGTCACTTCGCGCACCAAATCCTTCTTGAAGGGCTCCAACCGGCTGTCGATGTGGGCAAGGGCCGTGTCGAGGTCTTTGCTCTGCTCGTATTCGCGGTCTTTGTAGATTCGCTCCTCGATGAAAATCTTCTCCAGAGTGGTGAACATAAGCTGCTCGCGGAGTTCGCCCAGAGTAACATCGAGCTCGCGGCGCATGATGTTGCGGGTGGTGTCGACGCTATGGCGAAGCACCTCCGAGATGCTCAGGAAGCAAGGCTTGTCATCGCGTATCACGCAGCAGTTCGGCGATATGCTGTACTCGCAGTCGGTGAAGGCATAGAGTGCGTCGATGGTCTTGTCGGACGACGTTCCCGGCTGAAGGTGAACCAAAATGGAAGCTGTCGCGGCCGTGTTGTTCTCTACCTTGCGGATTTTTATCTGGCCGCGCTCAAAAGCCTTCAGAATCGACTCGATGAGAGCGTCGGCCGTGTTGCCGAAGGGCAGCTCGGTGATATTTAGCGTCTTGGAGTCTAATTTCTCGATTTTTGCGCGAACCTTCACGGCGCCTCCGCGGCGACCGTCGTTGTAGCGGCTGATGTCGATGAGGCCGCCGGTGGGGAAGTCCGGGTAGAGATTGAACTCGCGCCCTTCGATGTAGGCCACCGCCGCATCGGCCACCTCGTTGAAGTTGTGCGGCAATATCTTGCTGCTCAGACCGACGGCGATACCCTCGCCGCCCTGCACAAGCAGCAGCGGGAATTTTGCCGGCAGCGTCACCGGTTCGTCCTTGCGGCCGTCGTAGCTCTTGGTCCACTGGGTCACCTTGGGGTTGAAAAGCACCTCCAGGGCGAAGGGCGACAGGCGCGCCTCGATATATCGTCCGGCGGCCGCCTTGCTGCCCGTCAGTATGTTACCCCAGTTACCCTGGGTGTCGACCAGCAGCTCCTTCTGACCCATCTGCACCAGCGCGTCCTTGATGGAGGCATCGCCGTGGGGATGGTACTGCATGGTGGTGCCCACGATGTTGGCAACCTTGTTGAGGCGCCCGTCGTGTATGGTGCGCATGGCATGGAGAATTCGACGCTGAACGGGCTTGAGACCGTCGTCGATATGGGGCACGGCGCGGTCGAGAATAACATAGCTGGCATACTCCAGGAAGTACGACTGAAACATGCCGCGCAGACGGGTGCGCTCGACGCGGTCGGCGCTCGTGTAGGGAAGGTCGTCGACCGGCGCGTCCGGGTAGTCCTCGGCGCCGTCGTCGTCAGCGTCGTCGGTCAAATCGGCTCCGGTCGGCTCTTCGGGAGTCAGGGCGGCTTCGTTTTCGTTCTCTTGGGTAGGGTCTATGGTATCAAAAGGTTCGCTCATTGCATCAATGCGTCAAATTCCCACAAAGATACAATTTTTTTGCGAACATAAAAAATCAAACCCGCGGCCGCTCCGTGCGCCGACGCCGCAATATGCTGTTTTTCAGTTATTTTGTTGTTTTGTCAATTTGTCAATTTGTCATTTTGTCAAAATGACAAAAGAAAACCCGGCGGGCAGAGTCCGCCGGGTTTTCGTTAGGGAATGCAGGCCCGCGCTTACGGCACGAACACCTTGTAGGAGCCGCCGCCGGCGGTGACGATGTAGAAGCCGCTGCCTACCGGCACTGTCAGGCTCGCAGGAGCGTTCGCCGTGGCCGATACCTGCATGCCGACAGTATTGACGATGCTCACCGGCAGCCCTTGCGCGCCGCTGACTGTGATTGCGCCGCGCCGGGTCGCCACACGCACTGCGTTGGCCGAAATGCCCTCTACCGAGGAGTACTGCAGGGTGGCGGCCTCGCTCATCGGACCCACGCCCTTGTTGTAGCGCACGGCCACGGTGTAGCTATAGTCGCCGTCGACCTCCGGAATGGCAGTCGAGAAGCTCTCGGTCAAGGCGTTGCCGAGGTAATCGCCGTTGCAGAACACGTCGTAGCTCTCAACGGCCAGGCTCGTGGTGCCCGCGGCGGGTATGAACTGCACGTCGTCGGCCATAAAGGAGAAGCCGTCGGCAGTGACGCAGTTGATAGCCAGACGTGTGGCGCCTTCGGGAAGCTGAACCCGGTAGCAAGTCCAGATGTCGGGGATGGCGGTGTACGAAGCAAGCTCAACGAAGTCGTCGGGATTGGTCGAGCCGGTGGAGTAGAGTATGCGGAAGCTTTCGGGGTAGCTGCGCGAGTAGCTGCGTGCCCAGAGGCTTACGGTCTGCTTGCAGCCGAAGAGCTCGGGAGAGATAGCCCAGTCGTCGCATGCGGTGGGGTTGCCGTCGGCATCGATGGCATAGAGCTGCATGAGATACTTGAGGCTGTTGTGACCCAGGAAAGTGGCGGCGTAGTTGCCGAAGACGGCCTCGGAGGCCTCGGCAACCCAGAACGAGTAGGGTGCGCCGTAGGTGATGCCCGGCAGTACGATGCCGTTAAGGCCGCCGATGGCTGCGCCGTCGCGGTCGACCAGTGTCCAGCCGGCCGGGTTGCGCTCGAAGGCTTCGTAGCCCTCGAAATCTTCAACGGTGGCGTCGGGGCGCACGGTGGTCATGTCGGGAGCGTCCCAAACCAGCGAAACCTTGTCGGCGTCGGCGCTGACTCTCAGTCCGGTGGCGGCGGGGAAGTACGACGGCTCTACCGTCAGCGAGGCCTCGGCGGTGTTGTCGGATTCGTCCTCATCGCCGCTCATTGTCAGAATGGCCTTGATGAGGTGCGTAGCGCCGTCGGCCTCATCGAAGGTGTGGCAGAATACTAAGGCAGCGTTATGGCCGGGAGCTATTTCGCCGATGGGGGTGCGGGTGTCGACAATTTCGCCGTCGACCTCGAAGTCAACGCGGAAGCCCGAGGCTGCCGTCATGCCCGTGTTGGCCACGGGCAGGTTGAAGAACGTTTCTTCGCCGGCGTATACCTCGCCGGGAGCCTCGATGGCGCCTAAGGTGAGGTTGAGGGTGCGTTCGGAGGCGTTCACGGCCAAAGCGTCGAATGCCGTCAGCAGGAAGGTGTTGCAGCTAACCCGCAGGGCCAGCTGAACGGTCTTGCCGGCATATGCGCTCAGGGGCACGAACACCTTGTTCCATTGGTTAGCGGCGCCGGTTTCGGAGATGTCGATGGTGCGGGCCACGGTCCACCGGTTGTCGGCACGAACAACTACTTCGACGGTGTTGTGGTCAGGGTAGAGTCCGTCGTCGTCCAAAGTGTTGAACACATAGAAGGAGAATACGGGCTCGGAGGTGTCGGCCAGGCTGATTTTGCCGGTGAAAAATTCGCCTACGGCGTTTCCGGTCTGCTGTACTGCCAGGAAGGCGTTGTCGCCGTCGACAGAGCTTATGATGTCGACAACCACATCATTGAGCGTCATCCAGTTGCTGGTGCCCGATATGGAGCGAGTGCCGTAGATATAGTCTTTGTCCTGCCCGAAGGAGTCGAAGTAGGGCAGAGTGTAGGCCTCTCCGATGGCAATGGCGTCGGAAGCGACGCGGGCGCCGACACCGCCGTCGGTGACGGCTTCAACGACATATAGCGCAAGCGACTGGCCTTCGGCAAGTTGGGGCTGATGGTCGATGGTGGTGCCGGAAATCTCTTCGCCGATAATCACCACATCGCCGATGCCGTCGAGGAAGTACACGTTGTAGCGCACCAGTTCGGCGTTGATGGGATTGTTTTCGATGTCGAGCGTGGGTGCCGTCCAGCTCACGGTGATGATGCCTTCGTTTTCGACAACGAGCACGTCGGCGACGGCCTGCGGAGTCTTCAGGCCCACGAATACGCTCAGAGTCGACGATTCGCCTTCGGAACTGCCGCACGACGGTATGGCGGTGTAAGTATACGTGCCGCCGCGCTCGACGGTGTCTTGGAAGGTGACCGGCGTCGAGGCTGCAACGTTTTCGAAAACAGTCACTTCCTCGTCGTTGCGCAGAAGGGTGATGTTGCACTTGTCGAGCTCGGTGCCGTCGACCTTCAGAGCCGGAGCCGTGAAGCTGATGTCGACGGTGTTGTAGCCCTGCGGGTCGGGGGTGGCGGTAAATTCCGTCACGGCCTGCGGAGCCACTGGGGCTGCCGGGGCTGAAATGGATATGTTGCGGAGGTAGAGGCGATTGCGGTCCTTGTCGCTGCAGCCGTGGAAGCCAATGTGGTAGATGCCGTCGGCTTCTACGGTGATTTTGGCTGTGCGAGTGGTGTAGCTCGTCTCGGTGATTTCGTAGCGCTCGGCAATGGTCTGCGTCATCTCGGCGGGAACCGACGTGCTGCCGAGCATGATTTCAAGATGCTCGGAGTAGCGGGCCGACGAGCATTTGTCCTCGTAAGTGATTGTGTACGAATAGCCGCCAAGAAGTTTCACGGGCGGAAGAATCAGCCAGTCGTCCATGGGTTCGCGGCTGTTGTAGGCGATGCTGAACTCTTGGTTGTAGGTGTTCAGGGTCCATGTTTTGCCGTCGGCGTTGGCATCGATTATGGAGAAGCCGGCCATGGCGTCGGTGGAATCGAAAACCCAGCTCACCGGCGGCACGACGTGGCCCAGAACCACGCTGTTCGACAGCGCCGGCTCAGACTCCAGCCCTTCATAGGCAGCTGTTACCTCGAAGGAGTACGACACCAGTTCGTTCTCCGGAGCCTCATATTCGGCCGAAAATTCCGTGGTCGGGATATTCAGGGCCACGATGGCGCCGTCGGGAAGGCGCTTGACGGTGTAGACAACCTGTTCGGGGTCGACATAGCCGCCGTTGACAGAACCGCTTGCCGGATCCCATGTCACGGTCATTATGCCGTCGGCATAAGAAGCCACAACGTTAGTAACAGCCAGCGGGGCGTCCTTGCCGATGTAGAGTTGGGTCTTCACTTTGGGTCCGCTACCGTTGTTGTTGAAGCAGTTAACCACAATCTTGTAGCGCCCGGCCTCGGCGACGGTGATTTCGCGGTCGACGTGGGCGGCGGCGCCCTCAATGCCGTTTGCGACTTCAACGCCGTCGACAGCGATGGTGTAGTGGAATGCTCCGGTGGCTTCGGTGCCGTCGAAGTAAGTGGCGGGCATGTCGAAGCTAACCGTGCCCGTCAGGGCGCCTTCCGGGAAGGAGGCGGCCAGGTTTGTCGGGGCACCCGGTGCGTTTTCGGCGATGCCGGAGTTGGGTATGAAGAGCGAAGTGAGCTGCTCGCCGCCTTGAAACTCGCACACCAAGATGGTCTCGAAAGTTTCGACGTTGAGGGCGTAGAGCCCGGCCTTTGCGCCGGTATAGCTGCTGTTGGATGTGAAGTAGAGCAGTCCGCTCTTGGGGTCGAAGCAGCCGGCGTTCTTGGTGTTGACGTTGATGCCTTCGAGGGTTGTAAGCAGGGTCATCTCGCCGTTGGTTTTGTCGACAGAGTAGAGGCGCTTGGAAGAGTCGATGGCGTAGACGTCGCCGCCGGCGTCGACGGCGCACACCTGCCACTGCGTTGAGATGGCCTTGATGACTGTCTCGGTGCGGTTGACGTAGTCGACGCGCGAGAAGTTGTAGCCTGCGTTGCCGTTGTAGAAACAGCCGTAGGCCACCCCTTCCTGAGTCGGATCGGGAGCCATGCAGCGGGCTTTGAAGTGGTCGTTGTTGCAGCTGTTGCTGCCCAGGAAGTTAAATTCGTCGGCGATGTCGTAGCGGTCAACGCTATAGAATACACCGAAGGGAATTTCCTCTTCGGTAGGAACATAGAGGGTGGTGCCCAGGGCGACGGCCGAGAATTTGGCGTCGATGTCGCCCTTGATGAGCTCGAAGTCTGTGCCTTCAATTGTCGGCACTTCGTAGACTCCGTAGGTGTTGTAGCACGTCGAGCCGTAGCTTGCCGACGTTACCGTGCCGTAGAGGATAGGCACCTCGCCGAGCTCTTCGGCAGTGGCGCGCCGGGGAGCCGGAGCGTTGGCCCGGGGAAGGGCCTGGAAATGACGTTGGGCGCTGATGGCAGCCGATGGCTCGGCGTCGGTGCGCTGTGCGGCCTGCACTGACTCGCTTTGTGGCTCCGCAAGGCGCCTGGGCGTGCCTTCCTGAGCCGGTAGAGTCTGCAGGGCTGCCGCTGCGAGCAGGAAAATAAACAGTTTTTTCATGCTTGGTTTGTGGGGAAATGAATGGGATAGATATGGAAATGAAAGGAGAAAAGGTTCGGCTGCAAATTTGACTAAAAAAATGTTAGAATCAAATATTTATATCATAAAATATGTTAAAGTAACCGAAAATTATCATTCGCTTTTTAGAACCGACAAAAAAACGCCCGGAATGACAGTCATTCCGGGCGTAGGTCACTCTGGGGTCTTAGGGTCAGAACTGCACGGTGGCTCCGATTGCGGGGCTCCAGGCGTGCACTTTGTAGTGGGCGGCGAATGTGCCGTCCTGCCCGGTGAGCAGGTTGGGCACGGGGCAGCTGCCGTCGCGGCCCAGACCGGCCACGTAGAGCAGCGAGGCGTCGATGCTGAAGTTCTTTACGGGGCGGAAGGAGAAGCCGCAGGAGGGCTCTATTTTGGTCATGCCGGGCGTTTCGGGATTGTAGTAACTGTCGTTGACGGGCGTGGTGTCGACCATAAGGCCGAGACGCACGTCGAATCGATTTGTCAGGGCGTACTGCGCGCCGGCGTGGAAGGTCCAGGAGTTGCGGTAGTCCTTGATGATATGCTGGTCGTAGGGGGTGAGGGCTTCGCTGAGGAAGTCGATGTTGAGGTCCTTGTATGCGCTCCAGTAGGTCCATTGTGCTTCCAGAGCCAGAGTGAGCCGCTTTGTGGGGCGGAAGGAAGCGCCGAAGGTGAGCACGGCGGCAGCCGGCATGGATGCGGCGAAGTTGGCCTCGTTGATGAGGTTGAGCTTGTCCTGCAGCAGGCCTTGTGCCAGCTCGTTGGCATAGCGCACGCTTGCCTGCCCGCTCTTCACCTTCAGGGTCATCTTGGAGCGGAAGTCGGCCCCGATGGTCCAACGGCTGTTGATGTCCCACATGGCGCCGACGTGTACTCCGACCGTAGTGGCGGCTTTGCCGTTGAGGTTCACGCTGGCGGGGGTGTCGGTGAAGCGGTAGTCGCTGCCCGCCAGAGCGAGCAGGCCGTTGACGGTGGTCGGGTCGATAAGGCCCTTGTCGAGGTCGACGGTGCCCCAGGTCACCATAGCGCCCGCGCCGATGGAGAGATTGGGCAGTATACGCCAGCTCAGAGTGGGCTGTACGGTGTACATACGCAGCGAAACCGACTGATTCAGAGTGGCTCCGGGCCAGTTGTCGCCCCAGTTGATGCCGCTGCCGTAGGGAGTGTAGAAGCTGATGCCGGCGCTGAAGTTATCGTAGATTTTCATAGCCAGGTTGACGGCCAGAGGGGTTGCGGCACCGTTGGAGGTGGTGTATTTGGTGCCGTCGGCAACCGTGGCCGAGGCGTGCGAGAAGAGGAAGGTGCCGGTGGCCGATACCTGGATGTTGTCTTCCATGAAAGCAAGGGCGGCGGGGTTGAAAATCATGCTTTCCGCGCCTAATTTGAGGGAGGTGCCGGTGTGGCCCATACCATTCTGGCGGGCGCTGAGGGTGTTGATCTGATAGCCCTCCGCACCGGCGGTGCAAACCGAGCCGATAAGCAGCGCGGAGGCCGCGGCTGCTTTGAGCATTGTGTGTGTCATGTAGTATGTTTTAGTTCACGACATTGCGGGGCTTTCCGTCGAGGAAGGCCCGCACATTGCCGATAGTTGTGTCCATGAGTCGGGCTCTGGCCTCGGCCGAAGCCCATGCTATATGAGGAGTGATGAGGCAGTTGTGGCAGTCGATGAGCGGATTTTCCGGCACGGGAGGCTCCTGAGCCATCACATCCAGCCCGGCGGCGGCTATTATGCCTGTGGAGAGTGCCACTGCGAGGGCATACTCGTCGACAAGAGGCCCGCGGGCTGTGTTGATAAGTATGGCCGAGGGCTTCATGGAAGCCAGGCGCTCGGCATTGACCATATTCCGGGTGTCGGGAGTGAGAGGGCAGTGGAGGCTGACAACGTCGGAGTCGGCGAAAATCTCGTCGAGCGAAACCTTGCGATAGCCCTGCGGCAGAGCCTCCTGCGCCTTGGAGGTATACACAGCCACCTTCATGCCCAGAGCGGAGGCTATGGCCGCGGTGGCGCTCCCGGTGTTGCCGAAGCCTACGATGCCTATAGTCTTGCCGGCCAGCTCGTGCCATTCGCCCAGGCGATAGCTGAAGTCGAGCGACTCTGCCCAGCGCCCCATGGCGTTTTCGTGGGCGTAGACCTCGACGTGCTGAGCTGCCGCCAGCAGAAGGGCGATGGCCGTCTGGGCCACCGAGGCAGTGCTGTAGGCCGGCACGTTGGTGACTGTCACCCCGGCGGCGGCAGCCGCCGCGGTGTCGACGATGTTGTAGCCCGTGGCAAGCACGCCGACATAGCGCAGAGACGGATTGTCGGCGAAGACGCCGGCGTCGAGAGCTACCTTGTTGGTGAGCACGGCGTCGGCGCCGGCAATGCGTTCGGCAAGCTCTTCGGAGCGAGTGCGCTCGTAGAAGGTGCACGAAGCGGCATAGTCGGCAAACACATCCCACCGGCTGTCGCCGGCGGGATAGAGAGTGTGGGCGTCGAGAACGACAAGACGGTCGAACTTCACTTTATTTAATAAGGTATTGCGAAGAGATACTCTGGTTGGAGTGAACGCGGCGGATGGTGTCGGCGAAGAGGCGGGCCACCGAGATGATGGTGGCCTTGCGGCACTCCTTGCGGAAGGGGATGGAGTTTGTGAAAATCATCTCCTCGAGGGCGCAGTTGTCGACGCGTTCGCTGGCGGGGTCGCTCATGATGGCGTGGGAGCAGAGTGCGCGTACGCTCTTGGCGCCGTTTTCCTTCATAAGGTCGGCGGCCTTGGTGATGGTGCCGGCGGTGTCGACCATATCGTCGACCAGGATAACGTTTTTGTCCTTGACGTCGCCGATAACGGTCATCTTGGCCACCACGTTAGCCTTGGCGCGCTGCTTGTGGCAGAGCACCAGGGGCACATCGAGATACTTGGCGTAGTTGTTGGCGCGCTTGGCACCGCCGACGTCGGGAGTGGCGATGACCATATCCTCCAGTTTGAGGCTCTGGATGTAGGGAATGAACACCGACGAAGCGTACAGGTGGTCGACGGGGATGTTGAAGAAGCCCTGAATCTGGTCGGCGTGCAGGTCCATGGTGATGACGCGGTCGGCGCCGGCGGTAACCAGCATGTCGCTGACGAGCTTGGCGGCGATGCTCACGCGCGGCTTGTCCTTGCGGTCCTGGCGTGCCCAGCCGAAGTAGGGCATCACGGCAACTACGTTGCTGGCCGAGGCGCGCTTGGCGGCATCTATCATCAGAAGCAGCTCCATGAGGTTGTCGCAGTTCGGGAAGGTGCTCTGCACAAGGAACACCTGGCGGCCGCGTACGGATTCCTCGAAGCATACTTCGAATTCACCGTCGGCAAAATGGTCGATTTTCATGTTGCCGAGTTCTACACCGAGTTCTTTGCAGATTTCCTCGGCCATATAGCGCGAAGCTTCGCCGGCGAAAATCTTGAAAGTGGGATTAGGAGTATCCATTGGATATGACGTATGAAGGTAGTTTATTTTTCTGCCGATGTTGGGGCGCCCGCATGCTCGAGCGGCTTCATGGACTGCGCCGTGAGTTTCCACACGGCGGCGCCGTGGGCCGGCACGAAAGCCTCGAAGGGCTCGGTGGCGCTCAGCCGCTTGGGCGCCACGGTGCCGGTGAGCAACTCGACGGCGGCCGGGTCGATGCCCTGGGGCATGCCCAGACACTCGAAGGCGTGGACCGGAATGTTGACGCGCAGCGTGCTGTCGGACTCGCCGAAGTTGACGGCCACCACCAGCAGCTCGCCTTCGAAGTGGCGCAGGAAGATGTAGTGGCGGTGCGGGTTGACCTCCGGATTGGAGTAGTTGACGTACATAAGGTCGAAGAAGGCGCCGCGGGCGGCGGCAGCTTCGCAGTTTGCCAGGCGCAGCACGCGGCGGTAGAGCACGCGGAGCTTCTTTTGGTCGGCCGTCAGGGGGCCGCGGCAGTCGCCGCGGTTGAGCCAGCGGCGCACCGTGGCCACGCTCCAATAGTCGAATATGGTGGTGCGGCCGTCCAGGCCGCTGTAGCCCTCGGCGTCGGTGCCGGGCTCGCCCAGCTCCTGACCGAAGTAGATCATCATGGGCCCGGTGCCCATCAACGTGCTCACCACCAGCGAGGGCGTCACCTTGGCGGCGTCGCCGGCGTAGAAGGGGCTGGCGAAGCGCTGTTCGTCGTGGTTCTCCAGGAAGTTGAGCATATTGCCACCGATGCCTTCTACGGTCTGCCAGCAGTTTGTCAGTGTTGCCGCCGAGTGGTTGGCGGTTTCTATGGCGCGCAGGGTGTCGTAGAGATTCACCTTGTCGTAGAGGTAGTCGAATCCGCCGCGCTCTATGTAGGGGCGGTAGAGGCCGACGTCGTAGATTTCGGCTATGAACTGCGTGCCGGGATAGTGGCTCTTGACCTGCGGAACGGCCCACTCCCAGAACTCCAGGGGCACCATATGGACCATGTCGCAGCGGAAAGCGTCGACGCCCTTAGCGGCCCAGAAACGCAGAATGTGGAGCATCTTGAACCAAGTGTCCGGTACGGGGTCGAAACTCGGAGTGGGGTTGCCGGGGTCTACGCCGTAGTTGAGCTTGACGGTGTCGTACCAGTCGTTGCGGCCCGGAAAGGCTGTGAAGCAGTCGTTGCCGGAGGCCTTGGCGGGAAATTCGACGTACTGGTCGGCTCCGCTGCCCAGGTCGATGGAGGGTGCGAACTGCTGGCGGGTGATATAGTAGAAGTTGTTGTCGCGGCGGAAGAACATCTCCGGGTTGTCGCCCTGGCCGAAGTCGCTTATGCCGGCCGGTTTGGCGTCGGAGGCATACTGGCGGCCGACGTGGTTGGGCACGAAGTCAATAACCACCTTAAGGCCGGCGCGGTGCGTGCGCTCCACCAGGGCCTCGAATTCTGCCATGCGGTTCGGAACGTCGACGGCCAGGTCGGGGTCGATGTCGTAGTAGTCGGTGATGGCGTAGGGGCTGCCGGCGTTGCCTTTGACCACGTGCGCATTGTGGCGCGGTATGCCGTAGGCGGTGTAGTCGGCGTTGTGGGCGTGCTCAATCACGCCGGTGAACCACACGTGGGTCGCGCCCAAGTCGGCGATGTTGGCCAGTATGGTGGAGTTGATGAGGTTGAGTTTGCCGGAGCCGTTGGTTTCGAGGGTGCCGTTCACCTGCGGAGTGTCGCAGTAGTTGGTGAACAGTCGCGTCATCAGCTGATAGATGACCGGTTTTGCCGCGGGCTGCGGGGCGCTGGCGGGTTTATTGGTTTTCTTGGCGGAAGTCATGGCTCGTTGAGGTTTGGCACCCTCGGTGCCGGGCCCTGCGGATTCCACATTCCGGCGTTTCGCAGTGCGCGCCGGGTGTGGATGTAGCCGCTCAGGAAAATGTTCTTGATGTTTTTGAGATTGAACACGGCGTAGTGCGCTATTTCGGGCGTCTCCACCGAGATGTCGCACATCTCCATGTCGTGCGACTGGTTGGCCTTCGCCATCAGGTTGTAGGTGCGCAGCGCCACGTCGATGAGGTTGCGGTAGCGGTTGTCGGTGTCGAGCGGGCTCACGTTTACACCGATGAGGAAGTCGCATTTGTCGCGGATAATCCATGCGGGATGGTTGCGGAGCACGCCGCCGTCGACGTAGTGCACCCCGTCGATTTTCATCGGTTTGAATACTATCGGAATAGAGCACGAGGCCACCATTCGCGGACCTATTTCGCCGCGGTCGAACACGGCGGGCACGCCGCGGTCGAGGTCTGTAACGCCTATATAAGTAGGTATGCGGAGGTCTTCGAGACGTCGCGCCGGAGCAATGGCGTTGTAGATGAACCGCTGTATTTTGTCGATGCTGAAGAGGCCGCCGGCGCCGAAACTGAGCTCGGCGAAGTCGCGCATATTGGCTTTGGCGAAAAGGTCGGGCATGTCGATGGGGCGAACGCCGCCGGCATAGAGCACGGCAACTATGGAGCCGGCGCTGACGCCGGCAATGACGTCGGGGCGCAGTCCGGCCTCCTCGATGGCCAGCAGGGCGCCCGCATGGGCAAAACCGCGAGCGCCGCCGCCGCTCAGGGCCACGCCGAGGCGGTACGGGCGGGGGGCAGTATTTGTCTGGTTAGAATCCATACGCGTGCAAATCTTCCGCAAAGGTACTCATTTATTCCCATTCGGTGAAATGCATACCGTTTTTTTTACGCCCCCGCTTCAGGAGAGCGGCTCTATCGCCGTTCTCGATTGACATTTCTGCCGTTTTCTCGGGATTTTGGCGTACCTTTGCAGGGTGAAGGCGCGCCGGTGAACTTTTGCAGGCCGACGGGCGTTCGTATTTGTACAGTCCACATTCATCACACTCACGTTTCATCACACCCTTTTTGTCGTGACTTTCAAAAACATAGCACGCGTAGCTCTTAAGTCTCTGGTCTTTGTGGCCATGGGGCTGCTGCTGATGGTGTGCGGTCTGGTGATTGTGCTGTACTCTCCCTGGGCACAGTCGATGCTGCGCGAGGCCGCGCTGGGCCGCTTCGGCAGCGGCGCAGACGGCACCCGCATCGAGCTGGCTTCCTTCCGGCTGCGCTTTCCGCTCAATCTCGAGCTGGGAGGGCTCGCCATTGTCAACGGCGCCGACACCCTCGTGGCTGCACGCTCTCTGGAGGCCGATGCCAATCCGCTGGGACTCTTCATAGGCCACGTGGACCTCAGCTGCGCCCACATTGCCGACGCCCGCTTCCGCATCGGAGGCCCCGACAGCTCCATGTTCATGACCATAGCTGCCGACTCGCTCTACGTAGGGCCGGCCACAGTGCGCCTGAGCGACATGGATATTGCCCTCTCCGAAGGCCTCATCGCCGGCGGAAGGCTCGCAATGGTTCTCAATCCCGATACGGTGGTCAAGCCGGCCTCGCCGCCGCAGCGCATGACAATCGGACTGCACCGCTTTGTGCTCTCCGACTTCACATACACCATGCGGCTTATGCCCTCGATCGACACTCTGAAGGCCCACATCGCCCGCGCCGAGCTCAATGCAGGCCTTGTAGACCTCTTCGAGCAGAAGGTCGCCCTGGACAACTTCACCGGCCGCGGCCTCGATGCCCGATATATCGCGCCCGATTCGGCTCAGCTCGCAGCCTTCGCGCCTATGGAGGCCGCTTTGGAACGCGCCGCCGCCGCCGACACTTCGGTTACGGCTCCCTGGACGGTGACAATCGACAGTATTGCCTTCGCCGACTCGCGAGGACTCTATACCACAGCCGGTTACCACCCCACGCCCGGCCTCGACTTCGGCTACATCCAGGCTTCGGGGATGAGCCTCGCAATCCACGACTTCTACAATCAGGCCACCACAGTGCGAATACCCATCGAGCTGACGGCCACCGAGCGCTGCGGAGTAACTCTTCACGCCGCCGGCACCCTCGATATCGATTCTATAGCACTCACTTTCCGCGACTTCGCCCTCGACACCCCCGCCGGCACCGAGGCCGACTTCTCCGGCAAACTCGGCATGGGCGACCTCGCCACCGATCCCGACTTGCCGCTGGCTCTCTCCATACGGAGCGGTTTCGCTCCCGCCGACCTCGCCCGGATGTTCCCTGTGGCAGCGCCTATGCTGGCCGCCGTGCCCTCGGAGAACCCCATCGAACTCGACGGTGAGCTCGACGGCACCACCGGCCATCTCAACATCAGCGACTTGGCTCTGCGCATCAACCGCTGCGTGACCCTCTCGGCCGACGGCTGGGTTGGCAATTTCATGGACCCGGCTGCCATCGAAGGCGATGTGGCCCTCAACGGACGTATTATAAATGTAACGGCACTCAAAAACGAACTTCTCGAACCGTCTACGGCTCGACAAATCAACATACCGCCGCTGCAGCTCACCGGCCGTGTGGCAATGCACAGCGGAGTTGCCAACGGGCACCTCGCGGCCACCACGGGCAGCGGCGAACTCCGCCTCAACGCCCTTTGGAACAGCCGCGCAACAGACTATACTCTCCACGCGGCCGCTACCCGCTTCCCGGTGCAGGCCTTCATGCCGCTTTTGGGCGTCGAGGACGTTACGGCTTCGGTCGACGGCACCGGCCACGGCTACGACCCCTTCGCTTCCGAAACTTCGCTCGAGGCCGACGCCAATGTGGCCGCCCTTACCTTCAACAATACGCGCTACAGCGGCATAACAGCCAAGGCCAACCTCGCCGGCGGCCACGCCGACATTCATCTCAACTCCGACAACTCCGACGCCGACCTTACTTTGGATGCCTCCGGCAACCTCGACGGCGACACATACATCTGGACCGCCGCCATCGACGGCCGAAACCTCGACCTTCATGCCTTGGGCTTCACCCCGGAGCCTTGCACGGTGGAAATCAGCGCCGACTTCGATGCCGAAGCCAGCCCCAAGACCGGTGTTTATCGCGGCTCGGTGGTGCTCAAGGATTTGTACTACCGTCAGCTCTCCGGCACAATCGCCCTGAGCGACGTCCGTCTGCACCTCGACGCTACCGACTCCCTGACAAACCTCAACCTCACCAACCGCGACTTCGCCGCCGCCTTCAGCTCGCCTTGCGGCGTCGACTCCCTCATCGGCTCCTTCTCGCGGACCGGTGAGCTTATTTTGCGCCAGATAGGCAGCTTCCGCCTCGATCCCGACAGCCTGCACCGCGCCCTGCCGGTGTTCAATCTTGTGGCAAACGGAGGTGCCGACAATCTGGTCAACGACGTGCTGGCCGCGAGCGGGATGTCGCTGCGGCGCCTGAGCCTCGATGCCGAAAACGACTCCACTCTGCGCCTTAACCTCGACGCTCTCCGCCTGGCAACGGCTTCCATGACCCTCGACTCGGTCTGGTTCTCAGCCGCACAGACCGATACCATTCTGCGCTTCGACGCCGGTCTGGCCAACCAACCGGGCAACCTCGACCAGTGGCATCGGGTGCGCCTCGACGGCGCCCTCCACGGCAATCGGGCGCATATCGCTGTCAACCAGCAGAATCTGGAGCAAAAAACGGGCTTCGACATCGGAGCAGACCTCACGGCGCTCCCCGACACCACCTTCGTGCTGACCATAAAGCCCACCGACCCCACCATAGGCTACCAACCCTGGACCGTCAACGACTCCAACTTCCTCAGCCTCAACATTCCGCACCGCGAAATTCAGGCCAACCTGCGCATGCGCGGCGGCAACAGCGCCCTGGCAATCTTCACCGAGCGGCCCACAATGAGCACCGACACCATAGCCGGCATACAGCCCGTCGGCGGAGATCTTGTGGTGCAGCTCACCGACATCCACATCCAGGACTGGATAGCCTTCAATCCTTGGGCGCCACCCATGAAGGGCGACGTCAGCGCCGACATGCGCCTCAACCGCCTTGAGAACTCACTGGTGGGCCACGGCAGCGCCGGAATCACAAACTTCACCTACGGCCGCGACCGGGTGGCCGACTTCAAGGCCGACTTCGACGTCTCCGCCGACCGAACCGGAACCCTGCGGGCCAACGCAGCTCTACTTGTCGACGGCGTCAAGACAATCACAGTGCGCGGAGCACTCAACGACAGCACCGCTGCCAGCCCCTTCGATCTGGACTTCTCCATGATTCGCTTCCCCCTGGCCACCGTCAATCCCTTCATGCCGGCCGGAACCGCAAAACTATCCGGCATGCTCAACGGCTCGCTGGCCATAACCGGCTCTACGGAGCAACCCGTGCTCAACGGCTGGCTCGACTTCGACTCCACTGCCGTAAAGGTTGCCATGCTCGGCACTTCCTACTCAGTGAGCGAAGACAGCATTCCGGTGCGCAACAACGTGGTCGACCTCAGCGGTTTCGCTATCAGAGCCTGCAACGACAACCCTCTGACCATCGACGGCACCGTCGACCTCACCGACCTGGCAAACGCCGCCTTCGACCTCCGCCTCGCCGCAAACGGCACTCAGATTGTCAACTCGCGCCGCGCCGCCCGCGGAGCCGACGTTTTCGGCAAAGCCTTCATCGACCTTGATGCCAAAATTCGCGGCAACATGCAGTTTATGAGCGTCGACGCCGCTCTTACAATACTCCCCGAGACCAACGTCACCTATGTGCTGGCCGCCACCGGCTCCCAGATTGTCAACCGCTCGGCCGGCGACATGGTGAAATTCGTCAACTTCACCGACTCACTGGCCGTGGCCCGCGCCGACTCCCTGGAGCAGCAGGGCATGATGATGCTCGTCGACGCCTCCCTGACCATCGACGACGGCTCCATTATCAATGTCGACCTCGACACCGAAGGCAAGAACAAGGTGCAGCTCGAAAGCAACGGCCGGCTTACCTTCTCGATGACTCCCATGAACAGCGGGCGCCTAACCGGCCGAATAAACATCGACAAGGGCTTCGCGCGCTACGGCATGGCCCCCGTGCTCTCCGAGCAGACATTCAACTTCCAGCGCGGCAGCTACGTGGGCTTCAGCGGCGACATCATGAACCCAAATCTCAACATCCACGCCATAAATATAGTCAAGGCCAACGTGACCCAAAGCGGTGCAAACTCCCGCCTGGTCAACTTCGACGTCGGCCTCTCCGTCACCGGCTCGCTGGAGCATATGAACGTGGCCTTCGACCTCTCCACCGACGACGACATCTCCGTGGCCAACGAGCTTACCTCCATGAGCCCCGACCAGCGTGCCAACCAGGCCATGAACCTTATGCTCTACCACGTCTACACCGGACCCGGAACCAAGGCTAACTCCTCGCTGAGCAGCCCTCTCTACAGCTTCCTGGCCGGCCAGCTCAACGAATGGGCCGCCAACACCATCAAGGGCGTGGACGTGTCGTTCGGCATCGACCAGTACGACCGCACCGTAGGCGGCAATACCTCGCAGACCATGAGCTATTCATATCAGGTCAGCAAGAGTCTCTTCAACGACCGGTTCAAGATAGTGGTGGGCGGAAACTACTCCACCGACGCCAACGCCGACGAAAACTTCTCGCAGAATCTCATCAACGACATATCCTTCGAGTACTTCCTCAACCGCACCCGCAGCATGTATGTGCGCCTATTCCGCCACACCGGCTACGAAAGCATCCTCGAGGGCGAAATTACCCAGACCGGCGTGGGCTTCGTCTACCGCCGCAAGCTCCAGCGCGTCGGCGACATGTTCCTCTCCCCGGGCCGTGTGCGCCGCCGACAGGAACGCGAAAACCAACGTCTTGAGGCTGAAGAGGCCGAACACAAAACAGACCGGGAACAATGAAAACCTTCCGCCTCATATCCATCATAGTTCTGACGGTGCTCCTGCTGTCGGCTTGCTCCACCACCAGCCGTATTCCGCAGGGCGAGCTGCTCTACACCGGCATCAAGAAAATTGATTACAACCCCGACTCCGTCAAGGTGCCCGCCCCGCTCAAAGACGCTATCTCGGAGGCTATGTTCGTGCGCCCAAACAACTATTGGTCCATAATAGCGTCCCGGTCGCCTTTCCCCGTCGGGCTGTGGGTCTACAACCACTGGAATCCGGACTCCAAAGGCCTCAAGCACTGGCTCTACGAGAAGTTGGTCGAGGAGCCCGTGCTCGTTTCCGACGTGCGGCCCGAGGTGCGCACCCGTATGATAGAGCAGATTCTCGACAACCACGGCTATTTCCGCTGCAAAGCCACCTACGAGCTGGTCAGCGGCCGAAACAAGCGCAAGGCCAAGGTGCAGTACAACGTCTTCCCCGGCCCGGCATTTCCCATCGACACCATGATGCTCCTGCCGGACTCCACTCACCTCACCCACCTTATCGACTCGCTGGCGAGAGGCGACTCATATCTTTCGGCCACGAATCCTATCTATAACACCGACTCCCTCTCGGCGGCCCGGACACGAATCACCAACTCGCTCCGCAACCGCGGCTACTACTACTTCACGCCCGAATTTATCGAATACCTCGCCGACAGCATCGAGCACCGCGGCCGACTCGCCATGAAGATGGTGTTGGGCTCCAATGTGCCTGATTTCGCGCTGCAGAGGTACCGCACAGGAAAGGTGACCGTCTACCTCGACCGATACCAAGGCGGTGGTATACCCGACACTATCCACCTCGACCGCGCTACTCTTATTCAGATGCAGCCATCACGGTTCAGAAGCAAGGTCATCAACGAGGCGGTGGTATTCCGCCCCGGGCGCACTTTCTCGGTGCGCCACATGAACACCACGCAGACCCGGTTGGCGCGCCTGGGCATCTTCAACGGCATAAACATCGACGTCATGCCCGACACGCTCTCCGACGAGCGGCTGCTAAACGTCGACGTACACGCCACCTTCGACTCGCCCCTTGAGACTTCGCTCGAGGTAAACGCATCCTCCAAGAGCAATTCCTACATCGGGCCCGGTATTACCTTCGGCATAACGAACAAAAACGTGTTCGGCGGCGGCGAACAGCTCTCCGTCAAGCTCACCGGAAGCTATGAATGGCAGACCGGTCGCTCCAAAAACCGAAGCATTTTCAATTCCTACGAGGTGGGTATCACCGGTGCGCTGGCCTTCCCGCGGCTGCTGGCGCCGGCCTTCATACCGCGCAGCCGCTTCGACCTCAACTGGACCCGCTTCCAGCTCAACGCCGACCTGCTCAACCGGCCCCACTACTTCAAGATGGCCCAGTTCAACGCCTCGATAAACTACGACTGGCGCTTCCGCCGCCATGTGCAGAACACGCTGACTCTCTTCAAGCTCACTTACACCAACCTCATGCACACCACGGCCGACTTCGACTCCATAATGACGGCAAATCCCGCCGTGGCCCAGAGTTTCAAGAGTCAGTTCATCCCCCAGATGATCTATACCTACGTCTACGACAATCAGCTCGACCGCGACAATACCCTCAACTGGCAGTTCACCGTCCAGGAGGCCGGAAATATCTTCTGGGGAATCTACCGGGCCTGCGGCAAACGCGGTGAGAAAAAGCTCTTCGGCACGCCGTTCTCCCAGTTCGTCAAGGGCCAGTGTCAGCTCGTGTGGGGACGCCGGCTGGGCAGCGGCGACAACTGGCTCTACTCCCGTGTTGCCCTCGGCGCCGCCCATGCCTACGGCAACTCATCGCAGGTGCCCTACAGCGAGCAGTTCTACGTCGGTGGCGCCAACTCAATCCGTGCTTTCACCGTGCGTTCCATCGGCCCCGGCAGCTACAAGGCACCCCCCGGACAACCCGACGACTACTTCGACCGCACCGGTACCTTCAAGTTCGAGGCAAACGTGGAGTACCGCTTCCCAATTGTCAGCATTATCCACGGAGCCCTTTTTGTCGACACCGGCAACGTTTGGCTCCTCAAAAACGACCCGATGCGCCCCGGAGGCACCCTGCAGGCCAAATCTTTCCTCAAAGACCTCGCCTTGGGCACCGGTTTCGGTATACGTGTCGACATTTCCATGCTCGTGATTCGCGGAGACCTCGGCATCGGCATCCACGCACCCTACGACACGGGCAAGCGTGGCTACTACAATATGCGCAACTTCGGGTCCTCGCTCGCTTTCCACCTCGCAATAGGCTATCCTTTCTGATGATTAAACGCTTCGTACTCTTTGCCTCTGTGGCGGCCGCTTCGCTCGCCGCGTCAGCACAAACCGACTCCATAGCATCCCCCAAAAGGCCGATTTGGCCCGACATAGTCACCTCCGGCGCCTCTACGGCAATCGTCAATGCCGCTGCCACCGAGATTCTCAAACACTCCGTCCGGGAGTGGCGTCCCAACCTCGAGAATGACCGCGCTTTCCCCTCGCGCCACACCTCGTGGGCCTTCGCGGCCTCCACCTTTCTGAGCAACTCCTTCTACCGGGAGTTGCCCTGGCTGCCCTTGGCCTCGCAGGCGGCGGCTTCCGCAGTGGGTCTGCAGCGCGTGCACTGCGGGGCGCACTATGGCGGCGACGTCGCTGCCGGCATGGCGCTGGGCATCGGCAGCGCTGTGCTCTCCGATTTCGTCGCAGGATGGATTTTCGGCCGTCCGCCACATTTTGAAAGCGCAGCGGCCTCCTTCCGCCCCTCTGTTGAGCTTACTTCGGGCGTTATGCTGCCCCTGAGGCGCAGTCGGGGCTGGCGCAGCGGCTATTCGGCCGGCGTGCGCGGTGTGCTGCCGCTTTCGGGGCGGTGGGGCATAGCGGCAACGGCCGGAGCCTTCGCCGTGAGCCGAAACAATCCCGGACACACCGTCTACACTCCGGCCTTGGAAGGACTTACAATCTCCGGAGGTGGCGTGTGGCAAATATCGCCCTCCGACGGCCCCTTCGCCGTAAGTGTTCGCGCCGAAGCCGGGGCCGCCTATCTGCGTCGCTGGAGTGCCCGGTGGGCCTTCACCGCCACTGCCGCCGTCGGCCTGCGCCGCCAGCTCACCCCGCGCTTTGGCGCAGCTCTCGAAGCCGGCTGCTCACACCTCACCTCTGCCAACCTCACCGCCTTCACCATCGCGGCCACCTCTGCCTACACCTTTTAAATGTAAAATTTAAAATGTAGAATGTAAAATGGGCGCGGCCCGAAGTCTATGGGGCGGGGATTTGAAATCCCCGCTTACCGGGCGAGACTAACTTCAACACGCCTAAAAAGGCCGCCCCCATAAGAGCGGCAAATGGTTTTTTGCGGCCTTGAATCCCAGCGGCCGGCTGGGATTGCAAATCCCAGCTCCATAACGTGGCGGCCCCTCCGCCGCCATTCTACATTCTACATTCTACATTTCCAAAAAAAGCGCCCCGAGGACGAAACCCCCGGGGCGCGGCGTGAATGAAAAAATATGGCTTAAGCCAAAGGCTTAACGTGCAATCTTCTCAGTAGTTACGCTACCGTCGGCATTGCGGGTGACGCGGATGAGGATTCCACGGGCGTCGTCGGCCACGCGGATGCCCTGAAGGTTGAAGTACTGGGCGGAATCGCCGTTTTCAGCCTCGATGGCAGCGATGCCGGTGGTGGCGCGTTCGCTGACCTTGCCGCGAGCACCGTTGGCGTTGAAGGCAGCCACGGTATAGGCCGGAGCGGCCGCACGGGTCATGGTGCCGTCGAAGGTGGTGCCGGTTGTCATGCCTACGTATGCACCGTCGGCATAGACGAGGTAGCCGGCGGCGCCCTCCACGGGCTGCCAGCTTATGGTGCCGTCGTCGGCCAGAGTAACGGCGGGTGCGGGCAGTTCGGCCACCATCTCAGCGGCATCCCAGGAGTCGGTTCCGCCGAGGACGTTGCGCAGCGTAAGGTGAGCGGCCTGCTCGTCGGTGAGGATGGGAGTGTAGGTGTTGAGGCTGGTGGGCGAGTTGCGGCGCTTGCTCAGGTCGAGAGCGTTGCCGTTGGCGTCCATGGAGTTGTACTCATAGAAGTGGGTGATGAGGTTGCCCATTCTTCCCCAGCCGGTTTCGTTGGGGAGCACCTTCATGGTGGTGTTCACAAAGAAAGTGCGGGGCTCGTTCTGCCAGGGGCGGCCCAGGTCGTAGGGACCGACGCCGTCGATGGTGCAGTTGCTGAATACGTAGCCGTACTTCTTGGAGGGCGAGGTGCTGGGTGCCACGATGTAGCCGCCGGCAATCTCGTGCTTGATGAGGCAGTTGTCGAAGAAGTGGTCGCCACCGCCGCAGATGTAGTCTACGGAGCCGTGGATGGTCACGTTGTACCAGTAGCCGCGTTCGCCGGAAACCTCGGTGTCCTGAATGGACTGGAGGGTGACGTTCTTGAAGATATCGAGGTTACCGCCGTAGTGAGCGGCACCGACGCCGGCGCGTTCAGCCTTTCCGAAGTCAAGGTCGTTGCGCAGGGTGAAGTTCTCCATATAGACGTTGGTGGAGTAGCGGGTGGAGAGCACAGGATAGGAAATGCCCGTCTGCAGACCGTGGATGAGGACGCCGTCCTGGCTTTCGCCCACGAGTGCGACATTGTAGAAGTTGCAGATGTTGAGTGCGGTGGAGCCGAGGTCGTAGTCGCCGTTGAGCACGTAGATTATGGTGCGTGCGGCGTCGGCGGTCTTGTTGGTGTTGTTGAGACCGTCGACGGCGGCGCGGAGTTCGGCCACGTTGCTTACTTCGATGAAGCGGTCGGCGGCGATGGGCTCAACGACAGCGGGAGCGCCAACCTCGAGAGTGAGGGTGGCAGCTGCGGCAGTACGGTTGCCGTACTTGTCGGCGGCGGCGCCGGCGGGGATGGTAACGTCAACGTCGGTGTTGAAGGGCAGATCCCAGATGGAGAAGGCCAGAACGGCGGAGCCGCCCTCGGCGCTTACTTCAGTGCCGTTGACGGTGATGGTGGTTGCGGTCATCTCGCGGTCGAAGGTGAACTTAACCACGGCGTGGTTGCGGTCGGCCACGGAAGTTGCAGCGGTGCTCACCAGAGTGGGAGCGGTTGTGGGAGCAACTTCCTCATAGATAAACTCGAACCAAGCCACGGGCTGGCTGCCGCCTTCGAAAGTAATCTCGATGGGAGTGCCGGGGGTGTGGTTCTCGAAGTTTACAACCAGATTGAGGGCCTGGTCGTCGTTGATACCGGTCTGGAACTGGCTGGGGGTGGGGCACCATACGGTAGCGTCGCCGCTGGCTACGGAGGCCACGCGGCCGGGGGTGTAGTTGTCACGCAGGCAGCGCAGGGTAAGCTGGCGAATCTTCATGTCGGAGGGTGCCGTCAGGGTAGTGGTGGCGTTACCCTTCATCTTGAACTGCTTGCCGTCCCAACCGTCGTTGCAGGTGATGCTGTAGAGGCCGTTGGTCCAAATGCCGTCGGCACCCTTGCAAGCGCTGTCGAACTTGAGCTCGGCGGTCTTGTCGCTCTGCGCGGGAACAAAGGCGTGGAGGCCGCTCACGGTCAGAATATAAACCTTTGAGAGCGTGCCGGAGGTTGCAGTGACGGAATAAACCATGTTGTTTTCCGGGGTAGTTTCCACAAGTTCGGCGGTCACGGAGGTGCCGTCGATGAAGGAGGCCACTACGGCGGGCACTGAGGTGAATACCATGCCGTCGACGGCAGCGCTTTCTTCAGAGTTGAGAGCGGACAGAACGCCTTCTCCGGCGGCCACGCCGTCGAGGGTGAGAGCGGTCATGATGATGTCGCCGAGGCGGTAGAGGCGCACGTTGTACTCAGCCTTGTTTGTCACGGCACCTTCCTCGGGAGTGAGGGTAACCTTCAGCTCGGCAGCCCCGTTTGCCTCGGGGGTGGGCACGGCGATGGTGCCGTCGGCGGCCACGGTGAGAGCGGTTTCGCCCATAGTGGCGGCCAGGGAGCCGCCGGAGTAAGCGACCTTGAGAGCAACGGTCTCGCCGCTATAGTTGGCCGGCAGGTTGAAGTTGTAGTCAAAGCCTTCGTAGTCAACGGCTTCGGCAGCGTCGACGGTGATGCCGGTCACTGCGGCGTACTTGTCGGCAACTTTGGTGGCCTCGTGGTCAATGAAGTTGGCGATGAAGCTGTTGTGGTCCGAAACGAAGGAGTATTTGATGGTCTTCTTGCCGGGGGTGAGCACACCTTCGAGGAGGATGTCGGCAACATGCTTGCCGGTGATGGTGTAGTAGGTGTCGATTTCCTTGACGCCGGTTGTCTGATCGGTGATTTCGATGCGGAAGTCGCCGGGATTGGAGAACCAGTTGAAGTTCACGTGGAGGTTGTAGACGCCTTGTTCTTTGACGAAAACGTTGCCGGTCATGGAGCAGCCGTTCTTGGCGTAGCCGATGTTGGCGCCGCCGCCTTCGACCTTGAGGCCGTCGTAGCTCCAGGAAGCGTGGTCGATGTCGATTGTGCCGGGCATGGTCATCCAGCCGTCGGGCACCTCAACGTCGTCGTCGCCGCCCAGGGGCGAACCTTCGCCGGTGCGGGTGAAGATGGGAGCCTTGAAGTTGCAGGCAAAGTTGCGGTCGGCGGCGAGTTCGAAGGCGAACTTGACGTTCTTGACGCCGTCTTCGATGCGACCTTCCAGGGGGAAGTCGATAAGCTCCCACTTGGAGTTGTTTTTGGGCATTACGGTCTTGCACTTGGCTTCGAGTTTACCGGAAGTGGCGTCGGTGACCTCGATGATTACGGAGGTTCCGCTGCCGGTGCTCCAGTCCAGAGGCATGGTCACGGTGTATGCGCCTGCCTGGTGAACGTGCACATTGTTGAAGGTCAGAGTAGCACCTTCGTAAAAGCCGCAGAAGTTCTTGTCGCCGTCGTTGCCCTCGATTCCGGCATTGCCGCCCCAGGTGTAGTTCACCTCGTCCTTGGTGTCGGGCACGGGCAGAGTGCCGGGAATGTGGAAGAAGTATTCGTCGGCCGGCGTTTCGCCGCCTTCCACGGTGCCGGTTATTACGACGTTGGCAAAGCCTATTTCGCGAGCCTTGCCGGCGTCGCCGTAGAGGTAGCACTTCACGGCGATGTCGCCAGCGATGGCCTCGGCGCCCTCGACCTCGAAGCTACGGTGAAGCTTGATGGTGGCGTCCTTGGTTGCGTCTTCCTCAACGCGGGCCGGGATTATGGCGGTGGCCACGGTCAGAGGCTGGCTGCCGCCTTCGAGGACGACGTCCATACGTGCGTTGCCGGTTTTGATGGCACCGCAGTCGAAAGCTATATTGGTTACTTTGAAATCTTCCGCTGTGGTGAGAGTGAAGGCCACGTAGCCCTCATCTTCGTCGGGCGTAGCGGATACGACGGTGTTGTAGGTTGTCAGTTTAACCTCGCCGGTGGAGGGTTTTGCGGTTCGCACGCGGTTGGAGGTGATGGTGGAACCAAAGGTGAGGTTGGAGGCAGTGATGACCGAAGCGTCGGAGACCTCGGCAGCCACGTCTTTGTAGACTTTCTGTCCCAGGGTCCACGTTGCACTGACGGTGTTTGCGTCGGCGGCGCGGGCCGGGACGGTGTTGCTCAGCGACGAAGCCGCAAAGGCAGCCCCGAAAGTTAGAGCTGCCACGGCTACGCCTGCGAGCGTTTTGTGCATTTTTCGCATTGTTGCTGTATTTTGGTTTTAGATATAAGATTTGCGCAGAAAGGGGAAAGTCCGGCCCCGGGCGCTCGGGGCGTCCGGAGCCGGAGGCAGAGATGGAAAGTTAGCGTACTATCTTGGTTGCGGTGCGGATGCCGTTGGCGGCGGTGGCAACGCGGATGAGCATACCGCGGGCATTGTCGGCCACGCGCACACCCTGGAGATTGTAATATTCGACGGCCACGGTTTCCTCTGCTATTGCAGCGTTCTCAACGCCGGTCTGAGCGCCGGAGTTTGCCTTCAGGGCGACGTTGCCGTAGTTGGCGATATAGCCGGTGTGGTCGGCCTCGAAGGTGAACTTGAGGGTCTTGGTGCCGGCGGTGAGGTTGCCGAGTTCTACGGTCACGGGCTTGTAGTCGGAGCCGAGGGCGCGCTCGGGAGCTTCCTCGGTGGTAACGTTTGTGATGATGTGCTGGGCGGCGATGTTGTCCTCGGCGATGGTGATGTGGCAGATACCCTCACCGTAGTACATCACATTCATAGTGAGGTCATACTTGCCGGCCTCGGAAACGTAGAGGTGGTGGGTAGCGGTGGCTCCGTTTCTGATGTTGCCGACGTTCTCGCCGTTGTTCTCGGAGCGGGCATTGCCTGTGTAGATGCCGTGCTGGCCGTTGAAGGCGGTGGTGAAGGGAGCTGCGTCGTAGACGGCCACACGCCAGTTGCCGGCGAAGCCGCCGGTAGTTTCAAGGACCTTTACGCGCACGGTGTGCTGGCCGGCTTCGAGGTCGAAGAGGGGAGCCAGGGTGACTGTCTGGAAGTTAGCCCAAGCACCGGTGATTACAATTGGAGCAATGCCGATGAGGTTTTCGTCTTCCGCGCCATCTAGGTATATACCGATGGTGGACTCGGCTTTCTCGGAACCGCCGATAAAGTAGAACATATAGTCGCCGGCCACTTCATTATAGAAGGGGTACTCAACCCAAGAATTAAGGTAGGTGTTTCCGACGTATTCGTTGGTTGCGCCATTCCAACCCTGGAATTCGGCGTTTTCGCAGGTAGCGCCCTTGCTGAGGTCGTAGAAGACTCCGGCAGCCATCGGAACGGCTTCGCCGGTGTAGGTGGGCACTTCAGGATCGGGTTCGGGATCGGGTTCGGGATCGGGAGTTTCGCCGCCGTTGCCGTAGGAGCCGGTCAGAGCAAGCGAACCCATCCACAAGGTACGTGCTTTGTTCTGGTTGCTTTTGGCGTAATAATGGATTGTCACCAAGCACTCGCTTTCGGCTGCGATTACTATGGGCGTTCCCAGAATGTATTTTTTTGTGCGGGTTGCGATGGAGATGTCGGATTCATTGTCGCGCACGGGAGTGACGTATTTGCACACTTCAGTGGTTTCGCCATTGTAATCAATCTCGACGTCATAACGACCGTCGCCCCAACCGGCGTTCATGAGGTCAACACTGATTTCGCTGAGAGTGTAGTCTACAGCAGGAGTGATTCTGAATACGAACTCAGAACCGGCACAACGCTGGTCTTTAATAGTGCCGTTGATGTCGGCAGAATATTTTTCAGCCTGCTTGTTTGCGTCGTAGCTATTGGCTGTAATCTTATCGCCGAGGGTGAGATTCTGAACGGCGGAGAAGCTTTCGGTGGTGGAGGCAACCACGCCGTCGGCGGTGAATGTCCAGGTTGCAGTCGCGGTCTCGGCGGCTGCGGAGCCGGCTGCGGTCAGAGCGATGCCGGCGGCAAGGATTTTAAGGTTGTGTAAATAATTGGTCATGATTGGTTAGGTTGTTTTTGTTTGGGTGCAAAATTACTCCGACTCAACCTAACAAAAGAGGCAAATTCTGCCGCAAAACGCCATTTTCAGCCCCTGCGGGGGTGGAAAAATTGCCAAAATTGCGCCAAATGGGGGAATTGAAAATGTAAAATTTAAAATGTAGAATTAAAAAACCGGTAAGATCTCGTTTTTGCATTAACCAATTCTCTCAATATTCTCTCAATATTCTCTCAATATTCTCTCAATATTCTCTCAATATTCTCTCAATATGGTCAAGACCAAAAAAAGAGGGTGAATTAATATAATGTAGGCTAAATAGTGCAAAAAATATTGAAAAAATGAGTAACTTTGCGGAGTCTTAATCCCAAACCAATCACATATATTGCAATGAGACGACTTATCTCAATGATTTTTGTGGTGTTGATGGCACAGGCCGTAGCCTTTGCCGCCGGCGCCACCTTCAACTGCAAGGGTACGGTAGTAGACGAGGAAGGCGAACCGATTATCGGCGCCGGCATCGTAGTTTCCGGCGGCTCCGCCGTGGGCATCACCGACCTTGACGGACAGTTCGACGTGCGGGTCCCCGAAGGCACCCGCGAGCTGGTGATCAGCTACGTTGGCTACAAGAGCGCCACCGTTCCCGCACGTGCACAAATGGGTACTATCACACTTGAGCCTTCGTCGGAAGTGCTCAACGACGTAGTGGTCACCCAGAGCCTTGCACGCACACGCCAGACGCCCGTAGCCGTCTCGCAGGTTAACAAGGCTGAGATAGATCTTAAGCTGGGCACCCAGGAGCTTCCGGAGGTACTGAACACCACCCCGGGCGTATGGGCAACCAAGGACGGCGGCGGCTTCGGCGACGCCAAAATCAACATGCGCGGTTTCCAGAGCGCCAACGTGGCGGTTCTGGTAAACGGTATTCCTGTCAACGACATGGAAGGCGGCTGGGTCTACTGGTCCAACTGGGCCGGTCTGGGCGACGTTGCCTCCAACATTCAGACTCAGCGCGGCCTTGGCGCCGCTGTGCTTTCGGCGCCTTCGATCGGCGGCACTATCAACATCACCACCCAGAGCCTTGACGCCGAGCGCGGCGGCAACGTGTTCTACGGCTTCGGCAACGACGGCATGAACAACTTCGGCGCCAAAGTGTCGACCGGTCTGATGAAGAACGGCTGGGCTATCACCGTGCAGGGCTCCCGCAAGTGGGGCGACGGATATATCCAAGGCACCAACTTCAACTCCTACTCCTATTTTGTCAACATCTCCAAGCGCATCAACGACAACCACCAGCTGTCGCTGACGGCCTTCGGCGCTCCGCAGACCCACAACAAGCGCGGCAGCAAGGACGGACTGAGCATCATCAACTATCAGACCTACGCCCGCGACGTTATGGGCGGCGAAAGCCCCTACCGCTACAACGCCACCTTCGGCTATGACCGCCACGGCAAGGTGCGCACCTCCAACCGCAACAAATACCACAAGCCGCAGATTTCGCTGGCCCATATTTGGAAAATCAATCAGAAGTCGTCGCTGTCGACCACGGTCTACGTTTCGCTCGCAAAAGGCGGCGGCTACTCCGGCCAGGGCCGCGGCAACTACAGTTACTCCAGCTGGTACGGCGCCACCAACGGTGCGGTCAACACCCTCTTCCGCTGCCCGGACGGCACCTTCGACTACGCCGCCATCCAGGAAATGAATGCAGCCAGCACCACCGGCTCGAACATGATTATGAGCGAGAGCAACAACTCGCACAACTGGTACGGCCTCATCTCCACCTATCAGAACTCCTTCTGGGACGGCAAATTCAATCTTCTTGCCGGTATCGACCTCCGCTACTACGTGGGCTACCATAATAATAAGATTGTCGACCTCTACGACGGCGAATACTATATGGACGACAGCTCCCGCGACGACGTCAAGGCCATCAACAATGCCGCCGCCGCCGACCCCAACTGGAAGTACGAGAAACTCGGCGTGGGCGACATCGTCTACCGCGACTACGAGGGGCGCACCAACCAGGAAGGCGCATACGTGCAGGGCGAGCTCAACCTCTTCGAGAAGCGCCTCAACCTGGTGCTCTCCGGCTCGCTCAACAACACGGGCTACGAGCGCATCGACCACTTCTACTACGACGAGGAGCACTCCCACTCGGGTGTGAGCAACTTCCTGGGCGGAACGGTTAAGTTCGGTGCCAACTACAACATCGACCGCCACCACAGCGCCTTCTTCAACATCGGCTACATCAGCCGAGCTCCTTTCTTCGCCAACGGTGTGTTCCTCCAGCAGGCAACATCCAACGCCAAGAACCCCAACCCGGTCAACGAGAAGGTTTTCTCGGTCGAGGTAGGCTATAACTTCCGCAGCCGCTTCTTCTCGGCCACCCTCAACGGCTACTACACCAAGTGGATCGACAAGACTGCCGTTCGCGGTGGCACCATCGAGCAGGGTCAGCACGCCGGCGACCGCTACGTGATGAACCTCACCGGTGTCAACGCCCGCCACATGGGTATCGAGTTCAACTGCACCTATATCCCCACCCGCTGGCTGGAAGTGACCGGTATGCTCTCCATAGGCGACTACGTCTGGGACTCCAACGCCAAGGGCTACTTCTACAACCAGCTCGGCCAGCCGCTGAAAAACTCTGCGGGCGACCTCGCCGAAGGTGTGCTCGCTCCCGACCACGCCTGGGGTATCCTCAATCAGAAGGGCGTCAAGGTGGGCGGCTCCGCGCAGACCACGGCAGCCATAGGCGCCAACTTCAAGCCTTTCAAGGGCTTCCGCATCGGCGGCGACTGGAAGGTGAGCGACCGCAACTACTCCGACTACTCCGTGAGCACCCCGAGCTTCAACTCCGAAATCAACGTGGCCAAGCCCTGGCGTATTCCGTGGGGCAACCAGCTCGACCTCCACGCTTCCTACAGCTTCGACTTCGGCGGTGTGCGCGCAACCCTCTCCGGCACGGTCCACAACCTGTTCAACTACAATTATGTGGTCGACGCCTGGAGCAGCTCGGCCGAAGATGCCACCTGGGAGAACATCTACGGCACCTTCTACTCCTTCGGCCGGACGTACTCCATGAAGTTCCGAGTAAATTTCTAACAACGGCATAACAAGACAAAGCAATGAAAACCAAAGCATATATCCGCGTGCTGCTTGCGGCTGCCGTTACGCTCGGCACCGCCGCCTGCGACGAAAACTCGTGGAATGACCATCTGGACGGCTTCGACAAAATCGACGATGCCCCCATCACCGATGTCCGGGCTATAGAATACACCCTGACGTCGGCCGACTACACCGCCATAGCCTCCAACAGCACCAACCTCGAGCTTGCCGGCGACGAGGGCAAAAGCGCCCTGAGCGCCGTGGGCACCAAGAAGATGTTTACCAAGGACGCACCGGCTTCGCTCTACGTTCCGGCCTTCCTGGGCTCCTCCTCGTTCGCCTACTTTACCCTCAACGAAGGCTCGGCCGTGAAGCTGACCTATACGCAGGCCCTGGCCACCGCCGAAACCGCTCTGGAGGCCACCGGCGCACAGATGTTCACCATGTCCGGCGAGTTCTACGCCGAAACGGTCTGGGAAAGCGACGAAGACTATATCGACGCCTTCTCGCCCTCCAAGCCTGCCGCTAACTATCTGCCCGAATTCCTCATGGACGAGGCCGACGCCAACGACGGCCTCTACGCCGTGGTTCAGTACCGTCAGGTAAGCGTAGACCCCACTTTCGGGGGCGAGCAGCCCGTAGAGCCCGTCGAAGTCTTTGCCCAGACCTTCACCGAAGACCTGGGCGCCTTCACCATCGACGACAAGGTGATTCCCGCCGAGCTCTCCTACGTATGGAGCTGGGGCGGCGCAAACTATGGCGCCAAGGCCTCGGCCTTCACCGGCGGCGTGAGCTATGCCTCCGAGTCGTGGCTCATCTCGCCCGAAATAGACCTCACCGGCATCACGGCAACCGAAATGGTGTTCGAGCATGTTGTCAACAAATTCCCCGACGCTGAGTTTGCCAAGGCCAACTGCACCCTGTGGGGCCGCAAGAGCGGCGGACAGTGGCAGCAGATCACCATCCCCGAGTACACCGACAACACCTCCTGGACCTTCGGCACCTCCGGCACCATCAGCCTGGCCGACTTCGAGGGCTCCAAGATGCAGTTCGCCTTTAAATATGTGAGCGAAGACGGCAAGTCCGGCACCTGGGAAATCAAGAACCTCACCATCAAGGGCACTCCCGGCCGCGCAAACGCACCGGCCCGCGCCGCCGCCACCAACGCCACCCTCTGCAACGCCGTCTACTACTACAACGGCAGCGCATGGACCGTGCCGACCGACTTCGTTGTCCTCCAGCCGGGCGACTACGCCGCTATGGGTCAGACCTATACCAACCTCTCCACGGCAGAGCCCTATCTGAGCACATATCTGGGCATCAACTACCCCTACGCCAAGGCCGACGACGTCAAGTACGTGCTGTGGCTGCACTACGCTTCCGGCGCCACCACCTACGACTGCTCGCAGTACGTCTACGACGGCACCGCATGGGCGCCCGCTCCCACTTCCGAGGTTGTCACCGAGCAGTTTGCCCGCACCGCCGACGGCTGGGTATACTCCCCCAACGTCAACATCTACCTGCCCGCCGGCAAGAACCAGGCCCTGAGCACGCAGTACTTCCAGGCTTGCGTCGACTGGGTGTTCGAAAACATCTGCAAACCCCTGGGCGACACCAATATCAAGTCCGGACAGTACTACATCTCGTCGTACGGCAACAATGAGTATTACTCGGGCACTTCGGCCTACCAGGGCAACGTCGACCTGCGTCCGTCGGCAGCCCGCGCCCAGTACCCCGCCGAGTACGAGACCATGAGCGACGACGAGATAGTGACCCTCGAGAAGACCCGCTTCATGAACGAGGTGATGCCCGGCGCACTGGCAACCCTCCATCCCGACGCCAAGCCCATCGAGGGTGTTGAGGTGCTCTACAACATCACCTTCGGCGTCTACAACGGCACTACTACGACTTACTACACGGCAGTGTTCCGCGTAAGCGGTCCCGGCGCCTTCGAGCCCGTGGAGTGCAACTGGTAATCGCCTCATACCCATCAAAAAAATCGCGGAAGCCACCTTCCGCGATTTTTTTTGAGTCCAAACGGCCCAGCGGCTCTAAAGTTAACGAAGGTTAAAATATTTGCAAATTCAGAAAAAGGTCGTAATTTTGCACTCGCAATACGGCGCAAACCACGGCTCCTTAGCTCAACTGAATAGAGCATCTGACTACGGATCAGAAGGTTACAGGTTTGAATCCTGTAGGAGTCACAGCAAAGGCCATCCATCCCGGACGGCCTTTTTTGGTTTTCGGCGCACCGAAGTCGGCGACGGTTAACTAAAATTATGGTGCGGGACGTGGATATATGGAAAAAAATCAGTAATTTTGCCGCGCAATTACAAAAACTGCAAACACACAACAGCTTAATAACATATTAGCTATGAAAATAGAAAAAATCATCGGTCGTGAGGTGCTCGATTCCCGCGGCAACCCCACCGTAGAAGTAGACGTAATCCTTGAATCCGGCGCATTCGGCCGCGCAAGCGTGCCTTCGGGCGCTTCCACCGGCGTAAACGAAGCCCTTGAGCTCCGCGACGGCGACAAGAACCGCTACATGGGCAAAGGCGTTCTCAAAGCCGTTGCCAACGTAAACGGCCCCATCGCCGCAGCCCTGGTAGGCATGAGCGCACTGGATCAGATTGCCATCGACGAAGCCATGCTCGCTCTCGACGGCACCGACACCAAGAGCAACCTCGGTGCAAACGCCATCCTGGGCGTTTCGCTCGCCGTTGCCAAAGCTGCCGCCAACTATCTTGACCTCCCCCTGTACAAGTACATCGGTGGCTGCAACACCTACGTTCTTCCCGTTCCGATGATGAACATCATCAATGGCGGCGCACACTCCGACGCTCCCATCTGCTTCCAGGAATTCATGATTCGCCCCATCGGCGCCACCAGCTTCCGCGAAGGCATCCGCATGGGCACCGAAGTGTTCCACAACCTCAAGAGCGTACTCAAGGCCCGCGGCCTGAGCACCGCCGTTGGCGACGAAGGCGGCTTCGCTCCCACCCTCGACGGCACCGAAGATGCCCTCAACGTAATTATCCAGGCCATCGAGAAGGCCGGCTACGTTCCCGGCAAGGACATCACCATCGGTCTGGACTGCGCCTCCAGCGAGTTCTACAAGGACGGTCTGTACGACTACACCTGGAAGCAGGGCGAAAACGCTCCCAAGCTTACCAGCGCCCAGCAGGCTGAGTTCCTCAAGAAGCTCGTTGAGGAATTCCCCATCGACTCCATCGAAGACGGCATGGCCGAAGGCGACTGGGAAGGCTGGAAGATACTCACCGACCTCATCGGCGACCGCTGCCAGCTCGTTGGCGACGACCTCTTCGTTACCAACGTTAAGTACCTCGAAAAGGGTATCGAACTCGGCTGCGCTAACTCCATCCTCGTGAAGGTTAACCAGATCGGCTCCCTCACCGAGACCCTCCGCGCCGTAGAGCTCGCTCAGCGCAACGGCTACACCGCCGTTATCTCCCACCGCTCCGGCGAAACCGAAGACGCTACCATCGCCGACATCGCCGTTGCCACCAACGCCGGCCAGATCAAGACCGGTTCCGCTTCGCGCTCCGACCGTATGGCCAAGTACAACCAGCTGCTCCGCATCGAAGAGCAGCTCGGCAGCGCTGCCCGCTACGGCTACGGCAAGAAGACCCGCCGTCCCGAATAATCCAACCGGAATATACTCTAAAAAACGCCGTTTCCTTGCCGAAACGGCGTTTTTTTTGGCCCGGGCCGCAATAATGCGCACATCGGCCGCGTATTATCTATATACTTCATTTCCCGATCTGCTATGAAAAAGATTCTTACCGCATTTCTTCTGTTGGCTGCCGGCGTGGCTGCCGCAAATGCCCAAGTCAGCCTCGACAGCCCCGACAACCGTCCCTATTTCGGTGTTCGCCTCGGTCTGGACATCACTTGTCCCGGCGATATAGGCTCGGGAGCTTTCAAAGTCGACCTCTACAAACCCGGCGCCGGCTTCAGCGCAGGCGCAGTCTACAATATCCCCGTGTGGAAAAACCTCTATTTTGAGCCCGGACTCATGCTCTACTACAGCACGATGGGCCTCGACGTCGACGGACTCAATGCCGACGGCACCTACACCGGTCTGAGCGCCTCGGTGCGCCGCTTCGGCTTCCGCATCCCCTTCCGCTTCGGCTACCGCTTCGACTTCGCAGATGCCTCCGTCCACGTTTTCACCGGTCCGCAGCTTGAAGTAGGCCTGGTGGGCCGTCTCCACGCCAGCTACGACGAAGGCTACGGCAAGGAAAGCGAAAGCACCAACATCTACTCCGACTCCGATTTCAGGCGCACCAACCTGGCATGGCAGTTCGGCGCCGGCGTCGGCTTCGCCCGCAACTGGTACGCCGAGCTTTGCGGAGCCGTCGGCATGCTCGACCTCCACAGCGGTTCGGCCGCCTCCTATCACCAGAGCAACGTCACCATCAGCCTGGGCTACAACTTCTGACCGACTTTTTTCGAGGCTTGCGGAGCCGCCGGCGCCCTTACATGGTGCGGGCGGCTAACTTTTTTTATGCCGTGACGCTAAAAATGTGTAACTTTGCAGTCTGAAACAAACCTATTCAACAATGGCATTATACGAGCAAATCGATGCCGACATCAAAGCGGCCATGCTCGCGCACGACAAAGTGCGCCTCCAGGCTCTGCGCGGCATCAAAAAGGAATTCCTCGAGGCTAAGACGGCCCCGGGCAGCAACGGCGAGCTCTCCGACGACGCCGCCATGAAAATCCTGGTCAAAATGGCCAAGCAGCGCCGCGAAAGCGCACGCATCTACACCGAGCAGAACCGTCCCGAGCTGGCAGATACCGAGCTGGCCGAAACGGCTGTCATTGAATCGTACCTCCCCAAGGCTCTGACGCCGGAAGAACTCCGCGCAGAGCTCACAGCCATCATTGCCGAAACCGGCGCCGCATCTCCCGCCGATATGGGCAAGGTGATGGGTGTCGCCACCAAAAAACTTGCAGGGCGCGCCGACGGCAAAGCCATCTCCGCCTTAGTCCGCGAACTTCTCAATAAATAAAGCATGCTCACACTCCAGCAGATAAAGGCCGACCCCAAATTCATTGTGGAGCGCCTGGCCGTCAAAGGTTTCGACGGCGAAAAACCCATTGCACGCGTTCTGGCTCTCGACGATCTGCGCCGTCAGCTTCAGCTCAAAAGCGACAACGCCGCCGCCGAACTCAACAAAATGGCCGCCTCCATCGGCAAAGCCATGAAGGAAGGTCGCCGCGACGACGCCGACAAGGCCAAGGAATCCGTTGCCGTGCTCAAGGAAGAGCAGAAGGCTCTGGCCGACGAGCTGGCACGCACCGAAGCCGCCATGCGCGACGAACTTCTGTCGATTCCCAACATTCCCTACAGCGGCGTCCCCGAAGGCAAGACTGCCGAAGACAACGTCGTCGAGAAGGAGGGTGGCCCCATGCCCAACCTCGGCCCCGACGCCCTTCCCCACTGGGAATTGGCCAAGAAGTACAACTTGATTGACTTCGACCTCGGCGTGAAGATCACCGGTGCCGGCTTCCCCGTCTACCTCGGCAAGGGAGCCAAGCTCCAGCGCGCCCTCATCCAGTTCTTCCTCGACGAAGCTTCCGCCGCCGGCTATCTCGAAGTGCAGCCGCCCTACGTTGTCAACGAGGCGTCCGGCTACGGCACAGGCCAGCTCCCCGACAAGGAAGGCCAGATGTACTTTGTCAACGCCGACAAACTCTACCTCATCCCCACTGCCGAAGTGCCCGTCACCAACCTCTACCGCGACGTAATCATCCCCGCCGACCGCCTGCCAATCAAGAACTGCGCTTACTCCGCATGCTTCCGCCGCGAAGCCGGCAGCTACGGCAAGGACGTGCGCGGCCTCAACCGCCTCCACCAGTTCGACAAGGTTGAAATCGTGCGCATCGAGAAGCCCGAAAACAGCTATGCCGCCCTCGAAGAAATGAAGGACCACGTTCAGGGACTGCTTGACAAGCTCGGCCTGCCCTGGCATATACTGCGCCTCTGCGGCGGCGACATGAGCTTCACCTCCGCCATCACATTCGACTTCGAAGTCTACTCCGCGGCCCAGGGACGCTGGCTCGAGGTCAGCAGCGTATCCAACTTCGAGACATATCAGGCCAACCGACTCAAATGCCGCTTCCGCGGCGACGACAAGAAGCCTCAGCTCTGCCACACCCTCAACGGCTCCGCTCTGGCCCTGCCCCGCATCGTGGCTGCCATCCTCGAGGACTTCCAGACCCCCGAAGGCATCATCGTGCCCGAATGTCTGCGCAAATACACCGGCTTCGACATCATCAACTGACAATAGCCGGATAAATCCAAAACAAAACGGCGGCCGAGCAATCGGTCGCCGTTTTGTTTTGCAGGGGGTAAATAAGGTCCTAGCCGGAATCCCCAAGGAGGGCGAGCTTCCAGCTCGCAAGCCGCGAAAGGGCGAGAATCGCCGCGCAAGGCCGCGAAAGGGCGGCAACGCCGCCCCGTTTTATGTTAGCCGTCCGGATTTATCCGGCGGTATGGATTGGACAAAAATATTGTATCCCAAGGGGATACCCCTTTGCAGGCGCATACGTCTGCGAATACCCGTCGCGGCTGAGCCGCATCCCGTTGGGATGCAACTCTACGTCTGCTTTTTTCCGCCGATCCATACGTTGCGGCCTTTCGCGGCTTGAAATCGCGGACTCGACATTATGGAGCGGGGATTTGCAATCCCCGCAGACCCGTCGATGCTAACTTCCTGCGAAAAAGGAGAATAGCTTTTGCCGACCGACGGGGATTGCAAATCCCCGTTCCATAATGCGACTACCTTCTCCACACGATATCGACGACTCCGTTAGGGGTCGAACACGGCCCCCTTCGCGGAGGTTCGATGATTTTTCAAAGGGAGTTGGATTGAAATTGCCACGCGGGCAATGTCAGCGAAGAAAAAAGACGTCGGCCGGGTAGGGGAGACGTCTTTTTGAGAGTTCTTTGCGAATGCGTGGGGTTATTGGCGGGCGTATTCGAGGACGGTGGGGGACTCGACGTCGACGCCGAACTCGGCGGCGCGGGCCAGGATGGCTCGGGCCAGTTTGGGCTTGAGCTCTTCGGGGCAGTAGCGGAAGTATGCCTCGGCGGCGCGTACGTGGGCGGCGTCGGGCATGGGATATTCGCGGCGTTCGGGCAGGCCGTAGACGCTGTCGGGCAGCTCTTTTTTCTCTTCGTAGGTAAGACGGTCGTTCATAATTACTGGTGTTAAGGTCGTAGTAGAAAGTAGAGCGGGTCGCCGAGGCCGTCGTGGCCAAGGCGACCCGCTTATTTACTAACAACGGGCGACCGCCGGGGGTTCGGTCAGTCGAAGGCGCCGGAGACGGCCTCTTCGACCGTTTCGGCGGGTTCGTCGACGGTCACTGTCCCGCCGCAGAGGTCGATGTCGTCGGGGAAGGTGAAGCGAACGTCCTGGCTGTAAGGCAGATTGGGGTCGTCGTAGACTTTGCGGATATATTTGCCGTAGATCGGGAGCGCCATCGATGCGCCTTGACCTTGGGCCATATTGTTGAAGTGGATGTAGCGTTCGTCGCCGCCTACCCAGGTGGAGCTTACCAACTCGGGGGTGAAGGCCATGAACCAGCCGTCGGCATTGTCGTTGGTGGTGCCGGTTTTACCGCCGGTCTGGGCGGTGATGTTGTATGGCGGACGACGCAGGCGGTTGCCGGTGCCGCTGTCGACCACGTTGAGGAGCACCGAGAGAATGCGCCAGTAGCCCTGCTGGGTGATGACTTCGGTCTGCGAGGGTGCGAAGTCGCTGATTATATTTCCGTTGGCGTCGGCGATGGCGGTGACGTAGATGGGGTCGGAGCGCATACCGCCGTTGGCGAAGGCGCTGTAGGCTGTCACCATTTCTTTGACGGACACCTCGCAGGGTCCCAGCGCGAGACTCTTCACGGCGGGGAGTTGGTTGGTAATACCGTAGGAGTGCATGCGCTTTACCAGTTCGCTCGGGCTGAGGCGGTCCATGATCCGGGCCGAAATCCAGTTGTTGGAGTTTGTAAGGGCCCAGCGGAGGTCGACCATTTCGCCGATGCGGGCGTGACCTGCGTTGCGCGGGCGCCACACGCGGCCGTTCTCATCGTAGAGAGTGGGCTGCTCGTTGAGCATCTGGCTGCAGGGCGTGAAGTCGGTCTCGAAGGCGTAGGTGTAGAGGAAAGGCTTGATGGTCGAGCCTACCTGACGGCGGCCGGTCGACACCATGTCATACTGGAAAAAGCGGAAGTCGGGGCCGCCCACGTAGGCCTTGACGAAGCCTGTTGTGGGATCCATGCTCATGAATCCGGTGCGCAGGAAGCTTTTGGTGTAGAGCAGTGAGTCGCGTGGTGTCATAACAGTGTCGACCGGGCCTTGGTAGCTGAAAACGGTCATATCGCGCGGCACATTGAATTCGGCCTCCAGCTCGGTGTCGTTCAGGCCGCGCAGACGTGCCACGCGTCCTCGTTCGCTCTGGCGCATTGCGTTGCGGATGAGTGTTGCGCGCATTTGGTCGGAGAGTTCTGCGCGGTTGGAGGTGTAGGGCGCGGCGCTGGAGCCCCGCTTCTCGCGGAAAAACTGCTGCTGCAAGCTCTCCATATGCTCTCTGACAGCCTCTTCGGCGTAGGTTTGCATACGTGAGTCGATGGTGGTGTATATTTTGAGGCCGTCGTTGTAGATGTCGTACTTAGTGCCGTCGGCTTTGCGGTTCTTCTCGGCCCAACCGAAGAGCGGATTAGTGGCCCAGGCTATGGAGTCGTCGACAAAGCGCTGGCGGTCCCACGACGGATAGTTGCTGCGCTCGGGGCGTCGCGCTGTCAGGTAGCGGCGGAGTTCCTCGCGGAAGTAGGGCGCAAGACCGTCCTTGTGGTCAACACGCTGGAAGTCGAGCACCAGAGGCTGGGCGGCCAGGCTGTCGTACTGTGCCCGCGAAATTTTGTCGGCTTTGTACATCTGTTCGAGCACCGTGTTGCGGCGCAGACGAGTGCGCTCGGGCTGCCGGACGGGGTTGTAGTAGCTCGGATTCTTCACCATGCCGATGAGGGTAGCGGCCTCGAGAGTGTCGAGGTCGGCGGCGTCCTTGTTGAAATAGACCTTGGCGGCACTTTTTATGCCGACGGCATTGTAGAGGAAGTCGAACTGGTTGAGGTACATCTTCAGAATCTCCTCCTTGGAGTAGAAGCGTTCCAGTTTGATGGCAATCATCCACTCAATGGGCTTCTGCATGGCGCGCTGCAAAATATTCTGGCTCGGGGGGGTGTAAAGCTGCTTTGCGAGCTGCTGGGTGATGGTGGAGCCGCCCCCGGCATTCTTGTTGCGCAGAAGGAGAGTCTTGAAGGCCACACGGCCTATGGCGCGAAGGTCGATGCCGGAGTGGTCTTCGAACCGGGCGTCCTCAGTGGCGATAAGAGCGTCGACAACCGCCGGCGAAATCTCATCGAAGTCGGCGTAGACGCGGTTGCCGGTGTTGCGGAAATAGCGTCCGAGTTCTTCGCCGTCGGCAGAGTAGACCACCGAGGCAAAGCGGTCCTGTGGATTTTTAAGCTCCTCCACCGGAGGCATGTAGCCGATTACGCCATTGTAGACCAGCACAAAGAAAATGCCTGCCAGCACAACACCGGCAACAAAAAGAATCCAAAGCCAGCGCACCGTGGCCGTGACCCAGCCCTTGCGCTTGCAGGCACCTTCGGCGCCCTTAATATCTTTTGATTGAGAATCTTTCATCTGATAAAGTCAGCCGGGAAAACACACACCCCGGCATCATACTGCAAAATTAACCAAAAACCCCGATACTGTACCATAAAAAAATATAATAATCGTTTTCAGCGCCTTTCGGAAGGTCCAAATAAAGCAGCGCGCCGCCGCGAGAGATGGTCTTGCGGCGGCGCGGTGTTTGGAGGGGGCGGGTTATTTTTCGATGGCGGCGACGATGGTGTCGACGATGTAGCGCACGTCGTCGTCGGTCACGTATGGCCCGGCGGGCAGGCAGATGCCTACGCGGAAGAGGGCTTCGCTGACGCCGTTGGTGTAGGCCGGGGCCGTGCGGTAGACGGGCTGCCGGTGCATGGGCTTCCACAGCGGGCGGGCCTCGATGTCGGCGGCGTCGAGGGCTATGCGCAGGGCTTCGACGTTGGCGTTGGGCTGGCAGTCGGTGGTGGCCGACGAGGCGGCGTGGGTAACGCCGGCGGCTCCTCCTACGGCGCCCGCGACGACGGCCTTGTAGGCATTCTCCTGACCGCGTATGCGCAGGTCGGGGTCGAGGGTGGCCGTGCAGAGCCAGAAGTTGGAGTCGTACTCCGGCCCGGGGTTGCGGTGCATGGTGATGCCCGGCACGTCGGCCAGCAGCTTGCAGTAGAGCTCCTGCACATGCTTATGATGCGCGATATGCTCGTCGAGCACCGTCATCTGAGCTCTGCCTATACACGCCGATATGTTGGAGAGGCGATAGTTGTAGCCTATCTCTTGGTGCTGGTAGTAGGGGTAGGACTCGCGGGCCTGGGTGGCATACCACTTCGCTTTCCTGGCGGCTTCTTTGGTGCGACACAGCAGGGCGCCTCCGCCGGAGGTGGTGATCATTTTGTTGCCGTTGAAGCTGAGCACGCCGAACCGGCCGAAGGTGCCCAGGACCCGGCCGTTATACCGCGAGCCGAAGCCCTCGGCGGCATCTTCGACAACGGGGATGCCGTAGCGGTCGGCCACGGCGAGTATGCGCTCGATTTGGTACGGCATGCCGTAGAGGGCCACGGGGATGATGGCTTTGGGCTTGCGGCCTGTGCGGGCGATGCGGTCTTTGATGGCCTCCTCGAGGAGTTCGGGGTCCATGTTCCACGTTTTCGGCTCGGAATCCACGAATACGGGCTGCGCGCCCAGATATGTGACGGGGTTTGCCGAGGCGCAGAAGGTGAAGGACTGCACGATGACCTCATCGCCGGGGCCAACGCCGAGCACCTTCAGGGCAAGATGCACGGCCGCAGTGCCCGAATCGAGGGCGACGACTTCGTCGGCGCCGGTAAAGGCTTTCAGCTCGGCCTCGAAGGCGTCGACATCGGGTCCCAGCGGCACGGCCCAGTCCTCGGCAAGGGCTGCCTTGATGAAATCGAGTTCGCGGCCGCTCATCCGCGGCTTGCAAAGCAGAATGCGTTCCCTCATCGCTTAAAATAAATATTTGCCAATCTTGATTTGATACAACAAATGTGTTATAAGCCAACTGATAGCTATGGCAACTACCACTCCAATCCAAGGGACTAAAATGTAGTCAATGGCAGATGGCAAAGGCGTGAAATAATATAACCACTTAAGAATGAACTGCTGCATTATGTAAATGCCGAAAGAGTAGTTTGCAATTGTTATAACCCATTTTGGCAGTTTTGCGTCTATAGGCACACAACGCACTATAATCAACCAGCTAAACATCATACCACAGAAGGCATAAACAGCACGTACTCCGTTCCCTAATATAATGTGAGTCACAGAATCTGGACCAGGCATATGCCGGGCGGTTATAAAGGTTGTAAAAAATCCGATTGCAAACCCTGCAATAATACGGGCAGAAGGCTCGAAAAGCTTTTTAACCAACCCTCTTTCGGCGTAAAAACCAAGGATGAAGAAGAGGAAGTAGTACATCGCAGAGCCTATACGTAGCGGCATTGCAGAATTGGAAAGCAATACGCCTCCGACAGCCATGGCAAAAAGCCAATAAGGATGAATATTGACTTTTGCAAGCAACCACATTCCCACAAAGAGCCAAAACAACATCGGCAGAAACCATAGATGGCCGCACCCATTGAGTACAGTGTAGGAGAAATGGTTGACACCTTTCCAGGAATAGAAAGATATAAAATAGATTATTGAGAAGATTATCGAAGGGATAATCAATCGTTTGAGCTTGTGAAGCAGGAAGTCGGCTGACTCTGTTCGCAATGCCTTTTTGGAATCTCTTCCTCCAAGAAGCAAACCGGATATGAAAACGAATGCTTCAAGAAAAAACGAATAAGTGGTTTCGGCAATCAAACTATATGCCGGGAGTTTTTCAGCTCCGGGTATTGCATCCCATTGTCCGGAAAAAGGAGCGAATGAATGATATACCACCAAAAGGCACACCAAAAGCACACGCATTACGGCTACATCGGCTCGGAAACTTCGGCCCTTAACATGGCTTCGGGGGGGGGTATTTACCTGACTATAAGCCATATACATCGCTCAGTCGCGGCGGAAGATGTCGCGGGTGTAGACTTTGGCGGCCACGTCGTCGAGGCAGGCGTCGTAGCGGTTGGCCACGATGGCCTGGCTAAGGGTTTTGAAACGTGCCAGATCGTTGACGACTTCGCTGCCGAAGAAGGTGCTGCCGTCGGCCAGAGTGGGCTCGTAGATGATTACTCGTGCGCCTTTGGCCTTGATGCGCTTCATCACGCCCTGTATGCTGCTCTGGCGGAAGTTGTCGCTGTTGGACTTCATCGTAAGGCGGTACACGCCGATGGTGCACGGACCTTCGAAGGCTTCGTTGAACTCGCCGTTGGCGGTGTAGTAGCCCGCTTTGGCCAGGATTTGGTCGGCGATGAAGTCTTTGCGGGTGCGGTTGCTCTCGACGATGGCGCTCATCATATTCTGGGGCACTTCGGCGTAGTTAGCCAGCAGCTGCTTGGTGTCCTTGGGCAGGCAGTAGCCGCCGTAGCCGAACGACGGGTTGTTGTAGTGGGAGCCGATGCGGGGGTCGAGGCCCACGCCTTCGATGATAGCGCGGCTGTCGAGGCCCTTGACTTCGGCGTAGGTGTCGAGCTCGTTGAAGTAGCTCACGCGCAGGGCCAGGTAGGTGTTGGCGAAGAGTTTGACGGCCTCGGCCTCCTTCATGCCCATGTAGAGCACGGGGATGTCCTCCTTGAGGGCACCGGCCTGGAGGAGCTCAACGAAGGTATGTGCGGCGGCTTCCATGGCGGCCACGTCGGTCACGGCCAGTATGGCGGCGTTTTCTTCGGCGAAGTCGGGGCGGTCGATGATTTTGGGCACGCCGGCGATGATTCGCGAGGGGTAGAGGTTGTCGTAGAGGGCTTTGCTCTCGCGGAGGAACTCGGGGAAGAAGAGGAGGTTGAAGCGCTTGGCGCCCTTGGCGGCGTATTTTACGTAGAGGCTGCGGCAGTAGCCCACGGGGATGGTCGACTTGATGATCATCACGGCGTCGGGGTTGACGCTGAGCACCAGGTCGATGACGTCTTCGATGCAGTGGGTGTCGAAGAAATTCTTGACCGGGTCGTAGTTTGTCGGGGCGGCTATGACCACGAAGTCGGCGGTGCGGTATGCTTCGGCGCCGTCGAGGGTGGCGGTGAGGTCGAGGTCCTTCTCGGCCAGGTATTTCTCGATGTACTCGTCCTGTATGGGCGAGATGCGGCGGTTGATTTTGTCGACCTTTTCGGGCACGACGTCGACTGCCGTAACGTGGTTGTGCTGAGCCAG
>UQLO01000005.1 GCA_900541865.1 uncultured Porphyromonadaceae bacterium | reverse complement strand
GAGTTTTTTTGCCGGTTGGAGGCGCTTTTTTGACTTTTTTTGTTAACTTTGTCGCCAAATCATTCTCTAACCCTACTGACAATACCAAATGACCAAAATTTCCGAAGCCGACAAAGCGCTCCTGGCCGCAAAAGGCATCAGTGAAGAAAAACTCAACGGTCAGCTGGAGCGTTTCCGCACCGGCTTCCCCTATCTCAAAATAGACTCCGCCGCTCAGCTCGGCGCCGGCATTACCGCCATGGACGACGAGTTGCGCCTGGCCTGCACGACCCGCTGGGACAAATTCCTGGCCGACGGCGGCGATGTGGTGAAGTTTGTGCCGGCATCCGGCGCGGCCTCCCGCATGTTCAAACAGCTTTTTGAATTCGTAAACTCCGAGGATGCCCTCCCCCAGCCCGACTCCGACGTCGACCGTCTGCTGCGCTCCATCGACCGCGCCGCCTTCGCCGCCGATCTCGACAAGGCCCTCCTCAAGCTCCATGGCGCCGACGCCAAGGCTCTTTTGGCTGCCGGACGGCATAAGGACGTGGTGGCTGCCATAGTAAACCCCGAAGGTCTCAACTACGGCAATCTGCCCAAGGCGCTGCTCAAATTCCACCGCTACGGCGACCTGCCCGCCCGCACAGCTCTTGAGGAGCAGCTCACCGAAGCCGCCGAAATGGCCCGCGGCAACGGCCCCGTCAAGGTACATTTCACCGTCAGTGCAGCCCACGAGACGCTCTTCCAGGACAAGCTCGCCGAGGTGCTCCCCGACCTTGAGAAGCGTCTTGGTGTGAAGTTCGAGGTGAGCATGTCGCAGCAGAAGCCCAGCACCGACACCGTAGCGGCAACTGCCGCCAACGAGCCCTTCCGCAACGAAAAGGGCGAGCTCGTGTTCCGGCCCGGCGGCCACGGCGCACTGATCGAGAACCTCAACGACATCGACGCAACGGTCGTATTCGTGAAGAACATCGACAACATCGCCAAAGAGTCGCAGCGAGCAGAATCAGTGCCCTACAAGCACATCCTTGGCGGCATGCTTCTGCTGGTGCGCGACAACGCCGTGAAGCTCTCCGAAGCCCTCACCGCCGCCCTCGCCAAAGGCGACCGCGAAGATCTCGCCAAAGCCTGCAAGAACGCTGCGGACTTCGTGGCACACATTCTGACCACCCGCAGCGCCGACGTCGACGAAGCTGCCGATGACACCGCACGCGCCCACGCCCTGCTTGCCCTGCTCGACCGCCCCACCCGCGTGTGCGGTATGGTGCGCAACGAAGGCGAACCCGGCGGAGGCCCCTACAACGCATACTCCTCCGACGGCCGGACCGTGGCTCCTCAGATTCTGGAGTCGTCGCAAATCGACCTCACCAAGGAAGAAAACAAGCAGATGATGGCTCAGGCCGGATATTTCAATCCCGTCGACCTGGCTTGCTGCATAAAGCGCCCCGACGGAACGGCTTACCATCTGCCCGACTACGTCGACCCCGAAACCGGCTTCATATCCTCCAAGAGCCTCAACGGCCGCGAGCTGCGCGCCCTCGAGCTCCCCGGCCTCTGGAACGGCGCAATGAGCAACTGGAACACGGTGTTCGTCGAGGTCCCCGCCCTCACCTTCACCCCCGCCAAAACCGTCAACGACCTGCTGCGCGACGCCCATCAGGCTTAATAATACCGGAGCGCTGCGCAAACAACGCGCAGCGCCCCGTTTTTACAATAATATTTAACCCCCAACCAACTTGGACAAAGGTAAAATCATCGTGCTTGCGGCGCCATCGGGCTGCGGCAAGTCCACAATAATCAACGCACTGGTCGACCAGGGCGACCTCAACCTCGGCTTCGCCGTCTCGGCCACCACGCGTCCGCCGCGTCAAGGCGAAGAGCATGGCGTGAACTACTACTTCATGAGCGAGGACGAGTTCCGCGACGCTATCTCGGAAGATGAATTCGTGGAGTACGAAGAAGTGTACCCCGGACGCCTATATGGCACTCTGCGCTCCGAAATAGACCGCATCACAGGCCAGGGACACAACATCATCCTCGACCTGGACGTCAATGGCGCCCTGCGCGTAAAGGACCTCTACGGCCCGGAAGCGCTCATCGTCTTCATAGCCCCGCCCAGCATAGCCGAGCTGCGCCGCCGCCTCGAAAGCCGCGGCACCGAGTCGGCCGCCAACATCGACGAACGCATCGACCGCGCCGAGTACGAAATATCGAAAGCCTCCGCTTTCGACCGGCAAGTGGTCAACGACGACCTGGTCACGGCAATCCGCCAGACACGCAACCTCATCGACGGCTTTCTAACTCTCAGCGGCGCCCCCGTATGAAAGTCGGTATTCTCGGAGGCAGCTTCAACCCCGTGCACTCCGGCCACATGATGCTGGCGTCGTTCCTCACCCAGTGGGGATATGTCGACCGAGTGTGGCTGACGCTCTCGCCCCGCAATCCGCTGAAGGACCCGGGCGACCTGCTGCCCGACATGAAGCGCCTCAACATGCTCTCGCTGGCGGCAAAGGGCGCGCCCGACATCGACATCTGCGACATCGAGCTCACCATGCCGCGCCCCAGCTACACCATCAACACCTTGGAGCTGCTGCGCGAACGCTACCCCGACATGGAGTTCAAACTAATTATCGGCAGCGACAACTGGCGTATCTTCGACAAGTGGCGCGAGCCGCAGCGCATCCTCGACGAGTTCGGCGTGATCGTCTACCGCCGCCCGGGATATCCCGTTGAGCGCGAACACATTGCCGGGCTCGAGGTTGTCGACGCCCCCATGGTCGACGTGAGCAGCACCTTCATCCGCAAAGCCATCGCCCGCGGTCGCAACATGAACTTTTTCCTGCCGCCGGGCGTGTATAAATACATTGTGGACAACAAACTTTACCAATCTCTCTGATGTCAACTCCAAACGCCTATTCCGACTCTCAGGCAGTGGCCCTGGCCGGCCTTGGCGCCGAATTCTGCGCCGCTGTGGCCTCCTGCGCGCAGCAGGAACCCCGCGACTTCTGCCGCGCCATGCTGCGCTATCTGCCTCGCATCTACATAACCATAGCCGACCTCCGCGAGCCCGTCGAAGGCACAGAACTTGAGGGTGCCGAAACCGACGCCATCTACTCCACCATGACCGAAGAGGCCTACGAGGCCGCCCGCGCCGACATGAGCGCCCTCTTCGGCGAGTACGACGTCTATCTGGACACTCCCGCCGAGGAAATGCGCTACTCCGACACCCCCGTGGCTGTTTCCCTGGCCGAAAAAATCGCCGACATCTACCAGCAGATGTACGACATGGCCGACACCGTGCGCCAGGCGCCCCCGCAACTCTGGCCCGAGGTGATGGCCGAGCTGAAGTTCCGCTTCGACTCCTACCTGAGCGAAAATATATGCGATGCCCTGCGGGCCGCAAATTTCATCTACCGCAAAGCACAATGGAACGACTGATAAAATTTCTCAACGACTCTCCCGTCAACTTCCTGGCCGCGCAGGCCGTAGTGGAAGAACTTCAGCGCGCAGGCTTCGAAGAACTCAGCACCCGCGCCAAGTGGACGCTGGCGCCCGGCGACCGCCGCTATGTGGTGGTCAACGATTCGGCGGTGTTCGCCTTCGTTGTCGGCACAGGCGCCCCGGAGGAGGGCTTCCACATCATCGCCGCCCACAGCGACTCTCCCGGCTTCCGCATCAAGCCCAACTGCGAGATGACGGGCCCGGAAGGCATCCTGCGCCTCAACACCGAGGTCTACGGCGGCCCGATCCTCTATACCTGGTTCGACCGGCCGCTCAGCATGGCCGGACGCGTTGTGCTCCGCTCACACGACCCGCTCAATCCCCGGCGCGTCACGGTGCGCTTCGACCGACCGCTGCTGACCATACCCCACTTGGCAATCCATTTCAATCGCGCCGTAAACGACGGCAACAAGCTCAGCCGACAGAAGGACATGCTGCCCGTGATGGCGCTCGACTGCCACGAATCCAAAGGCCTGATCCGACGCCTGGTGGCCGAAAAACTCGGTGTTGAGCCCGACGAAGTGCTCGACTACGACCTGAGCCTCTACGACACCACTCCGGCATGCACCTTTGGTCTTAACGACGAATTTATCAGCGCCGGCCGAATCGACGACCTCAGCATGGTCCATGCCGCCCTGTGCGCCATAACCGAAACGGCCGACAAGCCGACCCGCGCCACCCGCGTAATGGCTATCTTCGACAACGAGGAAACCGGCTCCGGCACCAAGCAGGGCGCCGGCTCGCCCGTGCTGGAGGCCATTCTGCGGCGCGTAAACCTCTGCACCGGCGGCGACGCCGAAAGCTTCGAGCGCGCTGTGGCCGCATCTTTCCTCGTATCGGCCGACAATGCACACGGCTTCCACCCTAACTATCCCGAAAAGTACGACCCGACAAACCATCCCGTGCTCGGCGGTGGTCCCTGCATAAAAATCAACGCCAACTGCAAGTATATGACCGACGCCGACTCCGCCGCAGTATTCGCCGAAATATGCCGCATGGCCGGGGTGCCGGTGCAGTACTTCGTAAACCACAGCGACAGCGCCGGCGGCTCCACGCTGGGAAACATACTCACCGGCCAAATGGCACTCCGGGGCGTCGACATGGGCGCTCCCGTCTGGGCCATGCACAGTGTGCGGGAAACGGCCTCCACCACCGACCATCTCAACACCATAGCCGCTTTCCGGCAGTTCTTCACTCTGTAAAAAAACATTTTTACCGCACAAAGCAAGCGGCCCAACCCCGGTGGGGATTGGGCCGTTTGCTTTGTATGCGGTGGTCTCAGACGCCGTTTTCAACGTCCCAGACGAAGGCGCGCAGACCGAGGCGCGGCCGCTCGTCGTTGAAGGCGCGCAGAGCGTCGAGAACGGGCTTGACGCGGTGGTCCTCCACCATAGTTATGATGGCGCCGGCCATTGAGGGCCATGCGTGGCTGCCATAGTGTGGCTCGCCGTCGCGGCTGCCGCGGCCGGTCACCTGCTCCCAGGCCGTGAATCCGCGGCAGTTGGCGCGTTCGAGCATTTCTACTATTCTCTCATAATGAGCCTGGTCGAAGGCTATGAATATGCTTTTCACTATCGGAGGTTCTTAGGCGGTTAAACGTTTGCGCTGTGCGAGCTTGCGGAGTTTGCGGCGCTCTTTCTTGATGTCGCGGCCGGCGAAGACGCAGTAGAGTACGGGCACGAAGAGCAGCGTCAGTATTGTCGAGAAGGTCAGACCGCCGATTACGGCAGTACCCATCGGGCGCCACATCTCGGCGCCCTGGCCGGTGCCGACTGCCATCGGCACCATGCCGAGGATGGTGGTCAAGGTGGTCATCACCACGGGTCGCAGACGGCTCTCGCCGCCGTTGATAACGGCGCGGCGCACGCCCATGCCTCGTTCGCGGTTGAGGGAGATGTAGTCAATGAGCACGATACCATTTTTAACAACGATACCAATCAGCATAATGGCGCCGATCATACTCATCACGTTGAGGGTGTGGCCGGTCAGCCAGAGGATGATGAACACACCCGAGAAGGCGAACAGCAGCGAGGTCATGATGATGCCCGGATAGGTGTAGCTCTCGAACTGGGCGGCCATGACAATGTATACCAGGATGATGATGAGCACGGCCAGTGTGAGAAGGTCGGAGAAGGAGTCCTGCTGGTCCTCGTAGGAACCCGAGAGCTCGATGTTGACGCCCTGCGGAATGTCCATTTGAGCTATCTTGGCCTGGCTGGCTTCGACAATCTGGCTCATAGGGACGTCCTGCACTGTTGTGCTGACCGTTACGATGCGCTCGCGGTCCTTGCGCTCGATGGTGGGGGGAGTGAAGCGCTCTACGACGGTGCCGACATCGCGCACACGCACTGCCGTGCCGGCGCTGTTGTAGATGAGGATATTCTCGATGTCCTCCAGCGAGGTGCGGTGTTCGGGAGCATACATCACTTTGATGTCGTACTCTTCGCCGTCCTCACGGAAGCGGCTTGCCAGCGAACCGTTGATGCGGTTGCGGAGGTAGTTGGCCGCAGTGGAGAGGTTGAGGCCGTAGAGGGCGAGTTTCTCGCGGTCGAAGTCGACCTGATACTCCGGCTGATAGTCGGAGCGGGAAATCATCACGTCGGCAGTGCCGGGAATTTCTCGAAGGGCCGTCTGGAGCATGCGGGCCACGGAGTCGGTTTCGTTGAAGTCGTAGCCGTAGATTTCGTAGTCGATAGTGGCCTGGCCGCCCATGCTGCCGCCCATACCGCCGACCATCACCTGAGCCTTCTTGTACTCGGGGTAGTTTCGGAGGTCGCGGCGCATCAGGTTGGCGATTTCAGTGACGGTACGCTCACGATCGCCGGGGTCTGAGAGGCGGATGTTCATATCGACGATGTGGGGGCCGTTGTCGCTCAGCGAAGCGAAAGTATTGTCGCTCGAAGCGGTACCGGAGGTGTAGCTGATGGCTTGTATTTCGGGATACTTCTCCTGCCACTCCCGCACCAGACGCTGTGTCACTTCGTTGGTAATCTCCACACGCGCACCGATGGGCAGCTCAAGGTTGACGCGCAGTCGGCCGTCGTCGGCGGTGGGGAAGAACTCAGTGCCGACACCGCGCATCAGAAATATAGAACCCACAAAGGTGGCGATGCAGACCACGAAGGTAATCATCTTGTGGCTCACCACCCAGCCGAGCAGTCGGCCATAGCCGCGGTCGAAGGCATCCAAGCCGCGGTTGACGGGGGTGAACAGCAGATTGTAGAGCTTGCCGTGGTGATTGACGCGGCGAAGCAGCTGGCTGCAGAGCATCGGAGTGAGGCTGAGAGCGCACACCGTGGAGATTATCATCATGATGGTCACCATCCAGCCCAGCTGGCGGAAGAGGACGCCGGTCATACCAGTCACCAGAGTGAGGGGGAAGAAAACGGCGATAAGAGTCAGCGTGGAGGCCACCACGGAGACTGCTACCTCGTTGGTGCCATGTACTGCGGCCTGCTTGGGGTCGGAGCCGCGTTCGATGTGGGTAGTGACGTTTTCGAGCACCACAATGGCATCGTCGACCACCATACCGATGGATATCGAGAGTGCCGAGAGCGACACTATGTTCAGCGTATTGCCGGTGGCATAGAGGTAGATGAACGAGGCAATGAGCGAAATCGGGATGGTAATGGTGATGATGAGGGTAGCGCGCCAACGACCCAGGAAGAAGAACACCACGATTACCACGAACAGGAGTGCGTAGAGCACCGTCTCGACGAGCGAGGCGATGGTGTTGCGGATATTGTCGGAGGTATCGACCAGTACGTCGAGCTGGACGTCGCTGGGAAGGCGTCGCTGCAGCGAGGGCAGCATTTCGAGCACCTTATTGCTGATTTCCACCGAGTTGGCGCCACTCTGCTTCTGGATGATAATCATTGCACCCTTCTCGCCGTTGTTGTAGGTCTGCTGGGTGCGTTCTTCCAGGGAGTCGTCGATGCGGGCAATGTCGCGCAGGTAGATGGTGCGACCGCCGGCGTTGCCGACAACGATGTCGGCCATCTGGTCGGAGGAAGTGAACTCACCCTGTACGCGCAGCGAGTATGTGTCGGAACCGATGTCGAAGGCGCCTCCGGGTATATTGCGGTTTTCGGCGCCGACAATGGAAGCGATCTGCTCGACAGTCATGTTGTAGGCCTCAAGACGGTTGGGGTCCACATAGATATGGATTTCGCGCTTGGGGGCACCTGAAACCGAAACCGAGCCCACACCGCTTACGCGGGCAAGAGGGTTGGCGATGTTCTCGTCGAGAATCTTGTAGAGTCCCGGCATACTCTCGGTGGCCTTCACCGAAAGCATGATGATGGGAATCATATCGGTGGAGAACTTGAAGATGATTGGCGTCTCTGCATCATCGGGCATGGAGCTGGACACCATATCAAGCTTGTCGCGCACGTCGTTGGTGAGCACGTCGATATCCTCGCCGTACTCGAACTCAAGGGTAATGACCGAGATGTTCTCGCGGCTCTTGGACTCGATGTGCTTGAGGTTGCTGACCGAGTTGAGTACATTCTCCAGCGGACGGGTGACGTTCTGCTCTATATCCTGAGCGCTGGCGCCGGAATAGGTAGTCATCACCATCAGAGTGTTGGTCTCAATGTCCGGATAGAGGTCTATCGGGAGCTTCTGAAGGGAGAAAATACCCAGGATGACCACGGCCACAAAGCAGAGGGTGGTCATGATGGGGCGCTTTACCGCGCTGCCGTAGAGACTCATGGCCGCACCTCCACTTCCACGCCGTCGGCAAGACGGGTTTGACCGGAAATGACGACGGTATCGCCGTTTTCTATGCCGCCAAGAAGCTCATAGCTGTTGTCGAGGCGCTGGCCGAGCTGCACCTGGCGGTAGCTGACGCGGCCGTTGGAGAGCACGTAGACGTAGCGGTTGCCCGAGCCGGTCTGCTTTACGATAGCGCGGTCCGGAACCACCACATTGGTGCGCTCGCCCAAGTTGATGCCCACGCGGGCAAACATGCCGGGTTTGATGTCTTCGTTGGGGTTGGAAATCTGCACCTCAACTTGGAATGTGCGAGTGGCGGTGTCGACGGTGGGATATACGCGGGTCACGGTGCCGTTGAAGGTGCGGTCGGGATAGGCGTCGAAAGTAACGTCGACGGGCATGCCTCGACGCACTTGCGAGAGGTCGTTTTCGCTCACGGCCAGCATAACCTTCACCACCGGGCGGATTTGGCCGACTACGAGTATGGGAGTGCCGCCGGTCATGTCGCCCGGGTCGAGATTGCGTGCGGTGACAACGCCGTCGATAGGCGAAACCAGCACGGTGTTCTCCATCATGTTGTTGTACTGCGAACGGGCTGCCAGAAGCTGAGCCTCAACCTGGTCTACGGCCTGCTGAGTGCCGCTGCCTATCTCCAGAAGCTGGCTGGCGCGGTTGTACTCGCGCTCAAGATGCTCCATGTTGATGCGAAGCTGGTCGGCGCTGGAGGCATCGAGGGTGGCCAGAGTCTGGCCGCGGCGAACGTGGTCGCCGACCTCGACGGCAATCGTCTTGATGCGATTGGGATTTGCCGGCGAAATGTTGTTGACGTTCTCGGCCTCCACGGAGGCGGTATAGCTTTTGGAAACGGGAACCGGTCGCTCGTAGGCAACATCGACAGTTACCAAAGGCAATTCTTCCTGTTGGTCGATGACCTGTTCTTTTTTAGAGCAGGCCGTCAGAGCGACGACGGCCAGTGCTGCGAGGGTGTATGCTGTGGTTTTCATATTTCGGGAACGGGATAAGAGTCCAAAGGAGCGTTGCCCAGGAGCAGCTCAAGGTCGCTTCGGGCCACGAGGTAATTGTAGATGGCCTGATAGTAGCTCAGGCGGGCACGGGTCAGGGAGAGCTCGCTGTCGCGCAGGTCAAGATAGGATGCGGCGCCGACGGCGAAGCTGCGCTCCATGATGGTATGGGCCGTCTCGGCCTCCCGGACGCTTTCGGTGCACGATTCTATCTGGCGCACGTTGATTCCGATGTTGTCGACAGCCAGGGTGGCCTGCATGGCGATGGACCGCTCAAGGTTTTGGCGCTGCCAGCTCATTTCCTCAAGCTGCACCTTGGCCTGCTTGATTCGCCAAGCGCGCTGGCCGCCCTGAAAGATAGGAATCGAGAGACTCACGCCGACCATCGAGTACGGGCTCCAGCGGAAGTTGCTGAAAGGCGAGCCGTTGCCCATGCTTGTCCAGTTGTAGTTGGCCGTTAGAGCCAGTGTGGGCGACAGGGAGAGCTTCTGAATCTGAAGATTGCGGCTGAGTAGGTCGGTGTTGACGTCGAGCAGTCGCAGCTCGGCGTTGCCGGAATAGTCGGTGTCGAGGGCGAGGGTCTCGCCGTACATTCCATCCTGATAGTCCGACAGGGTCGTTGCGGGCTGCATCCTGAAGGAGGCGTCCATGCCCATGAGGATGAGGAGCTGGAGGTGAGCCTGCTTGATGGCCACGTCGGCAGCAAGCAGTTCCGGCTCTATGTTCTTCATAGCCACCGAGGTGCGAAGCACGTCGTAGTCGGAAGCGGCGCCGGCGGCGTGCTGGTCGGTGTACATCCGATGAGTCAACGCGGCCATGTCGTAGCTTTCCTGAATGGTGCGCTTGGAGTCAAGAGCCAGTAAAAGGGTATAGTAGGCGTTTTTAACCTGATTGACAAGGTTCTGACGGCTCTGACGGGCCTGCTCGGAGCTGAGCAGAATCTGAGCGTCGCTCACTCCGATGCTCTTCCAGAGCTGAGGGGCAATCAGAGGCAGAGAGGCGCTGAAGCCCAGCGACCAGCTGTTGTCCTGACCAACCTTGATGCCGCCGTCGGCCGACGACGAAGCGCGGGAGAGGTCCTCGTCGGAGTCGCCGCCCATACCGCCGAAGCCACCGAAGTCCATATCCATGTACATGGTCTGTTTGGCCAAAGTTCGGCTGTAGTTGCCTGAAAAGTCTATGCTCGGAAGGAGCTGCCCGATGACCTCGCGGCGCGAGTAGTCCATACGCTCAACCTCCATATCGGCGACGCGTACAGTGGGGCTTTCGCTCAGCGCAATGCCTATGCATTGGTCCAGGGTGAGAGTGGGAATGCTGTCGGATGCCATCGCAGCGACCGAAGCCCCCATCAACAGAAGAGATAATAATTTCATCGATAATGACTGATTCTGATTTCTGGCTGCAAAATTAGCCACATATATAATTATTACACCCGGACCGCTTGCCAAAAAGTCTTAAAATAAACCTTATATCCCAATTTCCACTCCTAAAAGGACAATCGCTTATATGAAAAGCCGAAAAAAGAGTGCCAAAACCACCTATCTGGGAATATTTTTTCGGCCGGGATGCACTTTTTGGCACGTTTGTTGTTATAAATTGCAAAAGAGTGTGCCGCGCGGCCCCGACCGGCGGTGCAATCCAATAAAAATCATTATATTTGCACCTGTTTTTCACAACCCTCTTCATCACAATGAACTCCACCAAGGACCTCACAGACCTCATCATAGAAGGCATCCAGAACCGCAAGGGCCACAAAATCACCATTATAGACATGGGCAATCTCGACACTGCCGCCACCCGGCGCTTCATAGTCGCCGAGGGCACCTCGTCGACCCAGACCGCCTCCATCGCCGAAAGCGTCGAAGAAACAGTGCGTCTGGGCAGCGGCCAGAAACTCATCGGCTCCGTAGGAACCGGCACCGGCGAATGGGTAGTGATGGACTACGGCGATACCTGGGTCCACATCTTCCTGCCCCCTGTTCGCGAGCGCTATAACCTTGAGGAACTCTGGAGCGACGCCCAAATCACAGAAATACCCGACTTAGACTAACCTACCCCATGCCCATACTACCCAACTCCCCGCAAAACGGCTCCAAGAAAGGTCCGTTCAAATTCAGCCTATGGTGGATGTACCTCATAGTGTTCCTGTTTTTGGCCGGCATCTTCTATTTTGACCAAAATACCGTCAGCAAAACGGTGAGCTTCACCGAGTTCGAGCGCTACGTCGAGCAGGACCACGGCATCAAACGCATCGTCATCCTCAGCGACAAGCGCGAGGTGGTCGGCTATCTCACCGACTCGCTGGCCGCCCAACTGTTCGCAAACTCAAACTACCGGGCCGGAAGCAACATCGAGGCCAAGGTAGAGGCCAACAGCCCCTCGGCCGACAAGCTGACCGACAAAATAGACCAGTGGAAGTCGACCGGCGCCTTCAGCGGCGAGGTGGAGTATGAACAAAGCAGCGCCTTTACTTCGCTGCTGTTCAGTATTCTGCCGTTTGTGCTGATGATAGGCGTGTGGATCTACCTCATGCGCCGTATGAGCGGTGCCGGCGGCAGCGGTGGCGGCGGCGGTGGCGGAATATTCAGCGTAGGCAAGTCGAAGGCCATGCTGTTCGACAAAAACAACGCCGACAAGGTAACCTTCAAAGACGTAGCAGGCCTCTCGGAGGCCAAAACCGAAATTGAGGAAATCGTAGAGTTCCTCAAAAACCCCAAGCGCTACACCAACCTTGGCGGCAAAATACCCAAGGGCGCCCTGCTGGTAGGCCCTCCCGGCACCGGCAAGACGCTGCTGGCAAAGGCTGTTGCCGGCGAGGCCGACGTGCCCTTCTTCTCGATGAGCGGCTCCGACTTCGTGGAGATGTTTGTCGGCGTGGGTGCCTCCCGTGTCCGCGACCTCTTCCGTCAGGCCAAGGAGAAGGCTCCGTGCATTGTCTTCATCGACGAAATCGATGCCGTTGGCCGCGCGCGAGGCAAAAATGCCGGCATGGGAGCCAACGACGAACGCGAAAACACACTCAACCAGCTTCTGACGGAGATGGACGGCTTCGGCAGCAACAGCGGTGTCATCATTCTCGCCGCCACCAACCGAGCCGACATCCTCGACAAAGCCCTTATGCGCGCCGGACGATTCGACCGCCAGATCTACGTCGACCTTCCCGACCTTCCCGACCGCGTGGCTATATTTAATGTACACCTGCGCAAGGTGAAGACCGCGCCCGGCCTCGACATCGACCTCCTGGCACGCCAGACTCCCGGATTCTCGGGCGCCGACATTGCCAACGTGTGCAACGAGGCTGCCCTCATCGCGGCCCGCCACAACAAGGAAGCCGTCGACAAAGACGACTTCAACGCCGCCGTCGACCGCATAATAGGCGGTCTGGAGAAGCGCAACAAAATTACCACCGACGAAGAAAAGCGCTCTATCGCCGTCCACGAAGCGGGCCACGCCACCGTGAGCTGGCATCTGCAGTATGCCAATCCGCTGGTGAAGGTAACCATAGTGCCGCGCGGCAAAGCCCTCGGCGCCGCATGGTATCTGCCCGAAGAACGCCAGATCACACCCTCACAGGTCCTTCTGGACGATATCTGTTCCCTGCTTGGCGGCCGCGCCGCCGAAGAGCTCTTCATGGGCCGAATATCTACCGGCGCCGCCAACGACCTCGAGCGCGTTACTAAGCAGGCATACGCCATGGTTGTATATTACGGCATGAGCGACAAACTGCCCAACCTGTGCTACTACGACTCCAGCGGTCAGGACAGCATCTTCACCAAGCCCTACAGCAACAGCACCGCCGAGCTCATCGACAAAGAAGTGAACCGCATAGTCACCGAGCAGTATGAGCGCGCAAAAGCAATCCTCCGCCAGTACGCCGAAGGCCACGCCGAACTCGCCGACACCCTTATCAAGCGCGAAGTAATCTATACCGCCGACGTAGAGCGAATCTTCGGGCCGCGCCCCTGGACCTCGCGCACCGACGAAATATTCGGCGACCGCCACAAAGAGCTTCCGGGTGCCGAAGTCCCGCCGCCTATCGACGTCGAACCCACTCCTGCAGGCTGAAAAACGTCATAGAGAAATTGTGACGGGTCATGGACAACATGGCCCGTCACGATTTTTTCAAATTACCGATTTTTGGGTATTGCATTGTGGGCTTTGAAAGTAGTAATTTTGCAGTCGGAAAAAGTAACTATACATAAAGAGAAGTATAAATGAAAAAATTACCAATCGTACTCACCATTCTTGCCGGTTGCACTCTGGCTTCCAACGCCGCCACTGCGCTTCGCGTTGTGCTCGCCGACAGCACCGAGAAGACCTTCGTGCTCGACAAGCAGCCGGTGGTGACCTACCCCGGGCAGGACGTCACCGTGACGGTCGACGGCGTCAGCGCCACCTTCGCCCGCGCGGATGTTGCGAAAATGGATTTTACCGAGGTTTCCGAATCGGGTGTGGCCGAAATTGTCGCCTCCGGCAATGCTCTAGCCTACCTCAACGGCACCTTGCAGGCAGCCGACACCGAGATAGCCGTCTATGACCTCACCGGACGCCTGCGTCTCAATGGCTTCGGCACACTCTCTCTCAGCAGCCTGCCCTCCGGCGTCTACGTGGCCGTGGCCGGCGGTATGACCCTCAAAATCGCTAAATAACCATCTTTCAGCAAAAACCACAATGAAAAAAACTATACTCGCATCCCTGGCGCTGAGCGCCGCCCTCTTTGCTTCCGCACAGACCGAAGTACTCAAACTCACCATGGCCGATGGCACCGAGCACACTTTCAGTGTTGCCGACGTTCGCGAGATGACTTTTGAGACCCTCGCCGAGCCCACCATGGCCGAGAAATTCGCCGGTGCCTACACCGGCAGCCAGAGCCTCACCGTGGGCGGTATGTGGACCTACAGCACCACCATCACCTGCACCCTGACCGCTGAAGCCGACGGCACGCTGACCGCTTCCTTCCCCGAGTACACCCTCCCCGGCACCCAGATGGGCGACCTCACCCTGGGCGCGCTCACCATCACCGGTCTGGAGTACGACGAAGCACAGGGCGGTTTCTACCGCAACTATGGCGGCCAGGGCCTCACCCAGCACTTCTACTCCGAGACCAACGGCACTCCCGGCTTCAATCAGGACTACCCCCTCAACGACCCCAGCTCCATCCTCATCGTTGCCGACGGTGAAAACGGCATCAAAATCACGAACCCCTTCAAGCTGGGTGCTATGCCCTTCCCCCTGGAGGCTAAGTTCGAGGGTTCCAAATAATTCATACTGATGAGATTGATTGACAGATTCCTCTCCTTACTGTTCATTCCGGGAGCACTGCTGGTGCTCCCGGGATGCAACGGTCTGTTTGCCGGGGTCTACGACGAACCCGCCGACGAAGCACCACGCACCATAGCCGGCGAGTTGTACGTCAACGCCTCCGACTGGGGAAAATGGTACTACATAGACCTGCCTGCCGTGGCCGACAGTGTCGCTGCCGACAGTCTCTACAATACCTCTCGGGCGTGGGTCGAGGCAGACATTCCTCTTGATGAGGAAGCCTCCGCGGACCCCACCTCCAAAACAGGTCTCTACACATACTGGTACGACGTTTGGGGCGAAGGAATCACCAAAAACGAATTCCGCGACTTCGCCGCAACCGCTGAGCAACCGCAGCCGGAAAAGTGGACCTTGGCCGTGCATCGCAACAATGTGCGAACCAACGGTGCCACCGTGGCTGCCACAAGTTTCAAAGATTTCTCCGAGATACCCTCCGACAAGACCTTCCTCAGCGCACTCACCTTTGAGGAAGACACCTGGACCGAAAACGAAGTCTGGACCATTCAGGACCGCATGCTGCTGGGATTGATTGGCAACCAGGGCATAAAAATCAACCGTACGCTGTCCTCTTGGCTGTCGATAGAGATTCCACCCATGCCACCGGCTTTCTCCATGAACGGCAATGTGTTCGTCATCAAGCTTGCCGACGGCACCCTGGGCGCTCTCCAGCTTGCCGACTACATCGGCCCGGACGGCACCAAATGCTGCCTTACCATTAACTACCGCTACCCATTATGACCTTACCGGCATTAGTTGCGGCCGCAACGGTGGCATCGGCAGCCCCCTCCTATATTTCTCCGGCCGACTCGGCCTACCTCGACTCTCTGGAGCGGGCTTTTGACCTTGCCGAAATTGTTGTTACGGGTACCCGTGCGCCCCGTCTTCTTAAGGACACGCCCGTACAGACGCAACTCATAACAAGCAAAGACATAGAACGCACCGACGCCACCGACATTCAGGGCCTGCTCGAGCAGGAACTACCCGCGGTGGAGTTCACCTACGCCATGAACCAGCAGACGCACCTCAATTTCGGCGGCTTCGGCGGCCAGAGCGTGCTTTTTCTGGTCGACGGCGAGCGCCTGGCGGGCGAAACGATGGACGACGTCGACTTCAGCCGCCTCGAGATGGCCGGCGTAGAGCGCATCGAGATTGTGCGAGGCGCCTCCAGCGCCCTCTACGGCAGCAATGCCGCCGGCGGCGTGATCAACGTCATCACACGCGAGCCCCAGCGCCCCTGGAGCGTAAACGCCAATGCACGCTACGGGCGCCACAACGACCAGCGATACGGCATCACAGTAGGCGTGCGCAACAAATGGATCCGCAACACACTAAGCGCGACCTATTCCCGCATCGACGGCTACGACGTCAACTCGGCGCCCAACCCTCCCACTCGCGTGGTCACTTCTATCTACGGCAACCGGGTTCTCAACGTCAAAGAGCAGCTTTCGGTGACGCCCGTCGAGGGTCTCAAGCTCACCGGTCGCGCCGGATACTACTTCCGCGAAGTGCCGCGCCTGGCCGACAACCCCGAACGCTACCGCGACTACTCGGCCGGCCTGCGCGCAACGTGGAAAATCACCCCCGACGACAATCTTGACATTGCCTACTCCTTCGATCAGTACGACAAGTCCGACTTCCGCAAACGCAGCGGGCTCGACGTGCGCAACTACAGCAACGTGCAGAACTCCGTTCGAGGCGTCTACAACCGCACCATACGCACCGAGGACGTGCTCACCGTTGGCGCCGACTTCCGCCGCGACTTCCTGATGAACACCAAAATAGAGGAGGACAAGCACGAAACAAACTTCGACGCCTTCGCCCAGTACGACTGGGTTGTCAACAATGCCTGGGAAGTGGTCGGCGCCGTGCGCTACGACTATTTCTCACGCGGCAATCTCTCGCGCGTGACGCCCAAAATATCGGCCCGCTACCGCCCCCTGCGCAATCTCAACCTGCGCGCCGGCTACGGCATGGGATTCCGCACGCCAACGCTCAAGGAGCAGTTCTACGACTTTGATATGGCCGGTATTTGGATTGTCAAAGGCAATCCTAACCTCAAGCCCGAGACGAGCCACAACGTTAACCTCTCGGCCGACTACACCTGGCGAGCCTACAACTTCGCCGTGACGGCCTACTACAACCACGTCCGCGACAAAATAGCTACCGGGCTGCCCTACTACGGCCTCGACAATCCCCGCCAGCTCTATTTGGACTATGTCAACCTCGACAAATACAACGTGGTTGGCGTCGAAGTCACCGCCCAGGCCCGCTGGAACTGCGGTATTTCGGCCAAGGTGTCCTACTCCTTCACCCACGAGGTGTTCGCAAAGGACAAAGAAGGCAACACCGCCAACAATCAGTACATACCTGCCCGGCGCCATGCCCTGACCGCACGCGTGGAATGGCTCAAGACGTGGAGTCGCGGCTACGACTTCACCATAGGTCTTAACGGCCGAGTATACTCCGGAGTCACAAACCGCGAGTACAAGGACTACTACGACATCGCCGCCGGTACCGTCGACGTTCGCTACCCGGCTTATACGATGTGGAAGCTGTCGGCTGCGCAGATGCTTACACCGCGATTCAAGGTGAACGTCTCTCTCGACAATCTCTTCAACTACAAGCCCAAATACTACTTCCTCAACGCTCCGGTGACGGCCGGCATCACATTCCATGTCGGTGCTTCGATCACCCTGCAGTGAGCAAGGGCTTTCAATAACTCTCAATCAATCAAACACAATGCAAACGACACAGAAAAAACGATACTGGGGCAAAGCCCTCGCCTCATTTTTCCTCGTGCTGTTCACTATGCCGCTGGGCCACGCCCTGATGAAAATCATGGAGCACACCATGGCTCCGGGCGTGCTACACGTTTCGGCCTTCCTGATGGGTCTGGCCGGCATGCTGCTTACTATTGCCGGAGTCTTTGTGCGCGGCGACCTGCGCCAGACCCTCTTCGGGCTCTTCGGCGGTCTGCTCTTTTGGACGGGCTGGGTGGAATTTCTCTTCCAGTACTATGTGGACCGCTTCGGCATGCTGCCCTACGAGGACCCGGTGACCGGAAAGGTGACCCAGCCCGAATATCTTGTTCTGCCGGCCACCTTCGGTATGCTGATGATGTTCTATCTTCTCTACATCTTCAGCACGCGCACGGGCTGCAGTTTCTTCAACTGGATTCAGAAGCACCTGATGGGTCGTCGCCGCGACGCCATCGTGGTGCGCCCTATGACGCGCCACGCCTCCATAGTTACCTTTATGGAGCTCAACGTGATGATGTGGACCACTTATGTGGTACTTATGTTCTGCTACGACACCCAATTTCTTGGCGACACCCACCCGGTGACGCTTGCTCTGGGTCTGGTGTGCCTGATAGGCTCCGCCTTCATCTTCCTGCGGCAGACCAAAGTTGCCTCATGGGGTGCCAACATCCGTCTGGCTATAGCCACCGTACTTGTTCTCTGGACGTTTGTGGAAATACTGGGCCATATAGGGCTGTTGAACGAAATTTGGGTGGCTCCGATGGAACACGTGGTCGAAATGAGCATCCTGGCTGCGCTTTTCGTCGGGCTTGGCGCCTACACTCTGTGGGCGGGTCTCAAAAAATCTTGACGGGTGGCTGTCAACTGGCACCGTCAACATAAATGGTCAGGGCTCGTGTGCTGCGTGCTCCTGGCCGTTTTTTGCATTTCAGGTATTCTGCTCAACCATCGCGGCTTTTCCGACAGCGTTTCGGTGCCCCGGTGGATGCTACCGCCCTTTTATTACCACAAAAACTGGAATGCCGGCCTACTCCGAGGCACGCTCCCTACGGACGATGCGCGGGTGCTGGTCTTCGGCACAGGCGGAGTTTTCATTGCCGACAGCACCGGCTCCAACTGCCGGGACTTCAACGCCGGGTTGCCTTCGGCGGCTGCCTCCCGCAATGTACGCGCCATGGCCCGAACCTCCGATGGTTCCGTTTGGATGGCTACCGGCGACGCAGTCTATCGCCTTGGCAGTGACCGCTGGGTGAGAGTTCTATGTGCCGACGGCGACCGTTTCTCCGACCTCACCGCTCGCAGCGACACTATCATCGCCGTGGGCCGCTCTTTCCTTAACGTTTCGCCCGACGGCGGTCGCACTTTTGAGCGAATAATACCTACGGCGTCGGCTCAGACCGATCTTAGCGGCACCACGGCGTTCCGCATCGTGTGGATGCTCCACAGCGGCGAGTTGTTCGGGCTGCCGGGGCGCCTTGTGGTCGACCTCGTGGCAGTTGTCACTCTGGTGCTCTGCCTGACCGGCTTTTTCTTCTGGCTCAAGTGCTACCGCCACGGCATACACGCCAAATTCCACCTTAAGGTGCACCGCAAGGCGGGAGTATGGACCATAGCGCTTGTGGCCCTGGTGTTTTTTACGGGGTGGATGCTTCGGCCGCCTTTTATGGTTCCGCTGGCGCTGTGGAAGACAGAAGCGCCCCGCGGCACCGCACTGCGCGATGACTCCAACCCCTGGCACGACAAGCTGCGCATGCTGCGCTTCGACGACGCCACGGGCCGTTGGCTGCTCTCCTCTTCGCAGGGCTTCTTCAGCTCGGAAAGACCCGAAGGACCCTACACTGCCCTTGAGGCTGTCCCTCCGGTGAGCGTGATGGGCCTTAACGTGTGGGAGAAAACAGCAGAGGGCGCCTGGCTGTGCGGCTCCTTCAGCGGGATGTTTGTATGGGATTCGGCAAGCGGCGAAACCATCGATTGGTATACCGGCGAACCGGCAGCCGCTGCTGCCGGCCCTCCCGTAGGCAAGAAAAAGGTATCGGGCTACAGCGCCGACTTCGGCGAGCCCTTCGCCGTGCTCTACGACTCTGGCACCGAATCCCTTCCGCAGCCGGAAGAGCTGAAGCTGCTTCCTATGCCGCTATGGACAGCGGCGCTGGAGGCGCACTCGGGCCGAATCTACTTCGGCGAGAGCGCCACATGGTTTTTCGTAGTGCTTGCCGGCGGTATTGCCCTTTGGTGCCTCTACTCGGGCTGGAAAGTACGTCGTCCCCACGCAAGATTATCCAAGTCCTGATACATTCCGGCACCCTCCAAGGCCTGAAAGTCTTCGGGGCGCAGACCGGCCTGCACGAGGTCGACAGCTTCGTTGTAGTCGTTGAGATATTCCGTCGGCAGCGAACGGTAGGCAGTGCTTGAGAGAGCCGCCGTGGGGTCGAAGCAGGGAGTTGTGATTCCGGCCAGGTGCAGCAGCGTATGGAAAGCGGAGCGACTCGACGACACTCTCATACCGGCATTGCGAGCCAGCGCCTCAGCCACGTCCGGCCTACGGGCGCCATAGTTTTCGGAAGTCCATACCACCACCGGCACATGAATCTGATAGAAAGTAGGCGTGGGCGAGGCGTGCAGGAATCGGCCTCTGTCGTCGTCGAAAATATCCTCACCGTGGTCGGCGGCATATACCAGTGCAGCGGGGCGTCCGGTTGCGGCGATGGTGCCGATGATGCTGTCGAGCACCATGTCGGTGTAGAGTATGGAGTTGTCGTAGGCGTTGATGAGTTGGTCGCGGTTGCTTTTCTCGGCTTCTGTAGCATCGTCGGGGAAGAACATTCCGAAACCCTCGGGAATACGGTCGCGGTAGTTGAAATGCGAGCCGTAGGTGTGGACGGCCACGAAAATCGGGCCTGGATTGGCACGCAGGGTCTCCGCAAGACGGCCCACTGTCTCGATGTCATAGTGGTGGCGGTGGTCGTCGGTGATGAAATCGACGCTGTCGGCCTGCTCGCCGAAGAAGTCGATCAAGGCGCCGTTGCGTTCCTGGTTCGAAATCCAGGCAGTGCGGAAGCCGGCCTCCTTAAAGGCATCGACCACGCCTTTTACGCAATAGATGGAGTCGCCGAAGCTGCGGCAGCTAAGGTGACTCATCATCAGAGGCACGCTCTTGTGGGTGGTGTTGCTCTCGGAGAGTGCGTGGGGGAAGAAGGTGATGCCGCTGCGTCGCGACAGGCGCGGGTTGGTGTGGCGCTCGTAACCACACAGCTCCCAGTTTCCGGCTCGCGATGTTTCACCAATCACCAGCACATAGACTGCAGAATCGGCGGGCTCGGTGAGCACGGAGTTGAAGCGGAATGGGGCCGAGGTCCGGAAGTATGCGTTCGAGGCCTGTGTGCGCTCTACGGCTGTGCCTATGTTGAAGCAGATGTTGACCGGAAAAAGTCGTCGCGCCGGCGAATATCCCTTTGCAGAAGCATACGAAGCGCCCAAGGCCACCAAGCCGACAGCGGTCAGGATGGCTCCGGTGAGCAAAGCCGGGCGGCGCTGACCCGCCGTGGTCGTTTTGCCACGGCAGATGAGCACTATGCCCAGTACCAAAGGCGGAAGATAGAGCAGGCATACGGCCACTATTGCCGGCACGAGGTTGGCAAGCAGTTCGGTAGCTTCGCTCATGTTGGTTGTGACCACATTGAGGAACATATCGACTGCTATTATGGACTCTCCGTAGAGATAGAGCAGCACAATCTGGAAGGCACACAGAATCATCAGGGGCAGCGTCAGCAGCGTTGTGATTCCGATTCGTTTCCACATGGCGGCGAGCATGCAGTACACACCCAGGGGCAGCAGCAGATTTGCCGCCCGCTCGGGGAAAGAGTACAGGCGCTCGGTGACGCATAGTGCAATGTTCGGCACCGCAAGAAGCACCGGAAGCGCCCACATCAGAAGTCCGGCGGCGGCACTGCGGCCGGTAGTGGTATTTTCGTCAGAACGCTTCATTTATGCTGAAAATAAAACCTGACTGATGACGGCCGAAGCCGAGGTCGACGCGCACATTGACTCGTTTTTTGAACTCCCAGCGGTAGCCCACGCCGTAGTTTGGCAGCAGCATGCGCCAACGCATCGCCGAGAAGCGCGGAAAGACCATTCCGGCGCCACCCCAGACGACGATACCGTTTCGTCGCCAAATGTGCTGGCGTAGCTCGAGGCAGACGTCGAACTCGCTCTTGTCGCGGAAACGGCCCTCGAAATAGCCTCGCATGTTGTCGCTGCCGCCGAAGGTGCTGAGCATGCCCCAGGGTGTGTTGCCGTAGGTTAGGCGGGTGTGAAATTCACCGGCGAGCACACCGCCTTTCCAGACGTTGCGGTAGCCGGCCAGGGTAAGCTCCGTGAGCGAAAATGCGCTTTTATTGCCCAGAAAGCGCGGCAGGAAGCGCTGGTCGAGTCGGAAGTAGACGCCATGGTAGGCGTTGGAGAGGAAGTCGCGGGTGTCGTACTGTATGGTGATTCCGAGGCCGACATTGAGCGAGCGGTCGCTTTGGCCATGCCACAGCCAGTGCTTGTGGAAGTCGCGGCCGTTGACGTAGTCGAAAGTGGCTTGGGGGCCGATGTAGAATTTGGGCAGAATGCGCCATACCCAGCTTACGCGGGCTGTGGAGTTGAAGTATTTGTACTTTGCTTCGTTGGCATTGTCGATGTTTTCGTCGTAGCCTATGCCCCAGAACTTGGTGGCTATGGAGGCCACATTAACGTCGTAGTTTATGCGAGCTCGGTCGGAGGGCTGAATATGGGTGCCTCGTACACCGAGCTGGAAGAACATACTCGTGGTAGCCTTGAGGTAGAGCGACACTTCGGAGGGGGGCAGAGCCGTATCGCGCTCGGAAGTGCGGTAGAGACCTGCTGCGACGAGGCCGATGCCGAATTTGGTGTCGGAAGAGTAGTATGGGCCGCCGATGAAGCTGAAGTCGAAGCCGTGGCTGCTGCGAGGTTTGTTGCTTTCGTTGAAATAGTCTATAATCTTGCCTATGATGTTCCTGCGCGGCCGAATGGTGTCGGCCGTAGCGGCTGTGTCGGCGGCGAGGGTATCCGCTGTCAGCGGATATGCTGCAAATGCCGTCAGAATCAGCGCGGTGCAGGTGATGAATTGTCGTATGGCAAGCATAGTGGAATGAATTTGTTTGCAATATTAACAAAAAAGGGGCGGATTTTGTTAAATGTTCCGATTTTTAGACCAACAAATTACCCATTACGGCATAAAAATACCGGGCCGAGGAAGAATGTTCCTTCGGCCCGGGGCAGTTTGTATGTTATGATGGTTTAGAGTCTTACTTTTTCGATGCGGTCGCCCTGACGGCGGATGTATATACCCTCCGAGGGGTTGTCGACGCGTATTCCCTGCAGGTTGAAGTATTCAATCGGTGCAGATATGTTCACCACGGGAGCTTCGAGGCCTCCCATGTCGGGCAGCTCGATGAGGAGCTCGCGATCCAAATAATGCGGTGCGTAGAGGCGCAGCTTGTTGTCCTCGAAAGTCACCGACTCGTACTCCGTCGGGAACCAGGTGTTGATGAAATGAGCTATGGTCGCACCGGTTGGACGCGAGGGAACGACGAAGTCATTTCCGCCTGCGGCCGGCATTTCGACCACGAGCCAATAGTTGTCGTTTTCGTCGTATAGATTGCTCCAATAACCGATGCCGTACATGCGGTCCATAAGGTTGGACCAGGTTTCGTTGAGGGCGCAGCCGGCGCCGTAGGGGTTGACGAAGCGGTAGATTTCGCGGTCGCTGTCGGTGCGGCGTTCCATGGTCACCTCCCACTGCATAGCTTCTTCCGGGAAGACAACTTCCTCGGCCCCGACGTACTCATTGTCGTCGTTATATATATGTACTACGTAGCTGTCGCTGTAGGGATGGTGCCAAATGGCTTTGCCGACTTCTTCCCATTGTCCTTCGGGAGCACGGTTGCTCTGGATGGATATAACATAGTAGAAGCCAAGATATTTGTCGTTCTCGTCGAAGCACAGGCTCCATACATTATAAGTTGCCGCGCCTTCGGAGTAGCCCACATAAATACGGGAGTTGGTCTGCACGGTGTTCAATTCGCCGGTGAGGCAGGCGCGAAGGTCGTTGATGGTGAACGAGCCGGATGTGGTGTAGTATTTGATGTGGTCTATGCCTGTGAGATCTATGGCAAATTCATCGTAGGCATGGGTTGAATGACCTGCCGGGGCCGTTTCGCACGAATATCCCATCCTCATGTTCGCCGGGGTGCCGGGAAGAGTGACGGTGACGGTGAAAGGAATGCCATATGCTTCGCGAACCTCAAGGAAGATATTGGAGAAGATTAGTCGGCAGAGCGAGGGTGTGTAGGAAATCTGAGCACAGGAGAGAGTGAGGGCCTCGGTTCCGAAGGCGGACTTCAATTCTTCGTAGACGGGCAGATTGGTGGTGGTGCGGTCCATGCTCATCATCATGGTCACCGGGTCGAGGGTGATGCTGACGTTGGCCAGGTTGAGGAAACCCGGAATGAGGAGCTGAATCACGTCCGGGTCGGCTTTGAGGTGTCGTACCAAAGCTTCGGCATAGTGTTCCTTGACGGCATTCGGAGCTTCTTCGCCATCATGGCGATACCCTTCCAAAAAGCCGTTGATGTCGAAGTTGCTGTAGACGTAGACCATGCCGTAGGTTTCCCATTCGGAGAAGTCGGCGTCGGAGTATGCGCGGGCCGGGGCCTCGTCGACCACGAGCATATCGGCCGCTGCGGGCGCTTCTGCGCTATGCATCAGCGCCGGCTCGGCAGCTTGGGTCGCGAAGGACCACAGAGCAGCCGCCAGAAGTAGAATTTTCGCTTTCATATGATTGACTTCGGTTTGTATTAAAGACATATTCTGTGGCAAATATAGCGTTTAGGCGCGGCTTAAAATTACCCCCCCCCGTTTATTAACAATGTTTAACTATAATTATGTGTATTTAAGGCTTTTAATTCTACACTCTTACAAATTTTGTTAAGACATTTGCTGCGTCGGCGGAAAATTGTTATCTTTGTAGAACATAAAACACCACCGCCATGAGACTCCGCCGAATCCTCTACTCCACCCTGCTTGCAGCCGCGCTCAGCGCCGGCTTCGGCGCAGCATGGGCTGCCCCGGCTCGGGACTCCGTTGCGGCAGAAGCGACGACTCTGCAGTGCGGGGCGCGCGCCGTTGCCGGCGGCATCGAAATCTACAACAATACCGACGGGGCCATCGCCGCCGAGGTCTACTCCATCACCGGAGCTGCCGTGTGGCAGCAGCCCGTTGAGGCCGGAGTGACGCTGCGCCTTGATCTGAAGGCCGGCATTTACATTGTCCGCACCGCCGACAGCACCGCCCGCCTATTAGTAAGGTAACAGCACGCCAAAGTTCATTTTGCATTCTGAATTTTTAATTTTACATTTTCAAGAGATTATATCACTACGCCAATGTTTCATCTTTCACGTCCGGCAATGGGACTTATCCTTGCCGCAGCCATGAGCAGCCCGATAATAGCCCAGACCAATCCCGACAGCCGGTATGAGTCGTGGCCTGCCTACACCGGCGAAGACCTCGAGCTGAGCGTCGACGCCGCCGGCACCCATTTCATCCTCTGGAGTCCCGAAGCCACCGCCGCCGAGGTGCTTATCTACCCCAGCGACCTCAACACCGCGCCCACCGACACCCTGACGATGAGTCGCGGCGAGCAAGGTACCTGGCGCGCATCAGTGCCCGAACAGCTCTACGGCAAATTCTACACCTTCCGCGTCACCGTCGACGGCCGCCAGCTGGCCGAGACGCCCGGCATAGCGCCCAAAGCAGTGGGCACCAACGGTCGCCGGGCAGCCATCATCGACTTCGCCGCCACCAATCCGGCCGGCTGGGATACCGACCGCGGCCCGGCCACCGAGCATATCACCGACGCCGTGCTCTACGAAATGCACCACCGCGACTTCTCCGTGCATCCCTCCAGCGGCATCGTCCACAAAGGCAAATTCCTGGCTCTTACCGAGCCCGCCACCACCAACGGCCAGGGCGCCGCAACCGGCATCGACCACCTGCGCGAGCTGGGCGTGACCCACGTGCACATCCTGCCGAGCTACGACTACAACAGCGTCGACGAGGCCAACGCTCCCGCCAACCAGTACAACTGGGGCTACGACCCCTTCAACTACAACGCCCCCGAAGGCAGCTACTCCACCGACCCGGCAAATCCCGAAGCTCGCGTGCGCGAGATGAAGGAAATGGTGCAGGCACTCCACAACGCCGGCATCGGAGTGGTAATGGACGTGGTCTACAACCACACGGCCAACAACGACGACTCCAACTTCTCGCTCACCGCTCCCGGCTACTTCTACCGCCACCGCGCCGACGGCTCCTACAGCGATGCCTCCGGCTGCGGCAACGAGACTGCCTCCGAGCGCGCCATGATGCGCCGGTTCATGATCAACTCCATCAAGCACTGGGCCAAGGAGTACCATATCGACGGCTTCCGCTTTGACCTGATGGCCATCCACGACACCGAGACCATGAACCAAATCGCCTCCGCACTCAAGGAAATCAACCCCCACGCCTTCATCTACGGCGAAGGCTGGACCGCCGGCGACTCTCCCCTGCCGGCCGAGCGGCGCGCTCTGAAGGAGAACGTGGCAGCCATGGAAGGCATCGCGGTGTTCTCCGACGACATCCGCGACGCCGTCAAAGGCCACTACAGCAATGCCGCCGACCGCGGCTTCGCCACCGGCAAGCCCGGCAACGAGGAAACCGTCAAAATCGGCATCGTGGCCTCCACGGCCCATCCCCAGGTAGACTACACCAAGGGCAACAACTCCAAGTTTGCCTATGCCTCGGCGCCCACGCAGATTATCAACTACGTGAGCTGCCACGACGACCTCACCCTGACCGACAAACTGGCCGCTTCCATGCCCGGCAGCACCGAGGCCGAGCGTCAGCGCGCCGCCCGCCTTGCCCAGACTATTGTATTCACCTCGCAGGGAACGCCTTTTATGTTTGCCGGAGAGGAAGTATTCCGCGACAAGAAGGGCGTGCACAACAGCTATAAGAGCCCCGACAGCATCAACGCCATCGACTGGACGCTCAAGAGCGACAACGCCGACCAGTTCGACTACTACCGCGAGCTCATCCGCCTGCGCCGCAACCATCCGGCCTTCCGTATGACCACCGCCGAAGACATTGCGCGCAATATCCGCTTCGACAACATCACCTCGCCCAACGTGGTCTCCTACTCCATCCTCAACAACGCCAACGGCGACGAGTGGCGCGAAATCAAGCTCGTTTTCAACGGCTCGGACGCTCCCTTCGCCGCCCGCATACCGCGCGGCGACTGGACCGTGATAGCCCGCGACGGCAGCATCAACGCCGACGGCCTCGGCACCCTTCGCGGCGGCACCGTGATGGTGGAGCCTACCTCGGCCCTGATTCTTGCACGCAAGTAAGAGATTAAGCTACAATCATATCGCGGCCTTACCGACAGTGCGCGGTGAGGCCGCGGTTTTGTCAACTCAGCTATTTTGCGTATTTTTGCAGCAAAATCCGTAAACCCGATGAAAACATTCCGTTTATTCATACTCGTCCTGGCGGGGCTTTTGGCATACGCAGCCTCGGCTCAGCAGCCCGAAGCCAACCCCCCGGTGCGCTGGCGCACCATAGTGCGCATGACCTCGCCCAACCAAGGCACCGTTACCTTCAAGGCTTTGATAGAGCCGGGCTGGCACCTCTACGGCCTTGAGCTGCCCCAGGGCGGCCCGCGGCCAACCCGTTTTGACCTCGGCGAAAGCACCGGCATCGAATTTACCTCGCCGGTGACACCCTCCCGCGAACCCGTGAGCACCGACGACCCTATGTTCGGACTCACTCTGAGCTGGTGGGACGCCAACGTGAACTTCACAGCGCCCTTCCGCCTCACCGGAGAGGGCACGCCCACCGTAAAGGCTGCCATAAGCTATATGGCATGCGACGGCAATACCTGCCGTCCTCCAAAGACTGAGCGCATCAGCGCCCCCGTACCTCCCTTCGCCCATTGACACCGGATATGAAAAGAATAACCCTCCTTACATTATTAATAGTATGCGCGGCCGCAGGCGCTTGGGCCGCCATCGAGCGCCACGTGCAGTGGACGCCCTCGCTGGAGGCCGGAGCCGCCGAAGGTGAGTACACCCTTGTGCTCAAAGCCGACATCGACGCCGGCTGGCACATCTACGGTCTTGAGATACCCTCCGCCGACGGTGCTCCCGACCCGACTTCCATCACCATCGATCCGGCCGAGGGTCTGGAGACTGCCGGCCCGCTGACTACCACGGCCGAGCCCGCCGTGCATTTCGACTCCTTTCTGAGCCTCAACCTGCCCTGGCTGACCGGCACCTTCGAGCTGCGCCAGCCCTTGCGCCTTGTGGGCGTCGAGGGCGCACGCGTGGCCGGCACGGTCAACTATATGGCCTGCTCGGAGAGCTCGTGCACGCCACCCGACCGCTTCGCCTTCGACCTCACCGCGGGCACTCCCGCGCCGGCTGCGGCTGCCGCCGCTCCCTCGCAAAGCGTCGACCGGAACGCTGCACCGACGGCAGCCATTGCCTCCGACAGCCGCAGCGAGCTTTGGTGGCAGCCCGTCGAAGTTACCACCGGCGCTTCTTCGCAGAGCTACTGGATGATCCTCCTTCTTGGATTCGTTGGGGGTCTGGTAGCGCTGATGACACCCTGTATATGGCCGATGATACCTATGACGGTGAGCTTCTTCCTGAAGCGCTCCAAGAGCCGAGCCCGCGCCATCGGCGACGCCGCAACCTACGCCGCCTCCATCCTGGTGATTTTCATCGGACTGGGCATCGTGCTTACTCTGATTTTCGGACCCGGCAAGCTCAACGAGATAGCCACGGGAGCCGTGTTCAACCTCATTTTCTTCGCCATGCTGGTGTTCTTCGCCATCAGCTTTTTCGGTGCCTTCGAAATCACCCTGCCGAGCAAGTGGACCAACGCCGCCGATGCCAAAGCCGGCTCCGCCGGCGGCTTTTTGGGCATCTTCTTCATGGCCTTCACGTTGGTGCTGGTGTCGTTCAGCTGCACCGGCCCCATAATCGGCACACTTCTTGTCGAAGCCTTCAGCCAGAGCAACCTGATGGGTCCGCTGCTTGGCATGGGCGGCTTCGCGCTGGGTCTTGCGCTGCCTTTCGGCCTGTTCGCCTTCTTCCCGAGCATGCTTAAAGAGCTTCCCAAGTCGGGCAGTTGGCTGCAGAGCGTGAAGGTGGTACTTGGTTTCGTAGAACTCATTCTCTCGCTGAAATTCCTCTCTGTGGCCGACCTGGCCTATGGCTGGCATATCCTCGACCGCGAAGTCTTCCTGAGTCTCTGGATAGTGCTCTTCGCCCTGTTGGGCTGCTACCTGCTGGGCAAGCTTCGCTTCAGCCACGACGGAGCCGAAAGCCACACCTCTGTAGGACGCTTCTTCCTGGCGCTCATTTCTTTCTCCTTTGCCGTCTACCTCGTTCCGGGTCTTTGGGGCGCACCCTTGAAGGCCATCAGCGCATTCGCTCCTCCGCTGTACACTCAGGACTTCAACCTCTACGGCGGAGAGTTCGTGAAATACGACGACTACGACCGGGGCATGGCCGCCGCTGCCGCCGAAGGCAAGCCGGTACTTGTGGACTTTTCGGGCTATGCCTGCGTGAACTGCCGCAAGATGGAGGGTGCCGTCTTCGATACCCCCGTAGTACGCGGCATCCTTGAGGACCAATACGTTATGATAGTACTCATGGTCGACGACAAAACCGAGCTTCCCGAGCCTATAACCGTGGAGGAAGAGGGCCGCACGGTGCGACTCACCACCGTGGGTGAGAAGTGGAGCTACCTGCAGCGCCACAAATTCTCCACCAACCAGCAGCCCTTCTATGTGCTGCTCGACAACGAAGGCCGACCGCTCAACCAGCCCCGCGCCCACGACGAGAACGTAGGAGCCTTCGTCGGCTGGCTTGAAGACGGCGTAGAGAACTACAAAAACCGCTGATAGACAACAAAACAAAATCCAATCAAAGTGCATACCCGACAGGAGAAGATCGAAGCGCTGGGCCGCGTGATCGACACGCTCGACATACTGCGCGTCAAATGCCCTTGGGACGCCAAGCAGACCAACGAAAGCCTGCGTCCCAACACCATAGAGGAAACATATGAACTGGCCCAGGCTCTTCTTGACGGCGACGACGCCAATATCCGCAAAGAGCTCGGCGACGTGCTGCTCCACGTGCTTTTCTACGCCAAAATAGGCTCGGAGAAGGGTGCGTTCGACATTGCCGACGTGGCCGATGCCCTCAACAGCAAGCTCATTTTCCGCCATCCGCACGTCTTCGGCGACGTCAAGGCCGACGACGCCCACCAGGTAGAGCTCAACTGGGAGCAAATCAAACTCAAGGAGAAGGACGGCAACCACAGCGTGCTCGGAGGCGTGCCGGCTGCCTTGCCCGCCTTGGTCAAAGCATTCCGAATCCAGGAGAAGGCCGCCAACACGGGCTTCGACTGGAAAAACCGCGAGGACGTATGGCAAAAAGTCACCGAAGAGACCGACGAAGTCCTCAAAGCCGCCGCAGAGCCCGGCTCGCCCGAGCTGGAGGCAGAGTTCGGCGACCTGCTCTTCGCTGTGATCAACGCAGCGCGCCTCTACGGCGTCAACCCCGAAAACGCCCTGGAACGCACAAACCGCAAGTTTATCCGCCGCTTCAACCACATCGAGGAAGGAGCGCGCGCCGCCGGCCATACCCTCAAAGAGCTAAGTCTCGACCAAATGGAAGAGCTCTGGCAGGAGGCAAAAAAGGAGGAGCAGGCTTGAAACTCTGCATAACAGAGAAAAAGAGCGTTGCCACCGACATTGCCAAAGCGTTGGGTGCCAATAGCCTGCGCGACGGCTACTACGAAGGCGACGGTGTGCGGGTGACCTGGACGATAGGTCATCTGTGCTGCCTCTACGAGCCCCACGACTACCGGCCTGAGTGGAAACGATGGTATCTGAGCCAACTCCCCATGCTTCCGGAGAAATACGACATAAAGGTCATCGACGACAATGGCGTTAGGCGGCAGTTCGCTGTCATCGAGCGCCTTGTAGCCGAAGCCGACGAGATAGTGAACTGCGGTGACGCCGGGCAGGAGGGCGAGCTTATCCAACGCTGGGTTATGCGCAAAGCCGGTGCCCGTTGCCCCGTGAGCCGTCTTTGGATATCGTCGCTGACCGACGAGAGTATCCGCCAGGGTCTTGCCGACCTCAAGCCGCAGGCCCACTACGACCGCCTCTTCTACGCAGGGCTGAGCCGCGCCATCGGCGACTGGGTGCTGGGCATGAATGCCACGCGCCTCTACTCGCTCAAGTACGGCTCGTTCGGCAACGTGCTCTCCATAGGCCGTGTGCAAACCCCGACGCTGGCGCTTATCGTGAAACGTTTCAAGGAGATACGCGACTTCGTGCCCAAAGACAGTTGGGAACTCCACACCTCCTACCGCAACACCGACTTCACCTACACCGGCGAGCGCTTCGAAACCGAAGACCTCGGCAATGCCGCCGTGGAAGCCATCCGGCCGGAGACATTCCGCATCAACGATGTGGCCAAAAAGAAAGGCCGCGAGCAGCCTCCCCGGCTCTTCGACCTCACCAGCCTGCAGGTGGAGAGCAACAAGCGCTGGGGCTGGAGCGCCGACAACACTCTGAAGCTCATCCAGAGCCTCTACGAGAAGAAACTGACCACCTACCCGCGCGTCGACACCACCTATCTCAGCGACGACATCCATCCTAAGATAGCGCCCACGCTGCGCGCAATGACCCCCTACGCCAACCTCACGGCACCGGTGCTGGCAAAGCCTATTCCGAAGAGCAAAAAGGTGTTCGACAACTCGAAAGTCACCGACCACCATGCCATAATCCCTACCGGCCAACTGCCCGGCGGCGACCTGAGTCTGGACGAGAAGAAACTCTACCACCTCATCGCCACCCGCTTCATAGCCGCCTTCTACCCCGACTGCCTCTTCGAGCAGACCACCGTGACCGGACAAGCCGGCCAATACGACTTCAAGACCTCCGGCAAGGTAATTCTCGACCCGGGCTGGCGGGTCCTCTACCCCTCCAAGAGCGGCAAGGAAGGCGACGACGGCGGGGCAGACACGCAGGACGACACCAACCGCGAGCTTCCGGTATTCACTCCCGGCGAAAGCGGCCCCCACGAGCCGTCGCTGTCCAAAAAGACGTCGCAGCCGCCAAAGCCCTACAACGAAGGCACCCTTCTGCGAGCAATGGAGACGGCAGGGCGCACCGTCGACACCGAAGAACTGCGCGAGGCGATGAAGGAAAACGGCATCGGCCGACCCTCCACTCGCGCCGCAATCATCGAGACCCTCTTCAAGCGCCGCTACATACAGCGGGAGCGCAAGAACCTCGTGCCCACCCAAGCCGGCATAGACCTCATCGACACTATCGACGAGGAACTTCTCAAAAGCGCCAAACTCACCGGACTGTGGGAGAACAAACTGCGCCGCATAGAGCGCGGTGAATACTCCCCCGCTCAGTTCATCCGTGAAATCAACCAGATGGTGACCACCATCGTCCACAACGTGATGAACGACTGCGGCGGCCGGCGCATCAGTGCCGAACCTCCTGCCCCGTCCAAGGGCCCGGCTACCCCTTCCGAGCCGACAAAGCCCAAAGCAAAACGCATCACAAAGCTCGAGCAGGTGCCGTGTCCGAGCTGCGCACAGGGACACATAGTCCGCGGGCGCGCAGCATTCGGGTGCAGCCGCTACGCCGAGGGCTGCCGCTTCGTGCTACCCTTCGCCGACACACCTGCCGACACCAAACCGGGAGTACTCTACCGCAAACTGCATAAAAAATGAGCGGCGCAGTGTGGCAGTGGATAGCCGTGGGAGCCGTTGTGGCGCTTGCCGTTGCGGGTCTGGCGCGCAAGCTGCGACGTGACCCGTGCGCGGGCTGCGACCTCGCCTCCACCTGCGCCAAGAAAAAGCGCAAAAAGCAAAGACATACATAGAATTAAGCTGAAATTCGTCGGTAAAACCGGCCTATTCGTCTAAAAACGGCGCATTCCCGAAAAAAAAACGGGGATGCGCTTTGTTGCTTCACATTTATTTGTTAATTTTGACGCGAAATGTTAAAACCGGGCACAATTTAATAAATGCCTCCAACGTTAAAAATAAGGAACATTTCCTAAACTTAATGCGTTAACATAACATAGGTTAAACGAAACAATGAAGAAATCGACTATCTGGATACTGGCAGTGGTGATGGCCCTAACCTTCATCGGACTGCTGTGCATACAGATTTTCTATATGAAAAACATCGTTCAGATACGCTACGAGCAGTTCTCGCAGGGCGTCCGCCAGAGCCTGGTGGCCGTTGCGATGCGCCTCGAGCAGGACGAAACGCGCCACTTCCTCGAAGACGACCTCCAGCAGGTGCAGACGTCGACACTGGCCACCTACGTCGACCAACCGGTATCCGACCAGGACGGCATAAAGTACTCGTTCACAACCTCAACAGGCCTTGAGACCGACATCACCATCAAAGGCGCGGCCGGCGAAATCTCCATGCTGCGTCGCGCCAACGCCGGCGGCCTTGCCCGCCACTACCGCACCGCGCAGGAGGCCTACCGCAACCGCTATATCTACCAGAAAGGTTTGCTCGACGAGGTGATACTCAACATAGTCAGCACAGCAGCCAGCCGCCCCATCTCCGAGCGCGCCGACTCGGCCTTAGTGTCGTCGTACCTGCGCGAAGAGCTTGACACGCTCGGGCTTCGCGTACCCTTCGAGTTCGCCGTGGTGAACTTCAACGGCACCGCCGTCTACAAAAGCCGCAACTTCGAGGCCGGCCCTTCCGACCGCGACAATATGTTCGTGCAGCCCCTGTTCCCTAACGACGCCAACGGGCCTACGAACTATCTCAAGGTGTATTTTCCGACCAAGAAGGACTATATCTTCTCGAGCATATCGTTCATGGTGCCGGCCTTTGCCTTCACACTCATCCTGATTGTGATATTCGTCTATACCATAGTGATGGCCTTCCGCCAGAAGAAACTCACCGAGATGAAGAACGACTTCATCAACAATATGACGCACGAGTTCAAGACGCCCATCTCGTCGATCAGCCTTGCGGCGCAGATGCTCAACGACCAAAGCGTGCGCAAGAGCCCGACAATGCTTCAGCAGATAGCCACCGTGATCACAGACGAAACCAAGCGCCTTCGATTCCAAGTCGAGAAAGTGCTCCAGATGAGTATGTTCGACCGCCAGAAGTCGACCTTCAAACTCGAAGAAGTCGATGCCAACACGGTTATATTCAACGTGGTGAACACCTTCAAACTCAAAGTGGAGAAATACGGCGGCAGCATATCGGCCGATCTGGACGCCATGGATGCCATCGTCGAAGTCGACGAGATGCACTTCACCAACGTGATATTCAACCTGCTCGACAACGCCGTAAAGTATCGCTCCGAAGATCGCGACCTCAAACTCACCGTGGCCAGCCGCGACCTCGACGAAGACCGGCTCGAAATCACCATCAGCGACAACGGCATAGGCATACGTCGCGACGACCTGAAGAAAATCTTCGAGAAATTCTACCGCGTGTCGACCGGCAACCGCCACGACGTCAAGGGCTTCGGTCTGGGGCTGGCCTATGTGCGCAAAATCATCACCGATCTCGGCGGCAGCATAAGCGTCGAGAGCGAATACAACACCGGAACAAAATTCATAATAATACTCCCACTCTCTAAAAACTGAACACTATGGAAGACCGTATGAGAATTCTTCTGTGCGAAGACGACGAAAACCTTGGCATGCTCCTTCGTGAGTACCTTCAGGCCAAGGGATACAACGCAGACCTCTTCGCCGACGGCGAGGCCGGCTACAAAGCATTCCTCAAAGGCAAGTACGACATCTGCGCTCTGGACGTGATGATGCCTAAAAAAGACGGCTTCACCCTTGCGACCGAAATACGCAACGTCAACTCCGAAGTGCCCATCATCTTCCTGACGGCCAAGAGCCTGAAGGACGATATCTTCGAGGGCTTCAAAATCGGAGCCGACGACTACATCACCAAGCCCTTCTCGATGGAGGAGCTGGTATTCCGCATCGAGGCCATCCTTCGCCGCGTAAAGGGCAAGAAGGGCCGCGAAATCACTATGTACAAAATCGGCAAATTTACCTTCGACACCCAGAAGCAGGTGCTGATGATAGGCGACAAAATCACCAAGCTCACCACCAAGGAAAGCGAGCTGCTGAGTCTTCTTTGCGCCCACGTCAACGAAATTCTGGAACGCAACTACGCCCTGAAGACCATCTGGATCGACGACAACTACTTCAACGCCCGCAGCATGGACGTCTACATCACCAAGCTGCGCAAGCATCTCAAGGACGATCCCTCCATCGAAATCATCAACATCCACGGCAAGGGCTACAAGCTCATCGCCCCCGAGGCCGAGAAATAATCCGCCTCTTCGACCCTATTCAAAGCGGCGCCCCGAGGAATTTCCCCGGGGCGCCGCTTTTTATGCAAGTTTTGTCATTTTTTCTTTTTCGAGATAGCGGCGTAGTCGCGGTCAGGGTCGGCCACTTCGCTGAAAACACGCTTTCCGAAGAATTCCAAGCCCTTGAGGGCGGATACCACACGACGGGCGTCGGCCTTCTTGACGTCGAAGAGCGAGTAAGAGGGCATCAGGTCTATTCGGCCCACGTCGACGCGCTGACCTCCGACATTTTTGTTGAGCATGTCGATGAGGTTTCCGGCGTAGAAACCATCGCCTTTGCCCAGGTTGATGTAGAGCCGTTCCATACCTTTCTCGGCGGTTCGACGGTCTTTCTCCTGGTCGGAGCGCTTGCCGGAGTGGTCGCGGCCGGCACGACGTTCGGCCTTCGCCGGCTTCTCGTCGATGAAGTCGAGCTTGGGAGCGTCCTTATAGTAAGCCAGCAGTCGGTTGAATTCCAGGGAGAGAACGCGCTTGAGGAGATCTTCGGCCGAGAGCCACGAAAGCTTCTTGGCCACACCGGGGATGTATTTGTCGATTTCGGCATCGTTGACCTCAACGCGCTCGAGGCGGTCGGCGAGGTTGTAGAGCTGCTTTTCGATAATATGCTCGGGAGTAGGCACTTCGCGGCGTTCGAACTTCTTTCCGATAATGCGCTCGATCTCTCGGAGTTTGCCCTTCTCGCGTGAGTGGATAATAGCCACCGACACACCCGTCTTTCCTGCGCGGCCGGTACGTCCCGACCGGTGGGTGTAGACGGCCGTATCGTCGGGCAGACCGTAGTTTATCACGTGTGTGAGGTCGTCGACGTCGAGGCCTCGAGCGGCCACGTCGGTAGCCACCAGTAGGGTTATCACGCGGTCGCGGAACTTGCGCATCACGATGTCGCGCTGCTGCTGGCTGAGGTCGCCGTGGAGGGCGTCGGCGTTGTAGCCGTCGGAGATGAGCTTGTCGGCAATCTCCTGGGTGTCGCGGCGGGTGCGGCAGAAGATGATTGCGTAGATATTGGGGTTATTGTCGGCGATTCGCTTTAGGGCCAGATATTTGTCGCGCGCATTGACCATGTAGTAAATGTGCCGCACGTTCTTGGCGCCCTCGTTTCGCGTTCCGATTACGATTTCTTCGGGGTCGCGCATGAAGCGTTTGGCTATTTTAGCAACCTCCGGGGGCATTGTTGCGCTGAACATCAGCATCTTTCGGTCGTCGGGCACATGTGCGAGAATATCGTTGATGGAATCGACGAAGCCCATGTTGAGCATTTCGTCGGCCTCGTCGAGGACCACGGTGTGCACGTCGTCGAGTTTGACGACGCCTCGGTTTATAAGGTCAATGAGTCGTCCCGGTGTAGCCACAATGATCTGCACACCCTTGCGGAGAGCGCGAATCTGACTTTCGATGCTCGAGCCGCCGTAGACGGGAAGAATCTCAAGGTCGGGAACATACTTGGCGAAGTCGGCGAGGTCTCCGGCAATCTGGAGGCATAGCTCGCGGGTAGGGGCGAGCACAAGGGCCTGAGGCACATTGCGGGAGGTGTCGATGCGTTGTATGATGGGTAGACCGAAAGCGGCCGTTTTGCCGGTACCGGTCTGAGCGAGAGCCACGAGGTCTCTGTCGCCTTCGAGCAGGCGCGGAATAACTTTTTCCTGCACGGGCATGGGGACTTCGAAGCCCAACCCGGCAATGCCGCGCAGAAGATCGTCGCGAACTCCTAATTCTTGGAATGTCATGTCAGTTATGTTTTTAGAACTTGTCTAAGATATAAACGCACGGGTCTAACTAAGGTTCGCAGCCAATACCTCCGGCGCATATCTTTGCAAAGATAGCACATAAATCGCGAGATGCCAATAAAAGCCAATAAAAGCATTCCCACGCGCGCGCTTTTTTTGTAGGGTCTTGCAAATGCGGGGAAAAAATATTACTTTTGCACATTGAACCCGAATGTTCTTATTCGGTCTTTGCGGCCCCTTCCGGCGCCCTCATCAAAAGAAAAAACAAAAAACACGACATACAATATGAAATTCAGCATCTCGAGCAAAACGCTCTACAACGCCGCCTCCGCAGTCAGCAAGGTCATAAACAGCAAGAACTCCCTGCTCATACTGGACAATTTCCTGCTCCGCCTTGAGGACGGCGTGCTCTACCTCACCGGCTCCGACGAGGAAAACGCTCTGACGGCCCGCCTTGAGGTGGCATCGTCGTCGGGCAACGGCAGCCTGTGCCTTGGCGCCCGCCGTCTGGTGGATCTTCTGAAAGAACTGCCCGACCAGGGTGTCGAAGTGAAGGTCAACGAGGAGACACTCGAAGTCAACCTCTCCTATGCCAGCGGCAACTATACCTTCGTGGGCATACCCTCCGACCAGTATCCGGCGTTCAAGGCACTTGCCGAGGGTGGCGACACCATCTCGTTCAGTCTGGCCACTTCGCAGTTCATCGAAGGTCTGGACAACACCATGTTCGCCGCCTCCACCGACCAGTACCGCATGATCATGCAGGGTGTGCTGATGGACATCCAGCCCGACAGCGTGACCTATGTTGCCACCGATACCCGCAAACTGGTTCGCTACATCGACCGCCGCACGGCACCCGGCGTTGTGGGCAAGTGCGTCATCCCCACCAAGCCGGCCAACGTGATCAAGAACGTATTCGCCAAGGAAGAGTCGCTCAACTTCACCATGACTTCGCGGAGCGCCCGCGTCGAGAGCGAAGGCTTCAGCTTCGAGTGCACCTTCCTGAACGGCAACTACCCTGACTATATGCGCGTACTGCCCAAGAACAACACCAACATCCTGACCATCGACCGCGTGGCGCTTCTCAACGCTGTGCGTCGCGTGGGCCTCTTCGTCGAGGAACAGGGCGGACTGGAGAAATTCCGCCTCACTTCGGAGAGCGTGCTGCTCAAGAGCAACGACCCCGCGCTGTGCAGTTCGGCCCGCGAACAGGTGCCCTGCTCCTATTCCGGCAATGAGCTCACCATCGGCTTCAGCGCCTCGTGCATAGCCGAAATCCTTTCGACCCTCAAGGGCGAAGAGGTGATAGTGAACCTTGGCGATGCCGCACGTCCCGGCGTTTTCCGTCCCGGCGAAGAAGCCGACAACACGGAGCTGCTGATGCTGCTGGCCCCGATGACTGTAGGCGAATTCTAATTCAGGAAGAATCAGACCAATGAAGCTCAAGCTCACCCGCCCTCTGGCCTTCTTCGACTTGGAGACCACCGGCACCAACATAAACCACGACCGCATCGTCGAAATCTCCGTTGTAAAACTCATGCCCGACGGCAGCGTAGTGGAGCGCACACGCCGCATCAACCCGGAGATGCATATACCGGAAGAAGCCACCGCCGTGCACCACATCACCGACGAGGACGTAGCCGCCGAACCCACCTTCCGTCAGATAGCGGCCTCTCTGGCGCGACTGCTGACGGGCTGCGACATAGCCGGATTCAACAGCAACCGCTTCGACATACCGCTTCTCGACCAGGAATTTGCCCGCGCCCAGGTCGACTTCGACATCTCGCGCGCACGCTTCGTCGACGTGCAGACAATCTACCACAAGAAAGAGCCTCGCACGCTGACGGCTGCCTACAGCTACTACTGCGGCAAGAACCTCGACGACGCCCATTCGGCCCTGGCCGACACCCGCGCCACAATGGAAGTGCTGCTTGCCCAGCTGGAGAAGTACGACGATGTGCCCACCGAAATCGAGGGACTGTCGGACTACGCCTCGCAGAACCGCAACGTCGACCTAATGGGTCGTTTGATTTACGATGAGCAGCACCGCGAAGTGGTGAACTTCGGAAAGTATAAAGGCCGTCTGGCCGAGGAGGTGCTGTCCGCCGACCCCGGTTACTACAACTGGATAATGAACGGCGACTTCGCCGACAACACCAAGAAGGCCTTCACACGCATCAAACAACGCCTGCGCAAATGAGCGGAGTTCTGACCGGCAAGCACATAGTGCTGGGCATCACCGGAGGCATCGCGGTGTACAAAAGCGTTTCGCTGCTGCGGCTGCTGGTGAAGGCCGGTGCCGAAGTTCAGGTAGTGGCCACCAAGGCCGCCCTGGAGTTTGTGCGTCCTCTGACCTTTTCCACCTTGAGCCAGAAGCCCGTAATAAGCGAGTTTTTTACGGCCAACACCGGCGAGTGGCACTCTCACGTCGACCTGGGCCTCTGGGCCGACGCCATGGTAATAGCTCCGGCGACGGCATGCACACTGGCCAAGATGGGCACGGGGGTTGCCGACAATATGCTGGTGACGAGCTACCTGTCGTCGCGCGCCCCGGTGTTTGTTGCTCCGGCGATGGACTTCGACATGATGCTCCACCCCACCACGCGGCGCAATCTGGAGACACTGCGCGCCGATGGTGTGCACGTGGTAGAGGCCGCCAGCGGCGAGCTTGCCAGCGGCCTGAGCGGCAAGGGGCGTATGGAAGAGCCTGAAAACATCGTTGCCGCCCTCGAGCGATACTTCGCGCAAGGGCAGCCGCTTAAGGGCAAAAAAGTTGTTATTACAGCCGGGCCCACCTACGAACGCATTGACCCGGTGCGCTTTATCGGCAACTTCTCCACCGGGAAGATGGGCTTTGCCCTTGCCGAGCAGGCCGCGGCAATGGGAGCGGAGGTAACACTGGTTGCGGGCCCGTCGGCGCAGCACATCGACAACCCGGCCATACGCCGCGTCGACGTAGAGAGCGCTCGCCAGATGCTCGAAGCCGCTCAGACAGCCTTCGCCGATGCCGACATCGCCATCTTCGCGGCCGCCGTGGCGGACTACGCGCCGGCCCATCCGGCCACCCACAAAATCAAGCGCGAGCGCGACAACGTTGACTCCATCGCACTTGTTCGCAATCCCGATATATCCGCTACCCTGGCAGCCCTGCGCCGCCCCGGCCAATATCTGACCGGCTTCGCCCTCGAGACCGAAAACGGCCTTGAAAACGGCCGCGACAAACTGCGCCGCAAAGGGCTGGATATGATAGTGATGAACTCCCTGGCCGACAAGGGCGCGGGATTCGGGACCGACACCAACAAGGTGACTATAATCACTTGCGATGCTGCCGACGAATTGCCTTTGATGCCCAAAAGCGAAGTGGCGGCAGCAATACTGGAACGCATCGCCGCACACGCCTCAAAAAAATAGACCTACCAAGCAAAAAAAATGACAACACTGCAGCGAACACTACTCTCCTTGCTGAGCCTCCTTGCCGTCTTCGGCATCCGAGCTCAGGAACTTAACTGCACAGTCACCGTCAACGCAGACCAAATATCAGGTTCCAAGAGCGTATTCGAGACCCTCCAGCAGGCTATCTCGGAGTACATGAACACCACAGTGTTCACCAACGCCCAGTTCTCGCCCAACGAGAAAATCGAATGTCGTCTCTTCTTCACCATCAAGGAGTACGAAGACGACGTGCTCAAAGGCGACCTGCAGGTCCAGTCGTTGCGTCCGGTGTACAACAGCTCGTACACCACCACACTTATAAACTTCAAAGACACCAAGATAGACTTCGAATACCGGGAGAATGAGCCACTTGTTTACTCCATCAACAATATGGAGAGCCAGATAACGGCCATCCTCAACTTCTACGCCTATCTCATACTGGCAGTGGACTTCGACAGCTTCGCGCCCAACGGCGGCGAAACATATTGGGAACGCCTCAAGCAGATAGTACAGATGGCCCAGAGCAGCGGTGAAACGGGCTGGAAGGCCTTCGAGGACAACAAGAACCGCTCGGCGGTGCTGTCGGCCTACACCGACCCGGCCACCAGCGGCATCCGCGACCTCACCTACCGCTACCACAGGCTGGGCCTTGACCAGATGGCGACTTCGGTCGACCGCGGACGCGCCACCGTGACGGAGGCCCTGCAAACAATAGGGTCGATCCACTCGACCTCGCCGATGAGCGTGGCTCTGTCCATGTTCAAGGATGCCAAGCTCGACGAGTTGGTTAATATCTACTCCAAGGCGCCGCAGGAAGAGCGAACCCGCGTCTACAACCTTCTTGAGCCCATTTACCCCACAGACCAGACGCGCCTGGACCAGATAAAGAAAGGCGACGAACAGAACAGATGATTCAGACACTGCACATCAGCAACTACGCCCTCATCGACAGCCTGGACATAGATTTTTCGTCCGGGCTGAACATCATCACAGGCGAGACGGGAGCCGGCAAGAGCATCATCCTTGGCGCGCTGAGCCAGCTGCTTGGGGGCCGCGCCGACCTACGCGCCGTGCGCGATACCTCGCGCAAGAGCGTCATCGAGGCTCAGTTTCGCTACACGTCGGCGCCGGCCGTAGCGGAAGTGCTGAGCGCCAACGAGCTCGACGGCGTGTCGGACGGCCGGTGCATACTTCGACGCGAGTTGCTCCCCGGGGGCCGCTCCCGGGCTTTTGTGAACGACACTCCCGTGACGCTGGCCGTGCTGCGGGAAGTGGCGCTTCACCTTGTCGACATACACTCACAGCATCAGAACCTGTTGCTGGCCTCGCCGGAGTACCAGCTCAACATCATCGACACCCTTGCCGGCAACGGCCCGCTACTTGCCGACTACCGCGCTGCCTACGAGGCCTACCGCAAAGTTCTTGCCGACTACACACGCACGCGCGAATTAATAAGGAAGGGCCTTGCCGAGGCAGAGTACGTGGAGTTCCAGTTCAACCAACTGGACGCCATGAACCTCCTTGCCGGCGAGGACGAGACCCTGGAGCGGGAACGCGACCTTCTTGCCAACCTCGGGGAGATAAAGGCCAAAATACGTCAGGCCGCCGAGCCCCTGGGCGACGCTCCGGTCAACGCCTTGGGCGAACTCCGCAAGGCAGTCGGCGCTCTGGAGAGTCTTGCCGTGACTTTGGGCGACGATGCGGGAGAGGAGGTCGACTTCCACACCCTTGCCGAACGGCTCGAAAGCGCCCGCGTGGAGGTTGCCGACATCGCCGGCACCCTGGCGGCCTACGACGCCTCTCTGGACCCCGACGAAGGGCGACTCGACGAAATCGAGCAGCGTCTTGGACAAATCTACTCCCTTGAGGCCAAACACCACGTAGACAGCGTCGACGAGCTCATCGAGCTGCGCAACCGCCTTGCGGCTCAGCTTGCCGCCGTGCACGACTCCGACGCCACTATAGCCCGACTGGAGGCTGCGGCACGCCGCGCCAAGAAAAGCGCCATCGCCATTGCCGACAAGCTCAGCGAAAACCGCGCGGTCACCGCCACGGCCTTCGCCCAGGAGCTGCGTGCCACCGCCGCCACCCTCGGCATGCCAAATCTGCGGTGCGAAATCACCATAACTCGCGGCAAGCTCTCTCCGAGCGGCTACGACCAGCTGCAGTTTCTCTTCGCTTTCAACAAGAACCAGCCTCTGGTGCCGGTGGGCTCCTCAGCCTCGGGCGGCGAAATATCGCGACTTATGCTGAGCATCAAGACTATAGTAGCGAGCCGCATGCAGTTGCCCAGCATAATTTTCGATGAGGTCGACACCGGCGTGTCGGGCGAGATAGCGGCCCGCATGGCGCAGATGATGAAGCACATATCGCGCACCATCCAGGTGATTACCATCACGCACCTCCCCGGGGTGGCCGCCCTTGGCGACCGCCACTACAAAGTATACAAACACGACGACGACACCTCCACCCTCACCCGCGTGCAGGAGCTTGACGCCTTGGGGCGCCAGACCGAAATAGCCCTCATGCTAAGCGGCAAAGGCAGCGACCCGGCCTCGCTTGCTGCAGCGAAAGCGCTGCTGGAGGGAGCCGAATCCTAAACAGACAACACCCTGACCGACAATGGAATCAAACGACTTTATATTTGGCATACACCCCGTGCTGGAAGCCATGGCAGCCGGGCGCACCATCGACAAACTCATGGTCCGCAAAGACCTTAACGGCGAGCTTGCCGTTCGGTTGCTTCATACGGCGCGCAATCTTGGCGTGCCGGTGCAGCGCGTGCCGGCCGAGCGCCTCAACCGCTATACCCGGCGCAACCACCAGGGCGTGGTAGCCATCATGGCCGCCGTGGCCTACCACCGACTTGGCAACGTTATGCCGGCGCTCTTCGAGGACGGCGTGCTGCCCTTCATACTGGTTCTCGACGGCATTACAGACGTCCGCAATTTCGGCGCCATAGCGCGCACGGCGGAGTGTTGCGGTGTGAACGCCATCGTAATTCCCGAGCGCGGCAGCGTCGGCGTAGGCGGCGATGCCGTGAAGACTTCTGCGGGGGCGCTGCTGAACATACCGGTATGCCGCGAGCACAATCTTGCGGCCGGCGTGCGCTACCTGCGCGAAAGCGGATGCCAGATAGTGGCCGTGACCGAAAAAGAGTCGCAGAACTATACCCTTGCCGACTATACCACCCCCGTGGCGTTGGTGATGGGCGCCGAGGACACCGGCATCAGCGAGGAAATACTGGCCTTGGCCGATACCCGAGCTGGCATACCTATGTTCGGCCATACGGGCAGCCTCAACGTCAGCGTGGCCGCCGGCGTGGCCATGTACGAAGTAGTGCGCCAGCGTCTGCTGGCCAATCTTGAAGTAGAGTGATGCCATAAGGACCACTCCGGCCCCGTAACCCCGCCAATTCGTCAGCGAAAACGGCCAATCCGTAAGATTTCGCGCCAAAAGCTTTTGCGAACGCAAAAAAAAGGCTAATTTAGCGGAAAATAACAATCGCAAACCAATCACCCCAGGCTATGCTCCATCTCATTGCCGACAGCGGCATACAGTTCCATTCCATAGAATTAGAGCTTGATCCGGCTCAGCAGCTCACGCTGCCGTCGGGGCGTCCTCTCAAATACAGCTTCTGCAACATCAAGAACCAAGAAACGGGAGAGCGCCTTTTCGACCTGCTGTCGTACCACGGCTCCATCGGCAAGTTCATACCGGTGCACGAAATCACCGACAACCGCGCCAACGAACTGCTGGCCGACGGCCGGGCGCGCCTCGACGAATCGGGCGTTGAGATAATGCGGTCGGACGTATCGCCGACGTTCTACAACCAGATAGAACCGGGCGACGCCGAGCGGCTTTTCACCTTCAACTCGCCGGCATCGTACAAAACGCCCAATCCGGCCAACGTGCACGAGCGGATAGCGGCCTTCGAGCTAATACTGGGTAAATGGCTACCGATGCCTATGTTCGAGATGCACAACGGGGTGAGCGCCGACGTTCCTTACGCGTGGTGCCGACTGCGCATCGACCGTACCGGCGAGGGCGAGCAGCCCGGCACCGACCGCTACCGCTTCACCTGGGCCTTCGACACCCAGATCAGCACAGACGACATGGCCATCTTCCGACCGACCTTCCCCGTAGAGGGCATCGACAAGCTGGAGTTCGCCCTGTGCAACCGGGTGAGCAATCTGCTGACCTTCATGGCTCCCAAGGGCGACTTCACCGTGTTCAGCCACTATCTGGCCGAACTGCTCGGCCTTGACCCCTCCGGTAGCGCCTACCGCTACATAGGTTGGTATATCTATCTGGTTAATTACATCCGCCTAATCGGAGCCTCCCCCGAGGTTACGCTACACCGCTGTCCGGCCGACCGCGAGATACCGGTCGACCTTGTACTGGACATCGGCAACTCGCGCACCTGCGGCCTGCTCTTCGAGAACGGCGATTTCACCAAGGCCACCATGCTCTCCCTGCGCGACCTCACCGACCCGTGGATGAGCTACGACAAGCCCTTCGACATGCGCCTGGTGTTCCGTCAGGCCGACTTTGCCAACGATATCGTGATTGAGGACGAGGATATGTTCCGCTATCCGTCGATGGTTCGAGTCGGCGACGAGGCCAAAAAACTCGTCTACCGCTCGGTGGAATCGGAAGGACTTTGGGCCAGCACCACCAACTACTCCAGCCCGAAGCGCTACCTTTGGGACACCCGCATGTTCCGCCAAAAGTGGGAGTTCCTGACCACCGAAAACGACCCGCTGTACATCCGCGAGTCGGAGAACATCTACATACCGGGGTTGTCCGACCAGTTCGATGCCACTGGCGAGTTCATCCGCGACATCGACAATATGGTAGAGCCCACCGACGGCCACACCCACTACTCTCGCGCTTCGCTGATGACCTTCGTGCTGGTCGAAGTGCTCCAGCAGGCACTGATGCAGATCAACTCCACCGAGTTCCGCAAGCACGGCGACATAAACTGCAAGCGAGTGCTCCGCAACCTCATACTGACGTGCCCCACGGCTATGCCCAAGGCTGAGCAAATCAAGCTTCGCCAGTGCGCCATGGATGCCTTCGAGGCTCTTAAGGCAGTATACCCCGATGATAAGCTGAACGACATCGAAGTATATCCTTCGGTGGAGAAACTTTCGGTCAATCCGGCCGACGCGGACCCGGGTATGGGCGACGACAACGCCACCTGGACCTACGACGAGGCCACCTGCTGCCAGCTCGTCTACCTCTACGCCGAAATCGCCCAGCGCTACAAAGGCCGCGCCCGCGAATTTTTCGAGCTCAAGGGCCACGTTCGCCCCGAACTTGCCAAAGAGGGCTACAACGACAAGGCCGTGACTGTTGCCTCGGTCGATATCGGCGCCGGCACCACCGACGTGATGGTGTGCACCTACATGTGCTCGGGCAACGACGCCGGCACTCTGACTCCTCGTCCCATTTTCTGGGACAGCTTCTACGTTGCCGGCGACGATATACTCCGCAACATCATCCAGAACGTCATCATCGAGGACGCTACCGGCGACGACCCCTCTATGGGCAGCATCTACTCGGCCCTGACGGCACGGCTTAACAACATGGAAGTGGAAGAAATCGCCGCCATCCCTGTTATGAGCCGCCACAGCTTCTTCCGCGGTATAGTCAACGACCTTCGGAGTGCCTCGGGCAACCCGCGCGAGACGGCCACCTTGAAGCAACGCCTTGCCTCCGGTCTGACGCGCAATTTCTTCGGGGTTGACTCCACGATGATGGACGACCGCGACCGTCGTTGCCGCGTGGACTTCAACACCCAGGTTAGCCACCCGATGGCCCAGTTCTTTATGGAGCAGCTGCGTCTTCACCGTCCGTCGCGTGTTTACACCTTCAGCGAAATTTTCCCGGACATCAAGCCGTCGGCATACCTGCTGGACTACTTTGCCAACCACTTCGGATTCCGGTTCGAGGAGTTGAAGTGGCGCTTCGACCCGGAGCGAGTGGCCGACATCGTCAAGAGCACCATGGAGAAGCTGATGCAGCAGATTTCGGTTATGCTCTACGCACACCGGTGCGACATCATCGTGCTGTCGGGTCGCCCGACGTCGATCGACGCCATCACCGAGCTGTTCGTGAAATATCTTCCCGTCACCCCGGACCGCCTGGTGCGCCTGAACGAGTACCGAGTGGGCCAGTGGTATCCCCTTGCGGACCCGGAGGGCTACTTCCGCGACCAAAAGGCCGTTGTGGCCGTTGGCGCCATGGTAGGCTATCTGGCGTCCACAGAGGGTTTCAACGGCATGGTCATCCGGTTTGACGATATGGTAAAGCACTTCCGGAGCACCGACAACTACGTATGCCTCTACCAGGGCGACCGGATGGGTTCCACGCTGCTCACCCCGACCCACAACAGCGAAAATCTCACCTTGACGGTCTTCCCGGCCTTCTTCGGTGCCAAGCAGTTCGACCATCCGCTCTACGACGGCCGACCCATCTACGCGCTGTACAACAACTCGGGGCGTCGGAGCCTTCGCGTCACCATCAGCCGCGACTTCCAGGGCGAGCCCGAAAAGCTCGTGCTTGAGGACGTATGCGACCAAAACGGCGACCAGGTGCCTCTGAACCAGATAGAGTTCATCGGCCAAAGCCTTGTCAACGACGGCCAGCACTGGCTCGACAAGGGTGAGTTTGAATTAAGCGTCCAGACACGCTGACACCGGAGGTACCACCATAACACAATCCTGCAATGACAATCAACGACGATATCCAGATAATCAACGAAGGCCTCCAGTGGCTCAAGGACAACAAACCGGAGCAGTACGAGCAGTCATTCTTCACCATGGTCGACGGGCGCCGGCGTCTTCTTCGCCAGCTTAACGCTTTGACCGAAAATCCGGCCATAGGCGCCTTCGGCGAAAGCCAGACCGGCAAGAGCTATCAGATCAACACCCTTCTGAACCGCACCGACAAAGCATTCCGCATCCGCTCGACGGCCTATCCCGAAGGGGTAGGATTCGTGGACGCCATCAACCCTATCGGCGACGACCGCGAGGCCACCGGCGTAGTGACGCGCCTGACCAGCTTCAAGCGCAATCCGGAGCGTTACAACGAGGAATACCCCGTGATAGTTAAGCTGTTGCGTCCCGGCCAGATAGTGAGCATACTTTCATCGGGCTATTTCGGCAACATACTGGACTATACCACCTACTCCGACGAAGAGCTACGCCAGATTTCGGACCGCATCTACAAGACCTACGCCGGTCGTCCCGAACAGGGCGAAACCGCACTGACCGAGGACGATATACTCGACGTGAAGAGCTATCTGGCAGCGTATATGTCGGCCCCGACGCAGGGTCTTCGCCGCAGCCGCTACTTCGAGACCGTGACCCGCATCATCCGGCGAGTACCGGCCGCCGAATGGGTCAACGTGCTCAAATACCTCTGGCATGAAAACGAGGCCATTTCCGACCTCTTCTGCCGCCTGATTGCCGACCTGGAGCGCTTCGGGTTCGCACCGGAAGTCTACGTTCCGCTTGAGACGGTTATGCACGGAGGGGAGAACAAGCGGACCATAATGTCGGTGGCGTGCCTCAACGGACTCGATGAGCCGGACTGGGAGATAACGTCGCCGGTGTTCGTGCCTGTCAACGATAATCCGTCGACCTTGCGTCAGGTGTGCACCATGCCGACCTGCGACATATGCGCCGTCAGCGCCGAGGTAATCTTCAAAATCGACCCGGAATACCTCGAGGAGACCCTGCACTACGGCTACGACCGCACCCGCGACACCGAGCCGGGCCATCTGCCGGCAGCCTCGTACCACAAGCTGGCTTCGACCGTCGACAAGAGCCTGCTCTCCGACACCGACCTGCTCGACTTCCCGGGCGCCCGCAGCCCCGAGCAGCAGGACGAGGCCAACTGCCGAAAGGGCGAGCGCGACAAGAGCGGCCAGTCGGTGCTTGTGAAACTCTTCCTGCGCGGCAAAATCGCCTACCTCTTCAACCACTACAGCGAAAGCCACATGATGAAGGTTCTTATGTTCTGCCACCACCACAAGCAGAGCGAAGTGAAGAACCTCCACATACTGCTCGACCAGTGGGTGCGCCGCAATGTCGGGGCCACCGCCGACGAACGCATGTCCACTCTTCGGCGCACCGGCGGCATCTCACCCCTGATGCTGGTAGCCACCAAGATCAACATCGATATGACGTACAAGGACATATCGAGTTTCAACTCCGAGACTGCCGTCAACAACCGTTGGGAAGACCGCTTCCGCACCGTGCTTTTGGATGCGGTGCTCAACTGGACCAACGCCGACTGGTTCAAGAACTGGAGCGGCCAGGGCCAATCGTTCAAGGATACATATTTACTTCGCAGCTTCGCCTACTGCGCCTGCACGGGCCAAGGCAACGGAATGTTCGAGGGCTACAACGTGGAGACCTCGTCGCCGGAGCGCGAGCTTGCGATGAAACCGGACTACTACCGCCTGCTACGGCGCACCTTCGTGGCCAATCCGAGTGTGCGCGAGCTCTTCTTCGACCCGGAGCTGTCGTGGGACGTTGCGACGACGCTCAACAACGACGGCGCCCTCTACATCATCGAACGCATGGGCAAAGTAGCGCGGGCTGCTTCCGAGATACGCACGGAGCAGATGAAGCGTGAGCGCGACAACATAATGGGCAAGGTCCGTGCCATCCTGGAGGCTGAATACGACTCCGACAACGAAGCCGAAAAGCTCCTTCAGAGCATCGACACCGTTGCCAACCTTCGCTGGGAGCTTGATGCCTCGTGCACGGAGGACAATTACTACTTCGGGCACCTTCTGCAGGCGCTCCAGGTTACGGAAGTTGAATGTCTGAGCGTGGTCCACAAGCTTGTCAACGGCACCGACCTTAACAACACACTCAACAACATGAAGGAGTACCAGCTCATCCGCAAGCGGTGCGGCAACTTCGAGGGCTGCCCGACGGCGGACCTCAAATGGCAGAAGCTGATGCGCGCCTACGGCTGGCGCACCCGCGAGCAGGCCGCCGACAATCTTGCCAAGCGCGGCATCGACGTGGAGCTGCTCTTCACCGAAACACTACGCCCCAAAACGAACCAGGTATTCATTGCCGACCACATCATGGAGCTTTGGCGCAACAAGGTGCGCTCGGAGGAACTTATGAATACCTTCACCGGCGACGACACCTTCAACCCGGTGCTGATGAAAGACCTCATCAAGACGCTGGTCGACAGCGCCGAACGGCTCGGGCTTGCCGATATCCTTGCGGAGAAAATCCGGTCGGAGGTAAGCATCGCCAATATCGCGATGGTCAAGGAAAGCCTCGTGGCCGATATGATGGCTTCGGTAATCAACGGCTTCGTCAACGACTTCGGCTACTCGCTGCTTTCGCCCGAGCTCAAGGCCAAGGCCCACAAGCTGGTGGAGGACAACGAGCTGAGCGTCTACAACTACATAGAGCGCGAACGGCAGAGTACCTACACACACGACGAACTTGCCGGGCTCTTCGCCGACATGATAGCCGACGCGGGCAACATCACCGAATCGTTCGATAACCACTACAACGAGTGGATCGAGTATATGACCATAGCTTACATCGTGCACCTTAAGCGCTCGGAACTTCGTCCGGAGGTGAACCGCGCCTTGGGCGACCTCCTGGCCCGCATAGTGGCATGAGAGCTAAAACGTAGCAACTAAATAAAGCAGAGTGTAAATTGTTTAATAATCCACAATAAATGAAGCGCGTACATTTTGATTCCAAAGGACCGGTGAAGTGGCACTACTTCTTCTGGGAACCGTGGGGCTGCGCGGGGTGCTTTCTGCGGACGGCAGGCTTTGTAGCCCTTCTGGCGCTGTTCCTGTTCCTGCTGAGCCAGTTCCGCAGCTGCCGCGACAGCGAGACACCCTCGGTGGGGGTGCCGAGTCCGAATCAGCCCGTCAGTGTCGTCGTTCCTCCGATCAATGAGGACGACGTCATTGACGATGACGGGCACCAGTTGGTGGCGAACCGCCTGAACGTGCTTTTCGACCTCGAGACCGGCCAAGCCGAATACGAGTCGTGGGTAGAGCAATTTACGGCGGCCTACCCGGCACCGGACTATCAGATACTTTTCTACGACCCGAATACCAAGCTGATGTCGATTCAGGTCCCGGCAGAGCGCCGCGTGGCCATGATTACGGAGCTTCCGGAGCGCATACCCGACATACCCTTCATGGTCTTCGAGGAAAGCGTTATGGAGATGGGGCTTCGTCCCAACGACCCGGTTTTCGGCCGGAGCGAGCACGCCTACTACTTCGACGCCATAAAGGCCTACGACGCTTGGGACCTCACCATGGGTTCGCCCGACGTGTTGATAGCCGTTGTCGACAGCTATTTCGATCTGAGCAACGCAGAATTTGCCGAAACCAACGTTGTCCGGCCCTACAGCGTGGCCCGCGGCGACTCCATCGTCGCCCTGCCTTCGGACTACAACCCGAGCCGTCCCGACCCGACGTACGCTCACGGCACCATGGTTGCCGGAATTGTGCTGGGCGCCACCGGCAACGGCCGCGCCAGTGCCGGCATGGCCCCCAAATGCAGCTTCCTGCCCATCAGCCTGGGACACCGCTTCGGTTGTCTGGCCATGCTTCAGGGCATACTCTATGCGATGAACCACAAAGCGCAGGTAATCAACATCTCGGCCGGACTTAGCTTCGCCGAAGAGGTTGCCGGATGGCCCCTCGAGCAGCAGATAGCGGCCGCCCGGACAGAGCTTATAGCCCAGGAGGCAGTGTGGCACTACGTGTTCGAAATGGCCCGGCGCAACTACGTCAGCATAGTGTGGGCGGCAGGCAATGAGAACATATTCCTTGCCTTGGATGCCTCCAAGCGCGGCGACGAGACCATCAAGGTCAGCGCCACGGATGCCTCTATGAGCAAAGCGGAGTTCAGCAACTTCGGCAACATCGCCTCGGACAGCATCTTCGAGAGCACACTGTCGGCACCGGGCGCGCAGGTTCCCGGCCTTATACCGGGCACCACGGGCTACACCCTCGTTGACGGTACGAGCTTCTCTGCGCCTATAGTTGCGGGCTGCGTGGGCTTGGTGAAGAGCATAGACCCGACGCTGACCACTCCGGAAATCATAGAAGTGCTCCAAAGCACGGCTCTTCCGGTGCGCGGCGCCCAAAGCAGCACCATCGGCCCCATAGTCCAGATCGGGCCGGCTCTGCAGCAAATCTACACCACCATAGCGAACTACGATGACTTCCGTGCAGCCCTCGCCTCCGGCCGCGGCACCTTCAAGTTCTGCGAAATCGACTATTTAGGGACGGACGACGCCACGGCGCTGCCTCCCATCTACACCATGGAGCTTGAAATCACCGGGACCGACAGCGGCAAACTGCGCTACATTTCCAACCGACGGGACACGGCACCCATCGAAGCCGACTTTACCAGCGAAGTCCAGGGCACGAGCATCAACATAAACTGCTCGGCCACCACCGGCACATCCGAAACGGGGCGCGGCTTCGACCCCATCACCTTCACAGTGAGCGCCAATCCGGCTTCCAAAGCTACCGTCACCGCGGTCAATGCATCGTGGTGGAACAATTTCGCTCCATTCCTCATAAAAACCGTATAGCACAAAGAAAGAAATGCAGACACATATAAAAATATCGGCAGGAATGTTGATTTCCATACTCGGACTCATAGTGATGGCGGCCGGTACCGCTTGCGGATGCTCGCTGCTCGGCTGGAGCAGTCCGCTGAGTGTCATTTTAGGCGTATGCGTACTTATCGGCGGCTTCATACTTTTATTCTATGCAGTCAAGGGAAAAACGTGCACCACGGACTTCGGCAAGTGGCTTAGCGTAGAGATAGCCTCCATGGCGGTCTTGTTTGTGATACTTGGCTTCGCCGTTTTACCCACTTCCATCACCATCAACTTTATCTTCCAGCGCGGTGAACTATCGGCGGCGGCCGATGAAGACATCGTAGGCATCGACAGCCTGATCGCGACCTTCGACCGCACCGAGACAGCGCGCCTTGACGGCACATTCCGAGGTCTGGAGAACTATCTTCGGTTGGGCAACCGCAACTGCTCGCCGGCGCTGGGCGCCTATATTTCCAACACCTTGGGGTCCAACCCGCAGCACTTCAGCCAAAATATCATCAACAATAACCGAGGCACCATGCAGGCCCGCATAGAAGACCTTCGTCTGGGCAACAGAATGTTCCGCAACAGCTTCAACAGAGGCATAGAGCGCCTCCACGAAAACGGCAACTCGCGCATACCGCTTCGCTACGGCGAGTTGGGAGAACAGCTGGACACCCTGTCGGGTCAAGTAGGACGGGTTCTGACCGACATATCGGCATCGATGGAACTGCCGATGGTCTACGCCGGCACCGGCAACCAGTACACAATCCGAAGCAACGAGCCGACCGTCTACCGCTATCAGCCGCACTACTACAAAGCGGAATTTGCCAAAGTCTGCAAGCCGCACTGGCGGTCCGTTGTTTTGGCGGTTTTTGCTGCTGTTATTGCTTTATTCTATTATCTGATCAGTTACCGCGCCCTCCGCAAGGGCATCGACAAAGGCAAGAAGATTTCCGATACCCTTGGATTTCCCCTCTGACGCCCCTGTCATCTTTCTCTTAAACCACCGACAGACATGCCCTTAAAGACAAGCGAAAAAATAGCTCTCAAAAAGAAGAGCGCCAATGAGTTGGTAGTATATCTCCAAACGGGGAAATTTGCACTGGCCGACCTGGAGGATCTTGCGGCCTCCGATGCCGGGTTCCACAATGTGCTTCGGGAGGCGCTTGTGCTTCGCGACCAGCTCCCCGATCCCAACGAAGGCATCGAATTCGAGCAACTGACGGCCGCAGTGACCAACCGCGTCGACGATCCCGACACCGAGAAAGCGCTCAACGACTACTTCAGCAAGTGGGACGGCCGACCCTACGCCGCCGAGCACCTTGCGCAAGCCCGCACCTACGCCGAGCGCCTTCGCGAGCGCAAGTCGTGGATAAGTCTGCAGGAACGTATGGCGCAGGCCCGCGAAGGCTACGCCTCGTCGGGAGCACTGCCTCCGGGCGAGTTGATAACGGCGATGCGCAACTTCATCGACGTACACGGCAAGCTGCCGGCGGCTTCCGACGACGTAAGGCAGACCCTGCAGTGGATGCAGGAAATAAAGAATATGTATTCCCGGGTTGTCTCCGACCGCTGGGCGGCGCTCTTCGGCCCGGACGGCAAGCTCCGCGACATCCGCGAGCTGGACAACTTCCTGAAAACGATGCCCGTCGACGACAGCATACGCGCCAAGGCCGACGACTACGCCTGGGAGTGGGTAAACCGTCAAAGCGACATACTCGGCGCGGCCGAAACATACGATGCCATGTTCCTTCGCCGCGGTCGCCACTCGGGCAGTGTGGCCCGACTGCGCGACAGCGCCGCCGAATGGCAGATGTACTCACAGCTGGACATATACTCCATTATCAACTTCCTGGAAGCCAACCCCAACCATCCCTACGCGGCAGTAGCCGGCCAGCGAATCCAGGAACTCAAGGGAGAAGCCCTCGCAGCCATGAAGGCCAACCCGACGACGATACCGGTGCCTGAATTCCGACGTATGCTCGAAAGCCCGTACTTCACCAAAGAAGAGCTTATGGAGGCTTCGGGCCTCGACGAAGCCATGCTCCAGAGCAACGTCTACGACTACGAGAACGTGCTGGCCTCGCTGCCACCACTGCCGAACTCGGAATCGCGCTACGGCAGCGGCCTGGGAGAGGAAGGTATCACCGATGTAGTGTTCTTCGGCATCCAGTCGACCGGCAAGACATGTGTGCTGAGCGGACTGCTGCGCCACAACAACCTGTGGTTCGACCAGCGGCGCTACAGCGGCGACTACGGCGCCATCCTTAAGGACTATTCTGACCACGGCATCGCGGTTTCGGGCACGCCGGGCGACTTTGTTGCCACCATCAAGGCTGAAGTCGCCAAATTCGACGACAAATATACCTACAAATTCAACCTCTTCGAGATGGCCGGGGAGGCCTTCCGCACCGGCATAGCGCACGGCCACGACCAGTACGGACGCCCTGTGCTCAGCTTCGAGGATATGGGCGTCAACGCCGCCGAAATACTTCGGTCGGGCAACAGGAAGGTGTTCTTCCTCCTTGTAGACCCGACGGCGGAATACCTTCAGGCCAAGCAGCAGACGCAGGCTCTTGAGGCGATGATAGCGCTGATGTTCGGCGACGACAACGGCTACAACTCGAACGCCGACATCATGGACTCCGTCGACGGTCTTCACTTCATCGTTACCAAATGCGACACGCTGCCGCCGGGGGATCCCCGCGAGACGGCACACCGTAAAGTGACCGAGATTCTTAATCTGGCCACTCGCGAAAAACTCATTCAGGGCTGTATACGCCACAAAATCAATGTGTCGACCGACCCTGCGCTGAACGGTCACCCGCGCGTGTTCCCCTTCAGTCTTGGCAAATTCACCGTCGGCAATATGTTCCGCTACGACCCGACGGGATCGTCGACCATACTTCGCGTAATATGCGACTACTGCCCGCCGGAACGACCGGGCAGCTTCGGCCGCCAGATACGCAGCTACTTCACCAAACCCATAATAGGCTGACATCACCATGGCACAAATAGGATTGGCAATAGCCGGCCGTCATCCCGGCTTTCTGGTATTCACCCAGATAAACTGGCCCGGCCCGGCGCCGGAGGATAAAGACGTTCACGCCATGTGTTCGGGCGAAAGCTATATTTCGGCCATACTTGGTCCGGAATGGGACACCTACGAGCTGGCCCTGTGTAACTTCGTGAGCAATTCGGGCCGCACGGAGGCGCTGCGCATACTACTGCGGGTGCCCCACGGCTACACCTTCCTGAACGCGCAGAACCAGCCCGTGGCACCCTCCTATATACTCCACGAAGCCACCAAGATGCTGATTGGCAACCCCGTTGTGCATCTGGGCAACACGCTGCGCTTTGCGCCGGGTGTGATTCGTCCGGCTTTCCCGGAAGCGGACCTGGGGGCTTTGCTGGGACAATTCCACATCCAGCCCCGCTGGGGTGGCGAAATCACTATGCGGCACGCATCTGGCCATCCCCAATACGTTACCGCCACCGAAGAGAACATACCGGCCCTGATAGCCGCCCTGCCCCACTGCACACGCCTGGAAGATTCGTCGACCGTCTATTTCGGGCCGTTCAAGGAGACGGCTCAGCCTCGGTTTATGTTCTTCCCGGATGAGCTTGCGGTTCGCTTCAAAGTTTTGGTGAACGTAAGACGGCGCAACGGCAGCTTCGTGCCACGAGCAATGGACGGGGGCGCCATCACCATCAATACCCGCGAACTGGACTACTCTCCGCAGGCCTACGAAGACATGCAGTACACCCTGACAGAGGCCCAAGTCGAAGCCGCATACTGCAACGGGGACAGAAAAATAGCCACTCCGCCCTTCGTTGAGGCGACTCTGAGTCCGGAGGCCGGCGAAGTCACGCTGTCTTTCAGCCCTCCGGCGCTTCGCAAGACCTTTACGGTGAATGTTGTCGACGGCGACCACCGACCTCTTCCCCTGCCGGACCTGCTGACTACTCTTGAGAGCACTGCTCCCATCCCGGTCAATCCCATAGGCTACACTTTTATTGGCGAAGACATAGTCAGCTTCGAGCGCGACTTCCACGACGCGACGGCGCTGGCAGCTAAGTTCAGCCTTCCTCCCACGAGCGTCTACAACATCGTCGGAGCTACGCTGACGGGGAATGTCATCACCGTGAAAGTACGTCGCAAGGCACCTGCGGTCCCCGTGATGCCTCCCGCTCCCGGGCCCCAAAATGCCGAAACGGCCCCGTCGGCAAAGACGCTGACCGTGGTTTTGCCTGTGGGCATGAATACTACGAGTGAAACCATCACCGTTCAGACTGCAGACGACAATGCGTCCCCGGAATTCTATTTTGCATCGCAGGTTATTTTCACCTTAAGCCCCGACGGCCAGACCCGGAATGCTACTATTGATATTCAGTTGAACCTGCAGACGCATCGCGCCAAGGCCTTCCTGGGCATACCGGCAAGGGAAGAGACCCAAATACTTTCTACCCTCGACGGCAACTACAAAGCCGACTTCACCCAAGCCAAGAAAAACGGCTTCTTCAGCCGAGTTTCGGATCTTTTCGCCTACCGATACGAAAACTTCGTGCCCGGAAGCTGGAAGATTTGGCGCTCGCTTCTGCCGGCGGTTGTGGGAATGGTGCTGATGATAGCCGGCATCGTAATCGGAGTGCTAATGGCTGACACGTTTATCAGCGCCTACGACAACGTCCTTGGAAAGTTTGGCTTCGGCACCGCACCGGCCGAACAGACAGTGGCCTCTGCACCAACCGACTCCGTTGTTGCCGAAACAGCCGTAGCCACCCCCACCGACGAGAGTATGAAGGTACTCGACCGTGCGGAAACAGAAAGCGAAGAACCAATCGTCGATAAATAAGCCCCCGAATGAATTTCATCAAGATACTGGCCGTTATAGGAGTGTTGGTCGGGACAGTCATCCTGGGCTATATACTGATGACGCCCGACAAGCCGAGCGGCCGCCACCGTTTCCACGGCGACAACATCCACATCGAGGTAGAGGAAATAGCCGATGTTGGGGGCGAAGAAGGCGCCGTTATCCGCGAATATGTGGCGATGTTCGGCGGCGGCTGGAACGATACGCTCTATGCCAATGCATGCTCGTATATCGCTCATCCGGACCGCCAGAGCTCGCAGGAGCAGATGTCGGACCAGTTGGTGAGCGGCATAATGGTGAAGCTCGACAGTATAGTACGTGGCGTCTACCGTTCCAATCCCACTCCGACGAGCACGAGTCGTCACAGCGTGCTTGCTCCAAGCTATGCCGGCCTCGAAAGAATAGGCGCGGACTACCCCGTAGCCCGGGAGCGGGGCATCTACGCCCGCCTTATGGAAGACCGCGAGGTTTGGGACGGCATCCACAGCTTCGCCACCCAGACCTTCGTCACAAGCCCGCGCTTCAACCTGCGGCTTGTGCCTTCGGCGGCCGGCTACTCGCTCGACTGGGACGACCGTCTGGAAAACTACTCCGCCCTACGCACCCGCATGGACAGCCGGCGCCGCAATCTTCAGGACCGCCTGGCAAGATGCGAGGACCTCTCCAACGTGAGCTGGCTGCGGCCGGCACTTGCCGAGCAGCGCTTTGTGGACCGCATTACCAACGCTGAAACGACATACAAGAACGCCGAGCGCGGCCAATTTCTGGCCACACTTCGAAGCCTGCCCTCCGACCGTCGGCTCATCAACGACCCGGCCGCGGCGGTGGCGGTGGCCGAACAGTTGACCGCACTTCAGGCCAACCTGCCCTCGCTACTCTTCAGCGAGGAAGCCTCGCGGGCTTTCGCGAGCGTAAAAGACCGGCTCACAAACCTCGAAGCCGGCCCTGTAACACGATAAAAACCACACAAGGATATGCCCAAGATAAAAGAAGTACCCAGCACAGAAGTCCACTGGCAAGTAGCCAACTGGAACGTGCGCGATGTCGCCAACGCGCGCATCAAGCAAACCATGGGAGCTGACGCACAGTATTTTGCGCCGGTCTACGTTACCCACGGCAGCTACTATTGGTCGGAGCCCGACGCCGACGGCTGGAAGCCGCTTACGGTTGTTTCGGAGGGCGACCAGGCAGAGGCCCGCGCCCTTCTGGCCCAACTTCAGGAAAAAGCCATAAAGCGACTGCCGGCTCGTGCCCAACAGATTAAGCAGGTATTCACCTTCCCGAACGACGACTTCATCTTCGTACGTCGCCGCAACGACGGTCCGCTGGAACTTCGCCTGACGGGTTGGGGCTTCGCCAACTATAACCGCGCGCACGCCACGGTGATATCGGAAACCATCGAGTCGGACAATATCAACGAAATCACCGTTTCGTTCTCGATCGACGGGCAGCCGGTTGCAAACCGCGAGTTCAGCTTTGCCCGCGGTATGGAGTGGGCCACGGCACAGACCGACGACAAGGGCTACTACAGCTTCGGGCGGCATATGCCCGGCGCTCAGATTTCGGTTCGCGATGCCGCCACGGGCATAGAGCGCATCACCGTGGTTGAGCCGACGACGACCAATATCAACGTCGACGTGACGCAGTACCTCACCTTGCGGGTCATCGCCCGCCACGACGACGCACCCATCAGCGGGGAAGACGTGCAAATCAAGTACGGTCGTCGGTCGGGCATTCTCACTCTTGAGCAGGGCACGGCGGGCTGCACGCTGCCGTGGTTCGAAAACGAGCAGTGCGCGGTGACCTTCCGCAACTCCACTCAGGAGCGCGAGCTTCGCCGCGACATACTCAACGAGTTCGTCTTCGAGAGCACCACACCGCGAGTACCGAAAACACTCATAAAGGTGACGCTGACCGACAACGGCGCGCCCATCGCGGGCGAGCGCGTTTCGCTAACGCTGCCCAACGGCGCTGTGGTCAACGTCTACACCGGCGACGACGGTTCGGCCTCCTTCGAAGCCGACTATGTTCCCGGGGGCAAGGTTACGGCCTCCGTACGCGACCGCTCCGAAAGCCAGCCGGCGCAGGACGGCACCGTTGAGTTCCACATGGCCTTCGACACGCCCATACCGGTTGAATTCGACTGCCGAGTGCGCGTTATCGACAATACCGAATCGCCGATGGCCTTCTACCCGGTGAGCATCAACATCGGCGACGGCAGCGGCATGGTCGACTGCCTTACTGACGCCGAAGGCTGCGTCGGGCCTATCCACGTGCTGAGCGGCAACACCATGACGGTTTGCGACACCAATCAACCCAACTACCGCGAGGACTTCCTGCTGGATGCCGACCGGACAGAGTATGTGTTCCGTCTGCCCTACGACTCGGTGCCGAACTTGGGCGACGTGAGCCTGCGCGTTGTGCAGCGCAACGGAGCACCGGCGGCCGGAGTGACCTGCATAGTAAGCCAGGACAGCAAGCGCATCACCGCTCAGCTCGATGGCAACGGCATGATGTTCTTCGGCAGCGACAGCTTCGACTATACTCGGCCGGCCAAAGTCGAGATGTACTCCCCGGTACGCACCTTCCCGGCGCTGGAACTGCCTCTGGAGCCCGACGAGAAGCAGTACGAACTCATCGAGGTCGACGGCCCGCAGCCATGGTGGAAAATCGTGGGAGAGATAGCCTTGGCTGCCGCCGCAGTGCTTACGCTGACCGGCCTGTACTTCCTTCTCGACAAAATATTCTACAGCTGCCCTAACCTCTTTGCCTGACCAAACATGATACTACCCAATCCGCTTTTCTACGATATAGTGATGCCGGTGGTGTATGTGATGAGCATACTGACCTTCATCCTCTTTGCCTACGACAAGCACTGCGCCACCTACCGCAAATTCCGCATCCCGGAGTGGGTGCTGGTGATGTGCTCCTTCGCCATGGGCTCCTTCGGCGGTCTGTGCGCAATGGTATTTTTCAACCACAAGACGTCGAAGCCGCTGTTCTACATCGCAGTGCCCCTGCTGCTACTGCTGCAGATTCTGCTGATGGCGGCCTTCCTGTGTTTCTTCATCTGATACCCAAATGCACAACCAACTCAAAGCATATCTTGCCGGGGCTTTCATCCTGCTGATTACGCTGCTGCTGCTGAGCACGTGCGGGCGTCGTCGCGGGCCGGCTCCGGAGGAAGTGGGCGGCGACGGCGACATCAAAGTTACGCTCTTCTGGGACTTTCCGGGCGACGTAGACCTTCACGTCGACCAGCCCAACGGCACCGAGCTTTCGTTTATGAACATGGACGACTCGGCCAACGGCGGCGGCGTCCTCGACGTCGACGACCGTCAGGGCGGCGAAGGGTCGGCCGAGAACGCATACTGGCGGCGCCCTATGGAGGGCACCTATGTTGTTCGGGTGGTCTACTACCGCGTCGACGACGAGGCTCCTCAGGGTGGCCCTGTGCGCGTTGTGGTGAAGGTCAACGGCCGGCAGCAGGAGTTCAACCTGCGTCTTACCACGACCGGACAGGACGAGACAGTCCATACCTTCCGTTATACTGCACAATAAACCAACTCTCCAAACCCATATGAACAACCAACTTAAAGCCTGTATAGCCGGTGCTTTCATACTGCTTGTCACATTGCTGCTGCTGAGCAAGTGCACCCGCTGCCGCGATGAGCGAACTCCTGAACCGCCCCCCATCGCGCAGCAGCCGGTGGCAGACCCTCCGGTAATTGAGGAACCTCCTGTGGAGGAGCCTCCCGCGGAAGACCCCACCGACGCCGCAAACATCGGGGGTACCGGCGACCTTAAGATAGTGCTGACGTGGGAGTTTCCGGGCGACATCGACATCCACGTCACCGAGCCCAACGGCGTTACTATCAATTTTATGAACAAAAACGACTACCAGACCGGCGGCAACCTCGACGTCGACAACCTTCAGGGGGGCTCGCCGGGGCATCCGGCGGCCGAAAACGTCTACTGGCAGCGTCCGCCGGCCGGCCGCTATCACGTGATGGTGAAGTTCTTCAGCGAACGGTCCGGCGGCGAGAACGGCGGTACGGTGATGGTGACGGTGTTCAACAACGGCGAACGCACCGAATACCCCGTTACGCTTCGCAGTGTCGGCCAGGAGGTTAGCGTTGTCGACATAGACTACCAACCGCGGGCCAACCAATAAATTCCGGCTATGAACAATCAACTGAAAGCCTGTATAGCAGGCGCATTCATACTGCTTGTGACGCTGCTTCTTCTGAGCAAGTGTCACTCGTGTCGCACCGAGCCGGAAATTGCGGCCGCCCCTCTGCCGGAACCTGCACCAATCGAAATCTACGACGACCCCGCTCCGGAACCTGCCCCGCAGCCCGAACCCGAGCCCGAGCCAGAACCGCAACCCGAGCCCGAACCTGAACCCGAACCCGAACCGGAGCCTGAGCCGGAGCCCGAGCCCGAACCAGAGCCGGCGCCTCCGGTGCGCACCGATGTCGGGCAGGACGGCGAGATTCGCGTTACCATCGAATGGGGCTTTCCGGGCGATGTGGACGTTCACGTCACCGAGCCTTCCGGCAATGAGATTGCCTACAACAATATGAGCAATCCCTATACGGGGGCCCAGCTCGATGTGGACAACCGCGAGGGAGGCACCCGCCGGCAGACGGCCGTGGAGAACGTCTTCTGGTCGAATCCTCAGCCGGGCCGCTACAGCGTCGACGTGGTGATGTTCAGCATGAACAGTCAGGCTCCCAACGGCGGCTTCGTCAATATCCGCATCAAAAACGGCGCCGATGTGCGCACCTACCGCGCCCGGCTTACACACCGCGGGCAGCGGGTACACGTCGACACCTTCACTTACGGCGGACAATAACCAACAGAAAACCAACATTCAACACCAAATATGAATAAAACAACAACCCTTATGTGCGCAGCCGCCATGATGGCCGCACCGGGCTTTGCCCAAACGGGCGCTCAGCCGTTCACCATCGATGTGATCGAGGCATTGGGTCGAGTGAGCTCGCCGGCGGTGGCTCCGGACGGCAAAACGGTGCTCTTCGGAGTATCCTACGAAAACCTCGAGCAGAACAACTCCAACAACGACCTCTACACCATAGAAATCGACAGCGAGGAAGCGCCGCGACGCATCACCGACACTCCCAAGAGCGAAAGCGGCGCCGTGTGGATCGACGGCGGCCGGCGCATAGCCTTTATGTACCCCGACGAAGAAGGTTCCATGCAGATGTGGACCATGAACGCCGACGGCACCAACCGCGTGCAGGCTTCGACGCATCCGGGTGGCATAAGCGGCTTCCTTCTCTCGCCCGACCAGAGCCATATTGTGGTGATAGGCAATGTGAAGTACAGCCGCACGGCCGGCGACCTCTACCCCGACCTTCCCAAAGCCACGGGTCGCGTCATCGACGACCTGATGTACAAGCACTGGGACGAATGGGTCACCGAAATACCTCACCCCTTCCTCGGCACCTTCGACGGCACCACGGTGACAGGTCTTGAGGATATCATGGCCGACGAACCCTACGAAGCTCCCATGAAGCCCTTCGGCGGGGTTGAATCCTTTGCGTGGCATCCCGACGGCAACACCCTTGTGTACGTTTCGCGCAAGAAAACCGGCATGGAGTATGCTCTGAGCACCAACTCCGACCTCTACGCCTACGACCTACGAACCAAGACCACCCGCAACCTCACCGAAGGCATGATGGGCTATGACACCGCTCCCGCCTTCTCCGCCGACGGCAACTGGCTGGCTTGGCTGAGCATGGAGCACGACGGCTACGAAAGCGACCGCAACCGCCTCTTCATCATGAACTGGCAGAGCGGCACCAAAACCGAGCTCACCGACAACTGGGACTACCACATCGACGAATTTACCTGGGCGCCCGACAGCCGCAAGCTCTACTTCATAGCTCCGAAAGACGGCGTGATACCCGTTTTCGCCATTGACCGCAGCAGCAAGGAAATCACCCAGCTCACCGACGTACGGGCTGACTTCACCACCCTTTCGGCCACCGGCGACAAACTCGTGACGATGATGCACTCCATGCTTCGCCCCAACGAAGTTATGACCATCGACCTCAATCCTCGCGGGCGCCGCACCGCCCTGTGGCCCCTGACCGATATCAACGGCGACATCATGGCCGGCCTGGATATGCCGAGCGTCGAAAAACGCATGGTGCCCACCACCGACGGCAAAGAAATGCTGACCTGGGTGGTCTACCCGCCGCAGTTCGACCCCGCCAAGAAGTATCCGGCCATCCTCTACTGCCAGGGCGGCCCGCAGAGCCCCGTGAGCCAGTTCTGGAGCTACCGCTGGAATCTTGCGCTGATGGCAGCCAACGGCTACGTCGTCATCGCCCCCAACCGGCGCGGCCTGCCCGGCTTCGGCAGCGAATGGAACGCCCAGATATCGAAGGACTATCCCGGCCAGAACATGCAGGACTACCTCAGCGCCGTCGACAACATGAAGTCCGAGCCCTATATCGACAGCGAGCGCATCGGCGCCACCGGCGCCAGCTACGGCGGCTTCTCCATCTACTATCTTGCGGGCATCCACGACGGCCGCTTCGCCGCCCTGCTCGCCCACGCCGGCATTTTCAACCTCGAGGCCCAGTACCTTGAGACCGAAGAAATGTGGTTTGCCAACTGGGACCTTGGCGGCCCGTTCTGGGACGCATCGAACGCCGCGGCCCAGCGCACCTTCGCCAACTCGCCCCACCGAATGGTCGACAAGTGGACCACACCTATCATGATCAGCCACGGCGAGCTCGACTACCGCATCCTGGCCTCCCAGGGCGAAGCCGCCTTCAACGCCGCCAAACTTCGCGGCATACCGGCCGAAATGGTTATTTACCCCGATGAGAACCACTGGATACTCAAGCCCCAGAACGCCGTTCTGTGGCAGCGCCTCTTCTTCCGCTGGTTCGACCGCTGGCTGAAGCAATAATTCAACCTCAGCAGCCCAACACACTCAGTATCACCCACTTCAAGCGTATTTACAGAAATAATGTCCAAGGCAAAACTTCGCAAAGAACTTGAGGATTTCAGCCGCGAGCAGCTCGTGGAGGTAATCCTTGCCGCCTACGACTCCTCCCCCAAAGCCAAAGAGTACTTTGAGTTCTTCCTTAATCCGGACGCCAACCAGCTGATGGACAAAGTACTCGAAGGTATGATTAAGGAAGTGAACCGCACCAAGTGGGGGGTATGCAAAGCCCGCATCTCCGTGCTCCGCAAAGCCGTCAAGGAATTTGCAGCCTTCGGCGTGGGGCCGGAGAAGCATGCTGAGCTGCTCTACTTAGCCTTCCGGCTCATTTTGGGCCAGGCGTACTACTACGAAATGCCCGATCCGCTTCGCAACGGCATGCTCGGCTTCGCGGCCGAATACGTCACCATAGCTGCCCGGAACGACTTCATCGAAAGCGCAACCACAAACTTAGAGAAGGCTATCACCGACCTGGCACGCCCCAGAATGGCTAAAATGATACGGGAGTACATCGACACCACCCTCACCAATCTCAAAACGGACAAATGAAACTTAAACTGACCCTCAGCGCAGCCGCATGCCTGCTCAGCATGGCAGCATGGGCGCAGTACTGCCCCACGCAAGCCGGCACCACACTCAAATACAGCAACATCGAAGAACTGCCCGAACACGTCGAGCAGGTCATCACCCAGACTGTCGACAGCATCTACACCGAAGGCGACCGCACCGTCGAAATCATGACGTCGAAGACCGTCATTCCCGGCTCGCTCAAAACCATTCCGGACCAGAAAATAAAGGTATACTACACGGCCGGCAATCCCGACGCCACCACCGAATACCTTCTTCTGGGCCCCGACGAACTGCGCGATCTGGTAGTCACCCAAGTGCGCGAGGAAGTCGAGGCCTCCGGCCAGGTACTCAGCCAGTCGGACCTCGACCAGGTAATGGCCAACATCCGGCCCACCGGCAAACTGCTGCTCACACTTGACCCCACAGCCGCCGCCGACGCCAAGATACCCAACGCCAGCCTGCGCATGAGCATCGCCACGATGAACTTCTCCTTCCACATCTCCAATGGCAAGGTACTCGGCCGCGAAAGCATCGAAGTGCCCGCCGGAACATTCGCCGACTGCCTCAAAATCACCTACATTATGAAGCAAACCAACCCGATGGAAACGGTGAAATTCTACGTCACCGAGTGGTATGCTCCCGAAGTGGGTCTGGTGAAGCAGGAAATGAAGGACAAGAAGGGTAATATAGCGAGCGTGCAGACCCTCACCGCAGTAGAACGTCCGTGATGACCGACAAAGCGCCTTCCTACACCGACACCCACTTTCTGACCGCTGGCGAATGCGACGCGCAGGGCCGCATGCCGGTGCCTCTGATCGCGGAACGGCTCATCGAGGCCGCCACCGACCACGCCAATGCTCTCGGCATCGGCTACTCCGCCCTGATCAAGCACAACATCGGGTGGGTGCTGAGCCGGCTGAGCATAGAAATGGCAGAATATCCGGGCATCAACAGCACCTACAGTGTGACCACATGGATAGAGAGCATCAACCGGCGCTTCAGCGAACGCAATTTCATGATTGCCGACGGCGAAGGGCGCGTGCTGGGCTATGCCCGCAGCGTCTGGGCGGCCATCGACTTCGGTCAGCGCGGCGGGGCCGACCTTTCGGCACTGGGCGTTGAGTCGTGCCCCATCGGCGAGATAGAGTGCCCTATGGATAAGACGCCGCGGATACCGGCGCTGGCCAAACCGGCAGTCGACACCTCCTACACCTTCCGCTACTGCGACCTGGACTTCAACCGCCACGTCAACACAGTGCGCTACCTCGAGTTGCTGATGGACCAGTACAGCCTGGAGCATTACGACCGCCGGGAAATAGCGCGCGTCGACCTGCTCTTCCACCACGAATGTCGCTTCGGCGAGACCGTGCAGGTTCGCGTTGAGCCGGACGCCGAGCAGCCGGAGCGCTCCAACTGCGAGCTGGTCCGCGACAGCATCCGCGTGGTGGGCGCCCGCTTCGACTGGCGTCCGCGCAAGTAGCCATCCCCACAAGCACAGACAGCCCCGACATCACTGCCGGGGCTGCCTGTTCTTTGTATGGGTTAGCGTAGTTACTGAAGTTCGGGTTTGATTTCAGCCACCCAGGCAGCGATGCGCTCGTCGGTTTTGTCGGACTCGTTGTCTTCGTCGAGTGCCAGACCGACGAATTTGCCGTCGACCACCGAGGTCGATTCGTCGAAGGTATAGCCGTCGGTGGGGACTGCGCCGACAATGGTAGCGCCGGCGGCCTTTGCGGCGTCGTAGAGGGCGCGCATAGCGTCGCAGTAGGTAGTGCTGAAGCTGCTGGAGTCGCCCACGCCGAAGATGGCGACGGTTTTGCCCTTAAGGTCAGAACCCTTGACGACCTCGACAGCGTCGTACCAGTTGTCCTGGAGGTCGCCGCTGCCCCATGTTGAGGAGCCAAGGAGGATATTGGCGTTTTCGGCGAGCTTGTCGGCGGTGAGTTCGGAGGCGTCGAGCACGTTGGCGGCGTCGACGCCGAGTTCGGCGGCAATCTTGTTGGCGATATTCTCGCAATTGCCGGTGGTGGAACCGTAGAAGATTACTGTATCTTTCATAATTTACTTGTTTTTGGAGTTTCGTAAGATAGTGCAAAGTTAAGGGCCTGAAACGGCGTCTGAAATACCCCAAACAAGGTATTTTGCACCTCAGACCTTACGCATAACGCTCTGTGAGCGCTGAAAGTTGGGCGCCCGGCGCATGGCGCTGCGGCGAAAAGACGGCAGCCGGCCGCGAAAGCGTCTCCAAACGTATGGACCGAGGGCTTCAGCCCTCGCCCATTCCCGGGAGGGAATCCTCCGCGAAAGGGCGGACCGTGTTCGACCCCTACAGGGTCGCTGATTATCAAGAGGTTAATTGATCCAGGGGTTGTCACCCCCGGCTACTTTATTCAACTCCTACGGAGTTGTGCGTCAATGGTTTGCGCAGGCGATATGGGGTTTGAAATCCGCGCCGGGCTAGCGAGGGTAACTTTTTGCGGGAATCCGGAGGGCGGCGAGGCGGGGCGGCGACGGCTGAAGCCGTCACTCCATATCGCCTGCGAAAGAGCCGGGCGGTGACGGCTGAAGCCGTCGCTCCATATCGCCTGCGAAAGAGCCGGGCGGTGACGGCTGAAGCCGTCGCTCCATATCGCCTGCGAAAGACACGTATGGGGCGTCGAAAATTGTCCGATTGTCCGATTGTCGACTTTTTTTCACTTTTTAGGATTTATTTTTTGGGAGATTGGTTGAAAATGAGTAATTTTGTATTACTGCTTAAGATATCGAAGAAAAAACATTATCACCAAACAACAACCTTAATATGACCAAGCTCAAAATTGCAGGCATGGCTCTGGCAACCGCTCTGTTTGTCGGCACCATAAGTTCCTGTAAATCAGACGATCCATTTTTGGGGGGGGTAAGAGTACTATAACGCGATTCGACCTGTCGAACTGCGAGATGCTCACCACCCTCGGCGCAGTGGAATCGCGCGCAGTAGACGGCGAACTGACCCATGCGGGCACATTCAAACTCGACGCCAACGGCAATATCTCGGCCATCGGCGTATTTGTCAACGAAGAGAACGGCCGAGAAACGCTTTCCAATCTGTCGGTAGTGCCCTACCGGGTCAAAAACCTCACAGAGAACTATCTGTTCTTCGAAGGGTGCTCCTACTACGATGAAGACGGCGACAAAGTCGAGGATGTACCCTTTGAGCTGCAAGTACTTCTTGTGCGTCGCAGCGATGGTCTCATCTACAGTGCCGTTATAGGTGAGGAAAGGTTCGATCCGTACTCAGAACGGGGCGCCTTTACCGAAGACGGTGCCTCCCGACTTTTAGGAGTCTTCAACCCGAGCTTAACAACTGTCTGCATCGGACGCATAACCCTTTCCTCCTTCGAAGGAACCTTTGAGAAGCTGACAACCGATGGCGCACCCATAGAATACCCGATTTATCCCAGGTTGTTCGCTATGGACCGTGGCGTGATAGCCATTTCCGGTCCATACCTGCCGACCGATCAAAAAGGCATGAGACAAACTGTGAGCCTGGTATATCCCAACGGCGGCTATGAAAATCTCAATAACAATGGTATTGTCGGCGGATATATCCTCCTTGAAAATGGAATTATACAGTACGCTGCTGTGGCTGACGAGCCGTCGAAATTCATTAGCGTAGGTTCTTCCTACGGCCAGAGCTCGGAAGAAGTAATCGGCACCAATAGTCCGAACTGGAGCGACTATTACAGTAACCCCTCGTCGTGGTATGAGACGGCCAACAAAGTAGTTGTCAAAACCTACTCAGACTGGGGCAACCCCAACTCCTACTTCGTCTACGACAAGCAGACTCGTCAGTTCGAAGACCTACCGACCGAATTCGACAATTCCGACAACATGGAGCTGTGGAACGAGAATATCTGCAACGGCCGCTTCTACGGCCTGACCGTCCACGACGGCAAACCCTCCAAAGCGGTATGGCTCGACCCCACGACCCTTACAACCGGCCAGACCGACCTGAATATCGGCAACGAAATCGACATCACCGACTATTCCGTCGACTATAAGCACGCCAGCGCCCAGCTGACGGGTACGCGCCGGTCGGACGGCTACAAAGTCGCCATCAGCGTCGACCTCCGCACAGGCGAGCACAACACCATCTTCAGCGCTCCCAACCGCGAAATTATATCGCTCATACCGCTGAACTAACCACGCATACAACGCTTCAGAGTCACCGCATCCGCCGATGCGGTGATTTTTTTTCTGCAGTTTCCAAATCGAGAACCCCGGCGGAATTCGCCTCAAAAAGCAACCTAAACTAATGAAAAAGAACCCTGTAAGGGTTCAAGAATGTAGCCCGGGGCGACAGCCCCGGGTATGCCGCCCCATACAATAACAGCGCCCCCCGTCCATTCGCGAAGGGTCGACCCCTACAGGGTCGCTGATTATTTGGCGATTAATATGTCCGGGGGTTATCACCCTTGGCAACTTTATTCAACTCCTACGGAGTTGTACCTCAATGGTTTGCGCAGACGATATGGAATCTGAAATCCGTGGCGGCCGGGCGAAGGTAACTTTTTGCGGGAATCCGGAGGGCGGCGAGGCGAGGCGGTGACGGCGCGGGTCGGCGGGGGCCGGGCGGTGGAGGCGGGGCCGTGACGGCTGAAGCCGTCACTCCATATCGCCTGCGAAAGAGCTGGTCGGAGGCGGCTGAAGCCGTCGCTCCATATCGTATGCGAAAGAGCTCGGCGGCGTTGCGCGGCACACTTTTCTCGACCTATAGACGGGGTGCGCAGATGTTGACATTTTGTCATTTTTTTGAGGGCGCGGAATAAAAAAACTGGAAATCGGGGCGCGAATGTTTGCGAGAGTGGGAGGAAATGCTTAACTTTGCAGTGCTTTTTAGCGGGCGCCCCGCGAGGGAGTCGCCGCGCATCCCGTGTGATGGGAAATTAAGGAGCACTTAATTTTTAGTAACACAAACAATTAACTACAATGCAAGTTTTCAAACTTACAGCCGCCCCCCGTACGGGTCTGGGCAAGAAAGCCACCAAGGCGCTTCGCGCCGAGGGTAAGATTCCCGTAGTCCTCAACAGCAACGCCACCGCCGAGCACCTTGTGGTCGACAACGACGCAGTTCGCAAGCTCGTCTACACCCCCGATGTATTCGCCATCGAGCTCGAGGTAGAAGGCAAGACCCGCATGGCCGTGCTGAAGGACATCCAGTTCCACCCCGTCAAGGACACCATCCTGCACATCGACCTCCTTGAGGTAAACGATACCAAGCCCGTAGTAATCGAGGTACCCGTCAAGCTCGAAGGCCACGCCGAAGGCGTCAAGGCCGGTGGTAAGCTGACCCTGTCGATGAAGAAGCTCAAAGTAAAAGCTCCCTACACCGCCGTTCCCGAGCGTGTTGTCATCAACGTGGACAACCTGGGTCTTGGCAAGAGCCTCGCCGTAGGCGACCTGCACTACGACGGCTTCGAGCTGGTGAACGCCAAGAACGCCGTAGTATGCGCCGTGCAGCTGACCCGCGCCGCCCGTGGTGCCGCCGCTGCTGCCGCCGCCGGCAAGTAAACTGACGACAGCCGATGAAACATCTCATTGTGGGTCTGGGCAATATCGGCGACGAGTATGCCCGCACACGCCACAATATAGGATTTATGATATTGGACGCCTTCGCCAAGGCGTCCAATATTTCTATGTCCACCCAGCGCTACGGCGATGTGGGCACCGGGCGCATCAAGAACCAGCAGGTGGTGCTCCTGAAGCCATCTACCTACATGAATCTGAGCGGCAACGCCGTGCGCTACTGGGCCGACAAAGAAGGCATCGAAATCGGAAATATACTTGTTGTCGTCGACGACATCGCGCTGCCCTTCGGGGCCATCCGCATGCGCAACGGCGGCAGCGACGCCGGCCACAATGGTCTGAAGAACATAGCCGCCATGCTCGGCACAAACGGCTATCCGCGGCTGCGCTTCGGCATAGGCGGCGACTTTCCGCGCGGCTGCCAGATAGACTACGTGCTGGGCGAGTTTCCGCCGGAGCAGGCCGCGGCGCTTCCGGAGCGTATCGACGTGGCCGTGGAGGCCATCCGCGAGACTGTGCTTGCCGGACTGGGCACGGCGATGTGTAAATTCAACAATAAATAATTCGGCATGGTACGCATCGACAAATGGCTGTGGGCCATGCGAATCTTCAAAACGCGAACCATCGCCACGGAGGCGTGCAAGAAGGGCCGCGTGGGCGTGGGCGACACCATGCCGGTGAAGCCGTCGCGCATGATCGACGTGGGCGACATCATCCGCGTGCGCAAGCCGCCGGTGACCTTCTCCTTCGAAGTGCTTGCCCTGACAGCGAACCGACTTGGCGCCAAGCTCGTGCCGGACTACTGCCGCAACGTTACGCCCCGCTCCGAGCTCGATCTGCTCGAGGTAGTGAAAATATCGGGCTTCGTGGACCGCGCCAAGGGCCTCGGGCGCCCCACCAAACGCGAGGGCCGCGAGCTGAGCCGCTTCACCGAGGACGCGGGCAGCGGCTGGGACTTCGACTCCGACTTTGACTTTGACCTTGACAACCTCGACGACGAGGAATAGAATACACACTTTAACCAAAAAAGTATGAAAAACTTCTACGCAACACTGTGCGCGCTGACAACCGCAGCTGCCGCATGGGCTCTGCCGGCCGACTACCAGTGGCCCACAGAGATGATTACCGAGCAGCCCGCGGGCGAACTGACCCAGACCTACTGCTCGAGCCAGATTTCCTGGCTGCTCTACAACAACCAGAATCCGGCCACCATCACGGGCAACTACGGCGTGGAGCGCCACATGGTTGTCGACGGCAACGACGTCTATCTGGAGAACTTCCTTCTGGAGAAGAAAACCGGCAGCTGGATTCACGGCACCGTTCAGGACAACGGCGACGTGATCTTTGCTTTCCCGCAGAAAATATATCAGGACAAGGCCTACACCTGGTATCTGGCCGCCCTCACACCCGTACTGGACGAAAACGGCACCATCACCATGGAGATGGTACCGGAAAACTGCAACATGACCATGCGCTGGATCGACGGTGTGCTCACCCAGATTCTTCCCTCCACCGAAGGTATCGAAAACGAGCAGGTTGCACGCCTGACGGGCATGGTAGGCGCCATAAACCAGAACGGCGGCTTCCTGACCTACGGCGAAAAGGGCAATACCATCAAGCCCTGGACCGAAACGCCTCAGACGGCACCAGAGTTCACCTCGACCGAAATCTACGAGTTCAACTACATCAACAACGAAAACGCCGAGGTTCACGCCCAGATGGAAGTGGGCTTTGCCGGCGACGAAGTGTGGCTGCAGGGCCTGAACCGCTGGATCCCGGAAGCGTGGGTGAAAGGCACCGTAACCGAGGCCGGCTGGGAGTTTGACCTTCCGCAGTACATGGGCAACTACATCGGCTTCTACACCTTTGCTGTGGGAGCAGAGGGCAACCTGGCCGAAGGCCTCACCGAGAAGAACAAAATCAGCTTTAGCCGCAATGGCGAAAGCCTGGTCAGCAGCGACGTGCTTTGCGTCAACATCGGCACGGAGAAGCTCAATCCTTCGTCGGTATTCTCCGACATGGAGTTTGTGCCGATGGCCAACGTCGTTCAGACGCCCCCGGCTCCCGACAGCTTCGACATCGAGTGGGACGACAACGACGGCATGGGCGTGGTATACTTCATGATGCCCTCCACCGACACCGAGGGACGTCCTCTGGATACGTCCAAACTCTTCTACAACGTGTACTACAACGGCGAGCTCCACACCTTCACTCCCGAAAACGACTTCGTCGACCAGACCATGACCGACGTACCGGCCACTTACTCCAACGACTTCACCATTATGCACACCGGCGACGGCGGCGTGCTGCTTGTTGTGCTCGAGCCCTACGCCACCGTTGGCGTGCGCTGCGGCTACCGCAATGCCACCGAGACGACCTACTCCGAAATCGTCACCAACCCCCTGGCCGGCATCGAAAGCATCGTGGCTACATCTCCGGTTGTTGAGCAAGTCTACTACACTCTCACGGGCGCCCGCGTCGACACTCCGGCCCCGGGAGCCGTTTACCTTGTGCGCTCAACCCGCGCCAACGGCACCGTGACAGTTCGCAAAGAAGTGCGCTGAAACTGATTCAGCCTTACCCCGAAAAGCGGCTCCGGACCTCAGTCCGGGGCCGCTTTTTTTCGACAATAATTGTTAACGGATGAACCGGGCGATTAAGGCGGAATGTTATAAACATACAACCACATAGTTTCACTTAATGTAAACGATTATGGCATATCGAATAGAAGAAATAGAGGGCATCGGCGCCCACTACGCCGAGCGACTCAATGCCGTCGGGATCCGCACCACCGAAGAACTGCTTGCTCGCTGCGCCACCCCGCGTGGACGCCAAAGCCTGTCGCAGGACAGCGGCATCAGCGAAGCTCTGCTTCTCAAATGGGCCAACCATGCTGATTTGTTCCGCATAAAGGGAGTGGCCGGTCAGTTTGCAGAACTGCTGGAGGCTTCGGGCGTGGACACCGTCAAGGAACTTCGCCACCGCGTTGCGGCCAACCTCCACGCTTCGTTGGAGAAGGTCAACGAGCAGAAGCACTTGTGCGGCCGAGTACCCTCCGAAAAAGAAATAAGCGCGATGATCGAGCAGGCCAAAACACTCGAACCCGCAATAACCTACTAACACCCCTAAAACCCGACCGATATGGACATTCAGAGCATACTGACTGAACTGACATCGAAGTTCGGCAACTCCTTCGACGTATCGAAGGTCACCGAGCTCATCAAAGGCGAGGATCATCAGAACCTCTCCATCACCGAGATTATAGAGAAAGTGAAAGGCGCCGGCCTTATAGGCGACCTCGACGGCGACGGCGTCAAAGAAAGCGTCATCGACGAAATCAAGGGCAAAATCGGCAATATGTTCGGCTGATTTTTTTGCCTTCTCAGCATACCCTGCTCCCTGCCGCATATTGTACGGCTTGGAGCAGGGCTGCTTTTCGGAGCCTTAACGGCCAATTTATTCGCCAAACGGGAAGAAAAACACATCTGTTTGCATTTTCTCTAAAAAAAGTGGCGTAAAAATTTGCACGCTTCGAAAATTCGCCCTAACTTTGCACTCGCAAAAGCAAGGGAGCCCCGCCGCTCCGCAAGCCGAGCAAAACATATTGCCTTGTGGTGTAATGGTAGCACGTCGGATTCTGGTTCCGCCTGTGAGAGTTCGAATCTTTCCAAGGCAACTTTAAAGTGGAGAGTTTTTCTCCACTTTTTTTGTTATACTCCAATCTCTTTATCATGAAAATAGTAGCAGCCACCATAGACGATGCACGCCTTATAGGAGAGGCCGTAGTCGATGCGATCGGACCGGAGTTGGCCCGTGAATTTGCCGGCGAGCATACCGTCGACGACGTAGTGCGCCTGTTCAGCCGTCTTGCGGCGCGCACCGACTCGCAGTATTCCTACCTCAACGCGCTGAAGGCCGTCGACGACGACGGCTCGGCTGCCGGAGTTATAGTAGCCTACGACGGCGGCCGCCTCCATGAGCTCCGCAAAGCATTCTTCGAAGAAGTAAAGTTGGTTCTGGACCGCGATATGGACGGCAAGATGCCCGACGAGTGCGACTCCGACGAATACTATCTCGACAGCCTTTCGGTGTTGCCTCAGTACCGGGGCCGCGGCATAGCCCGCACGCTTATAGAGGCCATGTCGGAGCGGTCGCACATGGCAGGCAAGCCCTTGGGGCTGCTATGCGACAAGAGCAACCTTCGCGCCCGGCGACTCTACGACAGTGCAGGCTTCCGTCAGGTCGGCGAACGCATGTTCGCCTGGGAGCTGATGGACCACCTCCGGAAATAAGGGGGAATTATTCCGTGAGGCCGCGGATGGTGCCCTTGCGGAATTCTTCTTTCAGAATGCCATAGACAAAGGCCGGGCTCTCAATGTAGAGTCCGGTATCTCTTTCGCACAGTTTTTCGAAGGTTTCGGAGTTATGAATCAAAAGCAGAGCCTCTTCTATACCTACATTTTTGTCGCGCATCAGCCATTCCGCCAAACGCGCGGAGATGTATTCAACCAAAAAATCGAAATTATTGTCTTGCTCTTTCATATGCGCACGAGGTATTTGAGAGATTCTTCGGTAGCAAAGAAATACTGCGAGTTGAGATCTTTGTAAGTCAAACCGGCAACAACAGCATCGAGCTCGATAATCTCCATATCGTAAAGGCCAAAGAGACGGGCCATCCTGTCGTCGGCCACCGGGCCGATTACGATGTCGAAATCATGATTGAATTCCTCGCCATTCTGCCGCCGGTTGGCCATCACAAACAATGCCCACTCCTTATCTGGCGAATCGAACACTTTAACTTTCAGCCCGGCCTCCAAGGCCGCCTTCAGGTTAAATTCAAATTCGCTCACAGCAGGGACTCCACCATAACGCTCGGCGATTCTAACGGCCCAAAATTCCGCCTGCTCTCTCAGATGGGTTGTGTAGAACCCCCGGCCGAAATCCTTGAACTTTCTGCCCTTGGCCAGGTCTATGGCCTCTATCGGCTGGTTGGAACCATGAAAAAGTCTCATTGCACTGCACCTCCGTTTCTCCGACAAACAGCAGCCATATCGTCGACGCATTCCTGAAGGGAAAGCTGATGCTCGGCCTCATAATTGCGAATAGAGAATTCGATTCCCTTGAAACGCACAAGGTAGTTGCAGGCTTCCTTTTTTGTAAGCTTGAACTTTCGCGCAAATGCCCCGAGGCTCATCACGATGTAATGGATGACATCAAGCGAAGCATCTACGTTGGTCTGAAGGTCGACTAATGCCGTCACTCGGAGTGCTTCGGAGAGTTTGTTGATGGTTGAAAAAGTTATCGGCCGCCCGTTTTCAATTTTGGATATTTCCGATTTGGTCACACCAATCTTTTCACCCAGTTGCTCCTGAGTGAGACCCAGTTCTTTTCTTCGCCGGAGGAAAAGAGAACCCATTTCATCAAATCTGTCTGCCATTATGTTTGCTTAGATGCGCAAAGGTAATAAAAGTTTCCTATCTTGGCAACTATTTGATGTTTTTTTGTTCAGTCAGACGGCGAGGAGGTTTCGGACGACCCACCATATGCAGTATAGGGCGACGTATAGAAGCATCATGGTGCGGTTGAGGAGGTGCGCCCGGGTCCAGCGCGCTACTGCGCCGTGTGTGGCCGACGCTACGACTGCAGCGGCAAGGTAAGGAAGGCCGATTAGGAGGAAGGGATTGTAGGCAATGGCGTCGGCGAAGCGGCCGTGGAGGGCGGCGTGGAAGGCGCGCTGGCCGCCGCAGGATGGGCACGACAGGCCGGTGAGGAGTTTGAAGGGACATTTTGGGGCCAGCAGCTCGTCCTCGGGATTGAAATAAAAATATGCCGCAGCCAGCGCAGTGAGCGCGGCCGCGGCAAGTACTATAAGTGCGGTTTTCTTCAATGTCAGAATGCAGCCGACATCATGGCGGCAAAGTACAGTAAGTAGACTACTACCACCACCAGGCCTGCGCCGGCGCCAATCAAAGCCCAAAGCTTGGCGTTGTCGGAGTTCTTCTTGGCTTCCTCGTAGTTGCCCTGCGTCCACGCGGGGTCAACCTTGGTCGAGAAGATGATGGACACGATGCCGCAGGGCAGGCAGCAGAGCACCGTCACCAGAATGGCCCAGACCAAGTAGTTGTCGGGCTTTGTCATGTCTCCGACGGGCTGCTGGGGGCCATACTGCGGCTGCTGAGCGCCGTACTGAGGCTGAGCGCCGTAGGGCTGCTGAGCGCCGTATGGCTGCTGGCCGTAGGCTTGCTGGCCATAGGGCTGCTGGCCGTAGGCTTGCTGAGGCCGCGGCTGCTGAGGCTGGGCGGCGCCGAACTGACCGGGCTGACGCTGGCCGAAAGCGCCGGGCTGGGGCCCTGCGGCTGCCTGAGCGCCCATGGCGGGATTCTGAGCGGCCGGCTGCGGGTTGATCAGCTGAGTTGCATCGGCTTTCTTTTCTTCAAATTTCTTTTCCGGAGCCTGCGACATAGGAGCGGCCTGCGGAGCAAGCAAAGGCTTGAGCTCCTCAACATCGCATGCCTGCATCCAATTGGAGCCCATACCCTCGCACCACACGTACATCTTGTCGTGCAGACCGTGCTGCCTGAGAGTCTCTCCGGGAAACGGCCCGAGCTGCTTGCCCGTACCGTCGATTATATAGTAACTTTTCATATGCTTGATTTTTTATGGGTTGCTACACTGCCAATGCGCAAAGTTAACCATAATAGGCCACTTAACAAGCGCAAATCAATGTTAAACAAAGTTAAACATCACTCAACCAACTCACACAGCAATGTCGCGGGGCTTGAGCCGACCACTTTGACGCGCACCGTCTGGCCCACCTTGGCGTTACGGCGGTCGAATACGGCGGCTTTGTTCTGTCCGGTGCGTCCGACCATACGGTCTGTGCTTCGCTTGGAAACGCCTTCGACCAGCACTTCGAAGACGCGGCCCTCGTCGCGCCGGTTGGACTGCGCGGAAAGCTCGCCCTGAAGGGCAATCATACGATTAAGGCGCTCTATTTTAACGTCTTCCGGAATATTGTCGGGCATAGTTCTTGCCGCGAGGGTGCCGGGCCGCTCGGAGTACTTGAACATAAAGGAAGAGTCGAAACCGACCTCCCGCATCAGCGAGAGGGTCTGCTGAAAGTCGTCTTCGGTTTCGCCATGGAATCCGGTGAAGAGGTCGGTTGATATTCCGCAGTCGGGCATAGCTTTTCGTATAGCGGCGATGCGTTCGAGGTACCATTCGCGGGTATATTTGCGGTTCATGGCCTTGAGGACGGCATTGCTGCCGCTCTGCACCGGCAGGTGGATATGTCGGCAGATATTGGCGCGCGAAGCCATTGCGGCTATAATGGCGTCGGACATATCCTTGGGATGCGAGGTGGTGAACCGCACGCGCATGTCGGGCACGGCATCGGCCACCGCCTTCAGCAGAGCCGCAAAGTCGGTGCCTTCGCAGAGGTAACTGTTGACATTCTGACCCAGCAGAGTCACTTCGCGGTAGCCTCTGGCGGCGAGGTCGCGCACTTCGCGCAGAATACTGTCGACGGGTCGCGAGCGCTCGCGGCCTCGGGTGTAGGGCACGATGCAGTAGGAGCAGAAGTTGTTGCAGCCGCGCATTATGCTCACGAATCCGCTGATGTTGTGGCCGGGTATGCGGGCGGGCACTATGTCGCGGTAGGTTTCGGTAGTGCTGAGTTCGACGCTTACGGCAGGTTTGCCCTCCTCTGCCGAAGCCAGCAGGGCCGGCAGGTCGAGGTAGGCGTCAGGGCCCACGACGAGGTCGGCCCCGAAGTCGGACACCAGACCGTCGCGGAGACGTTCGGCCATACAACCGGCCACGCCGACAAGCATACGAGGCTTGCCGACCGCGAGGCGCTTGCGGCGCTCGGCGTTGAGAGTGCGCAGGCGCGCGCCTACTTTCTGCTCGGCATTGTCGCGAATCGAGCAAGTGTTGAGCAGCACGGCGTCGGCCTCGTCCATCGAATGGGCAATGGTGTAGCCCGCCATTTCGGCAACTGCAGCAATGACTTCACTGTCAGCCACATTCATCTGACAGCCATACGTTTCTATATAAAGTTTTCGGAGGCGTTCTTCGCCCATATCTTTCTCCATTGGCAATAGCGGTAAGCCCGCGCTCTGCGCCGGGCCTGATTTTAAGGCACAAAATTACTCAAAATTGGCCGTCTATGCCAAAAATGGGCCGCACATTAACATTCTTCAATAATTTCAGGGCGTTGATTTGTTTAGTTGACGGATAATGACTACTTTTGCGCAAAAATATGCTCAATTGGACAAGGATTTGTTCTCCCTTCTCTTAGTTGGCGCCATCTATATTGTAATAATCATTGCCAAGGGGCTCAAAAAGCGTCCCGACAAAGCAAAGAAGGCGTCCCCGACCCCGCAGCGCCGGCCTGCAGGGCGCCGGCCCTCGCATGCGGCGTCTTCGACGCCCCCGGAGGCTCCGAAAGCCGCCCCGACACCCTTCCTGAGCGGCAACGACGGCTTCGACCCGATGGCGGAGTCTTCGATGGCGGCCGACGAGCACGCCCCGGCTCCGGCTGTCCCTCGCCGGCGGCCCATGCTTCCGGGAGGCACCGACCCGCGGGCGGCGATGATTTGGGGCGAAGTGCTCCGGCGCCGCTTCTGAGCAGGCATATTTTCTTCATCACGCAAAAATCGATCGACAACAAAAAACTTAAAATCTATATCTAACATATCATGGCATTCAATATCCTAACCGCCCAGGAAGCCGCCGAGATGATCAACAACGGCGACACCATCGGTCTGTCCGGATTCACCGCCCCCGGCACTCCCAAAGCCGTTACAGAAGCACTCGCTCAGAAGGCCACCCGCGAACACGAGGCGGGCCGTCCCTTCAAAGTGAATATGTTCACCGGAGCCTCTACCAGCGACCACGTCGACGGCGTTATGAGCCGCGCCAACGCCTACAATATGCGCGCTCCCTATCAGAACGTGCCCGACCTGCGCAAACGCATCAACTCCCACGATTGCCATTACTTCGACCGCCATCTCTCCGAAATGGCGCAGGAAGTGCGCTACGGCACCTACGGCGAGTTCGACTGGGCCATCATCGAAGCCGCCGCCGTCGAGCCGGACGGCACGGTTGTACTGGGCTGCGGCGTCGGCAATGTTGCCACCTATGCCGCCAAGGCCAAGCGCATCTTCATCGAGCTCAACGACAAGCTGCCGACCTCGCTGCTGGGCATGCACGACATCTACACTCCCCTCGACCCGCCTTACCGCCGCGAAATACCCATCTACGCCCCCAACGACCGCGTAGGCTCCCCGGTTCTCAAGGTAGACCCGGCCAAGATTGTCGGCATCGTCAAGACCAGCTCCTACGACGGCGTAAAGCCCTTCACCGCCGTCGACGAAACGAGCAAGCTGATTGGTTCGAATGTGGTTCGCTTCCTTGTGGGCGAATACAAAGCGGGCCGTCTGCCCAAGGAGTTCCTGCCTCTGCAGAGCGGTGTGGGCAATGTTGCCAACGCCGTGCTCTACGACCTTGGCGAGAGCAAAGAGCTGCCTGAGTTCATGATGTACACCGAAGTTATCCAGGACGCCGTTCTGGCACTGCTCGAAAAGGGCAAGTGCAAGTTCGCCTCCACCTGCTCCATGACCTTCTCGGACGAGACTGAGATGCGACTCTTCAGCGACCTCAAGTTCTACCACGACAAGATTGTGATGCGTCCGGCCGAAATTTCCAACAACCCCGAGGTTATCCGCCGACTGGGCGTCATCGCCATGAACACAGCCCTCGAAGCCGACCTCTTCGGCAGCGTAAACTCCACCCACGTGCTGGGTACCAAGATGATGAACGGCATAGGCGGCTCCGGCGACTTTACGCGCAATGCCTATGTGAGCATCTTCAGCTGCCCCTCCATCACCAAGGGCGGCGCCATCAGCAACATCGTGCCCATGGTGGCGCACCCGGACCACAGCGAGCACTCTGTCGACGTGATTGTCACCGACCAGGGTATCGCCGACCTTCGCCACAAGGACCCGGTGGAACGCGCACACTGCATCATCGACAACTGCGCTCACCCCATGTACCGCGAGCTGCTGCGCGACTACCTCCGCCTGGGTACCCAGGGGCAGACTCCCCACACCCTGACCAGCGCTTTCGCCTTCCACAACGCCTTCAACGAAACCGGCGACATGCGAAACGCAAAATATTGAACCACCACATCAACCCATATGTTATAAAGGTTAAGAGCGAGAACCTTTCGCTCTTAACCTTTATATATTAAACGGTTCATCACCTTGAAACAGAACGTTGCAACGCGCCTGAGCGAATTTTTTCTGAACTATTTCTCCTTGTCCGGCCAGCTTGTGAGCCAGGATGAGGCGGAGCAGAACATCCGCGACGGCGTGTCCTTCCGCGGCACCAACATTCTCATCCTCATTTTAGCCATTTTCATAGCCTCTCTGGGTCTTAACACCAACTCAACGGCTGTGATAATAGGCGCCATGCTCGTTTCGCCGCTTATGGGACCTATCATCGGCCTCGGTCTCGGTGTGGGCATCCATGATTTCGACCTTATTACGCGCTGCGTCCGCAATCTGGTTATGGCGGCCGGCTTCTCTGTCATTACGGCCACGCTCTACTTCCTCATATCGCCCGTCAACGAGCAGCACAGCGAGCTTCTGGCGCGCACCTCGCCGACTATCTACGACGTTCTCATCGGTTTCTTCGGCGGTGGTGCCGGCATCATCGCTCTGGGTAGCACCAACAAGGGCAATGTTATTCCCGGCGTGGCCATAGCAACGGCTCTTATGCCGCCGCTGTGCACAGCGGGCTACGGCTTGGCAACCTGGCAGATGCACTATTTCCTTGGTGCTTCCTATCTTTTCATCATCAACTCCATCTACATTGCCTTCGCCACCTTCATCGGGGTGAAGCTGATGAAATACCGCGCGCGCCCTTCGGCCGATCCGGCCCGCGCACGCCGCATTCGGACGGTGGTCTACACTTTGGCCATTCTTACTATGCTGCCAAGTATCTATCTAACCTACCGCATGCTCCAGCAGAACAAATACAATATGCGGGCCGACGAGTTCGTGAGCCGCGAGTGCAATTTCGACGGCACTCAGGTGCTCACCCACAAGATTTCGGACACCAACGGCCGGCGTACCCTCACCCTCACGCTGATCGGACGTCCGCAGCCGGCCGACTCGCTGAGGCTGGCGCTGTCCTCGCGCCTGCAGTACTACGGGCTTGCCGACACGCGCCTTGTCATCTATCAAGGCGGCGAGGAGGACTCCGGGCAGACCATGGCGCCTACGCTGGCCGACGTCTATTCCCTGGCGCAGGCTACCATAGCCCGAAAGCAGCAGCAGGTCGACTCACTCTCGGCTCTGCTGAGCGCCGACCGCACAAACGCCACGGCGGCGCCGGAAGTGGCGCCCGAAGTTCACGTGGTGTTCCCGAATGTGCAGCGACTGGCCATCACCACCACGCTGGTGGCCCATCCGGCCGACACCGCCCGTATCGACACCGTCAATTACGCCCTCATCCACACCAGGCACCATATTAGCGAGCAGGAACGGCGGCGGCTTGCGGAGTATATTGAGGCTCGTCTCCACCTGACCAACGTGCAGATTGTTGAAGTTAAGTAGTTTATGAAGATATATTTCACCTTCCTTATGCTGTTGGGCACCATGCTGAGCATGGCCGCCGGCACATATACCCCCTCCGAAGTGCCCAACGTGCAGGCTTCGGACTCCACACAGTATGTCAGCAATCCCGACGGCATACTCTCCTCGGCGACGGTTGCTTCGCTGAACCGCTCGCTGCGTTCGCTGCGCCACGCCACTACGGCCGAGGCCGTAGTCGTTGCCGTCGACAATATCGAGGGCGACGATCCCGACCGCTTCGCCACCGAGCTTTTCGAACTATGGCAGCTTGGCAAGGACGACCGCGACAACGGCCTGCTCATACTCATCGTCAAAGACCTCCGCAAGGTCACCATACGTCCGGGCTATGGTCTGGAAGGAGTACTGCCCGATATCACCTGCGGCCGCATAATCCGCGAGGTGATGGCTCCCGAATTCCGCGAGGGCAACTACGACGCCGGCACCACCGACGCTGTGCAGGCCATATGCTCCATCCTCACCGACCCTGACAACACGCCCGAAATACTCAGCCGCGAGGCCGACTACAACGCCACGCATCAGTCGGACGACGCCGACATTTTTCATATGTACCTCATTTTCGCCTGCTGCGTGGCAGGCGGCCTGCTGCTCTGGCTGGTGGCCATGCTGGTGGAGACTCGCGGCAAGGACCGCCACGAACGCTACGTCTCGATGGTGCGCTACCGCCCCGTATTCCTCGCCTGCACCTTCCTGGGGCTGGGCATACCGCTGATAGCCTCGTTGCCCCTGGTGATACTCCTGCAGCGCTGGCGCAACACCCCGCGCGTCTGCAGCCGTTGCGGCGCCAGAATGAAGAAGCTCGATGAAGCCACCGACAACAACTACCTCAACCCGGGCCAGGACCTCGAGGAACAGCTCGGCTCGGTCGACTACGACGTTTGGCTCTGCCCCAAGTGCGGCGAAACCGCCGTCGAGGCCTACGTCGACAATTCGTCGGCCTATTCGCCGTGCCCGCGCTGCGGAGTGCGCGCCTACAGTCTGCGCACCAGCCGCGTGCTTCGCCAGCCGACCACCCGTCAGGAAGGACTCGGCGTGCGCCAGTACCACTGCCGGGCATGCGGCTACGACCACGACGAAAACTACCGTCTGCCGCGCAAAGTCGACGACAGCGCCCTCGTTGCCGGCGCCGTGCTCGGGGCTGCCATGGGTTCGCGGCGCGGCGGAGGCTTCGGCGGCGGTGGCTTCGGCGGGGGCTTCGGCGGCGGTGGCTTCGGCGGCGGTAGCACCGGAGGCGGCGGAGCAACCGGCGGTTGGTAAAAAGTCGCCGATAGAAGGGTCGTCGACCTTTCCGAAAACCTTCCGAAAACTTACTTTTTATTTACCATATTTTTCGGCAAAGCGCTCATTTTGGGCGCTTTGGCTTTTTAGCATACTTACTTTATGAGTTTACCGGATATTGCAGCCCCAATTTATGCTTTTTAACTTTGCAACCAGAATTCAAACCCTAATACCTATTTAACCAAAAGTAATGAGAAGCCTTAAAATCGAACTGAAATCCTTGGTGGTTTTACTGGCGATGTTCATACTGGGCACATCGGCGGCCCTTGCGGACATCACAGTGAACGGCGAGGTTAAAGACAACACGGGCGAGCCTCTAATCGGCGTATCGGTCGTGGCACAAGGACAAACAAACGGTGTCACCACAGACATCGACGGCAAATTCACCATGCGAGTAGCCGACGGCACACAGATCACCTTCTCCTATATAGGATACGTGAGCCGCACACTGGCCGCCGCTCCTACCATGAACGTTGTTCTTGAAGAAGACAATAATCTTCTTAGCGAAGTTGTGGTCGTGGGCTATGGCGTGCAGAAGAAGAGCGTGGTCACGGCAGCCATTTCGCAAGTTACGGGCGATGACCTCGAAGCCACCGCACCTCTGCGAATGGACAATGCCCTCAAGGGCCTTGCATCGGGCGTAACCGTAACTTCGGCTTCGGGCCAGCCCGGCGCCGCTTCGCGTGTTCGCGTGCGTGGTATCGGTACCATCAACAATTCCGACCCTCTCTACATCGTCGACGGCATGCCCATCGAAGGCGGCCTTGACTACCTCAACCCCAACGACATCAAGAGCATCGAGGTGCTGAAGGATGCCGCTTCGGGCGCTGTCTACGGTGCGCGCGCCGCCAACGGCGTTATTCTGGTCACCACGCGTCAGGGCAGCGAGGGTCGCGCACGCCTGAGCTATGACTTCAGCTACGGCTGGCAGAGCAAGGCCAAGAAACGCAACGTGCTCAATGCCTCCCAGTACGCCATGATGATGAACGAAGGCGCCATCAACGCCGGCATAGCTCCGCTCTACGCCGACCCCGCCTCCTACGGCGAAGGCACCGACTGGCAGGATGAAGTCTTCAACGACAACGCTCCGGTGATGAGCCACCAGTTCAGCCTCACCGGCGGCAGCGAGCGCGTCAACTACTTCCTCTCGCTGGGTTACTACACTCAGGACGGTATAGTAGGCGGCAACTTCGACCGCTCCAACTATCAGCGTCTTACCATGCGCAGCAACCTGGGCATCACCGTGTTCGACGATTCGAAAGAACGCTCCTTCCTGAACAAATTCACCGTCAACACCAACATCTCCTACGCCCGCATCAAGAGCAAGGGCATCGAGGTGAACTCCACCTGGGGTTCTCCCCTTGGTTCGGCGCTTGCCATGAGCCCCATCCTGACTCCCTACCTTGAAAAAGGCAGCCAAGAAGAAGCATCCCAGCTCAGCTACCTCAGCGGCCAGGCATCGTACGTGCCCTCCTACGGCCCCGACGGACGTCTGGTGATGGTGCCCACCGCCTTCGGCAACTTCCAGGAAATGAGCAACCCCATCGCCAACCTCCTTCTCCCCGGCGAAAAGGGCCACAGCCACAAATTCGTGGGCAACTTCATCGGTGAACTTCAGATTTGGGACAACATCAAGTACCGCATCAGCTACGGTGCCGACCTCTCCTTCTGGGGCAACGACGGCTACACTCCCAAGTACTACCTCCGCGACGGCCAGGGTCAGACCTTCTCCAGCGCATACTCCTCGAAGAACGAAGGCCTTGTATGGCAGCTCGAAAACCTTCTGAGCTACGACAAGACCATCGGCGACCACTCCTTCAGCATCATCCTGGGCACCTCCGCCAAGCAAAGCAGCGGTTCCTACGTCAGCGGCGCCCGCAACAACATCATCAACTACAACCGCCCCTACATCGACGCTTCGACCGGTCTTGCCGCCGACGGCGACCAGAGCAGCGGCGGCGCTCCCACGGTGAAGAACAAGCTGGCCTCCTACTTCGGCCGCGTAAGCTACAACTTCGCAGAGCGCTATATGATTCAAGCCACCCTTCGCCGCGACGGTTCCAGCCGCTTCGGCTCGAACAACCACTGGGCTACCTTCCCCTCCGTTTCGGCAGGTTGGAACATCATGAACGAATCCTTCATGCACAGCCTTGCTCCTTGGCTCAACAACGCCAAGCTGCGCGCATCCTGGGGTAAGAACGGTAATGAAAACATCGGCGACTTCCAGTACATCGCCCTTGCCGCCTCCGGCAATAACTACGTATTCGGCAAGGACGGCCACATCGTGGTCGGCGCCAAGCCCACCCAGCTCCCCAACCCCGACCTGAAGTGGGAAGAGTCCAAGCAGACCGACATAGGCCTCGACCTGGGCTTCCTGAGCAACAAGTTCACCTTGAGCATCGACTACTTCATCAAAGACACCGACGGCATGCTGATGACCCTCTCGCTGCCGCAGTACGTCGGCGAATCCATCCCCGTGGGCAACGTCGGCAAGATGCGCAACTCCGGCGTCGAACTCGACTTCGGCTATCGCCAGAACTTCGGCGACCTCAGCATCCGCGTAGGTGCAAACGCTTCCTATCTGCACAACAAGCTCATCTCCTACGGCAACGAACAGGGCTGGGCAAACCTCGACTCCTTCCAGGGCGTGGGCACCATCTCGCGCGCTCAGAACGGCGAGCCTTTCCCCTACTTCTACGGCTACAAGACCGACGGCATTATCCAGAACGCCGCCGAGGCCGCTGAGTACAACGCCCGCTACGGCACCTCCCTCGTGCCCGGCGACGTTCGATTCGTCGACGTCGACGGAAGCGGCTCCATCACCGAGGACGACCGCACCAAAATCGGTAAGGGCATGCCCGACTGGCAGTACGGCATCAACCTGAGCGCCAACTGGAAGGGCTTCGACTTCTATATCTTCTTCCAGGGCGTTGCCGGCAACGACATCTTCGACGCCACCCGCCGCATCGACGCTCAGAGCACCAACCTCCCCTCCTATATGCTCAACCGCTGGACCGGCGAAGGAACTTCCAACACCCTTCCGCGCTACGTTCAGGGCGACGGCTACAACTGGCAGAGCTCCGACCTCTACGTTCACGACGGCTCTTACCTGCGTCTTAAGAACATCCAGCTGGGCTACACCCTGCCGGAGAACATCACCCGCCGCGTCTCCATCTCCAAGTTCCGCGTATACGTTGCCGCCGAGAACCTCAAAACCTGGACCAAGTACCACGGCTTCGACCCCGAAATATCCTCGGGCGGCACTTCGCTGGGCGTCGACTACGGCGTGTATCCCCAGGCCCGCGTGTGGACTATCGGCTGCAACCTCGCTTTCTAATCCCAACTGACTCTCAATCATGAAAAAAGCATATATCCTCGGACTCGGCCTGGCTGCACTCACCCTCGGCGCCTGCTCCGACTCCTTCCTGGACGTGACAAGCCCCACGCAAACTCCGTCCGACGAATACTTCTCCACCGCCGAGCACCTCGAAGAGGCTGTCACGGCAGCCTACGACCCTCTGCAGTGGACCGACTGGGGCCTGGATGAATACGCTCCCTACATCCTGCTGAGCGACATCATGGCCGATGACCTCTGGGTGGGCGGCAACAACGCCACCGACAACCAGAACTGGCACCTGATGGCAAACTACTCGGCCACTCCGCTCAAGGTGGTCACCTCCCTCTGGGTAGAGGCTTTCAGCGGCGTTAAGCGCTGCAACGACGTCCTCGAAGCCATCGAACGCGGTATTGAAGACGCTACTCCCGAGCAGCTCAACCGTTGGACGGCCCAGGTGCGAGTGCTACGCGCTTTCTACGCCAACTGGCTGTGGAAATTCTACGGCAACGTGCCCTACTACGAAGTGAACCTCACCGAGCCCTACATCGCCGCTCAGATCACCGCCGACGAGCTCTACGGCAAGATGATTGCCGACATTGAGGCTGCCATCGCACTCAACGCCCTCGACTTCCGCGCTTCCGACGCCGAAGCCGGCCGCGTCACAACCGCCATGGCCTACATGCTCTACGCCGAAATCGTTATGTACCAGCGCGACACTGCCCGCTATGCCACCGCGCTGAACTACATGAAGGAAATCATCGCTTCCCCGCAGTACGAACTGGTGCCCGACTACACCACCATCTTCACCGAAGAGGGCGAATGGAGCTCGGAGTCTATCTGGGAAATAAACTATATCTCCGAAAACGCCATCCGCGACTGGGGCAATCCTCTTGCCGCCGGCGGCACTGTGCTTCCCACTCTGGTATCGCCCAACAACTGGCCCAGCGGTGTTGAAGGCCATGAGGCCGGCTGGGGCTTCGCTCCCGTTCGTCTTGAGACCTACAACCGCTATGCCAACAACGACACCCGCCGCGACGCTACCTGCTGGAACGCAGCGGCCACGGGCGTTGAGTACAACAAGCGCTACCAGGACTTCGGCTTCTTCCTGGAGAAGTATACTGCCAAGGCAGGCGGCAATGCCGGCCAGAAGGCTTCGGGCGAGCTTAACTACAACAACAACTGGCGCATCTACCGCTACTCCGAGGCTCTGCTCAATGCCGCCGAGCTTCTGGTCGCCACCGGCGGCAGCACCTCAGAGGCCAAGGGCTATATCACCCGGGTTCGCCGCCGCGCCGGTCTGGTCACCGAAGTTGAACCCACCGTCGACAACATCCTGGCCGAGCGTCAGCTTGAGTTCGTAGGCGAAGGCAAGCGCTATTGGGACCTCATCCGCACCGACAAGGCAGCCAGCGTGCTCGTTCCCGACGAATACGGCTATCGCACCAACACCTGGAGCCCCAACAAGAAGTATCTGCCCATTCCGCAGAGCGAAATCGACAAGGCACAGGGCACTCTCACCCAAAATCCGTACTAATAGAAACTGAAAATGAAAAGCTATATCAAATTCGCAGCATGCGCCCTGGCTCTGGCGGCTCTGGCAACGTCGTGCAACGAAGAAAAGATACAGAACATCGACGTCACCGATGTTCCCCAGGTCGCCGACTACGCCGACAACTTCACCGTCACCGTAGACCAGGAAACCAACTACGCCACCTTCACCTTCAATGGTCAGGGCGTCTATCCGGTGTGGATTGTCGACGGCAAGAGCTACTCCTCGAACCCCCAGATGAGCAAGTATTACCGCAAGAAGGGCGAATACGCCATCGAGGCTAAGGTGGGCAACGCCAACGGCGTTTCGCTGGGCACCATTTCGCTGCCCTTCACCATCGAGAACACCAAGATGACCGGTTTCGGCGGCTTCGTGTTCGAGAATGAGCACAACCTCTGGTTGAGCGCCAACAAGAAGATCAACTCCTTCTTCTATGCTCCCGGATGGGCTCAGATCGCCGACCCGGCATACACCCTGACCGACGAGGCATTTGTCGTTACTCTGCCTGAGGCTACTACCGACCAGTGGCAGGCACAATGCCACATCGGCACCGACATCTGCCTTCCCGCCGGCGAGCACTTCGACGGCTCCTTCATCTTCACCACTACGATGGACCTTGGCAACGCCACCCTCAAAATCCATCCTGACGGCGACGACGACGACGCTCACTCCTTCTTCCCCAACGCCAAAATCAAAACCAGCGCCGACGAGCCCACCACCTTCTGGTTCAGCGACCTGGAGGCTGCCGTCGACATGAACAACCTCGTGTTCACCCTCGACTTCGGCGGCAACCCCGCCGGCATACAGATCAGCGTGGAGAACTTCGTGCTCAAAAACCACATCTACGACGACGGCACCGTGCTTCCCGAACTCCCCAAGGAGCAGGAACCGAACTGGGTGGACGTGGCAAGCGCCGAAAACCTCTGGAGCAGCGTGGTTCCGCAGATCGGTTTCTACTACGCTCCCGGATGGGCTCAGCTGCCCGACCCCGTGCCGACCATCGACGGAACCGCCATCACTATCGAGTTGCCTTCGGCAACCTGGGAAATGTGGCAGGCTCAGATGTTCGTGGCCGGCGGACCCGGCTTCGGAACAGACCAGGCCTACGACTTCAAGGTTGAATTCGAATCGAATGTTGAGCTGCCTTCCGTAACGGTTAAATTCACCGAGGACGGCAACGACGACAACTTCTTCTTCGCCGAAACCGTCAAGCTCACCGAAGGCCCCAACACCTTCTGGCGCGCAAACCTCACCGCACCCGCCGAAATGGCCAAGACTCGCTACGTCTTCGACTTCGGCGGCAACCCGGACGGCACTGTGGTGACTGTGAAGAACATCATCATTCAGAAACATCTCGAATAACACACTCCGACCAATTCAGGGGGGCGCCGGGCTCAGGCGCCGGCGCCCCCCTCCTTTTTTCAACCCTTTTTAAGTTCAACTCACTCTTTTTTAACGCACAAGCTATGAAAACAAGATACCTTCTACCCTTTTTATCCTTATTCTTACTGACCTCCTGCGGCGGCGACGACGAGCCCAAGGTGACTAACGACGACTCGCTGACCGTTTCGCAGACTTCGTTCGAATTTTCTGCCGACCCGGCCGAGGCTGCCTTCGCGGTGACGGCCTCGGGCGAGTGGACGGCAGTGTCGGAAGCTTCGTGGATCACTGTGACCAACACCGGCACCACTTCCGCCGGCGGTAGCGTGAAGGTGAAAGTGGCCGAAAACGCCTCCCTCACCGACCGCACCGGCTCCATTCTGGTGATGAGCGGCCGTGCACGCGCTTCTGTTTCGGTACTTCAAAAGGGTCGTGTGCCCGCTCCGGTCGACCCCTCCATCGACGTTCCCGAAGGCTACACTCTGGTATGGCACGATGAGTTCGACAACGGCACCACTCTCAACGCCGACTCCTGGACGCATCAGGTGGCCGGACCCGGATGGGTGAACAACGAGCTGCAGACCTACGTCAACGGCTCCTACGACGGGCAGCGCGTCACCGAACTCAACAACGGACGCCTCTCCATCAACGCTTTTAAAGCCAACGGGAAGGTTTACTCCGGCCGAATATACGCCATGGAGAACCAAGGCTGGACATACGGCATCTTCGAAGCTGCTATCCGTCTGCCAAAGGGCAAAGGCACTTGGCCCGCCTTCTGGATGATGCCCGCCAACAACGACTACGCCGCAAACCCCTGGCCCCGCTGCGGCGAAATCGACATTATGGAAGAGGTGGGCTACAATCCCAACTATACCTCGTCTTCAATCCACTGCGAGAGCTACAACCACACCAAGGGCACCCAGAAAACGGCCGAGCGCCTCACTTCGGGTGCTCAGGACGACTTCCACATCTACCGCCTGGAGTGGACCGAGGACTACATCCGCACCTACGTCGACGGCCGCATCCTGCTCTCCTTCGACAACGACAAAAAGGGCGACGTTGCCACCTGGCCCTTCAACAAGCCTTTCTACATCATCCTCAACCTCGCATGGGGCGGCGACTGGGGCGGCGCTATGGGCGTCGACGAAAGCTGTCTGCCCGCTACGATGGAAGTGGAGTATGTGCGTGTGTTCCAGCGCCTTCCCTAACCGAACTAAAAACCTTGGGAACCACACACCGGCCTAATCCAATGCGACACCTCTTTTACGCATCCGCCATCGCCGCCGCTCTCCTGGGCGCCTGCTCGACCGGTAAGCCTGCCGATAGCGCCGACACGACCCCGGCAGTGGCCTTTGTACGTGTCGAGGGCAAAGATTTTGTCAAGCCCGACGGCACCAAGTTGCTCATACGAGGCACCAACCTCGGCAACTGGCTCAATCCCGAAGGCTATATGTTCGGTTTCAGCCGTGCCAGTTCGCCGCGACTTATCAACGACGCCTTCTGCCAGCTTGTTGGCGAGGAAGTGACGGCAAATTTCTGGCAGGCTTTCAAGGACAACTACATAACGCGGGCCGACATCGAATTCATCGCCGCTACGGGCGCAAACACCGTACGCCTGCCCTTCCACTACAAACTTTTCACCGACGAGCCCTATATGGGCAGCACCAATCCGGACGAGGGCTTTGCCCGCATCGACAGCACCATAGCGTGGTGCCGCGACAACGGCCTCTACCTCATCCTCGATATGCACGACTGCCCCGGCGGACAGACCGGCGACAATATCGACGACAGCTACGGCTACCCCTGGCTATTCCAATCCGAAGGCAACCAGGCCAAATTCTGCTCCATCTGGAAGAGAATAGCCGAACGCTACGCCGACGAGCCTGTCGTACTGGCCTACGAGCTTATGAACGAACCCATTGCCCACTATTTCGACGACCGCGACCACCTCAACCGTGCTCTGGCGCCCCTTATGAAGCGCGCCGTCGACTCGGTGCGCACCGTCGACCCCAACCACATAATCCTCATCGGGGCCGCTCAGTGGAACAGCAACTTCAACCCCTTGCACGGCAGCGACTTCGGGCCCGCAATAGCCTATACCTGCCACCGCTATGGCGGACCGGCCACCGCCGAAGCCATCGAACACTACATCTCCTTCCGCGACAGCGCCGACGCTCCGATGTATATGGGCGAAATAGGCCACAACACCGAGGCCTGGCAGGCTGCTTTCGTCGAGGTGATGGAGAGCAACAACATCGGCTACACTTTCTGGCCCTACAAGAAGATCGAAGGCTCGTGCATGAACGCTTTTGCCCGTCCTGAAGGCTGGGACTCGGTGGTTGCCTTCGCCGAGTCGCCCCGCGCCTCCTACGAGGAGGTGCGCACAGGGCGCCCCCAGCAGGTCGCAGCCCGCGCTGCCCTGATGGCCCTCATCGAAGCCGTCAAAGCTTCCAACTGCACCCCGCAGGGCGCCTATATAGAATCCATGAAACTTACCCTTCCACAGTAAGAGATTGATAATGAACCTTTCTAAAATCCTTATTCTGAGTCTTGCGGCCGGCTTCTTTCCGGGAGCCGCCGCTCAGACTGCCACTCCGGTCTATCTTGACGCCACGGCTCCGCTGGAAGCGCGCGTCGACGACGCCCTTTCCCGCATGACCACGCGCGAAAAAATCAACATTATCCACGCTCAGAGCAAATTCTGCTCGGCGGGAGTGCCCCGGCTGGGCATACCCGAGCTGTGGACATGCGACGGCCCGCATGGCATACGCGCCGAGGTGCTTTGGGACGAATGGGAGCAGGCCGGCTGGACCAACGACTCTTGCGTGGCCTTCCCGGCACTGACCTGCCTGGCGGCTACGTGGAGCACGGATATGGCTGGCCTCTACGGCCGCAGCCTGGGCGAAGAGGCCCGCTTCCGCGGCAAGGATGTCGTTTTGGGTCCCGGCGTGAACATCTACCGCACGCCGCTCAACGGCCGCAACTTCGAGTATATGGGCGAAGACCCGCGTCTGGCCGGCAAAATGGCCGCAGCCTATATCCGCGGGCTGCAAAGTCAGGGCGTGGCGGCCTGCGTGAAACATTTCGCGCTCAACAACCACGAGCTCAACCGCCACACCACGCAGGTCCACGTCGACGACCGCACACTCTACGAGCTTTACCTGCCGGCATTCCGCACCGCTGTCGATGAAGGCGGCGCTTGGAGCGTCATGGCGGCCTATAACCTCTACGATGGTCAGCACCTTTGCCACAACGACCGCTTCCTCAACCGCATTCTCAAGGGCGAATGGGGCTACGACGGCGCCGTGGTCAGCGACTGGGGCGGCACGCACGATACCGACGAGGCCATCGCAAACGGCCTCGACCTGGAGTTCGGCAGCTGGACAAACGGCCTCTACGCCGGCGCTTCCAATGCCTACGACAATTACTATATGGCCTCTCCTTACTTCGACCGCATCGCTTCCGGCCAAGTCGGCACCACCGAGCTCGACGACAAGGCCCGCCGCGTGCTTCGGCTGATTTTCCGCACGGCGATGAACACCTCACCGGGCTTCGGCTCACTCTGCAGCGACGAGCACTACGCCGCCGCACGACGCATCGGCGGCGAGGGCATTGTGCTGCTGGCAAACCGCAACTCTACTCTGCCGATGAAGAATCTCGAGGGCCGAAAGGTGCTCGTTGTCGGCGAAAACGCCATCAAGATGATGACGGTGGGCGGCGGGTCTTCCTCTCTGAAGGTTCAGCGCGAAGTGCTTCCGCTCGACGGCCTTCGTGCCGCCCTTGAAGGTATCGCCGAGGTTGACTTCGAACGCGGCTATGTCGGCGACGTCACCGGCGAGTACAACGGCGTGACAACCGGCCAGGACCTTAGCGAAACTCGCTCGCCCGAACAACTCATCGCCGACGCTGTCAGCAAGGCCCGCTCGGCCGACTATGTTGTCTTCGTGGGCGGTCTGAACAAATCGTCCGGTCAGGACGCCGAGGACAGCGACCGGGCCGGGCTCGAGCTGCCCTACGGCCAGGATGCCGTCGTCGAAGCTCTTGCACAGGTCAACGACCGGCTCATTGTTGTCAACGTGAGCGGCAATGCCGTGGCCATGCCGTGGGCCGACCGCGTCGGTGCCATCGTGCAGGCCTGGTATCTCGGCAGCGAGGCCGGCAATGCCATCGCCGACGTGCTTTTGGGCGCCGTGAACCCCTCGGGCAAGCTGCCCTTCTCTTTCCCGAAGGCTCTGAGCGACGTTGCGGCCCACGCCATGGGCGACTATCCCGGCACTCGCCGCGCCGACTCCGACATCCTCGACTGCCACTACAACGAAGGCATCCTGGTAGGCTACCGCTGGCACGACACCCGCAATATCGCTCCGCTGTTTGCCTTCGGCCACGGCTTGAGCTACACTACCTTCAGCTATGGCGAAGTCGCCGCCTCCTCCTCCGACCTTGCCGCCGACGGGACGATTACTTTCACCGTCCCGGTGACCAACACGGGCGATGTGGCCGGCTCGGAAATCGTACAGCTCTACGTCTCGGAGCAGAATCCAACCGTGATGCGACCCGCTAAGGAGCTTAAGGCTTTCGCCAAAGTGGCTCTCGAACCGGGCCAGACCAAGACGGTCAGCCTCAGCGTCAATGCCGACGACCTGGCATATTTCGACGCCGATGCCCACCGCTGGGTGGCCAACGCCGGCGCCTACACCGCACATATCGCCGCGGCAGCCGACGACGTCCGCAGCACACTGACATTCACCTACAGCGGAGCTGCCTCGGCAGACACCGCAGCATCAAAATAAACCAAAACACCATGAAACTGCGCAAGTTAGCATTTATACTGGCTGTCTCCGCCTCCACGGCGGCCTCTGCCTCGGCCAACCCCGCCATGGATGCCTTCATCGACTCTTTGATGAGCAAAATGACCCTGGAGGAGAAAATCGGCCAGCTCCACCTCCCCGTAGGCGGCGACATCGTCACCGGCGACCTTATGGACTCCAACATCGGCGCCGACATAGCCGCCGGACGCGTTGGCGGCGTATTCAATATGAAGGGCGCCGAGCAGATTCGACAATTTCAGCAGGCCGCCGTCGAAAACAGCCGTCTGGGTATTCCGCTCATCTTCGGCATGGACGTTATCCACGGCTATGAAACCGTCTATCCCCTGCCCTTCGCACAATCGTGCTCGTGGGACATGGAGGCCATCGAGCGCGGAGCTCGCATCGCCGCTCAAGAAGCATCGGCGGCCGGTATCTGCTGGACTTTCAGTCCTATGGTCGACATTACCCGCGAACCCCGCTGGGGACGTATGGCCGAAGGCGGCGGCGAAGATCCCTATCTGGGAGCACGCATCGCCGAAGCCATGGTGCGCGGCTACCAGGGCGACAGCCTCCGCAACAACGATGAAATCATGGCCTGCGTGAAGCATTTCGCCCTCTACGGCGGCTCGGAGGCCGGTCGCGACTACAACACGGTCGATATGAGCCGCCAGCGTATGTTCAACGAATACTTTGAGCCCTACCGTGCCGCCGCCAACGCCGGCGCCGGCAGCTTTATGGCCTCGTTCAACGTCGTCGACGGTATTCCTTCGTCGGGCAACAGCTGGCTTTTCAACGACGTTCTGCGCGGCCGTTGGGGCTGGGACGGCATCGTCACCGCCGACTACGGCTCCATCGCCGAAATGATGCAGCACGGCATGGGCGGACCGGCCGACGCTACCCGTCTGGCCATCGAAGCCGGTCTTGACTTCGATATGGCCGGGTGGATGTACCTGAGCAACCTCCGTCAGCTCGTTGAGGAAGGCAAGGTGAGCGAGGAACTGGTCGACAAATGCGCACGACGCATCCTGGAGGCAAAATATAAACTGGGACTCTTCGAGAACCCCTACAAATATATCGACCCGGCCCGCGAAGCAAGCGAAATCTACACCGAGGCAAACCGCGCCGAAGCCCGCGCCTTTGTGCCTGAGACCTTCGTGCTTCTGAAGAACGAAGGCAACCTTCTGCCACTGGCTCCGCAGGGCAAAATAGCCCTCATCGGCCCGCTGGCCGACGCCGGAACCCATATGCAGGGCAACTGGAGTGTGGCCGCACGCCCCGAGCGCTACCGCAGCGTACGTCGGGCTTTCGAGGATGCGCTTGCCGGAAAGGGTCAGCTCATCTATGCAAAAGGCTCAAATCTCTACTCCGACCCCGAGCTTGAGCAGGCCGTCAGCTTCCCCAATTCCATCCGCGACCCCCGCAGCGAAGAGGAGCTTCACGCCGAGGCCCTTGCCGCTGCAGCCGAAGCCGACATCATCGTACTCGCCATGGGCGAAGGCGTAGAAGGCTCCGGCGAAAGTGCCTCGCGCACCGACCTTACCTTGCCCGACACTCAGATGGCCCTGCTGCGCAAGCTCGTGGCAACGGGCAAGCCTATTGTGATGCTCAACTTCTCGGGGCGCCCCACGGTGATGAGCTATGAGCAGGAGAACGTTCCGGCGCTGATGAACGTATGGTTCGGCGGTTCGGAAGCTGCCGACGCCATCGCCGACGTCGTCTTCGGCAAGACCGCACCTTCGGGACATCTGTCGGCCACCATGCCGCGCAATGTAGGTCAAATTCCCATTTACTACAATCACCTCAACACCGGCCGCCCACGCAGCGACGGTCCCGCCAAGTTCGAGAAATACCGCTCGAACTATATCGACAGCCCCGTGACGCCGCTCTACCCCTTCGGCTACGGCCTCACCTACACCACCTTCGAGTACGGCGCTCCTACCTTGAGCGCTTCCGAGATTGAAGAAGGCGGCACGGTGAGTGTGACAGTCCCGGTGACCAACACCGGCAGCCGCCAAGGCACCGAAGTGGTTCAGCTCTACATCCGCGACCTGGCCGCCTCGATGAGCCGCCCCGTCAAGGAGCTCAAGCGCTTTGCCCGCGTCGACATAGCTCCCGGCGCCACCGAAAACATCACCTTCACCCTGAGCACCGACGACCTCAAGTTCTACAACAACGACCTTGAGTTCATCCTCGAGCCCGGCGACTTCGACATCATGACCGGCCCCAACAGCGCCGACGTGCAGACCGCCCGTCTGACAGTGAAATAAGACACTGTAGCGCCCCATACAGCCCCGGAACCAAGCCGCTGCCGAATGAAAGAGGAGGTACGCAGGCAGCGGCGCCGGGGCTTTTTGCGTCAAATAGGTAATAGTGAATAGTGAATAGTGAATAGTGAATAGTGGCCGTGGCGGCGAGAGGACGGGGTGTGTACCAACTCGGCGAAAAAAACCGATCAGCCGCTGGAGTCCGTGGCGTTTGCTTTCTGAACAACTTGAATTTGGAACGGATGGCGTCCCTTGTGGACGCCCCAATCATAATGGACTTCGTCCCCGGTACGCCCCCTGTGCGAGGCCCCAAGGAGGGCGAGCTTCCAGCTCGCAAGCGTCCGCCTGACGCTATTAAAAAAATGTAAAATGTAAAATGTAGAATGGGCGTGGTAGGGAGGGCGCTATGGAGCGGGGATTTGCAATCCCCGCCGCCCCGCCGCCGCAAACCG
>UQLO01000004.1 GCA_900541865.1 uncultured Porphyromonadaceae bacterium | reverse complement strand
GCAGTTTTGGCGTTGGTCTAACAGGCCAACCGCTAATCCATGACTTTATCGTCGCCCAGCGATAGCTGAGTAGTTACCACAACTATTTTAATAGTTAAGAAAGGTTAAGAATGAGCTTTGGGCGTTGCAACTACGGAAATAGTTATTAACTTTGCATCGTCAACTACAACAATAGTTATGAGAAAGAGAGAAAAAGACCAACTGACGCCAAAGGAGGAGGAACTGATGCGACTCCTATGGGAACATGGCCCGATACAAATAAGCAAGCTTGTGGAGATGTATCCGGACCCCAAGCCGCATTTTAATACGGTCTCAACTGTAATGCGCCGTTTGGAGGGCAAGGGATTCGTAGGCCACAATGAAGTTGCCGGTTCATTCCATTATTATGCGATTGCACAAAAAGAAGATTTTCGCAGTCGTAGTTTCGGCAACTTCATAAAGAATTATTTCGGAGGAAGCTACTACGGGGCTGTATCGGCATTGGTCGCCGAGGATAAAATCTCGGCAGACGAACTTAAAGAACTGCTTGAATTGGTTGAACGCAAAGGAAAATGACAATGGGAACATTTTTATCATACTCACTGGAAAGCGGTCTGCTGATGCTCGCGATGTTCCTTGCCTATCGTGTATTCTTGGCAAGGGAAAACCAACATAACTACAACAGAGGCGTGTTGCTTATGATATATATAGTATCGTTTGCTTATTTGCCGCTGATTTCACTCGTTCATCTTTTGGTTTCCTCCACACCTTCTCAAGAGTCCGTCTTTGAAGGTCTTGGGTTTATCGGAGTCAAGTCCTGTACCGAATCACAACCAATTTGGGGAACAGTCTTGATATGGGCGTTTATGGCAGGAATGGCGGTTGTGACCGCAAAAACTGTCATAACATGGATTAGGCTTCTAAAGATGATACGCTCCGGCGATAAGGTTACTCATGGTGAATATACATTGGTTTTGACCGATGATGATAAATTCGCTCCGTTCAGTTGGATGCGGTATATCTTGATTAGCCGCGCTGATTATACCAGTAATTGCCGGGCAATTACGACCCACGAGTTAAAGCACGTGGCTTGTCACCATTGGGTTGATTTGCTGATAGCACAGATTGTATGCATCATCAACTGGTTCAACCCCGCCGCATGGCTTATGCGCGATGAATTGATGCTCGTTCATGAGTATCAAGCCGATATGGCGGTGATTGACAGCGGCCACAATCCGCAGGAGTACCAAATGTTATTGATAAAAAAAGCTGTTGGCACCAGATTCCCGTCCTTAGCCAACAGCCTCAATCATAGTAAACTTAAAAAACGTATCACCATGATGTACAAAGAAAAAAGTGGTGCGGGGCGTAAATTCAAGGCCCTCGCACTTGTGCCGATGCTTGCGTTGGCGCTCCTGGTGGCAGGCGTGCCCGCAGTGCGCGCCGCAGTGTCAACCATCAGCAACAGCGGCGTTTCCGTCAGCGAAGGTAATGAAAATACCGCAAATGTGCAAGCGTCTGCAACAAATGACGACGATACTGAAATCGGAGTCTACGACACCGCCGATGTGATGCCTCAATATCCGGGAGGCGAAACGGCTATGATGAATGCCGTTATGGGAAAGTTGACATTCCCCGACCCCGGACGCAACTGGAAGGCCGAAGCAAGCGGACGAGCCCTTATCGGGTTTACCGTAAACGCCGACGGAACGATAGGCGACATCCGCCGAATTGAATCATGCGGTTACGGCGACCTTGATCAAATCGCGATAGATGCCGTAAAAAACGGACTCACAGAGCGATGGGCCCCCGGCTCCGTCGGAGGCAACCCGGTGGCTGTAAGCTTCGTCATTCCCATTCAATTCAAGCAGAAAGCCGAGTAAAACAGTTTTTCACACCATCAAATAGCGAGGTGCGGCTGAGAGGTCGCATCTCGTTTTATTCATCATCCTCCATATCTAGGAGGTTGCGGTGCGCGTTTTCGATAGCGAGGGGTGAGCCGACTTGGGCGAGCATCATTTCTTGGGAATGTAGCTTGACCTTTGAGGAGGCTTTGCCCCGGCGGTAAGACTTACTGACGGCAGTGGTGCGATCCGCAATGTCGGCTCGCAACACGTCAGCCGGAATGTCAAGGATTACGGCGATGTCGGAAATCTTCAAATAGATTGAAGCGTAGCGCTCAATCTGCTCCAATTCTTCGGCCGAATAATTCATTGAGAGGCACTGAATGATTTTTGATAAGGTCGTTGACCTGTTCAAAAAGGTTATTGAATATGGCCGGGTCGGTGGAAATGAACGCCGACTCGGCGCGGTTGCCGCGAGTGAGGTTTTGGGAGGTAACGACCGACACGGTTTGCACCGTGTGGGAACCTGGAATTTGGGATTGGGAATTGGCCAAATCCCCGGTTTCCGGTTCCTGGTTCCCAGATACTGCTCGAACGAGCAGTATCTTGCTGTGGTTGTCGGCAAGATACGTCCGCTCAATAACACCCCAAGCATGGCATGAGAGTTTTGGAGTTAACAATTCCATAGAAACGCCAATTGGAGTCGTTAAAATGGGGGATGGTCTGTATGTGAAGCTGATTGATAAAAAACGTAGTGCGGAGTTCGGCATGTTCGTTCGCACCCTTCAAGACCCAGATTTAATTCTGATTGAGCCAAGCGAGGCAAAGGAAGGACAAACCACGGAACGTCCTTTCTCATATGTGTTTGTCAAAACCTTCCTACGCAACGGCGAGACCATAAAAAACTATACCTCAGTAACCGTTCAGCGAGAAGGACTGGAAATATCCACCAGCAGCCATATGGTTTCCAAGGCGCGTAAGATTAAGGATAAATTGATGTCATTTGATCGGGTATATACAAAACAAGCGCTGCTCCCCAACAGCTCTGAACGGCGCTTAGCTGAACATCAAGAAAATGATGTGCCGGACCTCCTTCCTACGCAAGGGAACAGCGTTTCCGATGGCAAAGTTAATGCTTCGGTATCGGAAAAACAAGAGGAAGCTCCAGAAAGTTCTGAAAATTCTCACGCAAGCGTCTGCAAAAATTTTGAAATTTTGATAAACCCAACGAAAATTATCTGTTGCAATTCTGGCTCGGAATAAATCTGTAGCGGAATGGGATGATTTATGATAAGTGCGTAGACCTGCTCAAAGTGGTTATTTTTACATTAACGAGTGTTAAAGCTATTTTTATAACGCTATGATATAGAAATTTTATACTCCGAAGTAAGGTGGTTACTCCGAGGTAACTACTTGACAAGCAAATTTAGACGTTGTAACTTTGCAGTGCGAAACCCAAATAACCCACATACAATGAGCAAGTACAGCAAAACCCATGTAGCGGCCGACGCTCAGCGCACCGAGCTGCACGACACCCTCTCGCTGACGGGTGCAGAAGTTTCAGTAAATGTAATGGCTGCCGGTACGGAAGTGCCTTTCTTCCACAGCCACAAGGAGAACGAGGAAATCTATTTCATCGTTTCCGGCAAAGGAAGCATGGAACTTGACGGCGAAAAAGTGGCCCTCGAAGCCGGCGATTGGCTCAGAGTAGCTCCCGAAGTGAGCCGCAAGATGCACGCCGACACCGATATGACCAGCGTTTGCATCCAGGTAAAAGCAGGTAGCCTCACACAATGGACCATGACAGACGCGGTGCTATAATGAAAGACTGCGGAAACATCGTTGAGGACGTTACGGGTTGCCCTATCCGCAGCGTCCTTGCCGTCATTGCGGCGAAATGGCCAATGCTCATTGTAGACGCACTGAGCGATGGCCGGCCAAAATTTTTCGGAGAATTGAACAGAGCCATTCCCGATGTGTCGCCAAAGATGCTGTCGCAAGCGCTGAAGATGCTTGTCGGGGAAGGTTTGGCGACTCGCACGGTATTACCCGAAGTGCCGCCGCGCACACAATATCAACTCACACCCTACGGGCAAACATTGCTCCAAGCAATGAATCCGTTGATAGACTGGGCAATGGCGCATTTGGAAAAGAAGAAGCAATAAGCGCGGACCGCTCCCCCGTCAGCGTAGCAGTGAGTATCTTTTCTTGGGGCAGAACGCAAAAATATTTGGAGTAATCGGTTTTTATTGCTACCTTTGGGCAATAAACACTTGCCGCCATGAAAAAACAGCTCTTTTTCCTCTTGCTTTTTGCAGTATGCTCTGTCCTTGGGGCTGAGGCAGTCGAGAATTATCTGGACACCCCGACCAAATTGTCGTTCAACGGCACCGACTACGAGCTCGGCTGGAGCTCGCACCCCCGCGACTACCAGTACCTTCAGGAATATTTCCCCGAAGGACAGACACCGGAGAATTTCACCGAGATGCTCTCCATATGGATGCTGGTAGGCGACTTCCCCGCCAACGTCTGGATTCAGAACCTCGCCGCCTCCTATAACGAACGCAAACAGTGGGACCTCTGCTGCAACTTTCAGATGTATGAAAATGGCGGCGAACATATGCTTGACTGCATACTTGGCGAAAGTGCCGACAACGAAATGAAGTTGGTGGAGTTCAACATTTACCGATGCAAAAACATATTCGTCGGCGGACACCCGGCCATTATAATCTGCTTCTTCACGTGCCAGGGCAAGGACGAAGACATAACTCCCTTCCTGATGGCCCTTCGGGAGGACCGGATGAAGTACCTCGTGGCGATGGCAAATTTCGAATTTCCCGAAGTCTCCATTCGATAGATTGCTCTATGCCTTGACGGCAGAGAAAGCCTTGAGCTTAACGACATTACGACAAAGCCTCTACAATGAGGCTTTCCTCGCTGTGGCCCACCGTCGAAAGGCGAAGCAGACGCAAGCCGTACAGTTCGAGTATATGGTCTTTTATTCGGTCTCGCTCGTACTGAACCGTGTTTTCGTTATGGTATGAGTAGCCATCGGTTTCAATTGCGAGCAATGGTGTCTTGCTCACGCGATTGATGATCAGGAAGTCGAGATGGGTGGCAGGACGGCTTGCATATTTTACCTCACGCGGCGAAAGGCCGGTGTAGTCGTTGATGAGGCAACGCAGAGGATAGTGGCACAACGCTTTGATGTGCGAAAGATGCGGATATGACGTGCGTATTTTCTCTATCAGCGCAAAAGTGAGGTTTTCCTGAAAATTTCCAAAAAATAGAATATGTCCATTCTTTTCTTATCCTGTCGGACGCCATTGTGATCATTGGCCTGAATGGCTGGGAGGTAGTACCATTGACGGTGGCGCGGTTCTGATTTTTTTCTTATTCGGCGCACCCCACTGAAGGTGAACTCAGCGCGGCTTTCGGCCGTTTTCACTTTATCCGACTTTTATTCTTCGACGACAAATTGAAAAGTATGCGACCGATAATCACACACTTCACCGACGACGACCTGTACAAGTTCACTATGTGCTGCGCGGTAATCCGCAACTTCCCCCGCGCTCGCGTCAAATACGAGTTCACCGACCGCAATAATACTGTTTACCCCGCAGGTTTTGCGTCCGCCCTGTCAGAGCAAATCGAAATGCTTGAGGACCTGGCAATCACAGAGCCCGAGATTGCCTTCCTGCGGCGCAAAAGTTCCTATATTCCGAGTTGGTTCTGTTCCTACCTGCGCGGCTTCCGCTACCGCAGGAATTGGGTGAAAGTCGACCAGGATGCGTCCGGACGGCTTTCGGTGAAGTTCGAGGGTCTCTGGGCTGACACTATTTTGCTTGAGGTGAAAGTGCTGGCTATCATCTCCGAACTATACTTCATAATGACGGGACAGGCCGATGCGGTCGACTACGACGATTTCTACAACCGCTCCTTTGAGAAGGGTTGGCGCCTTCTAGGGGCAGGCTGCGTGTTCAGCGACTTCGGCACTCGGCGCAGGCTGTCGTTTCGCGCCGAGGACACTCTGGTGAAGGCAATGACGGACTGTGCGGCCGCCCGGACATGGGCCGGCGCTTTCTCCGGTACCAGCAATGTCTATCTGGCCATGAAGTACGACCTTACGCCTATTGGCACGATGGCCCACGAATTTATGTGCGCCATCGCGGCAATGTACGGGCCGTTGATGGCCAACCATATTGCCATGGATCTGTGGCGCAACACTTTTCGGGGAGCCTTGGGGACTTTTCTGTACGACACCTACGGCTGGCATATCTTCAGCCTCAATTTCTCCGAAGACTTTGCACGGCTTTTCAAAGGGCTGCGAGTTGACAGCGGCGACAACCTCGAGCAGATGAATCTCATCGTCGAGAAATATCGCTCGCTGGGCATCGACCCGCGCGAAAAGCAAATCATCTTCAGCAATGGTCTCAACACCGACGAGGCTATCGAACTAAACGCACGCGCCCGGCAACTCTGCCAGCCCTCGTTCGGCATAGGTACGCATTTCACCAACGATTTTCCTGGCGTCAAGCCCCTCAACATTGTCATAAAGCTCGTGGCCGCCAAGATTACCGAGCAGTGGGATTTCTATTCCGACACCTGCAAGCTCAGCGAAGACCGTGGCAAGTACAGCGGGCACACCGACGTAGTGCGTCGATTCCTCGAGACCCTCCACATCTGAGGGGCGCCCCCCTGCGAACGCTTAAGGCCGACTCTCAGTCAGGGTCGTCGAAGCAGTCGTCGAGTTCACCGGTGTTGACCTGGTAGTCGTAGTCTACCCATATGTCGTGTTCGGGATTGCCGTTGTAGTCGTCGTAGTTACTCATGGCTTTTCGTTTTTAGGATTATAAAGACAAAATTACAAAAACTTTCAACATCCGCAAAAGAATCAAACCGGCAAGCCGAGAAAGGCACCACACGCCCCCAAGCCGTCAACCCTCCCCTGGTTCTCCTCCGGTCCGGGACCCATATTACCAACTATCGTAAACCAACTATCCATGTCGTTTTTTAGCCAAGCGGGTTTAGAGCCGGTCTCATACACCGCGTGGAAAATGCCGAATGTAGTTTGGATAGCCGCAAAAGAGCCTTAAGAAGAATCCGTTGGGGATGTGGGGCGAGAAAAAATGAAGATTTTTTTAAAAAAAATTTGGTGGTTTAAAAAAAAGTGTCTAATTTTGCACTCGCAAACGGCGGGATAGCTCAGTTGGTTAGAGCGTCGGATTCATAACCCGGAGGTCACGAGTTCAATTCTCGTTCCCGCCACAAATTTTACTTCTAATGCAACAGCTCAGACCGATTCGCCTTCGCCTATCGGTTTTGTTGTTTTTAGACCCCACTTATGCCTATGACCGGAAAGACTATTATGAACCTGCAGGTGGAGGCCGTTGAGCCGGTGATGCCCGACATGGTGTTTGTGCGCCTGCGCAACGTTTCGTCCGACCCTCTTGCGGACTGCCGGCCGGGACAGTTTGTAGAGCTTGGCCTTGCCGCTCCCGGTGTTCTGCTCAACCGCCCCTACTCTATCTTCGGTGCCAGCGACACCAATCTTTATCTTTTGGTCAAAAAAGTCGGCAAAGGCTCCGAAGCTCTTGCTGCCGCCGCTGCAGGCACACCGGTTACGGCCGTCGGCCCTCTGGGCGGTTCGTTCTCCTTGTCGGCTTCGATGCCGCTGCTGGTAGGTGGTGGCGTAGGCATTGCCCCTATGGTCTTTCTGGCCCGCGAATATGCCGCGCGGGGAGTACGGCCGGTGGTCATTTTAGGCCAGCGCAGCAAGCCCGACCCGTTCCTTTATGAATGTTTCGAGGATGTGGCCGACCTGGTAGTCTGCACTGACGACGGAAGCGCAGGCTGGCATGGCGTAGTGACGAGCTGCCCCGAATTCAATCCCGGGGCGTTCGATATAGTACAAACATGCGGCCCCACGCCTATGATGAAGGCCGTGGGAGCGGCAGCGGCTGCCGCAGGCGTGCGCTGCGAAGTATCGCTCGAGAACAGGATGGCATGCGGACTTGGCGCCTGCCTGTGCTGCGTGCAGGATATGGCCGACGGCGCTCGAAAATGTGTCTGCACAGAAGGTCCGGTATTTAATTATAAGGAGGTGAAATGGTGAATCTGAGCGTAAAACTGGGTGACATCACCTTATCGAACCCGGTGCTGACGGCATCGGGCACCTTTGGCTACGGCCTCGAATTTTCAGACTTCATGGAGCTGTCGGCCTTGGGAGGCATCATAGTCAAAGGCACAACTCTGGAGCCACGTCTTGGCAATCCCTCCCCGCGCATGGCCGAGACGCCCTCTGGCATGCTCAATGCCGTCGGCTTGCAGAACAAAGGCGTCGACCACTTCATAAGCCACATCTACCCCGCCATCCGCAATGTCGGCACCGAAGTGATAGTCAACGTATCGGGCGCCAGGACCGAGGACTACGTGGCCTGCGCCGAGAGGCTCGCCGAGGTGGAAGGCCTCCGGATGATAGAGCTCAATATATCTTGCCCCAACGTCAAGCAGGGCGGCATGGGCTTCGGCACCAGCTGCGAAGGCGCCGCCGAAGTCACCGCCGCCGTACGCAAAGTATGGCCGGGCCATCTCATGGTAAAACTTACGCCGAACGTCACCGACATCGCCTCCATCGCCAAGGCAGTCGAAGGTGCCGGCGCCGACAGTGTGTCGCTCATCAACACACTGCTGGGCATGGCAGTCGACGTGGAGCGCCGGCGCCCGATGCTCTCAACCGTCACCGGCGGCCTGTCGGGCCCGGCGGTGCGCCCTGTGGCTGTCAGAATGGTTTGGCAAGTGGCGCGGGCAGTCTCAATTCCCGTAGTCGGCCTTGGCGGCATCACCTGCGGACGCGACGCACTGGAGTTCATCATGGCCGGAGCCACTGCCGTCCAGATCGGCACTTATAATTTCGTCGACCCCCGGTGTGCGGCCCGCACAGTTGAGGAGATACGAGCTTACTGCGAACGCACCGGGGTGGCTGACATCGCCGAAATACGCGGCATTATTTAAAGGGCGTCGAATAATTCGGCGCAAGTTCATTGCAGAAGTGGCGAAAATGCCTTACCTTTGCACAACCAAAACACACTGCAATGAATCCACGCAGCCTTGTCAGCATCGACGACATCAGTAAAGCGGACATTCTGGATCTGCTTGAACGATCCCGCTATTTCCAGGAGCACCCCGACAACAAACTTCTTGAAGGCAAAGTGGTCGCCACGCTCTTCTTCGAGCCGTCGACCCGCACGCGCTTAAGCTTCGAAACGGCCGTAAACCGCCTTGGTGGCCGTGTGATAGGCTTCAGCGATGCCGCCACCAGCAGCACATCCAAGGGCGAAACCCTCAAGGACACCATCAAGATGGTGAGCAACTACGCCGACCTGATAGTGATGCGCCACCACCTCGAAGGAGCCGCCCGCTATGCCTCCGAAGTCACCGACACCCCGGTAATCAACGCCGGCGACGGGGCAAACCAGCACCCCTCGCAGACCATGCTCGACCTCTACTCCATAGTCAAAACCCAGGGACGCCTCACCGACCTCGACGTTACTATGGTCGGCGACCTCAAGTATGGCCGCACCGTCCATTCGCTGATGAGTGCCCTGCGCTACTTCCGGCCCCGGTTCCGCCTGGTGAGCTGCCCCGAGCTGGCCATGCCGGCGGAATACGTCGAAATGTGCCGCCGCGAGGGCATCGAATGTATCGAGCACGCTGACTTCACCCCCGAGGTAATCAACAACACCGACATCCTCTATATGACGCGCGTGCAGCGCGAACGTTTCGCCGACCCCATGGAGTACGAGCGCGTCAAAGACCTCTACAGCCTGCACCGCAGCATGCTCGCCGGCTGTCGTCCCGGTATGCGCATCCTCCATCCCCTCCCCCGCGTCAACGAAATAAACCCCGACGTCGACGACACCGACCAGGCTTACTACTTCGAGCAGGCCCGAAACGGCGTCTACGCCCGCCAGGCCATCATAACCCGTGCACTCAACATAGACATCCCCAAATGAAAGAAACCAAAAAGCTGGCCGTCGCCGCTTTGGAAAACGGCACGGTAATCGACCACTTACCCTGCGGAACCGTCTACAAGGCCGTTCGCATACTGGGGTTGGAAAACACCCGCAACAGCGTGACCATCGGCGACAACCTCGCCAGCAACCGCCTCGGCCTCAAAGGCATTATCAAAGTAGCCGACATCGAACTCGACCAGGATGCCCTCGACCGCATCGCCGTTATCGCCCCCAACGCCGTGGTCAACACCATACGCAACTTCGAGGTTGCCTCCAAGAGGGCCGTGAAGCTCCCCGATGTGCTCGTGGGCGTGGTGAGGTGTTCAAATCCCAAGTGCATCACCAACAACGAGCCCATGCGCACCCGCTTCAACGTCGACGCCGACTCGGGCATGCTTCGCTGCCATTACTGCAACAAAACCGTCAAACCCGAAAACGCCGACATACTGTAGGCCATGAAACTAAGCTGGAAGCCCGGTACAATGCTCTATCCCCTGCCCGCCGTGCTGGTGAGCTGCGGCGACACTGAGCGCTCCAATCTCCTGACAGTGGCCTGGACGGGCATAATGTGCACCGAACCTCCTATGCTTCATATCTCCGTGCGCCCCATTCGCCACTCCTACGACATAATCCGCACCACCGGAGAGTTCACCGTCAACCTCACCACCGCCGCCATGGCCCGCGCCACAGACCTCTGCGGCGTGGTGAGCGGCGCCGATACCGACAAATGGGCCGCATCGGGACTTCATCCCCTCCCCGGTATGACCGTGGCCTGCCCGATGGTCGAAGAGTCGCCTATATCGCTCGAATGCAAGGTGCGTCAGGAGCTTGAGCTGGGCTCGCATACGGCTTTTGTGGCCGAAATAGTCAATGTCGTCGCCGACGACCGCTATCTGGACGACACCGGCCGTTTCGACCTCGCCAAAGCCGGCCTCCTAAACTATTCGCACGGCCACTATTACTGCCAGGGGCGTCCGCTGGGCCATTTCGGATTCAGCGTGCGCAAAAAACGCAAGTAAAAACCCTCTCTCCGCCAAATCTCCCGACACTACTAAACCCTTTATACCCTCCAAAACGTGGATACTCAGATTTTTGACCTTATCTCCGAAGAGGATCGCCGACAGAGAAACGGCATCGAACTGATTGCAAGCGAGAACTATGTCAGCGACGACGTTATGCGCGCCATGGGTTCTTGCCTGACCAACAAATATGCCGAGGGCTACCCCGGTAAACGCTATTACGGCGGCTGCCAGGTGGTCGACAAAATCGAAGAGCTTGCCCGCGAACGCGTCAAGAAGCTCTTCGGCGCCGAATATGCCAACGTGCAGCCCCACTCGGGCGCACAGGCCAATATGGCGGTCTTCATGGCCTGCCTCAACCCCGGCGACAAGTTCATCGGCCTCAACCTCAGCCATGGCGGTCATCTCAGCCACGGCAGCCCCGTCAACTTCTCCGGCCTGATGTTCCACGCCCTGGAGTACAACGTTTCGGCCGACGACGGCCGCATCGACTACGATGCCTTCGAGAAAACCTGCCTCGAAGAACGCCCCAAGCTTATTATTGCCGGCGCTAGCGCATATTCGCGCGACTGGGACTACGCCCGCATGCGCCGCGTGGCAGATGCCATCGGTGCCATCTTCATGGTGGATATGGCCCATCCCGCCGGACTCATCGCTGCCGGCCTGCTGGAGAATCCCCTGCCCCACGCCCACATCGTCACCTCCACCACACACAAGACCCTGCGCGGCCCCCGCGGAGGCATCATCCTGATGGGCAAGGACTTCGACAATCCCTGGGGCAAGAAAACGCCAAAGGGAGAAATCAAGAAGATGAGCGCACTGCTCGACTCCGCCGTATTCCCCGGCGTGCAGGGCGGACCTCTCGAGCATGTCATCGCCGCCAAGGCAGTGGCTTTCGGCGAGGCTCTCAAGCCGGAGTTCAAGAAGTACCAAAGTCTGGTGAAAGAAAACGCCGCCGCTCTGGCCAAAGCGCTCGTTGAGAAGGGCTACAACATCGTCTCCGGTGGCACCGACAACCACTGCATGCTGGTCGACCTGCGCTCCAAGTTCCCCGAGCTCACCGGCAAAGCCGCCGAGCGTGCATTGGTCGAAGCCGACATCACAGCCAACAAGAACATGGTGCCTTTCGACAGCCGCTCGCCCTTCCTCACCTCCGGCATACGTCTGGGCACACCTGCCATCACAACGCGCGGCCTGACCCCCGACCTCATGCCGAAGATTGCCGAACTGATCGACCGCGTGCTCAGCGACCACGAAAACCCCGAAAATATAGCCGCCGTACGCGCCGAAGTTAATGAAATGATGGCTTCCCGTCCCATTTTCGCATGGTGACGCCGACGCCTCAAACTCCCATCGCCGCCGTTGTGGTGGCCGCAGGCAGCGGCTCCCGCTTCGGCGGCGACCTTCCCAAGCAGTTTCTTCCTCTGGCCGGCAAGCCGGTGGTCTGCCACTGCCTTGACACGCTTCGCACGGTCTTTCCGCAGCTTGATGTTGTGCTTGTGCTCTCCGACTCCGGAAAGGAAATCTGGGAAGAATTGTGCGCCCGGACGGGATACTCTTCGCCGGAGGTTGTTCTCGGCGGAGCCACGCGCTCGGAGTCGGTGCTCAACGGCCTGCGGACCCTGCGCAGACGCGGAGTGCCCGGCAACGCCGTGGTGCTGGTCCACGACGGTGCGCGCCCCTTCCCCGCCCCGGATTTGCTCCGCTCGCTGGTGGAGGCTCTCGAAGGAGGCGCCGGCGCTGCGGCGCCTGCAGTGGCACTCACAGACTCTGTTCTTGCCTTCGGCGATGGTCTGGGTGTTGAGGTCGTGCCTCGCGATTCGCTTCGCGCCGTCCAGACCCCTCAGGCTTTTCGTCTCGACGAAATAATACACGCCCATGCAAACCACGACAACGCCAAGCACGGTGCGCCCACCGACGAATGTGCAGCCTATATACACGCTTTCGGGCGCCCGGTGACGCTTGTGGCCGGTAGCCCCGACAACATCAAAATCACAAATCCGCGCGACCTCGCCATAGCAGAAATAATTTGCGCCGCGATATAAAATACGTCAAAGGAATCGGCCCCGCAAGAGCCGAGCTGCTGGCTTCCGAGTTGGGCATCCACACTGCGGAGGATTTGCTGCGCCACTACCCTTCCGGCTATCTCGACCGCTCGCAGACCTACACTCTCCGAAGCCTCTACGACAGCGCCGACCTCGGCTCCATGCCTGCCATACAGGTAAGGGGCCGCTTTGTAGTGTTCAACGTGCTCGGCGAGGGCGCAAAGATGAGGCTTGTGGGGCTCTTCACCGACGGCACAGCCACGATGGAATGTGTGTGGTTCAAAAACATCAAGGCGCTTCGGCAGAAGATGGCTGCGGGAGTGGAGTATGTCGTCTTCGGCAAGCCGGGAATTTTCAACCGAACCTTGCAGATGAGCCATCCCGAGGTCGACAAACCCGACAGCACCGCCCTTGCCGGCGGCTCCTCGCACGGCGTGTACCCCCTCACGGAGCGTCTCCGCCAGCGCAATATCTCCTCCCGCGTGCTCCATACCGCCATAGTAGGCCTATTGGCCTCCATCAGAAACATCCCGGAGACGTTGCCTCGCAAAACGGTCGAGGACTTCGGCCTGATGAGCCTCGACAGCGCACTGCGCAATATCCATTCGCCCGCCTCTGCCGACGACCTAGCCCGTGCGCGTTATCGCCTCAAATTCGAGGAACTCCTCTTCATCCAGACCGACATACTGCGGCGAGCCCGCAAACACCGCGTGCAGACCGCCGGTTACCTGATGCCACATATCGGACGATGGTTCAATGAATTCTACCACAACGCACTGCCTTTCGATCTCACCGGCGCCCAAAAACGGGTTATGAAGGAAATACGCTCCGACCTCGTCAGCGGACGCCAGATGAACCGCCTCGTGCAGGGTGATGTTGGCAGCGGAAAGACCGTAGTGGCATTGATGGCAATGCTGCTTGCTGTCGACAACGGTTATCAGGCCTGTCTGCTGGCCCCCACGGAGATTCTCGCCGGCCAGCACTTCGAGTCACTGCGCGCCATGACGGCCCCCTTGGGTCTTAACGTGCGTCTGCTCACGGGCAGCTCGCGCACTTCGGAGCGTCGTACCATAGAAGCCGAGTTGGCCGACGGATCGCTGCATATACTCGTCGGCACCCACGCCCTGCTTGAGGACCGAGTGCAGTTCAAAAATCTCGGCATGGCAATTATCGACGAGCAGCACCGATTTGGAGTGGCCCAGCGCTCGAGGCTGTGGAACAAGAGCCGGATACCTCCGCACATTCTGGTGATGACGGCCACGCCCATACCCCGCACGTTGGCTATGACAGTCTACGGCGACCTTGACGTGTCGGTGATCGACGAGCTCCCGCCGGGACGCAAGCCTATCGTCACGGTGCTGCGCTACGAAGAAGACCGCCGCTCGGTGCTCAACGGCATCCGAGGCCAGATAGCACAAGGTCACCAGGTCTACATCGTCCATCCCCTCATCGACGAAAACGACAAACTCGAGCTGCTAAGCCTCAACGAAGGCTACGCCAACATCTGCGCCGCCCTGCCGGGAGTGGAGACGGTCTTCGTCCACGGCCGCCTCAAACCCGCCGAGAAGGACGCAATGATGCAACGTTTTGTGTCCGGAAAGGCCGCTGTGTTGGTTGCCACAACGGTTATCGAGGTTGGCGTCAATGTTCCCAACGCCACCACTATGGTGATAGAAAACGCCGAGCGCTTCGGCCTCTCTCAGCTCCACCAGCTTCGTGGGCGCGTGGGCCGCGGCGCCGACCGCAGCTACTGCATCCTGATGAGCAAACGGAATATCACGGCCGATACCCGCCGACGACTGGAAGTGATGACATCGACAACCGACGGCTTTGCCATCGCCGAAGCCGATATGGAAATGCGAGGGCCCGGCGATATCGAAGGAACTATGCAAAGCGGTCTTCCCTTCAGCTTGAAAATGGCCAATCTGGCCACCGACGGTGCCATCGTTGCATCAGCCCGCAAAGCTGCCGAGAGCCTGCTCGACGCCGACCCCGGCCTTACCCTGCCGGAAAACGCGGTCTTCGCTGCAGCCCTCACCGCAGCCTGCCGCCGAAAGGGCGACTGGAGTATGATCAGCTAAGACCCCAGGTCCGGGGCAATGCGGCGGGTAAATAGCGCGCACACCACAACCATGGCGGCCAACACGAGCAGTACGATGGCAGTGCTGTGCATGATGTTGCCAAGACCGACAAGAGGCGCTACGACGGCGCCGAAGATGTAGCCCACAACACCCAGCAGCGCCGAGGCATCGCCGGCATCGTTGCGTCCTTCGTTCATAGCCAAAGTATTGCCTACGGTGAATATCATACCGAGACAGAACAACATAGGCAGCAGAAGCAACTCGTAGGCCCAGAACGAGTTGAGGAAGAAAAGCGCACCGGCCAGAACGGCAGTGGCCACCAGCAGACCGAAGGCTCCGACTACGGCAGCACGCTTAAGCAACTTGAATTTCAGCGCAAGCATAGACCCGACCGCCACAAAGACAGCATTGGCGCCCATAAGGCAGCCGAAAACGTCCTGCCGAAGCCCGAAATGCGTCTGCATGATGAACGGAGCCGACGAGATATAGGCGAAAAGCACACCCAAGGCGGTGCCTTTGAGCATTACGTGGGTCATAAATCGGCGGTTGGTGCCCAAGGCGCGGTAATTGGCGAAGGAGCCCCAAATGCTGCCCTTGCTGCGGTCGGCAGCCGGCAAGGTTTCCTTGAGCTTGAAAGCAAACACGAGCAGAATGGCGGCATAGGCGGCAAGAACGATGAAAACACTCTTCCAGCCAAGATGCTGGCTGAGCAAACCGCCGACAACGGGCGCGCTGGCCGGGGCGATGCCGTTGATTGCGCCAACGATGGCCATTGTCTTGGCCAGAGAACGGCCGGCGTAGAGGTCGGCCGGAATGGTCCGCGCCAGAAAATAGCCTCCGGAGGCGCCGAAGCCCTGCACAAGCCTGCACCACAAAAAGAAGTGGATAGTAGGCGAGAACACGCTCACCACGGCCGCAAGGATGAAGAGTATAATCGAAAGAATCAAAATGGGTTTGCGACCATATTTGTCGCTGTAGGGGCCCATCACAATCTGGCCTATGCCAAGCCCGATCATACCCATAGTCAAACCCAGCTGCACCGTCGGCACCGTGCAATGGAAGAAGCGCGTCATCGCCGGAAGCGAAGGCAGATACATATCGTTCACGAACGACCCGAAGGCGCTCAGTCCCACAAGGTATGCGATGAGAAAAGTATAGTTCACGGTCACGCCGTTGCGCGACGTCGGGGCTGCTGTCTGTTTCATATTTTTACAACAACCCAATCCCGAAAGTGTTGAAAAAGCAACTCAGCGAATCCGGGGAGATCCCCCGAATCCGCTGAGTCTTTATTGTTATTCAGTTTGCTGTCAGCGAAGGTAGACTTTGGAAACCTTGTCGCCGCGCTTTACGATGTAGAGGCCGCTCGAGGGATTGTCGACGCGTACGCCCTGGAGATTGTAGTACTCCGGCGCTACGTTGCTTTCGACCACTGCGCTCTCCACACCGGCGCTGCCGGCCTGCGCAAGCTTCACGGTCATGGCGGCGAAGTCGGCCACAACGTCGTACTTGCCCGGAGCAACCGCCCACGACTTGCAGCCCGAAGCATCCACGCCCACGGCATAGAGAAGCATCGGAGCAGAGGTGCCCAAGCTAAGAGCGGCACCTTCCTCGGATGCACCGTAGCGGTCGGCGCTGATGTTGAGGTCGTCCCAGCTGGCGGCAAGTTCGGTGGTAAGGTTGAAGTAGCAGGACGACTCACCGGCAGCGGCCACAAACTCAACATTAGATGCAATGAAAGCATTGCCCTCGCGGGTCATGGTCACGCCTTTGGAGGTGTCCCACTGCGAGTCGGCCAGGTTGCCGAGTATGTAGAGCGAAGAAGGAGCGTTGACGGGATTGTCGTTGCCATTGCCGTAGACGCCCATATCATTACATTCGGGCTTGCCGGTCGAGGATGCCGGACGGTAAAGGTGGCCGTCCTGTGGGTTCAGCACATCGGCGGTCTGATTGCCGGAGCCGTCGTTGAAGACCACGCCGGTGGTGCCTGCCGGAAGTGTGATGCTCCAGATATTACCGTCGCCCTTGGTCATATTCACTCCGGGCCAAGTGCTTTCGGCATTGCCCCAATAGTGGGCCAGCACCGCGCTCCAGCCGGTGGGGGTATTGTCGTAGTAGACGGTGACTTCGGTGTCGGGAATTTCGGGACCTACGTTGCCTCCGCCATGGCCTTTGACCCAGATGGCATAGCCGTTGCCCTGGGTGTAGAGGTCGTCGGAGGTGTAGCCGGCAGGAACGTCGGAGCTTGAGCCGATGCGCACAGCCAGACGACTCTTGGAACCCTGCACTTCGGCCAGATAGACATTATTGGCGCTCTTGAGCACGGTCACACGGCTGGTGTTGCTCACGCCGGCTGCCTTTCGGGCTGCAATCATGGGCTTGATCTGCTCCTTGTAGCTCTTCCAGTGGGCCAGGAACACGCAGGGCGTGCCGGGCGACGACAGTATGAAAGCATTGGCAGCGAGAATATTGCCCGTAAATTTGGAGCCGTCGCGGTAGGTGTCGTGATTGTCGATGAAAGTCACAGCATACTGCGGGTAGCCGAAGTGAATCAGGCCGGCGGGCTGGTCGGTGCTGCCGTTGGCCTTCCATACGAGCTTGCGCATATCGTTGGAGCTGAAAGCTTCGTTGAGGGCATACTTGCAGGGGAAGTCGAAGGCAGCGCTTTCGCGGCCGGTCGACTCAATCCAGGAGGCGATGGCATCGTAGCCGTCCCAGTATTCGCCCACGCAGAACTGCGGCTTAGAGTACTGGTTGTATATCTTGGTGTACTGGCCGCCGTAGCCTTTGACCATGTCCAGACGGAAGCCTACATAGCCGTACTTTTCCAGCAGACACTTGCAGTAGTTCTTAACGTGGTCCTGCACGGTGGCGTTAGTGTGGTCAAGGTCGCGGGCGCCGTCGAAATTTTCGCCGGTGTCGGGGGCGCCGGTGGGTTTGGGCTGACCGGAGGCGTAGGCAAGCTCATCGTTGGAGCAAACGTGCTCCGGTCCGAGCTGCCAGGTGCGGCCGTTCCATTCTTCGGCGGGGAAGTCTACCCAGCCGCTGACGCCATTGCGGTGGTTGACGACCACATCGGCGATAATGCCGACTCCCTTTTCCTTGAAGGTGGAAATCATGTGGAGCAGCGCTGTCTCGGGGCCGAACGACGAATTGTGGTTTGTGAACCAATACTGGGGCATATAGCCCATATTGGCGCTCCCGCCGCAGCGGCCGCTGTTGGGGACCCACAGCAGGTCGAAGCTCTCCGAAAGCTCGTCGGCTTGGTCGGCAAGGCGCGTCCAGCGCGTATCGCTGTAGGAGTCCCAGTAGAACGCCTGCATCATAACCCCCTCATAACCGGCGGGCCATCCCGTGGCGGAGGCGGCAAGACATACTGCCATCAGCGGCAGCAATGCCATCAGTCTGCAAAATTTCTTCATGCTCGAAAATGCGGTAAATAGATTAAAGTAAGATGATATAAAGCGGCTTTGGTTTAGCCATCCGCAAAATTACTCATTTTTAAGTTTTCCGCCAACTCATCGCGCATTTTTCTCCCGAAACGGGTTGAATAGGCCCAATCGGCCCAATCTGAACGCCGGCTTTATTGCCAAAAAATGCTAAATATTTGTGGGAGCTGCCAATTTTCGCTATCTTTGTTCTCATACTTGGAGCCGACTGCCGCACATCGGGCGCCAGCTCCTTCTCAGCACTACTGTAATGACCAGAAGATATATCCCGTTTTTTGCGCGGCGCATTTTTTTTGCTTTGTTTTTTGGCCTGATTTTCATTGGGTTTGCCGGATGTTCCTCCGAAAAGGACGAACCCGGTCCCATCCCGGGCACCAATTTCAGGCGCACCGTGCTTCTCTATATGGCCGCCGACAATAATCTTGGCAGCAACAACTACGACAGCTCCGACCTGACCGAGCTTCGCAACGCCGTGCAGGCTGGCGCCCTGGGTTCTGATGCCGCTGTGGTGGTCTACCACTCGCGCTACGGCATGGCTCCGGTGCTCACCCGCATCACATCGGCTGGCTCCGATACTCTGATGAGGTTCGACCGCGGCACCACTGCCGTCTCGGCTTCCCGAATGGAGGACGTCATCGCCCTCACGCGCCGCCACGCCCCGGCCGACAAGTACGGGCTTGTGGTTTGGGGCCACGCCACCGGCTGGCTTCAGGACGGCATCGCCGACGACCGCACAAACTATTCTTTCGGCCCCGACGGCGGCTCCAAGATGAACATCTCCACCCTGGCCTCGGTGCTGGAGGATGCGGCGTGCTTCGACTACGTATACTTCGACTGCTGCTATATGGCTTCTGTGGAGACCGTCTATGAGCTTCGGCGCACTTGCGACTACATAGTCGGCAGTGCCACCGAACTTCCCGCCGGCGGTATGAACTACTCCGCCAACCTGGCTCTGCTGGCCGACGGTAGCCGCGACGCACTAATCGAATCGGCCCGGAATACCTTCGAGATGTACAACGCCAAAACCGGCTCGTCGCGAACCTGCACTATGGCTGTGGTCGACACCGACGCCCTCGACGCCCTCGCCGAAGCCACCCGCGCTGTCTATGAACACGTTGAGTCTTCAATGCCGAAGGGATATACGCCCCAGCGATTCACCGGCTACGGCACCGAGTGCCGCTACTTCGACTTCTACGACTACATTGAGAATCTCGGCGCTCCCGCCGCCAAGCTCGAAGCATGGAAGGACGCATTCGGTCGCGCCGTGCTCTACTCGGCCAATACGCCCTTCCTCTGGGCAAGCGTAGACCTCGGGCGCCATCACGGCCTGAGCACCTACATAATTCGCGAGGAAGCCAATCTCGGCGACCGCAACTACCGCTCCTTGCAGTGGTACTCCGACGTGGCCTCCGCCCTCCCCGCTACGGCCCTTTTACCAACTTTTTAAAGCATTTGCCCGATGAATATTCCCGGTTTGATTCTATGCGCCGCCGAAGCCACCACGGCTGCGGCAGACTCCTCCGAGCTGGATTTGCTCAAGCAGCTGCCTCTTGACGAGTTGATAGCCAAGGTCATCAACGGCGCAGTTTCTTTTGCGGTCAATCTGGCTGTGGCGGTCTTTGTTTTCTATCTCGGCCGCTTCATCATCAATAAAATCTACAATCTCGTAAGCCGCATATTCGCCCGCCGCAATGTCGACCGGAGCCTCAACACTTTTGTGTTGAGTATGATTCGCATTGTGCTCTACTTCATCCTAATAGTCACCGTAATCGGCATCCTCGGCATCGAGACCTCGTCGTTTCTGGCCATCTTCGCTTCGGCAGGCGTAGCTCTCGGTATGGCTCTGAGCGGTACCTTGCAGAATTTTGCCGGCGGAGTGCTCATTCTGCTGCTCAAGCCTTACCGCATCGGCGATTATATCGAAGCCCAGGGCTACGCGGGTACGGTGCGCGAGATTCAAATTTTCAGCACCATAATCTGCACGCCCGACAACAAGAGCATCATCGTGCCCAACGGCGGCCTCTCCACCGGCAGCATCAACAACTGGAGCCGCATGCAGTTCCGCCGCGTAGACTGGACGGTGAGCATCAGCTACGGCAACGACTTCGACAAGGCCCGCGAACTCATTCTGGCCATTGTGTGCGCAAACCCCGACGTTGTCGGCTCGGCCGAGCTGCCCGTCGACTCCTGCCCCGAACCCTCGGCCAAGGCACCATCTGTGGTTCTCAAGGAGTTGGCCGCCAGCAGCGTAGACCTCAAGGTGTCGGCCTGGACGCGCACCGGAAGCTACTGGGACGTATTCTACAGCGTCAACGAGCAAATCTACTCTCGCCTCCAAAACTCTGATATTTCATTCCCCTTCCCGCAACTTGATGTTCATATCAATAATGAAAATGCCTGAATTCAAAAACACTGCCTTGCTGGCAGCCGCGGCCGCCGGCTCTCTGACGGCAGCTTGCACCCGCTCCGCCTCCATCCAGTATCCGGAGGCTCCGTCAGACTCCACTGTCTATGAGGTTTCCGGCGTCACCGTGGCCGACCCCTATCGTCCGCTCGAAAACGACACCAGCGCCGCCACTGCCGCTTGGGTGCAGGCTGAAAACGCCGTCACGCGAGGCTATCTCGACCGTATTCCCTTCCGCAACGCTTTGCGCGACCGTCTTGCCTCCCTCAACCGCTACGGCCGTTGCGGAGCTCCCGAGAAACAGTCCGACGGTCGTCTCTATTATAGCGCCAACGACGGCACTACCAATCAGGACATTATCTATCGTATGGCCTCCGAAGACGCCGAACCTGAGGTTTTCATCGACCCCAACACCCTCTCGGACGACGGAACGGTGGCACTCACCGGCCTGAGCTTCAGCGAGGACGGCCGCCACGCCGCATACACTATCTCGCGCAGCGGCAGCGACTGGACAGAGATTTATGTGATCGACACCGAATCCGGCCGTCTTCTTCCCGACCATATCGAATGGGCCAAGTTCACCGGCGCCGAATGGCGCGGCGACGGCTTCTACTACAGCGCATATCCCCGGCCTGCACAAGGTCAGGAATTCTCTGTGGCCAATGAATTCCACAAGGTCTACTACCACCGTCTGGGCACCGACCAGAGTCAGGACGAGGTAGTCTACGAAAACCCCGACGAGCCGCTCCACTTCCATACCGCTCAGGTGCTCGGCGAAGGAGGACGATACTTGGTAGTCAGCGCCAGCGGCGACGGCCATGGCAATACTATCGAGATCAAAGACATGCAGAACCCGCAGAAGGGTTTCGTCGTCGCCGAACCCTCCCAGAACTGGGAGACGGTGCCCATCGGTGCCTCCGACGGCAAAATATACGCCGTAACGGCCGCCGACGCCCCCCGAAACCGTGTGGTAGCCATCGACCCCGCCAATCCCGCACGGGAGAACTGGCAGACCGTAATCGCCGAAGACCCCGAAGGGGGTGTGCTCGCCCAGGCTGTGATGTGCGGACCGGACCGCTTCATCGCCGTCTTCGACCGTGATGCATCCCACCATGCCGCCGAGTTCGACCGCTCCGGCAGCAAGACCCGCGACATCACCTTCCCCACTTACGGCACGGCCGTGTTCTCCGCCAGCGAGAAGAATCCCGAGGCATACTATACCTTCTCCTCTTTCACAGCTCCCACCGGCGTCTACCGCTACGACACCGCTTCGGGCGATAGTACCCCCTGGTTCAGTTCCACTATCGACGATTTCAACCCCGACGACTACATCACCGAGCAGATTTTCTTCAATTCGGCCGACGGCACCAGAATACCGATGTTTATGGTGCGCCACAAAGACACTGTTGCCAACGGCAGCAATCCCGTCTACCTCTATGGTTATGGTGGCTTCAACGTGCCTCTCAACCCGCGTTTCAGCCCCAACCGCCTGCTGTGGCTCGAAAACGGCGGAATCTACGTGAGCGTCAACCTCCGCGGTGGCAGCGAGTACGGCGAAGAGTGGCACAACGCCGGCACAAAGATGAACAAGCAGAACGTCTTCGACGACTTCATCGGCGCCGCTGAGTATCTCATCGCAAACAACTGGACCGACACCGACCATCTTGCCATCGAGGGCGGCAGCAACGGCGGCCTCCTCGTGGGTGCTGTCGTCAACCAGCGTCCCGACCTCTTCAAAGTCGCCATACCCCGCGTCGGCGTGATGGATATGATGCGCTACCATCTCTTCACAATAGGCTGGAACTGGGCCCACGACTACGGCACCTCCGAGGAAAGCCCCGAAATGGCGCAGTACCTCCACGCCTACTCACCCATCCACAACATCAGCAACGACGGCACGCCATACCCCGCAATACTTGTGACAACCGCCGACCACGACGACCGAGTCGTCCCGGCCCACAGTTTCAAGTATGCCGCCACTCTTCAGGCCGCCAATACAGGCGATGCGCCGAAACTGATCCGCATCGACTCCAACGCGGGTCACGGCGCCGGCAAGCCCACCGCAAAGGTAGTCGACGAATATGCCGACATCTACTCTTTCATCTACAAGAACATGGGCATTGACCCGACCAAACGTTGAAAAGTATCTCCAAACTCTCTTTAGCTGCCGCGGCGTTTTTCGCCGCGGCGCTTTCATCGTGTTTCACCGGCGTTGAAAGCACTCCCCGTATAGGACAGTCGGAGGTGCGCCGCAATGTGCCGTCCGGTTCGGCGCCGGAGCGCGGCTTTTTGGATGCGGTGAGGCCGTTGCCGCCCGCATTGTGGTCTTCTCAGGGCCTGGCGCTCCGAATCGACGATGAGCGTTTCCGCCGCTTGCTGGCTCCCGGCACTTCGGCTCCGGATGTTCTCAAAGGCCGCACGGTGGAGTTTGTCTCAGGCGCTCCTGCCGTTTCGCTCACCGGGGAGGACGCCACCGACCTGGTGTTTCGCGATGTTCGCGACGCCGAGTTCCTTATTCTCCGTCTGCCGGTGCCCTTCGCCTCGCTCGACACTCTGAGCAGTCTGGACATACCTTTCACGATAGACTTGGGCTTGGTGAGCCGCACCGACAGTATTCTCGCCGGTCGACGGCTCTTCATAGCCACGCCCGACTGGTATCATCCCTCCGGCCAAAGCGTTTTCGGGCTGCGCCATGTCGAAGCCGTGGTCGACACTGTGGTGCCCGGTACTTTCCTCTACCCGGCAGCTGTCTATTTTTCCGTGCCCGACACTTCTTTGGTGTCGCAGGGCCATAAGTATTTCCTCTATATGAGCGTGGGAGGCGTCGGCGCCCAGGCTCGCAGTTTCGATAGGCTTTTTGAGTTTGAATCGCCGCGTCGGCACCACCCCGAAATCGACGACGATACCTGGAATTGCATCGTCCGCTCCCGCATCAAGGAGGGTATGACACCGACCGAGTGTCGGCTCGCTTTGGGGGCGCCTTCCGACATCCGAAGAGTGCCAACCCGAGGCGGCATGCGCGAGACTTGGTCCTATCCCGACGGCGTTTTTCTGATTTTCGACGATGGTATGCTCACCCGTTTCCGACAGTAACTTTATGGAACTCGTTTTTTTAGGTACCGGCACCTCTACAGGAGTGCCTATGGTAGGCTGCCATTGCCGAACATGCAGCAGCCACGACCCCGCCGACCGGCGTCTGCGGGCAAGTGTGCTGGTGCGCCGTTCGGCCTCCGCTCCGGCCCTTCTCATCGATGCCGGTCCCGACCTGCGCACCCAGCTTCTTCGTCAGGACAGTCCGGACTTGGCTGCCGCACTCATCACTCATATTCATTATGACCACGTCGGAGGCATCGACGACCTCAGACCCTATTGCTACAAATGCCCCGACGGACGTTTTCCGGTCTATTGTCGCAAGGATGTGGCCGCCGGTCTGCGCCATAATGTTCCGTACGCCTTCGCCGCCGAACACTACCCCGGTGCGCCTGGCTTCGACCTCCACATCGTGGGCCACGGCGACTCTTTCTCGGTCAAAGCCGGCGACGAGACTTTCGAGGTGCAGCCCCTGGAGGTCCTCCACGGCAAACTTCCCATTTTGGGCTATCGAATCGGAAAAATGGCTTACGTCACCGACGCGCTTTCGGTTCCCGAAAGCTCGGTCGAGATGTTGAAGGACCTCGACGTGCTGGTTGTGAACGCTTTGCGTCCGCAGCCTCATGCGGCCCATATGTCGCTCGACCAGGCACTGGCTCTTATTGAGCGCGTCGGGCCCCGTCGGGCCTATCTCACCCACGCCAGCCACGACATGCCTCCGGCCGCACTGGTGCAACCTCGGCTGCCGCAGGGCGTCTTTCTGGCCCGCGACGGTATGACCGTGGAATTTTAGAGGCGCCCGTTGTCGTTGAAGGAATAGAAGTCGGTGTCGGTCACTATCAAGTGGTCGATCAGTCTGATGTCCATAGTGGCCGCCCCTTCCTTGATGCGCTTGGTGAGCGCGTCGTCCTGCGGGCTGGGCCGCAGTGTGCCGGAGGGATGGTTGTGGAAGGCTATCATGCAGGGCGCCTTGGCAAGGAGTGCCTCCCGGAGTATTATCCGCACGTCGGCCATGGTGGAGTTGAGTCCGCCCTGCCCTATTCGCACTCGCTTTATAGGCCGGTTGCTGTTGTTCATCAGAAGTATCCAGAACTCCTCATGGTCGAGGTTGAACATTTCCGGGAGCATATACTCGTAGGCCTTCCGGCTGGTGTCGATGCGGTTGTCTTTGAGCGTCAGGGCGTCGCGGCCCGCACGTGCACCCAACTCAAGAGCCGCAAGCAGAGTCAGGGCCTTTGCCGGCCCGATGCCCTTGAACTCGCGGATGAAGTCGCGCCAGTCCATTCCCGCCACAAGCGAGAGATGGCCGTCTTTTGCGTGTAGGATCTCTTCGCAAAGCTCGAATACGTTTTTGCCTTGCGTCCCGGTACCGAATATAATAGCCATCAGTTCTTTGTCGGAGAGTGCTTTCACCCCCTGCTCCATGGCTTTTTCGCGTGGCATAAGTCCGGCGTGCTCTTGGGTTGTGTCCCTCATTTTCCTTTGCGTATGGCTATTTCTTCTTCTATGTTTCGGCCGCGGCGCAACACAATTTTGGAGAACCACGCCTTGATGAAGCCGCAGCCGTAGCCCCCGATTTGCACTGCCGCAGCCGGCAATGCCAGGGCCGCGATGCGCAGCGAGCGCGTCTTGCGCAGGGCGTCGCCAAAGAGCGCTCCGGCATACACACCGGGAGCCAGCAGCCACCACGGCGAAACGAAAGCCGCTAATCCGGCCACCACGCCCGCGCCGGCAACGGCAAATGCCGGCAAGGTATGCACCGCTTTGAGCGAGCCGGGGTAAAGCAGGTGCAAGGTAATTCGGCTCATGCCGAATACATAGACCTGACGGGCGAATTTACGGAAATCGACCCGCCGCTTGTGCCATACATAGACCGGACGGTATAGTCCGATGCTGAATCCGGCATTGCGTATGCGGGTGCTCATGTCTATGTCCTCGGAGAACATTTCCCGGAAGCCTCCCACTTTGTCGTAGACGGCACGCGTGTAGCCCATGTTGAATGTTCGAGGCGTGAATTTTTCGAGCGACACTTTTCCGCCTCGTATGCCGCCGGTGGTAAGCAGCGAGGTCATGGCGTAGTTTATCGCTTTTTGGGTGGGTGTGAAGCTGCTGTGGGCCGCATCTGGGCCTCCGTAGCAGTCGAGTGGTCTGGCCGATATTTCCTCATCAAGCGTTGCGAAGTATTCGGGCGGAATGACGCAGTCGGAGTCGAAAAACACAAACCACTCGCCGCGTGCGCGCTCAAGGCCGTAGTTGCGGGCTATTGAGCGCCCCTCGTTTTCCTTGTAGTAGTACTGTGCGACGAGGCCTTTGGCTCGCGCATCTTCCACGATGGTGCGGCAGTCGACGGTGGAGCCGTCTTCGACCACAACAAGCTCAAAATTGCGCTTTGTCTGCGCAAGTAGGCTGTCGACGAGGTCATGCACTTCCGCCGGACGGTTGTAGACCGGCACTATGATTGAAAAACGGGGCGCTGCTTCCATATTTTTTCAGCTCATGCGGTTTTTATAGTCTGTGTAGTCGAAGCGGCGAAGGTAACGGCGGCTGCCGTCGGAGCCTTCGAATACTATGTCGGGGTGCGCAACTCCGTTGAACATCGTGGTCTTAACTGTGGTGTAGTGGTTCATGTCGCGCAGCGTGATGCGGTCGCCCGGCCGGAGTTCCTTCGGGAAGGTATAGCCCTCCTTGAAGTCACCGCTCAGACACGAATTGCCCCCCAACCGGTATTCGAGGCCCTCCTGCGCCGTTTGAGCCACTTCGGGAGTGTACGGCATCTCGAGGGTGTCGGGCATATGGCAGGCAAACGACACATCCAGAATGGCGGTCCGGATTCCGTCGTGCTCTACCGTGTCAACCACGGAAGCTTCCAGGTCGCCCGTCTGCCACATCCATGCGCTACCCGGCTCCAGGATGACCTCAACGCCGGGATGACGCTCGCGGAAGCCCCGCAGTATCTCTACGAGGCGGTCTGTGTCGTAGCCCTTGCGGGTCATAAGATGTCCGCCGCCCATATTGACCCACTTCACCTGAGGCAGAAGGTGTCCGAAGCGCGCCTCGAAGGCCTCGAGCACTTTGGCGAGGTCTTCCGGGCCGCTTTCGCACAAGGCATGGAAGTGGAGCCCTTCTATGCCTTCGGGGAGGTTGTCGCCAATCTCTTCGGCGTCAACTCCGAAGCGCGAACCGGGCATGGCCGGGTTGTAGAGGTCGGTTTCGATGACCGAACACTTGGGGTTGACGCGCAGACCGCAGCTCACACCGCCGGCGAGGGCTTTGTGTCCGTAGCGCTTCCATTGGCTGAGCGAGTTGAAGGTCATATGGCTGCTAAGACGCACGAATTCGTCGATGTTGGCGTCGGTGTAGGCCGGGGTGTAGGTGTGGATTTGGCCTCCAAGCTCTTCGGCGCCAAGTCGCAGCTCGTTCAGCGAGCTTGCCGTGCAGTCGGTGGTGTACTCCTTAAGCACGGGGAAAGTGCGCCACAGCGCGTTGGCCTTGAACGCCACTATGATGCGTGCGCCGCTGCGGCGCGCAACGTCGGTGATGAGGCTGAAGTTGCGGCGAAGGCGGTCTTCGTAGACTATAAAATATGGTGTTGGCAATTCTTCTTTCATAATATCTTGAACGATGCGTACTTGAGGAGAAGTTTGCGGGAGGTGCCACCGAAGTCCACCAGTATACCGGCGTCGGCGCCTGAGATGTCGAGTTTTCGGATGATGCCGTTGCCGAAGCGGTCGTGGTCGATGCGCATTCCTTCACTCAGTTCGGCGGCATCGTGGCGAGTGTAGCCTTCGCCCTTGGCCGACGGCTTGGCCGGTGCCGGCGTCGAGGCGCTCAGCGGCCGAAAGCGAGAGGGTGGCGGTGTGGGCGTGTTTGGCGCGAAGGGTTTGGCCGCGGTATCCCATTTCATGGAAGGCCGTGCGCCGAAGGGACGGCTCTTTCGTTCCAGCGACGACCCTGCGGTGAGGTGAAGGTAGCGAGGGCTGATTTCCGACAGGAAGCGCGAGGGCATCGGGCGCACAAACTGGCCGTTGTGGATGCGCTGCCGCGTGAAGGTGACCATGCAGTAGCGTTTGGCGCGGGTCAAGGCAACATACATCAGCCGTCGCTCCTCCTCTATTTCCTGAGCGGGATTTGGTCCGTGAAGGCTCATTCCCGAAGGCAATATCTCCTCCTCGGCGCCTACGATGAACACACTTTCGTACTCCAGACCCTTGGCCGAGTGGATGGTCATCAGCGTAACGGCGTCCTCGCTCTCGGACTGGGTGTCGGCATCGGTTAGCAGGCTCACTTCGGCCAGAAATTCGGCCATAGTGCGGGGTGCGTCGTCGCGTCCTTCGTCGCCGGAACGCTGACGCACGGCCTTGAGCAGTTCCAGGATGTTGTCGCGCTTGGATATGTTCTCCGGGCTGTCGCCTTCCTGAAGGTACTGGGCCAGCAGACCGGTGTTTTCTATAATATGGTTGGCCAGGTCGGCGGCATCCATGCCGTTGGCAGCCAGTTCGACAAAGCCCCGTAGTTGCGCGGCGAAGGAGGCGAGTTTGGCTCGTGTGCCTCGGTTCACGTCAAGGCCGAAGCGGTCCGGCTCGGTCATCACGGCGTAGAGGCTCACGCCGCTGTCGGAGGCAACGGCGGTAACTTTTGCCATCGTGGTCTCGCCTATGCCGCGGCGGGGTGTGTTGACAACGCGCCGCAGAGCTTCGTCGTCGTTGGGGTTCACGGCAAGGCGGAAGTAGCACACTGCGTCCTTGATTTCCTTGCGCTGGTAGAAGGCGAGGCCGCCGTAGACGCGGTAAGGTATGTTGCGGTTGCGCAGGGCTTCTTCGAAGATGCGGCTTTGGGCGTTTGTGCGGTAGAGGATGGCGATGTCGGAGTAGCGGTCGCCATTGCGCATCATAACTTTGGTGATTCCGTTGGCCACCAGACGACCCTCCTCTGTTTCGTCGTAGGCCTGGGCAACTTCCACGCGCTCGCCTTCGCCGTTGCGCGAATACACTTCTTTGGGTATCTGCTCTGTGTTTTTGGCAATGAGCGAGTTTGCGGCCTCAACGATGTTGCCCGTGCTTCGGTAATTTCGCTCGAGTTTGAAGGTTTCAAGCGCCGGGAAGCTCTTTTTAAGATCAAGGATGTTGCGTATATTCGCCCCGCGGAAGGAGTAGATGCTCTGAGCGTCGTCGCCGACCACGCACAGCATGCCGGTCGAGCCTGCCAGTTGGCGCACTATCAGGTGCTGCGCAAAGTTGGTGTCTTGGTACTCGTCGACCAGGATATAGCGGAAGTAGCTGCGGTACTGCTCCAACACCTCCGGATGGTCGCGCAGGAGGATGTTGGTGTAGTAAAGCAGGTCGTCGAAGTCCATGGCGTCCGAGACCCGGCAGCGCTCGCAGTAAAGTTGGTAGACGGCTCCCATCTCGCCCATGCCGGCGGCCGTGTTGGCCCGCATTATGTCGGGGTCGGCGGCATACTGCCGGGGAGAGATGAGGTTGTTTTTGGCATTTGATATTTCATTGAGCACGGTGCCGGGCTTGTAGTGGTCCGACGGCAGTCCGAGGCTTTTGATTACGTTGCGCACCAGAGCCTTGGAGTCCGCCGTGTCGTAGATGGTGAAGTTGGGCGTGTAGCCCAGCAGGGGCGCGTGGCGGCGCAGCATACGCGCGAATATGCTGTGAAAGGTACCCATCCACAGCCGCGATGCAACTTCTTCGCCTACCAGGGCTGCTATGCGTTGGCGCATCTCGCGGGCAGCCTTGTTGGTAAAGGTCAGAGCAAGTATGCGCCACGGCTCGTAGCCGCTGTTGAGAAGATGCATTATTTTGTGGGTGAGCACGCGCGTCTTCCCCGACCCGGCGCCGGCGATGACCAGCTCCGGGCCTCCGAGATACTCCACGGCGCTACGTTGCGCCTCGTTGAGTTGTGCGAGATAGTCGGCGGCCACGGTGTCAACGGAACTGGTTGATGGCCGGCATGTACTCAAAGCCGGCACCCTCGAGTTTGGCGGTGAGGGCGCTGCGGTCGATGTCGAGCGATTTGCAGAGTTCGTCGAGGTTCGGATAGTTGTCGCGGAGCTGGGTGTTTACATAGCTCAGCAGTATATAGGGGTCGGTGGGTAGTTCCATGCTTTGTGGTTTTTGCATCACAAAATTAGCATAAAATTCCCGAATGTGCAACTTGATTCAGTCGAGCACTACCGATACCGGGCAGTGGTCGCTGCCGACAATGGCCGGGTGGATTGCCGCCAGGCGCAGCTTGGGCAGCAGGCGCTCGGAGATGATGAAGTAGTCGATGCGCCAGCCCACGTTCTTTGCGCGGGCCTGCCCCCGGTAGCTCCACCAGCTGTAGGCGCCGGCGAGGTCGGGATTGAGGTGGCGGAAGGTGTCGATGAAGCCGGCTTCGAGAAAGCGGTCCATGGCTGCCCGCTCGGCGTCGGTGAAGCCGGGGTTGTTGCGGTTGCTGCGCGGGTTGGCAAGGTCTATTTCCCGGTGCGCCACGTTGAGGTCGCCGCAGACTACTACGGGCTTGTGGGCGTCGAGGCTGCGCACGAAGCTGAGGAAGTCGCGCTCCCAGTCCAGGCGGTAGTCCAGGCGAGCCAGTTCGCTTTGGCTGTTCGGGGTGTAGACGTTAACCAGATACCGGTCGTCGAGTTCGAGCAACGTCACGCGGCCTTCGTGGTCGTGGCGGTCAACGCCCGTCACACTGGCATGGCTCAGCGGTTTGAGGCGTGTGAAGACGGCCGTCCCGGAGTAGCCGGGGCGGTCGGCGTAGCTGTAGTATGCCTCGTAGCCGGCCAGCTCGAGATTGAGCTGCCCGGGACGCAGTTTGATTTCCTGCACGCAGAAGATGTCGGAGTCGAATTCGGCCACTATGCCTTCGAAGCCTTTGCCCACTATGGCGCGGAGGCCGTTGACGTTCCAGGATACTATTTTCATCAGAAGTCGAGGTTGTAAAGGACTACCGCACCGGTGCGGCGGGTGGCCCGTAGGTCGATTATGCGCTGGTTCGACGACCCGCGGAAGCGTAGGTCGGTGTCGCGCAGGGCGGCGACGTAGGGGCCGTCAACGAGCACGTCGACGCACTCCAGCAGCTCGCCGACATCTGCGCCGAGCCCGGCGAGTTGCTCGTACTCAAAGCCGGTGTACATCCAAAGGTTGAGCCCCATGGCCTTTATGCCGCGCGCTATGGGCAGCACGGCGGCGGCGCTGTAGACCGGGTCGCCCCCCGAAAAGGTCACGTTCATGCCGTTGCATTCTATACGCGCCAGAACTTCTTCCACGCTCATTTCCTCGCCCGCACCGAAATCCCACGTGCCGGGGTTGTGGCACCCCGGGCAGCGGTGATGGCAGCCCGAGAAGTAGACCGACGTACGCAGCCCGGGACCGTCGACGCTGGTGCCGTCGACGATCCCGCTGACCCGTACTTTGGGGTATTGGGTCGGCATCACTCGTGTACTACGCGGTCGTTGAGCTCAGCCAGCTTGGCGTTGTTCCAGCGGTCGGTGGTGCCCACGAGGTAGCCGGTGATGCGCTGAAGGCGGTCGATGGCGTGGCTGCCGCACTTGGGGCACGACTGAAGGTCGGCGCTGGCGTCTTCGTAGCCGCAGTGCATGCAGCGGTTGCGGTTGTGGTTGACGGAGCCGTAGCCGATGTTGTAGCGGTCCATCAGGTCGACGATGTCGGCGATGGCCTGAGGGTTGTGGGTGGCGTCGCCGTCGATTTCCACATAGAAGATGTGGCCGCCGCCCGTCAGCGGGTGGTACGGTGCCTCTACCTCTGCTTTGTGGCGCGGCGAGCAGTGGTAGTAGACGGGAACGTGGTTGGAGTTGGTGTAGTAGATTTTGTCGGTCACGCCGGGTATTTCGCCGAAGGTCTTGCGGTCCATGGCGGTGAACTTGCCGCTGAGTCCTTCGGCCGGGGTGGCCAGTACGGAGTAGTTGTGGCCGTACTGCTCGCAGAAGTCGTTGACGCGGCTGCGCATGTGGCTCACTATGCGCAGACCGAGTTTCTGGGCTTCTTCGTCTTCGCCGTGGTGTTTGCCGATCAGAGCCACCAGACACTCCGCGAGGCCGATGAAGCCGATGCCGAGTGTGCCCTGGTTGATCACGGGCTCTATGGTCTGGTTGAAGTCGAGTTTGTCGCCGCCTATCCACAGCTTGCCCATCAGCAGCGGGAATTGCTTGGCAAGGGCGGTCTTCTGGAAGTTGAAGCGGTCGTTGAGCTGACGTGCGGTGACTTCGAGCACTTCGTCGAGTTTGTTGAAGAAGCGGGCGATGCGTTCTTCCTTGTCCAGGAGCGGCATGGTTTCGATGGCCATGCGGACCAGGTTGATGGTGGAGAAGGAGATGTTGCCGCGGCCTATGGAGGTTTTCTCGCCGTAGCGGTTCTCAAACACGCGGGTGCGGCAACCCATGGTGGCTACTTCGTAGAGGTAGCGCTTGGGGTCGTCCGGTGTCCACTTTTCGTGCTGGTTGAAGGTGGCGTCCAGGTTGAGGAAGTTGGGGAAGAAGCGGCGGGCGGTCACTTTGCAGGCCAGGCGGTAGAGGTCGTAGTTGGGGTCCTCGGGGAGGTAGCTCACTCCGCGCTTTTTCTTCCATATCTGAATGGGGAAGATGGCGGTGGCGCCGTTACCCACGCCTTCGTAGGTGCTCTGAAGGAGTTCGCGGATTACGCAGCGGCCCTCGGCCGAGGTGTCGGTGCCGTAGTTGATGGAGCTGAACACTACCTGGTTGCCGCCGCGGCTGTGGATGGTGTTCATATTGTGGATAAATGCTTCCATTGCCTGGTGCACACGGCTTACGGTGCGGTTCATGGCGTGCTGAAGCAGGCGCTCGTCGCCCTCGAGGCCTTCGAGAGGCCGGGTGATGTAGTCGGCGAACTGCGCGTCTTTCATCGCGCTGAGGTCGCGGCCGGTGAGTTTTTCCAGATTGGCCACTTCTTCGTGGAAGGAGGTGCGGACGAAGGGTGCCAGATAGAAGTCGAAGGCGGGTATGGCCTGACCGCCGTGCATTTCGTTCTGCGCGGTCTCCAGCGAGATGCAGGCTATCACGGAGGCGGTTTCGATGCGCTTGGCGGGGCGACTTTCGCCGTGGCCGGCCGTGAAGCCGTACTGAAGTATGTTGTCCAGCGGGTGCTGCACGCAGGTGAGGCTCTTGGTGGGATAGTAGTCTTTGTCGTGGATGTGCAGGTAGCCGTGGCGAACTGCCTCGCGGGCTTCGTCGGAGAGGAGATAGTCGTCGACGAAGGGTTTGGTGGTCTCCGATGCGAACTTCATCATCATGCCGGCGGGCGAGTCGGTGTTCATGTTGGCGTTTTCGCGCGTTATGTCGTTGCTCTTGGCTTCGATGATTTCCAGGAACATGTCGCGGGTCTTGGCGCGCCGCGCTATGCTGCGCTGGTCGCGGTAGGCGATGTAGCGTTTGGCAACTTCCTTGCGCGGGCTGTTCATCAGCTCGAGCTCTACCATGTCCTGGATGCCCTCTACGGTCATGCGCTCGCTGCCGCGGCTGCCGATGCGGTCGGTGATTTTCTGTATCAGGGCTTCATCCTCGCCAAGCTCGGTGGTGAGCATGGCTTTGCGGATGGCTGCCTTGATTTTTTCTTCGTTGTATCCTACTACGCGTCCGTCGCGTTTGACCACTACCTGTATCATTGTTCTGTGTTTTTGAGCTTTATCGGATGTCTTGGTTTTTAAGGTGAATTTTGTCGGCTTTTCTGCCGCCACAAAGTTAGTGCAAATCTTTGCCGCGTGCAAATTTTCAACAAACTTTTTCGCAACAAAGTTTTCGTTTTGGAAAACTTTGGAGGTCTGCCAAAATAGTGAATATGCTGTTGTATAACTCTTTACGTTTTTGTTTTGGATAACTTTGGCGAATGATAAATTTTTCTTTTGGCGGTTTTGGTAAACTTCAGCAGTCTTCTATGGCTTTTTCTATCCCGCCGGAATGCCCTCGCTTGCGCATGTGAGGGATTTTTACTAACTTTGACGGCTGAAACCGTATTTTTGTAATGCTGACATACAATAATCAACTCCGCGCCCTGGTGCTTCCCGAGTACGGGCGCAATATTCAGAACATGGTGGACCGCTGTCTGGAGATTTCCGACCGCGAGGAGCGCTCTCGTGCCGCGCAGGCCGTCGTGGACACTATGCTGATTCTCTTTCCCAATACCGGCGACCGCGAGGAGTACATCCGCAAACTTTGGGACCACCTAATGATTATGAGCGACTTCAAGCTCGACGTCGACCTACCCTTCGAACCGGTCAATCCCGCAGTTTTTGAAGACCATCCTGACCAAATTCCGCTGCCCGGACTGCCCGACGGCAAGTTCCGCCAGTACGGCACGCTGGTACGCCGGAGCATCGACCTGGCTTGCCGTCTCCCCGAAGGCGAGGAACGCGATGAGCTTATCATGCTCACCGCCAACCAGATGAAGAAAATACTGGTGGAAAACTCGCGCGACACTGTCGACGACGCCATTGTCTTCGCCGATATCCGTGCCATGAGCCACGGCGTGATTCTGCTCGACACTGCCCTTCACGTGCTCCACGACTTCCGGCCCTCTCCCCGTCCCACCTCAAAAAAGAAGAAGAAAAAATGATCGACCGCACGCTGCTCGAGCCGGTGGCCTCCGTGGTCAAGCCCCACGGCATCCACGGAGAGTACAACTGCTCTCTCTTCGTCGACTACGAGGTCTTCGAGGCTTTGCCGTGCCTCTTTTTGGAGCTCGACGGCCTCTACGTGCCCTTCTTTGTGAAGTCCCTCCGCCCTCGCGGCCCGCAGTCGATGCTCCTGACGCTTCACGACGCTCCGGCGACTTCGATTGCCGGCAAGGATATTCTTGCCAAGAAAGCCGACTTGCCCGATGAGGACCTCGACGGGCAGGATGGGTTCTATATCACCGACTTGATTGGCTTCAACGTTGAGGCCGACGGCGCTGCTGTGGGCGTGCTTGAAGATTTCGACGACTCTACGGCCAATCTGCTGATGTTGGTGCGCACGCCCGCCGGCGAGATTGTGCGTATTCCGGCTGCCGATGAGTTCTTCGTGGCTGTCGACCCCGACGCTCGCTCTATCAGTCTTGAGCTTCCCGAGGGACTGCTCGAGTTGAACGCCTGACTGCCCTGCCGACTTTTTATCTCTCTGCTATCTGTTTATCTCTTAATTTATCCCTGCTATGAAGGAATACGATGAAGACGAAGCCGTCAAACTGATGTGCGCCGCCGCCGGCCTCTCCGGCGACGAGGCCACCGACGCCGCTTTCGAGGTCCTCGACATTATATACGACTACTACGACGCCAACGGCGAACTCGAAATCGACGCAGAGGGCGGCGGCGACGACTGCGCAGCTCCCATCTCGGACTACGTGGCCGCCCAACTGGCCAAATCGCCCGCCGCTATGGCTCTATCTACCGAGCAAATCGCCAAGATGGTTATCGCCGAGTTGGAATACGAAGACAGCATTATCTGACACCATGCGCAACTTTCTCCTTACTGCTCTGATTCTGCTGTCGGTCGCTCTGCCGATGCGAGCCGACGACTTTGACCCTCTGGCCGCAAGTATCGACGACAATCTGCGCCATCCTGCCGTCCCCGCCAAAGCTTCGCCGGCTGTCGTTTCGGCCATGGGGCAGCTGCTCCGCACTCTGCGCAATGCCGGATTCTCCGTGCAGGCTGTGCGGGGCGGAGAGGTCGTGGTGGTCACTATCCCCGCTTCGGAGCTTTTCGGTCCGGGCGCAACTTCTCTAAAGGATGGCGCTCAGGCGAAACTGCGACCTCTGCTGCCATATATTCAGCGTACCGACAACTACAAGGTGATTCTGGCCGCCCACAGCGACAATACCGGCGACGAGCTCTACAACGATCGCCTAACCGCCGACCGCGCAAATGCCGTCGACGAGTTTTTCTTCCGACTCAACAACTCGGCCGAAACGGGCATCATCCCCTACGGACTGGGATTCGACGAGCCGGTGGCGCCTAATAATTCGGTTGCCGACCGCGCAAAAAACCGTCGTGTCGAAATTTATTTCGTGCCTACGGCGGAGTATATAGATAAGGTTAAGAAACGCCGTTAACCCTTTTTCTTAATTGCTTCAAAATGCCTTTTCCCAATAATTCTCCACGCAAGCCCGGCGGTCGCTTCGGCGCTCGCGAGCAAGCTCTCCCGGAAGTTGCCGGGCGCCTTGTGCCCCGCGCAACAGACATGGAGGCTGCCGTGCTCGGCGCTCTGATGCTCGAAAAGGACGCTTTCACGGCTGTCTGCGAAATCATCAAGCCCGAAAGTTTCTATGAGCCCCGCCACCGCACTGTCTATGAGGCTATTCTCTCGCTCGGGACGGCTCAGGAGCCTATCGACCTGATGACGGTGACTAACCGCATGCGCGCCAACCATACGCTGGAGGAGGTCGGCGGCCCGGCTTTTCTGGTGTCGCTGACTTCGAATGTGGCTTCGGCGGCACACGTGGAGTATCATGCCCATATCGTGGCTCAGAAGCATCTTGCCCGCGAGCTCATCAGTTTTGCCAGCGTGGTGGAGAACAGCGCCTTCGACGAAACTAACGATGTCGATGATCTCCTGCAGGAGGCCGAAAAGCATCTTTTCGAGATTTCCCAGCGCAACATCAAGCGCGACGTGCAGCAAATCGACCCCATTGTGGCCAAAGCCATGGAACAGCTGGAAATCGCCTCGCGGCGCGAGTCGGGCCTCAGCGGCCTCGGCAGCGGCTTCTCGGAGATTGATAAGATTACTTCGGGTTGGCAGCCTTCGAACCTTATCATCATCGCGGCCCGCCCCGCTATGGGCAAAACGGCTTTTGTGCTTTCGATGGCGCTTAATATAGCTCTGGCAAACAATCCGGTGGCTGTGTTCTCCCTCGAAATGGGTGCGGTGGAGCTTGTCAACCGTCTTATTTCCAATGTCTGCGAAACCGACGGTAAGAAGATTAAGTCGGGTCAGCTCAGTGCCATGGAGCGCATTCAGCTCACTCAGCGCCTGGGGAGGCTCACGGGCGCCCCGCTTTTCGTCGACGACTCTTCGGGACTGTCGATCATGGAGTTGCGTACCAAGGCGCGCCGTCTGGTGCGCGAGCATGGCGTGAAGATGATTATCATAGACTACCTTCAGCTTATGAATGCCGGCGGCCTCAATCTGGGCTCCCGAGAGCAGGAGGTGAGCACCATTTCGCGCTCGCTCAAGCAGTTGGCCAAGGAACTGGAGATTCCCGTTGTGGCCCTTTCGCAGCTCAACCGTAAGTTGGAGGACCGAAGCAACAAAGATAAGCGCCCTCAGCTGAGCGACTTGCGCGAGTCCGGCGCCATCGAGCAGGACGCCGATATGGTATGCTTCATACATCGCCCGGAGTACTACGCCCGCTCCGCCGAGGATCAGGAAAACAAGGACATCCGCGGATTGGCCGAGTTCATCATTGCAAAGCACCGAAGCGGCTCGGTAGGCACTGTCAATCTTCGCTTCCGAAACCAGTTTGTACGCTTCGAGAACTGGGACGGTCCGGAGAGCGAATCTTTCGACACAGGAGGTGGCTTCGGCCAGTCGCCCGACGGCGCAAACCAACTACGCCCCGCCGCCGACAACACCGCCGCTTCCGTGCAGGCTGCCTCTGATTTGGCAGCGCTCACAGGACGCTCCGTCAACCCGGATTCGCAGGCCGCAACTTTCCTTGCGCAAGGCCCCGACCCTTCTGTGCCCTTCTGATTCAGATGCCCTGCGCATGCGTTTTTTAGCTTTGCAGTTTGAAAAAATTTTCTTAACTTTGTATGATTTTTCGGCCTTGTGGGCGCCGTGCCTCCGCAGAGGCATTACCGCTGCCCCTTAACGGCTTAATCTACAACCAAAAGACATACAATGCTCGACGAAGATCGCATCTTTAAGATCAATATTGAGAATGAAATGAAAACCGCCTACATCGACTACTCGATGTCGGTGATAGTTTCGCGCGCGTTGCCCGACGTGCGCGACGGCATGAAGCCCGTTCATCGCCGCGTGCTTTTCGGCATGAACGAGATGGGCAACAACAGCAACAAGCCCCGCAAAAAAAGCGCCAACGCTGTCGGCGAGGTCATGGGTAAGTATCACCCCCACGGCGACTCTTCGATATACGGCACCGTGGCACGTATGGCTCAGTGGTGGAGTATGCGGCATATGCTGGTCGACGGCCACGGCAACTTCGGCAGTATCGACGGCGACGGCCCCGCTGCAATGCGTTACACTGAGGTGCGTCTCGCTCAACTTGGCGAAGAGATGCTTCGCGACATCGACGCCGAGACGGTCGATTTCCAACCCAACTACGACAACTCCCGCCAGGAGCCGGTGGTCCTTCCCACCCGTTTCCCAAACTTGCTGGTTAACGGCGCCAGCGGCATCGCTGTGGGTATGGCTACAAATATGCCCACCCACAACCTCACCGATTCCATAAAAGCTTCGGTGGCTCTTATCGACAACCCCGATATGTCGGTCGACGACCTGACGAAGATTCTCATTGCCCCCGACTTCCCCACCGGTGGCATTATCTATGGATACGACGGTGTCCGAGAGGCTTATCAGACGGGACGCGGTCGAATCATCATCCGTGCCAAAGCCGAGATTGAGTCACACCGCGACCACGATCTGATTGTGGTGTCCGAGATTCCCTACGGCGTGAATCGAGCCGAACTCATCAAGGACATCGCTCAGCTCGTCATCGACAAGAAAATCGAAGGCATCAGCAATGTCAACGACGAGTCCGACCGAAACGGCATGCGAATTGTCATCGCCGTAAAGTCCGACGCCAACGCGCAAGTGCTTCTCAATAAGCTCTATAAGCTCACAGCTCTGCAGAGTTCCTTCAGCGTCAACAATGTGGCCTTGGTGAAGGGTCGCCCCAAGACTCTTAACCTCAAGGAGATTCTCGAGGCTTTTGTCGACCATCGCCGCGAGGTTACCATCCGACGCACCAAGTTCGAACTCCGCAAAGCCCGCGAGCGCGCACACATCCTGGAGGGCTTGATGATCGCCGTGCAGAACATCGACGAGGTGATTGCAATAATCAAGTCGAGCAGAACCACCGACGAGGCCCGAGCAACACTCACCGAACGCTTCGCCTTGAGCGACGTTCAGACCCAGGCTATTGTCGATATGCGTCTTAAGGCTCTCACAGGTCTCGCTATCGACGAGCTCGCCAAGGCTCTTGAGGAAATACATGCCCGCATCCGCGAGTTGGAGCTTATTCTCTCCGACGAAACCGTGCTCCGCGAGCTCATGAAGAAGGAACTGCTCGAGGTGAGCCAGAAGTATGGCGAGCCCCGACGCACTACAATCGAGTTCAAGGGCGGCAACTTCTCCGAAGAGGACTTCATAGAGGACGAGGACGTAATCATCACTGTTTCCCACCTGGGTTACATCAAGTGCACCCCTCTGGCCGAGTTCCGCGCTCAGGGCCGGGGTGGCGTGGGTAGTCGCGGCGCCGACAAGCGCGACGGCGACTTCGTGGAGCATATCTACACCGCCTCCATGCACGATACTCTACTCTTCTTCACCGACAAGGGTCTGGTCTACAAGCTCCGTGTCTTCGAGCTTCCCGACGGCAGCAAGACGTCCAAAGGCCGCGCAATCCAGAACCTTCTCGAAATCAACAAAGACGACGCTATCCGCGCTATCCTGAGCTGCAAACGTCTCGATGACCCCGAATTCACAAACTCCCACTACCTTGTCTTCGCAACCCGTCAGGGCCTGGTCAAGAAGACCGTACTTACCGAGTATGCCCGAATACTCAGCAAGGGCAAGAAGGCCATTATAATCCGAGAAGGCGATGAGCTGGTCGGAGTCGAGCTCACCGATGGTCAAAGCGAAGTGCTTCTGGCCAACCGTCAGGGTCGCGCCGTACGCTTCTCCGAAGAGCGTCTGCGAGCTATGGGACGTGTGTCCACCGGCGTGCGAGGAATGAACCTTATGCCCGGCGAAGAGGTTATAGGTCTTGTGACAATCAAGGAAAACGATGCCGAAAACTCTATCCTCGTCCTAACCGAGAAGGGCTACGGCAAACGTTCGCTCCTCGACTCCTACCGTATCACCAACCGAGGTGCCAAGGGCGTCAAGACCCTGAAGGTTACCGACAAAACAGGTGAGCTCGTTGCCTTCAAGAGTGTCAACGACGATATGGACCTCGTCATCATCAACCGCAGCGGCATTGTGCTTCGCGTCCACGTGGCCGACATCCGCGTGATGGGTCGCTTCACTCAGGGCGTCCGAATCATCAACCTTGAGAAGCGCGGTGACACCATCGCTTCTGTATGCTGCGTCGACACCGACCCCGAAGAGGAAGTTGTCGAAGTAGCCGCCGACGCCACCGAGCTCGCCCTCGGAAATGAACCGGAGGAGGATATCGAAGAGGTTGAGGTTGAGGCCGACGATGATGATATTGCCGACGACGATGCCGAGGTCTCCGAGGCCGACGATTCCGAAGAATAATAATTATCAAAACCCCATAACACCCTAATTCCAAAGAGCATGAAACGCATTATCTTCGCCGCTCTGACTGTTGCTGCCTCCACGGCAGCTTTCGCTCAGGTAGACGTGGTTAAGAACGCTGAACGCGCCATGAAAGATGGTAAAGACGCTGCCGATGTGGTGGCTGTCATAACTCCGGCCTTCTCCGACCCCGCTACCTCCGGTCTGGCTCAGACTTGGTTCATCCCCGGCAAAGCCTCCTTCGCCGAGTACGACAAGCTTCTGGGTCTCAAGTCTTTCAACCGTCTTCCCGAAGGCGGCGACTCCAAGATGGGCCACCTCCTTATCGACGGCTTCAACTACTTCGTCAAGGCTTTCCCCCTCGACAGTGTGCCCGATGCAAAGGGCAAAGTGAAGCCCAAGTATAGCAAGGAGATGGTCAACACTCTCACCGGTCACTTCAACGACTATGTTGATGCCGGCGCAACGCTCTACAACAACCAGGACTACGCAGGCGCCTACGAGGCTTGGGATATCTTCACTTCCCTCCCCGAGATGCCCGCCCTGGCCGGCAAGCTCACTCAGCACGCCGACTCTGTATATGGTGAAATTCTCTTCAACCAGGGTATCGCCGCTTGGCAGACCGACAGCCTCGACAAGGCCCTCAATTCGTTCATAAAGGCAAAGAACAAAGGCTATCAGAAGAAGAATCTCTACGACTACGCCATCTCCATCGCTTCCCAGCTGGGCCGAAACGACACTGTGCTGGCTCTTTCTCAGGAAGCTATGCCGCTCTACGGCGCCGAGAACGACCTCTACATCCGTCAGGTCATCAACTACTACCTCCAGGCAAAGGATTTCGACCAGGCTTTCAACATACTCAACAACGCCATCGCCGCCGAGCCTAACAACGCTCAGTACTACGTGATCCAGGGCGTTCTCTATGAAAACAAGGAGGACAAAGACGCTGCTATCCAGTCCTACCGCAAGGCTATCGAGCTTGATGCTAACAACGCCGACGCTCTCTTCAACCTCGGCCGCCAGCTCTGCGACAAGGCTTTCGTGGCTGCTGATGCCGCTCCCACTACTGAAGCTGAGTACATTCCCTACGCCGCCGCTAACATCACTCCTTACTTTGAGGAAGCTGCCGGTATTCTGGAGCGTGCTTTCGACTCCGCTTCCGCAAACCCCGACAGCCCCATCACCGCCGACATCCTCAACTACCTTGAGAATGTATACTACAATCTCCACGACGAAAACAAGCTCAACGACGTGAAAAACCGCAAAAAAATCTATTGATTTCTCGTCGCTGACTCTATAAAACGGGCCGGGATATGCCTCTGGGCGTATTCCGGCCTGCTTTTTCTGAACTTTGTCATTACTTGCTCCGTTTTCTTTTCAGTGACTTTAACTTTTCAATCTATATGCTTAAGGAAATTCAAACTCGTACGACCGTGATGCCCGCTCCGGTTTTCATCGTCGGTACTTACGACGCCAACGGAACCCCCGACGCCATGAACGTGGCCTGGGGTGGCCAGTGCTGGGACCGCCAGGTGGCTCTCAACATCTCGTCGAACCATAAAACGACCGAAAATCTGCGTCTCAACAAGTGTTTCACTCTCCACATCGCCGATGAGGCCAACACGGCCCTGGCCGACTATTTCGGCATCGTCTCCGGGCACCACACCGACAAATTCAAAGAATCCGGTGCCGTCGCAGAGCCTGCAAAGGTAGTCAACGCGCCCATAATAGCCGGCTTCCGGTTAGTTATGGAGTGCAAGGTGCTCTCGATGACCGACAATGGCGATGGAGGCACACGCGTCGTCGCCGATGTGGTGCGCACTGTTGCCGACCCGGCTGTGCTCGGCTCCGACGGCAAAGTCGACTATTCGCTGCTGCGCCCCATCAGCTACGACTCCGAAAAGATGCTCTACCGCGTGGTGGCAGACCCTGTGGGCCGGGCGTTCCACGACGGCAAGCAATTCAAAAAATAACACTTAGCTACTTCGGGTCGATGCGCCAGCGCGATATATAGCGTTGGCGCATCGCTTCTTCCTGCGGGTTGTCGCAGGGGTGCCAGAAGCGTTTGTCGACTATGGCGTCGGGCCTGAACTGCTGCTCTACGAAGTTGCCGGGGTAGTCGTGGGCGTATTTGTAGTTTTTGCCATAGCCTAAGTCCTTCATCAGCGAGGTGGGTGCGTTGCGGATGTGGAGCGGCACCGGCAAGTCGCCCGTGGAGCGCACTTCGGCCAGGGCTGCGTCGATGGCGAGGTAGGCGGAATTGCTTTTGGCGCTGTTGGCAAGGTAAATAGTACATTCCGACAGGGGTATGCGGCCTTCGGGCATGCCTATTTTACGGATTATCTCGTAGGTGGTCTCGGCTACCAGCATTGCGTTGGGATTGGCAAGTCCGATGTCTTCGCAGGCAACGATGACGAGGCGCCGGGCAATGAATTCGGGGTCCTCGCCGCCGGCTATCATACGGGCAAGCCAGTAGACGGCGGCGTCGGGATCGCTGCCGCGTATGCTTTTTATGAAGGCGGAGATGATGTCGTAGTGCATGTCGCCTGCCTTGTCGTAGGCCTGAGGGTTCTCTTGCAGCCGTTCGGTGACGATGCGGTCGTTGATGACCAGCGTCTGGCCGTGCCCGGTGCTTTGGTCGAGCAGCTCGAGGATGTTGAGGAGTTTGCGGGCGTCGCCTCCGCTGTAGCGGAACAGTGCCGCGGTCTGCTCCACTTCGACTTTGCGCGTCGAAAGTATGCTGTCGGTGGTGAGAGCGCGCTCGAGCAAGGTCTGCAGGTCGGAGGCTTCGAGGGGCTTGAGGGTGTAGACTTGCGCACGGCTCAGCAACGGCCGTATCACCTCGAACGACGGGTTTTCGGTCGTGGCGCCTATCAGGGTCACTGTGCCTTTTTCTACCGCTCCGAGTAAGCTGTCCTGTTGGCTTTTGCTGAACCGGTGTATTTCGTCGATAAAAAGTATGGGGCGTCCCGAGGAGAACATACTCGATGTCTCCCGCTCGGCGCGCTCGAGGACTTCGCGAACGTCCTTGACGCCCGACGTCACCGCCGACAGGGTGTAGAACGCGCTGTTGGTCGTATTGGCTATGATGCGCGCAAGAGTTGTCTTTCCGACTCCGGGAGGACCCCAAAGGATAAAGGACGATAGGTTGCCACCCTCTATCATTCGGCGGATTATCTTGCCGGGGCCGACGAGGTGTTCCTGACCTATATATTCTTCGAGTGTTCGCGGGCGAAGGCGCTCCGCAAGAGGAGTTATCATAGTGTGTGCGGGATGTCTTGAATAGAAAAATTACAGGGGGCTTCCGCGGCGGGAAGCCCCCTGTATAGGAAACGGAATCTACGGCCGGTTTATTGCGCCGTGGTGCCGTTGATAAGATCCATGATTTCGCGATACTTGGTTCCCCAGGCCTGGGTGCTTTCGGCATCGCCGTTCAGCGAGGCGAAGAGCTGCTCGAAGGCATATGCCTCCTTGTAGAGCTGGAGGGCGTTATTGGGGTTGGCCGGGTTGCGGTTCTCGGGATTGGCGTCCAGGAGGTCAAGCATTTTGTCGTATGCGGCAATGGCTTCGGCGTTGGGCTTCTTGTCGTTGCCGGCGATGTAGAGGCGGGCCTGACGCTGGTACATTATAGGAGTCGGTTCGGCATGCTCAAGAACGTAGGTGAGATATTCCAGACCGCGTGCGGAAAGCATGGGTGCGTTGACGCTGTCGGCCTGAACGGCGGCGTTGAGGTAGCGGCCGGCCATACCGAAGCGGTCGGTAAGCGAGGGATTCTCCTGTGTCTGCAGGTAGCGGTCGTAGGCCTCGGCGCTCTTGTCGTGGCGTCCGGCGCGGGAGTAGACGGTGGAGAGGTCCTTGAGGAGGTCGCCGTTTTCGGGGAACTTTTCGGCGGCTACTTCATACTGAACCACGGCCAGAGAGTCCTGTCCAAGGCCGGAGAGGGCTTCGGCATAGGTTGTGTAGTCCTTCGGGGTGAAGTTGGCGCCGGGATTGCCGGCGAAGAAGCTCCGGGCGTTGTCGGCGGCGGCCTGGTACTGCTGCAGGGCGGTCTGGTCGAGGAACTGCACGCGCTGCATCAGGAAGTTCGAGGGGTCCTGACGGAGTATCTCCTGTGCGATGGCAAGCGACTCGGGATAGCGTTCGCCCCAATAGAGGAGCACGGCGTAGCGGGCCTTGTCTTCAGGGAAGTGGTTGGGGTTCTGGATGTACTGGCCGTAGAGGTCGGAAGCTTCGCGCCAGCGGTCGGCACGGAAGAGTTTCTCGGCCAGTTCGCGCTGTACCATTGCGGAGTTGGGGTTCTGCTCGGCAAGGTATTTGCGGAGCATATCCAGCGCGTAGTCTTTGTTGACGTTGAAGTAGGCGTTGGCATACTGTACGTAGCCCTCGGGGTTGGAGGGGTCGTAGGTGATGGCCATTTCGTAGCTGCCGGCGGCGCCGCCGTAGTCTTCCTTGGCTGCCTGCATGTCGCCTTCGAGGATGTAGATCGAAGGTTCTTTGAGCTTGGAGTCCTTGCGGGCCTTCTCCAGAGCCTTGGTGATGTCGGCTTCGTAGCGGACAGGGTCTACATTATAATATGCGCGGGCAATCTGCACGCTGACATCAGCATTCTTCTTTGCCAGCTTCTGAGCCTGCTTGAAGTCGTCCTTGGCTTTGCTTTCGTTGCCGTTCATCAGGGCGAGAGCGCCGGTGCCTATGTAGTTGTAGGGGTTTTCGGGGTCTTCGGCAAGGCCGGCGTCGAAATAGCGCTGGGCAGCTGCCTTGTCGTTCTGAGCCAGGGCAACCTGACCGAGATAGTAGGACGCAAGTGCCTTGTCGGTGCCGCTTTCGTTGATGGTGCGGTTGAGGATGGTGCGGGCGTTCTCGTACTGTCCGGCCTTGTAGTATTCAATGCCGTCCTTGTAGCCCTGGGTCTGTGCGGATACAGTCAGAACTGCGCCCGCCAGTAAGGTCAGAAGGAATCTGATTTTCATTTCTCTGATTGACTTGGATTTATTGTTTGTTGTTTTACTTTTTCCTGAAAGGTGATCAGTCGCGGTCCGGTAGCTCTACCTGCTGGATGGACACTCGCGCTGGCATGATGCCGGTCTTCATGATGATCTTCTGGCCGATAGGACCGGTCACGAAGGAGTAGAAGCCGCCGGCCACGTTCGAGGTCGATGCGGTGGTAATCATATAGATGCTCCGGAAGAAGGGATAGGAGCCTTCGTAGATATACTGCTGGTAGGGCTTGTAGGCGCGTACTTCGTTGTCGCGGTTGATTTTGAGCACTTTGACGCGCTGCGTCAGCGTGGTGCCCATCACGGGGCCGTCCGACAGTATGCTTTCAGCAAGAGAGTCGCGGCTGAGGTCGGCGCTATCCATGTCGGAGGTTATCCAGCTCACGCCAAGCACGCCGATGGCGTTTTTGTGGTGCTCCACGATGTCGAACACCTGAGGTATGGAGCCGGCTGCCTGTACGTTGTCGCCCAGTGTGCCCCCGTGGAGCACGCTGTCTCGAAGGTAGGTGCCTATACTGGAGCCGTTGCCGTCTATTACGACCTGTATGCGGCCCAGACGACTGGGCTCAAGGTCGTTCCATTGCTGGGTGCGTCCGCTGATGATGTCGGCGATTTCGCTCACGGTGAGCTTCTCGCAGGTGTTTTCGCGGTTGACGATGAAAGCGATGGCGTCCACGGCGATGCGTGCCGAGCGAATGTTGACGTTGGCGTCGCGCTCGCGGCGGTATTTTGCCGTCAGCGCCCGCTTTTCCTGTTCGGTGATGTCGCGGGCTGCTACTATGGTGCGGGTGTTTAGGCTGAACAGCGAGTCGAAGGCCTCCGACTGTGTGGCGTAGCGCACCAGCAGATGCGCGTCCGGATACTGGTATTCAAACACATCCACTTCCTGCTCGAAGATGTTCTCGAAGGTGTTGTCGCACACGAAGGTGGCGGTGCCGCTGGTCGACGAATTGCCTTTTTTCTGCGGCTCTATGCAGGAAGCGGCGCCTGCCAGAAGGAGGACGCCGATTCCAAGGCTTAGTGCGTGGGTTGCTTTCATCTTGGGTGGGTTTGGAGATGTCAGATGCTGGAATCGATGCCGGCTATCTGGCGGTATGCGCGCCAGCCGCCGTAGATGATGAGCATTATGCCTACAACGTAGCGGGTCCAGGCCCAGTCGCCTTCCCAGCCGAAGTAGTTGATGAGCAGAAGGATACCCATGCCGACATACACGATAATCATGATTATGCCGAATATGCCGCGGAGCACTTTGTTGGGGCGGTGTCCGCTGCTTTCTTCCTGTCGTTGGCGACGACGTTCTTCGGGGGTGGGAATGTGTGAATCTTCCATAGTGTGAGGTGTTTGAGTCAGTTGCTTTTGTTCTCGCGGCTGTCGAGCCGTTTTTCTTGGGGATTTTGCTATCCTTTATATGAAAAACGTTTCGCTTCCAGTAATGTTCAACGCATTCTGAGCCGGTGAGGGGTTCCTCGTGTCTTTATTGCCGTAAAATTATAAAAAATATCTTGCACCTCAACTATCGCGAATGCTAAATAACGCTAAAATGCCTTCCCGGGCCTCAAAGTAGCCACGGCAGACGCTCGTTGCGACCGGGTTGGAGGCCGTTGTACCACGCTTTGGCGTCCATGGATTTCTTGCCGGCGGGCTGAACGGTGACAAGCTCGACGGCCCCTTGGCCGGTGCCGCTCAGCAGTCTGCGCCCGCGCAGTTCGAGTTGGCCCGGAAGTAGCTCTGCGCCGTCGGTGGCCACTCTGGTCTGTAGGATTTTGAGTGTGGTCTGAGGCTGTCCTTCGGCACCTCCGAGGCTGAACTCGCACCATGCTCCCGGCGCCGGCGAGAGGCCACGCACGAGGTTGTGCACGCTCCGCGCGGTCGCACTCCAGCGGATGCGGCAGTCCTCGTGGAAGATTTTGGGCGCCGGCGTAGGCTCGGCGCCTCCCAGAAGCTGCTCCTGCGGGATGGGGCGCGCGGTGCCGGCGGCGAGCTGGCGCACTGTTTCGACGGTCACTCCGGCGCCGAGTTTCATCAGGCGGTCGTAGAGGCTGCCTACGTTTTCGTCGGGACCGATTTCGACTGCCTCTTGCCGCAGGATGTCGCCGGTGTCGATTTCGTGCTTGAGCAGGAAGGTGGTCACGCCGCTGCGCGTCTCGCCGTTGATGATGGCGCGGTTGATGGGCGCGGCTCCGCGGTACTGTGGCAGTAGAGAGGCGTGGAGGTTGAAGGTGCCAAGCGGAGGCATTGTCCACACCACTCTCGGCAACATTCGGAAGGCGATGACTATGAAGAGGTCAGCTTCGATGGCTTCAAGAGCGGCCACGAACTCGGGGTCGCTGAGTTTGACGGGCTGAAGCACGGGCAGTCCGGCGCCTACGGCATACTGCTTCACGGCCGATTCTATAATTCGGTTGCCTCGGCCGCCGGTTTTGTCGGGCATGGTGACTACGGCGCGCACGTCGAAGCCGTCTTTGATTAGGGCGTCGAGGCTTTCGACGGCAAATTCGGGTGTGCCGAAAAATACTATCTTGAGTTTTTCTGCGTTCATTGGTTCTTGCTCTGATTTTCAACGCCCTCCTGCAAGGCCTGCCAGAGGTTGTCGGCGGCAGGCACGGGCGCGGTGATGTCTATGTTTTTTCCGGATACGGGGTGCACGAAGACTATGCGGCGGGCGTGCAGGGATATGCTGCCGTCGGGGTTGCTGCGTTTGTCGCCGTATTTTAGGTCGCCTCGCACCGGGCACCCTATTGTGCTGAGCTGCACGCGTATTTGGTGCTTGCGACCTGTCATGAGCTGTACTTCGAGAAGGCGGTAGCGGTCGGTGGCGGCTATTTCGGTATATTTCAGCCGTGCTTCCTTGGCTCCGGGGCGCGGGGTGTCGGAGGCGTAGCTTTTGTTGTTGCGCTCGGTGGTGGTGATGTAGTGCGTCAGGGTGGCTGTGGGTTGCCGAGGGGTGTTGCGCGTTATGGCCCAGTAGGTTTTGTGGACCTCGCCCGAGGCAAACATGGCGTTGAGGCGCGACAGGGCCTTTGAGGTCTTGGCGAACATCACTGCGCCGCTCACGGGGCGGTCAAGGCGGTGCACTACGCCGAGGAACACGTTGCCGGGCTTGCCGTCGCGCTCTTTGATGTATTTTTTGAGCGTTTCAACAAGGGGTTCGTCGCCCGTTTTGTCGCCTTGCACTATTTCTCCCGAGTGCTTGTTGACAATCAGTATGTGGTTGTCCTCGTATAATATTTCCGGAAGCATATGGTTCTTTGTCAGGTTTTGTTCTTTTTGCGGATTATTTTGCCGGTGGAGGTGCGCGGCAGGCGGGCTACGGCCTCCACTGCCTTGGGGAGGTGTCGGCGGTCGATGCCGGAGGTTTGAAGGATGCTCATCAGCCGGTCGGCATAGTCGGCACTACCCTCCACAACCAGCACCGTCTCGCTGCCCCAACGCTCGCTGGGCCGGGAGGCGACGTAGTAGACGGCCTCCGGGGGCAGCACGGCGCCGTATTCCTTCTCAAGTTGCTCGGGAAAGAGTTTGATGCCACCGGAGTTTATGGCGTTGTCGGCGCGTCCGAGCCAGCGGAAGGCGCTAGGGCTGTCGAGGTCCACGATGTCGTTGGTGGCCAGCTCCCCGAAGGTGTAGTCCGGCGCGTGGATGATGAGGCGGTTGTCGGAATCGGTGCTGAAGCTTATGCCCGGCATGGCTCTGAAGGTGCGCGAGGGGTCGTCGCCGCGCGCAAGGGCTACATGGCTGCATGTTTCTGTCATTCCGTAGCTTACCCACACTTTGACTCCGGTGGCGCTGAGCTCGTCGAGCAGTTTCTGAGGGGCCGGCGCGCCTCCAACCAGCACTTGCCGAACATGGTGGCTTATGTCCGGCCGCGATATGAGCGACGGCAGCTGGGCCGGCACAACTGAGAGCAGGTCGATGGGTGCAAGACTGTCCGGTATGGCGACCTGAGAGCTTACTTCGAGTTGGGTGAGGCGGCAGCCGGCCTCGAGGGCCCGCACGCACATCATTTTTCCCGCTATGTAGTCCGCGGCAAGGGCGCTGGCAAGGTGCGAGTCGGTTCCGATGCCGAAAAAGGCGTTGCTGGCGCGAGCCGAACGCCGCATGTCGGCTTTGCTGAGCCGGATGGGCTTGGGAGCGCCTGTCGAGCCGGAGGTGTGGGCCTCCACCCAATCGCCGGGACCTGTGAAATATGCCTTGAACTGCTCTATCTCCATGGCAGTGCGTTCAGGTCGCCCCATGCAGCGCCGGGTTTGTGGCACAGGCTGCCTCCGCGCATGGTCAGCGGCGAGGATATGTTGTTGGTGTAGAGCATTCCGGTGCCGAGTCCTTGCGGCACGATGGCTCCACGGCTCATTTCGGTTGCGGTCCATTGGGCGATGGCGTTGAGCCCGACGTTGCTTTCGAGGGCGGAGGTCAGCCACCAGCCTATGTTGTGGCGCCGGCAGAGGGCTACGTAGTTTTCGACGACTTCAAATCCGCCTATAAGGCTTGGTTTGAGGATGATATGTTGCGGACGGATAGCCGTCAGCAGTTCTTCCATCTCGGAGGGTTCTTTCCAGCCTATAAGTTCTTCGTCCAGGGCTATGGCCACCGGCGAGGTGCGGCATAGCCGGGCCATCACATCCGTCAGGCCGGCGCGAACGGGCTGCTCAATCGAGTGGATGTCGAAGGCGCTAAGGCGCTCCAGGCGTCCGGGGGCGTCGGCGGGGCTCATGCTGCCGTTGGCGTCGAGACGTATTTCGAGCTCGTCGGCGCCGAACCGCGACCGGATGTAGCGCAGTAGTTCGACCTCCTCTTCAAAGTTTATGCCTCCAATCTTCAATTTCAGCACTTTAAATCCGGCTTCAATCTTCTCCTGTATGCGCCGAAACATAGTGTTGCGGTCGCCCATCCAGATGAGGCCGTTGATGGGTATGCCGGTGCGTCCGTCGAGCCAGTCGTTGTTGTCGGTCCAGTTTCGGCGCCCCCCGGCTGCGAGGTCGGCGAAGGCGGTTTCAAGCCCGAAGCGGACAGAGGGCATTGTGCATCCTCGCCAATCCTCAGGGTGGCTGCACCACTCCGCCAGGCGCTCTTCGTAGTCGGGGGTGTCGTCGGCGGAGAGGCCCCGGAAGAGGCCGCACTCCCCCACTCCGCGCACTTGGGGCGCAGAGGTGTCCCACACCCGCACGAGGTATGTGCGGCGGTGCCACATCCTTTCGCGCGAAGTAACGGCTTCGAAGGCGAAGTCAAGGTCGAGGGGTGTCCACTGTGCGGCTATGCTCATCCCGGAAATTGCGGATATTTGTCGAAGTCGGGGTCGCGCTTCTCCAGGAAGGCGTTTTTGCCCTCGGTGGCTTCATCCATGAGGTAGTACATCAGGGTGGCGTCGCCGGCAAATTCCATCAGGCCGTGCTGGCCGTCGAGTTCGGCGTTGAGGGCGCGTTTGATCATTCGCACTGCGAAGGGGCTGCGCTTCATGATGGTTTCGGCCCAGTCGACGTATTCGTCCTCGAGCTGCTCAAGAGGCACCACTTTGTTGATCATGCCCATTTCGAGAGCTTCGGCGGCGTTGTACTGTCGGCAAAGGAACCATATCTCGCGGGCTTTCTTCTGGCCGACGCAGCGGGCCAGGTAGCTGGAGCCGAATCCGGCGTCGAAGCTGCCTACTTTGGGTCCGGTCTGCCCGAAGATGGCGTTTTCGGAGGCTATGGTGAGGTCGCAAACCACCTGAAGCACGTTGCCCCCGCCTATGCTGTAGCCGTTGACGGCCGCGATGACGGGTTTTACGAGCGAGCGGATGGCTTTGTGCACTTCGAGCACGTTCAGACGCGGGGTGCCGTCTTCATCGCGGTAGCCCCCGGAGGTTTTGTAGTTGATGTCGCCGCCGGAGCAGAAGGCTTTGTCGCCCGCACCGGTGAGCACGACTACGCGGATGTCCTGTCGGTCGCGGCAGATTCCGAGTGCGTCGAGGATTTCGTGGTTGGTCTGGGGGCGGAAGGCGTTGTAGACTTTGGGGCGGTTGATTGTTATGCGGGCTATGCCTTTATAAAGGTCGAAGAGTATGTCGGTGTACTCTTTTATGGGGGTCCAGGTGCGTGTTTCCATTTTATTTAAGGGATAGGAATGTGCTGTAGTGTAGTTGGTTGGCGTCCGGGTCGGTTTTGACGTGAAGTATCGCCGGTCGGTCTTGCTCGGCCAGGAAAAGGGTTATGGCCTCTTCAAGGCTGTCGGGGCTGTCGGCGGTGTAGTAGTTGAAGTCGTAGGCTGCCGCAAGCTGGAGCAGGGGGAGTTGGGGCGCGGCAGCGAAGAGTCGCTCTGTTTCGGGGAAGTCGCGTGTGGTGGGCACGTGGCGGAAGATGTCGCCGCCGCCGTTGTCCGTCACCGCTATTTTGAAGTTGCCCTGCAGTCCGGGGGTGGCCAGGGCGCCGATGTCGTAGGCGGCTCCCATGTCGCCGGTGAGCAGCAGCACGGTGCTGTCGGTGGCAAGCGAGGCTCCGGCGGCGGTCGACGTGCAGCCTTCGATGCCGCTTACTCCCCGCTGGTCGACCACCTTGGCCGGCCACCTGAAAAGCTGGGCATAGCGAGCGGTCATGCCGTTTGCCAAAAAGAGGGTAAGGCCGCTTTTCTTATTTTCGCCCATAAGCGCGCGGTAGAGATGTAGAAGGGTCTCGTAATCGCTTAGTTTCTCACCCCAAGGAATAGAGAATTCCTCCCCATAAAGTTCCCGCCAGTTCAAGGAGTATTCCGAGCCGGTTTTTATGCCGCTTCTTTTGATATAGTCGTCCCACTGCTCCATGAAGACGCGGGGAGAGATCTGTGTCTGGCGCTCAAGTCGTCCGAAGGTATCCACGGGGGCGTCGTCGAAGCCGATGTTGACTGTCGGGCAGGAGCAGCGGCGCAGAAAGGCCTTGAAATGGTCGGAGACGATGGTGCCTCCGAGATTGACTATCACATCCGGCTCCAGGTCTTTGCCGAGGATGTGGCTGTCGAAGGATGTTGGGCTGCAAACTGCATCGGCGCAGTTGGCGCTTAAATCTGCCAGCAGCGCGATGTTGCCTGCCCCTCCGAATCGCACGCCGGAGAGGTCGCAGCCGGAGCCGGCGACCACGAGCACTTTGTCCATGTTGGTCAGCCGGACGTAGATGTCGGCACGGGCTTCCGGCGAAGGCGATATGGCGAAGTCGGTGTGGATTTTATGGCCCCTGACCGCTTTTTCGCTTGGAATCAGTGCTGTCAGAGGCTTGTCGAGCGGCAGGTTGATGTGCACCGGGCCGGGTATGTTGCCCGTAGCCGCGGTGAGCGCTCTGTTGATCAGCAGGTTGATGTGGGAGGGCTCGAGGGTGTCGGGTGCGTCGACGGTGTCGCGCACTATGTTTGCCAGTGCTCCTGGCTGCCGTATGGTCTGGCTGTCGCGCTGGTCTATCCACCTTTCCGGACGGTCGGCCGACACTATTATAAGCGGAACGCGGGCATAATAAGCCTCCGCCACTGCCGGCGCGCAGTTCAGAAGGGCTGTGCCGGAGGTAACTGCAACCGCAACGGGTCGGCCCGTCTCTTTTGCCATGCCCAAAGCGACGAAGGCTCCGCTGCGCTCGTCGATGATGACGTGGGTGCGGTACTTTCCGGAGCGCTCTATAGCCAGCGACACAGGCGCATTGCGCGAACCGGGACAAAGCACAACGTGCTCTACGCCGTACGACGCGAGCAAGTCGGCGAGGATGGTGCAGTTGGCCTTGGCTACGGTTGGCTTCATTGCTGGTCGTCGAGATAAAAGCGAGCCTCCTCGGCGAGCATGGCAGCCAGGCGGTCGGTTAGAGGGTTGGCGGCTGCCGCCACTTTTTCGGCAACGGCCTTCGCTGCTCCAGGGTACTGCCCGACTATATTCATCATTAGCCGGGCACCCAAATAGCGCTGCATGGCGTCGGTGCTGTCGGCCAGCTCAGCGCCCATCTCGGCGGCATAGGGAACATGGCGCAGCAGGCGGTGGCACAGAATGTCGGCAACTTCGACCGCGCCTACGCTTTCTGCCCAGGAGCGTGCCTCGGCGCGTGTGAATTCCGCCGGCTCCATAAGCATGGGCGCAAGAAGCATGCTCTCGCGAGTGGTGCTGTTGGCCCACAGCGCGCGCCCCAGCTCGGGGTCGCGGCCTATGCCGCGTGCTATGTCCACTATCTGCGGGAGGTTGAGACCGAAGATGATTCGAAAGGGCGAGCCTGCCTTGCGCAGCACCTCGGCGATGACGCCGTTGCGCATGGCGAAGAAACGCCTCTTGACGGTCTGCATGGGATTGTAGACGGTTTCTGCCATTGCTTTGTGTAAAAACGATGGTGCCGACTTTGCGGCCGGCACCATCATATTCTGTCTGTCCGGCCTCGCCGAAGGCCTGTCAGCCTCGAAGCGCGCCGGGCGGTGTTGCTTATCTCAAGCTTTGCCGGCGGAGCCGAGCACGTTCACGATTTTGTGACGATAGAGCTTCTCCATGTTGTCGCGGGCCGGGCCGAGGTACTTGCGGGGGTCGAATTCACCGGGCTTTTCGGCGAATACGCGGCGCACGGCGGCGGTCATGGCCAGACGGCTGTCGGAGTCGATGTTGATTTTGCATACTGCGCTCTTGGCGGCCTTGCGGAGCTGCTCTTCGGGGATACCGATGGCGTCGGGGAGTTTGCCGCCGAACATGTTGATGGTGTCAACTTCGTCCTGGGGCACGCTCGAGGAGCCGTGGAGCACGATGGGGAAGCCGGGCAGCTTGGCCATAACGGCGTCGAGTACGTCGAAAGCCAGGGGCGGGGGCACGAGCTTGCCCTCGGCGTTGCGGGTGCACTGCTCGGGGGTGAACTTGTAGGCGCCGTGGCTGGTGCCGATGGAGATGGCCAGCGAGTCGCAGCCGGTGCGGGTTGCGAAGTCGATTACTTCCTCGGGGTCGGTGTAGGTGTGGTGGTCGGCCGATACTTCGTCCTCTACGCCGGCAAGCACGCCCAGCTCGCCTTCTACGGTAACGTCGAACTTATGGGCATAGTCAACTACCTGCTTGGTGAGGGCTACGTTTTCTTCGTAGGGAAGGTGCGAACCGTCGATCATCACAGACGAGAAGCCCATGTCGATGCAGCTCTTGCACAGTTCGAAGGAGTCGCCGTGGTCCAGGTGGAGAACAATCTGGGGATTTTCCCAGCCAAGCTCCTTGGCATATTCCACTGCACCCTGGGCCATGTAGCGCAGAAGGGTGGCGTTGGCGTAGTTGCGGGCGCCTTTGGAAACCTGAAGTATGACGGGAGATTTTTCTTCGGCTGCGGCCTTGATGATGGCCTGCAGCTGCTCCATGTTGTTGAAGTTGAATGCGGGGATGGCGTAGCCGCCTTCGATGGCCTTCTTGAACATCTCGCGGGTGTTCACAAGACCCAATTCCTTATAGCTTACCATATAATGTTGGATTATGTATTATATTGCCTTTGGTCTTTGAGGCCCGGACGTGGTTAGGCCTCTTTTTTCAGCCGCAAAGTTATAGCTTTTTTTTGTAATGGCGAAATAAAAGTGCCCTTTCTCCCCGCTCCCTTTACATATATTAATAATGCCGACTTAAATTTTGCCATTCGTGAAGTTTTTTTTGCCCGGTTTCCAAAAATGTGCTAACTTTGCACGAATTTAGAAATATTGCGCACCAACCTCAACAGGCTGCTTCTCATCATGCCCGACAAAGGCTCTAAAATAATATCCACGTTCGGCTCCCGCATCACCTCTATGGTGAGTGTGTCTTTGGTCCTCATTCTGCTTGGGCTCGCTGCCATGCTGGCTGTGGCGGCTTCTTCGCTGGGCGACGACCTGCAGGGTAGTCTGGGCTTCACGGCGCGCCTGGAGCGCGGTCTGCCCGACGACCAAGCCGCTGCCGTTGCCGAGCGTATGGCCCTCGACCGCGGTGTGCGTGAGGTCGCTTTTCTCAGCGCCGACTCTATCCTTGCTTTCGAGGCGGCCGCCGTGGGCGGCCTGGCCCTTGAACCGGGCGTCAACCCCTACTGTGCCGAAATTGAAGTTAAGGTCAAGCCTGAATATGCCTCGGCCGACAGTATTGCCGCTATCGCCGCCGCCTGCGCCGCCATCGATGGAGTGCAGGAGGTGATTTCGGCCTCCGAGGTCATTGAGGGCGTCGACCGCACCCTTTCCCGTCTGCGGCTCGTGCTGACCGTGCTCGGTGTTGTTCTGCTCGTAATTTCTATCATCTTGATTAACAATACGGTGAGTCTGAGCATATACAGCCGCCGCTTCTCCATCCACACTATGCGTCTGGTGGGCGCCACCGCCGGCTTCATCCGCCGGCCCTTCGTGTCGGCCGGCATCCTCAACGGGTTCTTGGCCGGTATGGCCGCCTCTGCCGTGCTCTGCGCGGTGCGCGCCTGGGCTGCCGGAGCCGACCCGGCTGTCGATTCTGCTCTGTCGTGGGTCGCCACCGGGGTCATTTGCGCTCTGGCTGTGGTCTGCGGCGTTTTGCTCTGCGGTCTCACTTCGCTTTTTGCAACCAACCGTTATCTCGCCAAGAGTTACGACGAGATGTTCCTCAAATAAAATGAACACTACTAAGAAAATCAACCCTGCCGGGACCGAAGACGGGGAAAACAGCTTGCCGAAGGCTTCGCAGATGCCTCTGGGGCGCCTCAACTTCATCGCTATGGGCGTGTCGGCGGTTCTCATCATACTGGGTTTCATCCTTATGCTGGGCGCTGGCTCAACCACAGAAGCCTTCAACCCCGATATTTTCAGCACACGTCGCATCGTTGTCGGCCCGGCTGTGGCTTTCATCGGCTTTGTTGCAATGGCGGTTGCTATAATCATCAAACCTAAAGCTAAGTAACTGTCTGCCCAATGGATACACTCGACGCTCTCATCCTTGGCATCGTCCAGGGTCTTGCAGAATATCTTCCCATCAGTTCTTCCGGCCATCTCGAAATCTTCCGCGAAATTCTCGGGGTCGACCTCGGCGGAGCTCAGAATCTGGAGTTCGACGTTGCCCTCCACGTTGCCACCGTGCTCAGCACCATCGTTATTCTCTGGAAGGAATTCTGGCCTCTGTGCCGCAGTTTCTTCACTTGGAAGCGCGACGACAACTTCTACTATGTGCTCAAGATTCTGGTCAGCTGCGTGCCTATCGGTATAGTGGGCGTTTGCTTCAAAGACACTATCGAGACTATCTTCGGACAAGGACTCGGCTTGGTGGGATGCTGCCTGTTGGTCACTGCTCTTCTGCTGGCTTTCAGCTATTTCTTCCGCACCCGCCCCGGCGAGGAGGGTCAGCGGCCTATTCTTGGCGGCAAGCCCCGTAACATCACTTTTGTAGATGCTTTCGTCATCGGCTGCGCTCAGGCTGTGGCCGTGCTGCCGGGTCTTTCGCGCTCCGGCACTACCATCGCCACCGGTCTTATCATCGGCGACAAGCGCGACCAGGTTGCCTACTTCTCCTTCCTGATGGTTATCATCCCGATTCTCGGCGAGGCTGTGCTCGACGCCCGCAAGATTTTCGGTGTCGACGCCCTCGATGCCGCTGCCGGTGTGGACGCGCCCGCCGTGAGCTTCGTGGCCCTCGCTACGGGCTTTTTGGCTGCCTTCGCCGTGGGCTGCGTGGCCTGCAAGTGGATGATCGAGCTGGTCAAGAAAGGCAAGCTGATTTGGTTTGCCGCTTATTGCGCCATTGTGGGTGCTGTCTGCATCGCCAAGCATGCCGGTCTGTTCTAATTCTTCGTTTTTTCAAATTCCTAAATTCAACATACTTTGAATTTTATCGAAGGCGAAATAATCTGCATCGACAAGCCGCTGGGCTGGACGAGTTTCGACGCCGTGAAACGCATCCGCGGCGAGGTGTCGCGCCGTCTGGGCAGCCGCAAGATTAAGGTAGGCCATGCCGGCACTCTCGACCCGCTTGCTACCGGTGTGATGCTAATCTGCACCGGCCGGGCCACCCGACGCATCGACGAGCTCCAGTCCGGCGTGAAGGAATATGTGGCCACCTTGGCGCTGGGAGCCACCACGCCAAGTTTCGACCTCGAGACGGAGCCGGATGCCTTCTTCCCTACCGAACATATCACCGAGGAGCTGGTGCGCGAACGCCTCAAAGACTTCCTCGGCACTATCAGTCAGGTGCCTCCGGCCTTCTCCGCATGCAAAATCGACGGCAAGAGGGCCTACGACCTCGCCCGCAAAGGCCGCGAAGTCAACCTAAAGCCCAAAACGCTTACCATCGACGAAATAGAGCTTCTCCGCTTCTGCCCCTCGCAGATTACTATCCGCGTGGTCTGCAGCAAGGGCACCTATATACGCGCTTTGGCCCGCGACATCGGCGTGGCTCTGGGTTCGGGTGCTCATCTGAGCGAGCTCCGACGCACCCGCGTGGGCGATGTCTCCATCGACAGCTGTATGACAATCCCGCAAGCCACCGAGCTTATCAAAAACACTACCATAGAATACCCCGAATGGTATTCACCCGAAACAAAATAAACCAAACGGCAACGAACATCAGCCTATATCACAGCATAAACGCCTTATAGTCAGACAATGAAACTCTCACAGTTCAAATTCAACCTCCCAGACGAACTGATTGCCGAGCGTCCACTCACCGCACGCGACGAATGTCGCCTCATGGTGGTCGAACGACGCACCGGAAATATCTCGCACCACATCTTCAAGGAGATTCTGAACTACTTTAACGACGGCGACGTTCTCGTTTTCAATAATACTATGGTCTTCCCCGCTCTGCTCTACGGCAACAAAGAGAAGACCGGCGCCCGCATCGAGGTTTTCCTGCTGCGTGAACTCAACGCCGAAAACAAGCTATGGGACGTTCTTGTCGAACCCGCCCGCAAAATCCGTATCGGCAACAAGCTATACTTCGGCGAAGACGAGTCGATGGTGGCAGAGGTTATCGACAACACTACCTCCCGCGGTCGTACTCTGCGTTTCCTCTACGACGGCCCCCACGATGAATTCAAGGCTGCCCTGTATGCTCTGGGCACAACTCCCCTGCCTCCTTACATCAACCGCGAGTCGGAGCCGGACGACGCCACAAATTACCAGTGTATTTTCGCCGAGCGCGAAGGCGCTGTGGTGGCTCCCGCTGCCGGCCTTCACTTCTCCCGCGAGCTCCTCACTCGCTTGGAAATCAAGGGCGTCAAGAAGGCTTTCCTAACCGTGCACAGCGGTTTGGGCGCTTTCCGCGAGATTGATGTCGAAGACCTCACCAAGCACCGCATGGACTCCGAGCAGATGGACGCCACTCCCGAGTTGGTCAACCTGATCAACTCATCGAAAGACGCCGGCTCCCACGTCTGCGCCGTCGGCACTTCGGTGCTTCGGGCTATCGCCACGGCCGAAAGTATGGGAGGCCACATGAAGACCTACACCGGCTGGACTAACAAGTTCATCTTCCCGCCCTACGACTTCGAGGTGTGCAACAGCCTTGTCACCAACTTCCATATGCCCTACAGCACCATGCTGATGATGACGGCGGCCTTCGGCGGCTACGACCTGGTGATGGAAGCCTACCGGCAGGCTATCCAAGAGAAGTACCATTTCGGTTGCTACGGCGACGCTATGCTGATTCTATGAGCCAGGCCCGCACCAACGCCCAGTTCGACAGCGCGGTGGTCCGCTGCCGCGATATTTTCGCCGCTAAGCTCAGCGACTACGGTGCTTCATGGCGTATTATGCGTCCTCAGGCCATCACCGACCAGCTTTTCATCAAGGCCAAGCGTATCCGCTCGCTTCAGGTCAAGGGCGTCTCGGCTGTCGGCGAAGGTATCCTGCCCGAGTTTATGGCCATTGTGAACTACGGTATTATCGGTATCATCCAGCTGCGGCGAGGCTACGCCGACACCAAGGATATTTCTCCCGCCGAAGCTCTGGGATTCTACGATGCTGTGGCTGCTGAGGCTTTGGAGCTTATGAAGGCCAAAAACCACGACTACGACGAGGCTTGGCGAAGCATGCGTGTGCTGAGCTTCGACGACATCATCCTCACAAAGCTTGAGCGAATCAAGGAAATCGAGGACCACGCCGGCGCTACCTCCGTCAGCGAGGGCATCGACGCTAATTACTTCGATATTATCAATTACGCTGTCTTTGCTGTTATCAAACTGACTGATGAAGGCTGATGCTTCCACGGCTGTCACCAAAGCCGCTCGCCGAAGGGTTTGGCTCAATCGGCTGACGGTGTGGCTGGCCCGTTTGGCCGTGGGAGCCGTTTTCATCGTTTCGGGCTGGGCCAAGTCGGTCGACCCGGCCGGTTTCATCATCAAAACCGGCGAATATCTCGCTGCCTGGGGCCTGCAGGTGCCCCATGAGGCTGTTGTGGCCGGGTGTATGGCTCTGGCCGCGGTGGAGTTTGCCACGGGCGTTCTGCTTGCTTCGGGTTGCCTCAAGAGGGTGGCGGTGTGGAGCGCGGCGGCGATGATGGCCTTTATGCTGCCGCTGACGGTCTATATCTTCTTTGCCAATCCGGTTGCCGACTGCGGCTGTTTTGGCGATCTCTTTGTCATTTCCAACGGCGCCACTTTGGCCAAGAACATCGTCATCAGCGCTGTGGTGGTCTACCTGCTGCTGCGCAACCGCCGTACTCCGGGCCTCTACCCCGCTCCTATTCAGTGGCTTGTGGCAACGGCTTCGATGGCTTTCCCCCTTCTGCTCTCTTTCATCGGCTACCATGTGCAGCCGGTGGTGGATTTCCGCCCCTTCAAGCTCGGCACCGAGATTTTCCATCCTCAGGCCGAGGCTTCTGACGACGATGCTCAGGCTACTTTCATCTATGAGCGTGCCGGCGAGCGACGTGCGTTCTCTCTGGATGAGCTGCCCGACGATTCCTGGACGTTTGTGGGAAGCGAAGGTGCCGACGACGATGCCCCCGACATTGCCGTGCGCGACGACGACGGCGAGGATGTCGGCGCCGACCTTGTCGACGATTCCATGCCGCAGGCTTGGCTCATCGTGCCCGACCCCGGAATGCAGTTCCTCAGCCGCTCGCATCTTGTCAACGAGCTCCACCGCTCCCTCCGAGCGCAGAATATCGACTTTTTCGCCGTTGTCGGCAACCGTGGCGCCGCTTTTCGATACTGGCTGGACCTTACCCGACCTACCTTCCCGGTGTTTTCCGCCGAGGATACCGGTCTGCAGCAGCTTGTGCGGGGTAGCGCGGCTATTGTATATACCCGCGGCGGTCGCATTGTGTGGAAACGCTCTCTTTCGTCGCTGCCCGACGACCTTGCGGAGGCTTCCACCGCCTCTGTCCCCGACTCGCTCGACGAGCCCAACGTGCTCGACACTGTCGGCCCGGTCGACGATGGTCGTCTTGCCGGTTTTCTGGCTTTTGTTTTTGTGTGCGTGCTGGCCGCGCTCTACCTTATAGGCCTATCGCCAAAGTTGTTGCGCCTGATTTCAGCGCGCGATAAATAGTCTGTCTGCCAAATGGTGTCCATTGCCCGCATCAAGCCTTTCATTCTGCCTGCCGCTATTGTGCTGGGGCTGCTCCTTCACGACCTTTGCGCCCTCTGCGGCGGCATCGTGCCGTATCTGGTGTTCACGCTTCTGCTTCTTACCTTCTCCTCCACGGAGTTGCGCCGGCTGCGCTTCGAGCGCATCGACCTCTGGCTCATGCTTGCGCAGACGGTGGTTGCCGTGGCGCTCTTTCTCGGCTTCAGGATCGCCACAGGCAATATCACTCTCGCACAGGGCATGATGCTGGGCGGTTTGTGCCCGGTGGCCGGCTCGGTGACGGTTGTCGCAGTGGCCCTGGGCGCCAAGCGCGAGTACACTGTGGCATACACTATCGTGGGCAACCTGCTGGTGTGCGTGCTGGCTCCGGTGATGTTCACTTTTGTGGGAAATACCGACGGCATGAGCGGCACCGACGCCTTCTTCGCCATCTTCGGCCGAATAGCCTCGGTCATCGGCCTGCCTTTCTTCGTGATGCTCTGTCTGCAGCTGTGGGCTAAACCGGTGGCCGACAAGCTGAAAAAGCACAGCGGGCTGGCTTTCTACATTTGGGCCCTCGCCCTGCTTTTAACTCTTGGGCAGACCATCGACTTCATCTTCCTCCACGGCCGCGGCAACTGGCCTACGGTGATTGCACTGGGCATAGGAGCCGCCGCTGTCTGCGTGGTGCAGCTGGCCGCCGGCAGGGCTATAGGGCGGCGATGCGGCGATGCTGTGGCCGGTCAGCAGCTGCTGTTCCAGAAAAACTCGGCCATGGGAATATGGATGGCCAATACCTACCTCAATCCGCTTGCTTCGTCTTTCCTGGCCTTCTACAGCATCTGGCAGAATCTGATAAACTCCTACCAGATATGGCGTCGCGGCCGCCGCTCTCAGGCCTTCTCGGAGAGTTCGAGCCAGCGCATTTCCTTGTCGTCGAGCAACTCGTTGACTTCGGCAAGGCGTCTGGACCGCGAGTCGTAGTCGCCTTCGCCGCCGGAGGCGAAAAATTCTTCTATCTCGGCTTTTTCGGCCGTGAGCTGCTCTATCTCCTTTTCAAGGCTTTCCATCTCCTTCTGCTCGCGATAGGTCAGCTTTGCAGGGCGCGATGCGGACCGGCGGCTGCGGGTGTCGGCCTCGGCGGTTTTGGCGGCGGCTTTCTGCTGCTGTCTGGCCTCTTCTTCGCGCCATGTGCGGTAGTCGGTGTAGTTGCCGGGGAAGTCGCGCACCATGCCCCCGCCTTCCATCACAAAGAGGTGGTCCACTATCGAGTCAAGAAAGAAGCGGTCGTGGCTCACAACTATCACACACCCCTTGAACTCAGCCAAATATTCCTCGAGTATGCCCAGGGTGACGATGTCCAGGTCGTTGGTGGGCTCGTCGAGGATGAGGAAGTTGGGTTGGCGCATAAGCGTAACGGCCAGATGGAGGCGGCACCGCTCGCCCCCGGAGAGTTTGTAGATGTACTTCTGCTGGTCGGCCGGCGAGAAGAGGAAGCGCTGAAGGTACTGCATGGGTGCTATGCGGCGACCTTCGCCAAGGTCGATGTCGTCGGCGATTTCCTGTACGGCATCCACTACTTTTTTCGAGGTGTCGAATTCGATGCCGTCCTGGCTGTAGTAGCCGAAGCGAACCGTCTCGCCGACGTTCCACTCCCCGGAGTCCTGAGGCACCAAGCCCAGCAGCATTTTGATGAAGGTCGACTTGCCGACGCCGTTGGGACCCACTATTCCCACTTTCTCGCCCCGTGCGAAGGTGTAGGTGAAGTCTTTGAGCACTATTTTGTCGCCGTAGGCTTTGCTGACGCCCTCGGCCTCGAAAATTTTGCTTCCTATCCGCGAGGAGGCGGCGTCGAGGCGCACGTTGCGCTCGGTGGTGTCGATGCGGGCGCGCTCTGTGAGGGTGTGGAAGTTGTCGATTCTGAATTTGGCCTTTCCGGCGCGTGCCTGCGGCTGTCGGCTCATCCAGTCCTGCTCTTTGCGGAGTATGTTTTTCACTCGCGCCAACTCGGCGTCCATAGCCTCAAGGCGTTCGGCGCGCCGGCGAAGGTACATGTCGTAGTTGCCTTGCACGGAAAATACGGTTCGGGCATCCATTTCGAGGATGCGGTTGCAGACGCGGTCGAGGAAATAGCGGTCGTGGGTCACCATCAGCAGCGTGGCCCGCGAGCGGCTCAGCCATGCCTCCAGCCATTCTATGGTGGCTATGTCCAGGTGGTTGGTGGGCTCGTCGAGCAGAAGCAGGTCGGCCTCGGCCATGACGGTGCGCACAAGGGCAAGCCGCTTGCGCTGTCCGCCCGATAGGGTTGCCACGGGCTGCATGGAGTCGGCAAGGCCCATGCGCGTCAGAGCCTGCGCAAGGCGGTCCTGATAGTCCCAGGCGTCGATGGCGTCCATGGCGCTGACGGCGCGGTGTATGGCTTCCCGGTCGCCGGAGGCCATGGCGGCGGTGTAGTCGCGTACTATGGTGGCGCGCTCGTCGGTGCTGTCCAATGCGGCTTCCAGAACGGTGGCGCCCTCGGCGAAGCGGGGCTCCTGGGGCAGGTAGGCTGTCTTGAGGCCCGAACGGCCTGTCACGGTGCCCCTGTCTGCCTTCTGCGTGCCGCCCAAAATGGAGAGCAAGGTCGATTTGCCCGTGCCGTTGCGGGCCACGATGCCGATTTTCTCGCCTTCGTCGACGCCAAACGATATATTTTCAAAAATAACCCGGTCGCCCAGGCTCTTGCAGAGGTTTTCTACTGTCAGTAAGTTGGCCATGTCTCAATCGTGATGGTACGGTTCGCCGCGTAGTATGGTGCCGGCGCGGTAGATTTGCTCGGCGGCCAGCAGGCGCGCCAGTTCGTGAGGCAGTGTGAGCCGCGAAAGCGACAGCATGCCGTTGGCGCGGGCATATATCTCTTTCGAGAAGCCGTAGGGGCCCCCGATGAGCAGTACCAGTCGGCGCGCCTCGGTGTTCATGCGCTCCATATATGCGGCCAGTTCGCGCGATGTGAGTTCGCGTCCGCGCTCGTCCCAGAGCACTACGGTGTCGGTCGGCCCTATTTCCGCCATAAAGCGGGCGCCCTCCTGTTCTTTCTGGCGGTCGGGGTCGGGACGGCTCATCTTCACGTCGGGCACTGCGATGAGTTCAAAGGGAAAATAGTGGCCTATGCGGGCGCTGTAGCCCTCAATGAGCTCCTGCACCTGCCGTGTGCGCACTTTTCCCATGCATATTAGCGCTGTCTTCATATTCGTCTGCAAAGTTACGCATTTTAACCCAATCCGCGAAGAAAACTGAAGGCGCCCCTATCCGAGGCGCCCCAATTATAAATTTTAAATTTTAAATTTTAAATTTATCGCCGCGGGCCGCGTCCCCGCTCTTCGGCTCGCATACGGCGGTGGTGGCGCATCAGCGACTGGTTGAAGCGGCGCTCGGCACCCTTGAGGCGGAAGAGCTGCCGCGGTGTGAGCTGTGTGCGGAAAACTTCGAGGTATCTGCTTTCGATTTCGGCCTCTTTGGCTTTTTGGCCGTATATTGCCGTTGCGGCGGCCTCAAGCTCCACTTCGCTGGCATCTGCTGTGCCGTCGATGCGTCGTTCGAGCTCGCGGGTTTCTTCGTTGAGCTGCAGCAGCTCGTCCTCCATGGCGTCGTAGCTCTGGAAGAAGGCGCGCTGGCGCTCGCGCGAGAGGTCAAGCTCGCGGGCAAGAAAATCGTGCTTGTAGGACCGGATTTCGTTGATATACTGTTCGCGGTTGTACTCGGCGGCAGGCTCGCCGTTGTCGGGAGTCTGAGCCGCTGCCGGGGCTGCCCAAAGCATCAGGGCTACGGCGGGAAGGAGTATATGGCGTATGGCTTTCATCGGGTGGCAGTGTCGGGAAGAATAACGTTTTCGGGTATGTCGAGGTCGACGTCCTGACTGTAGTCGTATTCATAGTCGCCCTCGGCGGGGTCGATGACTTCGCCGTAGAGCTCGTAGGTGCTATAGTCGTCGTAAAGGTAGTCGAACATGAAATCGTCGTCGCTCAACGCCTCGGCAAGTACGGGGTTCTGGTCCATAGGCTTGAGCTTGCTGCCCATGCCGATCATAGCGAACATCTGCAGCATAAGCCAAATGCCGGCAAACATAGCCGCCATATAGACGTAGGGCCGCACTCGGCGCCAAAGGGTGGGCCGCTCGGCGCGGGCGGCGGCTTCGGGGTTCTCCAGCTCCGGGCGTTCGGGCAGGGCGACTGCCATCCGGGCGGCGAAATCCTCAAAGTAACCGTCGGGCACCTTCATTCCGGCCGAGGGCGTGTTGAGGCCTTGGCGGGATGCTCGGTCAAGTATGCTTTCTTTGGTTGCCATAGTTCTTTTTTATCTTTTTAGACTGTTTGCAAGGCTCAAGGTTTATTCGCGTCCGGAAAAAAACTGTTCTATTTTTTTCACTGCGGCGTGGTACGACGCTTTGAGGGCGCCGACGCTGGTGCCGAGTATGTTGGAGATTTCTTCGTACTTCATGTCGTCGAAGTACTTCATATTGAATACGAGCTGCTGCTTGGCGGGGAGCCGTCCGACTGCTTTGCGGAGTTCGGCGGCAAGTTCTTCGCCGTCGAGGGCGGTGGTGTCGGCGGCGATGTCGGCGGCTGCCGGCGCGTCGTCGAGCGAAACGGCCTGCCGCCGGTTTTCCTTTTCGAGAAAGTTGAGGCTTTCGTTGATGGCTATCTTGTGCAGCCATGTGCTCAGACGGGCCTCTCCCCGAAAGTTCTCTATATTGGCCCAAGCCTTGAGAAAGGTGTTCTGAAGCACGTCGTTGGCGTCGTCGTGTGAGCCTACCATGCGCCGTATCTGCCAGTACAGCGGCTGCGTATACTGCGCGATGAGGTCGCCGAAGGCTGCGCGCACTGTCTTGGGACTGCGCAGGCGTTCCTCCAGGGTGAGCTCGGTGTTTTGCGGTTCTGACTTGGCCATCGGCTGCAAAGTTAGCAATTATCCTATTATTATCCAAACAGCAGCGGTCGTATTATGGCGTCGGCGGTCAGCCAGTGGTCGGCGGGGATGCGCAGGCACCCTTGCTCCAGGGTGAGGCGCCCGGTCTTCAGTGCGGGTGCGGCGGCTTCGAGCAGTTCTGCCCGCCGGTCGGCGGCAAGTGTGGCCAGGTCGAGCCCTTCGGCGGTGCGCAGGCGGATGATGAGCAGGTCGTCGAGGGCTTCCTCAGGGCTTTCTTCCTCTGTCTCGATGGCCAGGGGGTCGGCAAGCCATGCCTTCAGGTCGGGGGTGTGCCGGCGCCGCGTGCCGTCGGCTCCGAGGCTGTGGGCCCCCGGGCCGATGCCGAGGTAAGGCGTCAGGTCCCAGTACGATGAGTTGTGGCGTGACCGCCGTCCCGGCCGGGCGAAGCTCGAAATCTCATAGTGCTCCATTCCGGCGGCGGCCGTTTTGGCGCAGAGCAGACTGTACATTGCTTCTGCGGTCGCTTCGGAGGCTTCGGCCACCAACCCCCGTTCGAGTCGGCGCGTCAGCGGTGTGCCCGGCTCGTAGCTGAGCAGGTAGGCCGACAGATGAGACACCCCGGTGGCGAGTACGCCGTCGAGCGAGCGCTCCCACGTCTGCATTGTCTGCCCGGGAAGGCCGTAGATGAGGTCGAGGCTGATGTTGTCGAAGCCCGCCCCTCGCAGGGTGTCGACGGCCTTCAGGGCCTCGGCGGCGGTGTGGCGCCGTCCTACTGCCCTAAGCTCGGTGTCGATGAGCGACTGCACGCCCATGCTGATGCGGTTGGCTCCCAACGAGCGCCACGCCGCTGCATTGGCCGCGTTTACGTCCTCGGAATTTACCTCGATGGTGAATTCTTCCACTTGGCTCATCGGTAGGGCTTCGACGACTTTGGCAAGCTGCCCGGGGGCCAGCGATGAGGGTGTGCCCCCGCCGAAATAGACGGTGGTGACCTTCTGTCCGCCAAGCTCTTTCAGCCGAGGTGCCACTTCGGCGGCAGCTCTGTCGGCGAACTCCGGCGCAAGCCGGCGGCTCCCCAGCGAGTAGAAGTCGCAGTAGGCGCATTTTGCGTGGCAGAAGGGAAAATGGACGTATATGCCCGCCATAGTGTCTCAGAAATCCGACACGGGGTAGCGCCCGCAGGTGTCTTTAAATTCGCAGTACTTGCAGTCGTCGAGTTTATCGCACTGACCGAACGGCTTGCTCCGGTCGAAGATGGAGGCTATCAGCTCTTTGATGATGGCGTTGAAGCGCACCGCGAGGTCGCCTTCGTAGATTTCGACGGGTTTGCGCTCTATGGTTATGTCGCGTATGCCCAGGGCCTGCGAGAGCTGGCGAGTGATGTGAAGCACCGGCTTTATGCGGGCTTGGGGGTCGCGGATGTCGAGCCACGCCTGGCAGTAGGTCAGCAGCTGGAAGATGCCTTCTTTTTTCAGGCTGTGGTCGGCGAGCTGCCCAAGGTCGGCCACAGAGTCCTCGTCGACGCCGGTTTTGAAGTCCACAAATCGCATCGAGCCGTCCGAGAGCTCGTCGACGCGGTCTATGCTCATCTTCCAGTTCACTTCCAGTCCCGGCGCTATGGGCCAGGGCGCGTTGACCCTCTCCTCGGCCTTTCGGAATACGAAGGAGGCGCCGTCAGCGCAGTATTTGTCGCGCTCGGCGCGGATGTCGCTCGCTGCTATCACGGCGATGAGCTCGGCGGCTATGCGGCCTTCGGCCGGCAGTTCGTCGGGGGTGGCGGCGTATTCCTTGTACTTGTAGGCCGTAACCTCTTTGAGGGCCAGTTCGGTCAGCGTGGGGTTGTCGCGGTCGATGAGGGCGGTGAGTTTATCGTAGGTGATGGGGCTGCTGCCGAAGGCCTTGAAGGCGTTCTGAATCACGTTGTGCACTATGGTGCCGTGGTCGGAGTTCTTCAGGTAGTCGACAACTTCGTCGTCGCCGCGTAGGTTGCGGACATATTTGAGGTAGAAAGCAAGCGGGCATTTCTTGTAGTCCTTCAGTGCGCTCGCCGAGAGGTTGCGGTCGCCGCCGGCAAGGAGGCGGTTAACTTCTTTCATCACTTCGGGCGTCTTGGTGACCACGATTGGCTCGGCCTTGTCGGCGCGGCCGCCCAGTGCCATTCGGTGGTGCCGGATTTTCAGCTCGGGCACCAGGTAGATGAGCTGGTTGACGTAGCGCGACATCTCCCCTGAGCCGTCCTGCCCGCGGCGCGAGTCGTAGAACAGAGCAAGACGCCCCGAGCGCGATACCAGGCGGAAGAAGCAGTAGGCGTAGGTGCTCTCGAGGCTGTCGGGTGCCGGTAGCCCGTAGCCCGCCCGCAGTGCGCCGGGTATCATGGTGCGGGTGTACTGCTTGCGGGGGAAGATGCGCTCGTTCATCGACAGCACGGCGACGTTGTCGAAGTCGAGGGTGCGCGTTTCCAGCACGCCCAGTATCTGCAGTCCGGCCAGCGGGGTGCCCATGGCCGGTACTTCGGAGTGGTTGAGCATGCGCTCGAACAGGCGAAGGAAGGTGCGGTCGGCCATATCGACTTTGTACTCCCGGGCCAGCTCGGCAAGGGCCTCCACGGAGCGCTCGAGGTATTCCAGAACTTTATGCTCGAACTTCTCGGCGGGGGCTGCCTTTGCGCCGGTGGCGGCGGCAGCGGCGGCATCGGCGTCGCTCAGCGAGTCCGACAGCCAGCGGAAAAGGTCTACGAGGTACTGCGCCACTTCGTCGACGTCGCCCAGGTCGTGCACGGCGGTGAAGACCGGGCGGAAGGCGCCATTGCGGCGGATTATGTCGTCGGGGTCGATGTTGTAGATTTTGTTTCGCTTGATGTCGTCCATAACGGCGTCGGCAGCCACGCTGTCGATATAGCGCATATGGGGGTGGGTGAGGACGGCGCAGACGTCCTCATAATAGAAGTGGTAGCGGCCGCGAAGCTTGCGGGCACGAAGCTGCATGCTGACGATGTTCTGCAGCAGGGAGGCGAAGGTGGTCGAACGGTACGGCAGGCCCATCGACACGTTCAGCTTGCGGATGCTCTCCGGAAGGGAGAACATCAGCGGCAGAAGCATCGACTGGTCGGGGAGCACGGCGGCGGTGTTGATGGGGTTCTCGGGGTCGGTGTAGCCTTCGGTGCACCATGTGTTGAGGGTATTGCCCGCCGCCTTGGCCTGCACTATCTGCGAGGGCACGGCGTAGACGTCGATGGCTATGTCCTTGGCCTTGTGTCCGCTGCTGCGGAAGCCTTCGGGCGCCGGAAAGGCCTTGGCAAGCTGTATGAGGCGCTTCAAGGGCCGACCGGCAGCTTCGCCGAAGAGGTCGACGGGTGCCATGTCCCACACAAAGGACGCTATCCCCAGCTCCTGCAGGCGCTGAAAGATGAGTGTTTCGGCAACGCCGGCGTCGTTGAAGCCCACGAAGGCATAGTGGGTGTGGGGCGGCAGCGTGTCCGCCGACCACGATTTCACTTTCTCGACGGCCATCCGGTAGCTGTCGCCCACGCTGACGAGCTTCTTCGAGCGCAGGATGGATTTGTATTCGTGGTATACTTCGGCGAGTATCTCCCAGATAAACACAAACTTATGTGCCAACGTTTCTTCTTTGTCATCATTTTTGACGTGGAACCAGAAGCGCTCGGTATGGCCGGTCAGACGGCTCTCGCCCCATATCCGGCGAACTATCTCTTTCTGGTCTTCGTCGAGGTAGTCGGCCTGTATTTCTTTGACTATCTTGAGGTTGCGGAAGATGGCGTCGGCGCTTACCAGCGAGCGGTCTATTTCGTCGAAGTCGTCGGCTATCATATCGCCCCAGAACACGAAGCTGTCGAAGGGTCTTACGGCATCGCCGGCGCCGCGGCGCTCCATCACTGTGCGGTAGGCCTGGTAGAGCATAAAGATTTCGGCCCGCTCGGGAGCTTCCGGAAAGCCCGCAAGCGAGCTCAGAAAGCTGCGCATGGTCATCAGGCGCGGCATACGCCCGGGGCGGCTCATAGTGGCCTGTATGTGCTTTTTGAGGAACATTGCCCCGCGTTTGTTGGGCAGAACGTACACTATGTCCTCGTGGGGTGGCAGGCCCGCGGGCGACGAAGCGAAGAATCGCGCCACGTCGCTCAGAAATCCGGTGGTTGGCAGGGGTTGGCTCATAAGGTGTCGGAGAGGCCGGCGGGGGTCACCGGCGTATGAGGATGATGGCCCGCACGGCGAAGTCGAAGAATATTATCTTTGCGTTTCCGTTGGCCGCTATCTGCTCGCGGGCACTGTCCAGCTGACGCATGAAATCCTCGACGTTGCGGTGGTTGATGAAGGGGTGGAATTTGGTCAGAAAGGCGCGTTCGGTGGCCCCGCAGGCCTGCAGCCGGGGGTCGCGAAGATGCATGATGAAGCTTTCGCGGACCATACGGCCCATATAGTCGATGAACTGTATGGCGCCCTCGCGGCCCAGCTCGGCAGCCTGCACGCTCCACTTGCGAAGGTCGGAGACGCGCCGCGCGTAGGCCTTGCGCATAAGCTCGGTGAAAAGGCCGAAAAACTGCTGATAGCGCCCGCTGTCGGTGAGGTAACGCAGGGCTTCGCTGACGCTGCCGTCGGCAACAGCCACCGCATCGGCCACGGCCGCCGGAGCATACCCCTTGGAGGTGAGTATCACGGCCAGCTCGCTGTCGGAATAGCGCGCCACCTCGATGCGCTGGGTGCGCGAGTAGATTGTCGGCAGGATGAGGCGAGGGGTGTCCGAGGTGAGGATAAACATGGTGTCGCCGAAGGGCTCCTCGATGAGTTTGAGGAGTTTGTTGGCCGTGGCGGGTACCATTTTTTCCGGAAGCCACATCAGGGCGACCTTGCGGGCCGAACGGCGGGTCATAAAGGTGAGGCGACGGATGAGTTCGACGCCTTCATCGACGTAGATCTGCGGCTGCGCGTTGGGGTTGTCCAGCATAGGCGTCCAGTTGCGGAAGTCCATGAAGGGGTCGGTCTGCACGAAGGTCTTGAACTCGTCGAAATAGTCAGCGCTTATGGTCGGCTTGCTCTTCTTTTTGATGACCGGAAAGGTGTAGACGGTGTCTATGTGGTTGAAGCTCTGATGCTGGCGACATTCCGGGCAGTGGCCGCAACTGTCGCCGCCGACGCGGTTTGTGCAGTGTATATACTGGGCCATAGCGCGGGCCAGAGCAAACTTTCCCGTGCCCGCCGGGCCTTCGAGCAGCAGCGCGTGCGGCAGCCGGTCGCTGTCGGCCATATCCCGAAGACGCTTTTTGACGTCCTCGTGGCCCGGTATGTCGGCAAATCTCATGGCTGTCCGTGTTTGGCAACGTAGTCGTGCACCTGCTGGAAGAGGCGAGTGGCGAATACGAATTCGTTGAGGGCCTTGTTGGCAGTGGTGTAGATTTGGCTCATGTCGCCCACCCACTCCCGGTGGCCGTTGCGGATAAAGATGATGTTCTCGCCGATGCCCAATACGCTGTTCATGTCGTGCGTGTTGATCACGGTGGTGATGCCGTACTCGTGGGTGATGTCGCTCAGCAGCTCGTCGATGAGTATTGAGGTGCGGGGGTCGAGGCCGGAGTTGGGCTCGTCGCAGAAGAGGTACTTGGGGTTGAGGGCTATGGCGCGCGCTATGGCCACTCGCTTCTGCATGCCGCCCGATATTTCGGCCGGATATTTATGCTCGGCGCCTTTGAGGTTTACGCGTTCGAGGCAGAACATGGCTCGGTCGAGCATCTGCTTGTAGCTCTGATTGGTGAACATCTTCAGCGGGAACATCACATTGCCCAGCACGGTCTCGGAGTCGAAAAGCGCCGACCCCTGGAAGAGCATACCTATTTCCTGACGCAGCTGGCGGACTTCGTCGGCCGTCATGGTTAGCAGGTCGCGCCCGTCGAAGAGTATCTGCCCCTGCTCGGGGCGAAGAAGGCCTACGAGACTTTTCATCAGCACTGTCTTGCCCGAACCGCTCTGGCCTATTATGAGGTTGGTGCACCCGGTGCGGAAGGTGGCGCTGACGTCGTCGAGCACCGTTCGCCCGTCGAAACTTTTGGTGAGGTTGCGTACTTCTATCATTGCAGCAGCAGTTTGGTGAGGATTACATCGAAAAGGAGAATGAACACGCTGCTGCTCACTACGCCGTTGGTGCTCGCTTTGCCCACTTCGAGGGCGCCGCCGTGGACGTAGTAGCCGTAGAAGCTCGACGTCGACGCTATGATGAAGGCGAAGAACAGGCTCTTGATCAAGCCGTACCAAACGTACCACTCCTGGAACATCGCCTGTAGGCCGTAGAGGTAGCGGCTCACCGGAATGAGGTCGGTCATCACCGCCACGCCATAGCCGCCTATATAGGATGTCACTATACAGAATATCACCAGGATAGGCATAAAGAGCACAAACCCCACTATCTTGGGCAGAACAAGAAAGTTGGCGCTATTGATGCCCATAATCTCGAGGGCGTCGATTTGCTCGGTCACCCGCATGGTGCCTATCTCCGAGGCTATGTTCGAACCCACCTTGCCCGCAAGAATCAGGCACAGGATGGAGTTGGAAAACTCAAGAAGCACGATGTCGCGCGTGGCAAGTCCTACCGAGTAGGCCGGTATCAGGGGCGAGCTCACGTTGAGCTGCATCTGAATGGTGATGACAGCACCTATGAAAACGCTGATAATCAGCACAAGCGGAATGGAGTCCACTCCAAGCTTCATTACCTCGCCGAAAGTGCGGCGAAAGGTTTCGCGCCATCGGTCGGGGCGACCGAAGACTCGCTTCATAAACAGGCAGTAGCGCCCGAATGTCTCTAACGAACTGGTAAGTATCAAAACGGATGATGTGTGTTGGTGTTTGACAACTGCAAAGGTAACACTTTTTTTTCATTCCCCGACCCTGCCGCCGCCCGCTTGTTCCCTTTTCGGCCAATATCCGAGACTTCTCAGGGGTGTAAACCAACTTGGCGAAAAAAGCCGAAACTTTTCTGTTTTCACCCGTTTTACCCCCTTTTTGCCCCTCTTTTTCCCTTTTTTTAATATTAGTGTTTTCATTGTATACATGGTATACATAGGGGATAAGAGTATAAGGGATAGGAAGATAGGTGTAAACCAACTTTTGATCCGCTTGGTTTACATGGTTAACAAAAACGTAAACCATCTCGCCGACAATGGGAGTTGGTTTACACTAGATGTTTTACAGTCGTCCCGGGGTTGTCGCCCCGCGCTACTGTATTGAACCCATACAGGGTTCATTTTCAACGGTTTGCGCCAACGTTATGGAGCGGGGATTTGCAATCCCCGCGGGCAGGCGAAGGTAACTTCCTCGGAGGTAAGGCGGCTGTCGGCGGGTCGGCGGGGATTGCAAATCCCCGCTCCATATTGCGGCGAAGCGAAGGTAACTTCTTCGGCGATAAGACGGCTGTCGGCCTGCCCCGTCCCTACAATTTCGCTTTTTTTATTAACTTTGCAGCATGATTCTGATTGTTGACGACGACCGGGCTCTGGCGCAGGCCTTGCGCGCTCTCCTCAAGCGTGCCGGCCACGAATGTGCCCTCTGCCACAACGCCGACGATGCCCTCGACTTCCTTCGCGCCAACACCCCCGACCTGGTGGTGATGGATATGAACTACAGCCTCGACATCAGCGGCCGCGAGGGACTCGCTCTGCTGCGAGCTGCGAAGATTTTTCGGCCTCAGGTGCCGGTGATTCTCATCACTGCCTGGGGCAACATCGACCTGGCTGTTGCCGGCATCAAGGCCGGAGCGGCCGACTTCATCACCAAGCCGTGGGACAACCGCCGGCTGCTCGACACCATCGAATCCACCATCCGCCTGAGCCGCGACAACGCCGAGGCTACCCCGCCCGACGCCGATTCCCCCGCCATCGAGGGCATTGTGGGGCGCTCGGAGGCGCTGGCTGCCGTGATGCGTACGGTGCGCCGCGTGGCCCCGACAACAGCGCCGGTGCTCATCACCGGCGAAAGCGGGACGGGCAAGGAGTTGGTCGCAAAAGCCATCCACTCGCTAAGTCCGCGCCGAAACGCCCCTTTTATTAAGGTGAATCTGGGCGGTATGCCGGCCTCGCTTTTCGAGAGCGAGATGTTCGGCCATGTGCGCGGAGCCTTCACCGGTGCCGTTGCCGACCGCATAGGCCGCTTCGAGGCTGCCGACGGAGGCACTATCTTTCTGGACGAAATCGGCGAGCTGGACGCCTCCTCGCAGGTTAAGCTGCTGCGCGTGCTCCAGGAGCAGACTTTCGAGCCGCTGGGCAGCAGCGTCAGCCGGCGCGCCGATGTGCGCGTGGTGTGCGCCACAAACGCCAACCTCGAAGAAATGGTAGCGGCGCGAACTTTCCGCGAAGACCTTTTCTACCGCATCAATCTGGTCGGCATTGCCATGCCCCCGCTTCGCGAGCGAACCGGCGACATCGACCTGCTCGCACGCCATTTTCTGACATCCATGGCCGGCGACTACGGCCTGACGAAGGTGCCCGAGCTCGCCGCCGACGCCTTGGAGTGGCTGCGGGACCGCCCCTGGCCGGGCAATATCCGCGAGCTGAAGAACACCGTGGAGCGCGCCGCCCTGCTCTTCCCCGACCGAACGCTGCAGGCCTCCCACTTCGAAGAGTGCGCCGGCGCCGATATGCCCAAAGAAACCGCCACGGGGCGCCTCGACGATCTGGAGCGCACGCGGGTTGCACAAGCGCTGCGCGAAGCCGGCGGCAATGTGTCGGCGGCGGCAGCGGCATTGGGAATATCGCGGCCGGCCCTCTACCGACGCATGCAAAAGTACGGCCTATGAACCTCACCCTCCTCTACTTTATCATAGCCGCGGCGGCGCTGGCTCCGGCCGTCGCGCTGATGTGGGCCGTGGGCACTTCGCGACCCTGGCTATTCTATGGCGCCGAGGCCTGGTGCGTGCTGGTGGTGGCCCTGCTGGCTTATTTCTACCTCCGCGCGGTGCGTCCGGTGCGCCGGCTCAGCCACGGCATGGACCTTCTCGGCGGGGGCGACTGGAATGTGCGCCTGCGCAAGGTCGGGCAGCCCGAAGTCGACTCCATATCGCGTGTTTTCAACACCATGCTGGAGCGTCTGCAGACCCAGGAGCGACGTATCCGCGAGCAGAACCACTTCCTGTCGCTGCTCTCGGAAGTGGCGCCCGTAGGCATCGTGGTGACAAAGCCCGACGGCACAGTGGCCCTCTGCAATCCCTGCGCGGCCCGGCAGCTGGGACAGGATGGCCCCGGAGGCGAAATCGAAGCCGCTATGGCCGCCATGACCGACGGGCAGGACATCACCCTGAGGCTCAACGCCCGCAACATCAAGCGCATAAGCCGCCGCCACTTCAACGACTGCGGCCTGCGACATTCGTTTTTCATCATCGCCGACCTCTCCGACGTTGTTGCCGACGCCGAGCGCGAGGGCTACGAAAAACTGGTGCGCACCATCTCCCACGAAGTCAACAACACCGCCGGCGTGCTCGCCACTGCCCTCGACTCCTTCGAGCTTGGCGCCGACGATGCCGACCTTGCCCGCTCCTGCCGCGAAAGAGTGCTGGCAATGAGCAACTTCGTGGGCGCCTACGCCGGAGTGGTCAAAACGGGGACGCCCAATGCCGTACTGCGCGACCTCGGCTCGGTAGTGGCCAATCTGCGACCCTTCCTGGAGAGCCTGTGCAGCCGCATGGGCCGCACTTGCCTATTCAGCATCGACGAGCCGGGCGCCCGGGTTGCCCTCGACAGCGCACAATTGGAGCAGGTGCTGGTCAACATCGTCAAAAACGCCTGCGAAGCATCCCCCGAAGGTGCGCAAATCGCAGTGACCTGCCGCGGCAACGTGCTCACCGTGGCCAACCCCGGCCCCGAAATAGCCCCCGAAGTAGCCGCCCGCCTTTTCTCGCCCTTCTTCAGCACCAAGCCCACCGGCCAGGGCATAGGCCTCACCCTCACCCGCGAGGTACTCGACGGCCATGGCGCAGACTATAGCCTCACCAGCAGCGGAGGCACTACCACCTTCCGCATCGTATTCCCGCTTGCCCGCTGACATTCAGCTGAAAATAGCATTTTATCTACATCGGAGGCATTTTTCGTGGAACATTTTTTGATGGTTTCACGGAAAATCATTTACTTTGCACCATCATCTTTCCAATCTCTCTGTTATGGGAAAAATCATCGCCATCGCGAACCAAAAAGGTGGTGTAGGCAAAACCACCACCACCATAAACCTGGCGGCCTCACTGGCCGCCGAGGGCAAGCGTGTGCTAATCATCGACGCTGACCCCCAGGCCAACGCCACCTCGGGCTACGGCATAGACCCCAAGTCTATGGCGTCTTCCATATATGAATGTCTTGTCGACGGCTATCCGCTCGACGGCTCCGAGGTAGCCACCTGCATGGACAATCTCTTTCTGGTGGGCTCACGCATCGACCTTGCCGGCGCCGAAATCGAACTTATTAATAAGGAGCAGCGCGAACGCGTGCTGGCTCGTCTGCTCGAGCCGGTGCGGGGTAAGTACGACTATATCCTGATAGACTGCTCGCCCTCGCTCGGACTGATCACCGTCAACGCCCTCACGGCGGCCGACTCGGTTATCATACCCGTGCAGGCCGAATATTTCGCCCTCGAAGGCATCAGCAAGCTCCTCAACACCATCCGCATCATCAAGAGCCGCCTCAACCCCGAGCTCCAGATAGAAGGCTTCCTGCTCACCATGTACGATGCCCGCCTGCGCCTTGCAAACCAAATCTACGAGGAGCTCAAGCGCCACTTCGGCGAAATGGTGTTCAACACCGTCATTCCGCGAAATATACGACTGAGCGAGGCTCCCAGCCACGGCATACCCGCCCTGCTCTACGACGCCGAGAGCCGAGGCGCAACATCGCACATCATGCTGGCCAAAGAACTCATCACCAAAAACGCGCGACGTCAGCGCAAGAAAACAACCGCCTGATAACCATGTCGATAAAACGCAATGCCCTGGGCCGCGGCCTCGACTCGCTCATCTCTATGGACGACTCCGAAGCCACCGGCTCGACTATGATAAACGAGATTCCGCTGGCCAACATATCGCCTAATCCCGAACAGCCCCGCACCGACTTCGACGACGAGGCCCTGGCCGAACTGGCCGCCTCAATCCGTCAGCTCGGAATCATCCAGCCGCTGTCGCTGCGCAAGACCGGTCCGGACTCATACCAGATTATAGCCGGCGAACGCCGCTTCCGGGCGGCTTCGATGGCAGGTCTGACTTCGGTTCCGGCCTACATCCGCACGGCCTCCGAAACGGAGCTGACCGAGATGGCCCTCATCGAGAATATTCAGCGCGAAGACCTCAACGCCATCGAAATAGCCCTCACCTTCCGCAAACTCATCGACCGCTACAACCTCACCCAGGAGCGCCTCAGCGACCGCATCGGCAAAAAACGCGCCACCGTGGCCAACTTCCTGCGCCTGCTCCGTCTGCCCGCGGAGGTACAGCTCGGACTGCGCGACAAGACCGTCGACATGGGCCACGCCCGCGCTCTGCTCGCCCTCCAGAATCCGGCCGACCAGCTTAAACTCTACAAACGGATTGTCAACGAAGGTCTTTCGGTGCGCCGCGTCGAAGAGCTCGTCAAGCAGCTCAATGGCGCCCCGGCCGCTAACCGCGAGGAGCCCAAACCGCGGCGCGACGACTACGATGTGCTCAAAAAGCACCTGAGCAACACCTTCAAAGCGCCCGTGCGCCTCGACGTCAATACCCACGGCGCCGGCAAAATCACCTTCGGCTTCAAAAACGAGGAGGAAATGGTCCGACTCATTTCCATGTTCGACTCTCTGAAGGAATCATGACCGGTATGCTTGGTGTTCGGTGGCGGCGGGCGGCGGTGGCTCTTATTGCAGCGGCAGCCTCGCTATGCGTTGCCGCTCAGGAACATATGCCTGTGAAGCGCACCCATCAGCCCGACTCGACTGCCGTGGTACTCGGCCAGGAGATACTCGCTCCTCTTCCCGCGGCCGACGCTGCCGTCGACTCTATCGTCGACCCCTACGCCGACTATGAGGTGTGGGAAGCGCGCGAGGTGGAGTTCAACCCCGACCCTAACCGCGCAGTGTGGATGAGCGCCCTCTTTCCGGGTCTGGGCCAGGTCTACAACCGCCGCTACTGGAAGCTGCCCATCGTGGTGGGCGCGTATATGGGCCTGGGGTACGCCACGTCGTGGAACAACGGTATGCTCTCGGACTACACCCGCGCCTACCGCGACTTGATGGACAACGACCCGGATACACGCAGCTACATGAACTTCTTCCCGCCTACCACCCAGGAGAGCGACATAGACAAGACGTGGCTCACCAACGTGATGCAAAGCCGCAAAAACTTCTATCGCCGCAACCGCGACCTGTGCATCATCGCCATGGTGGGCGTCTATCTGGTCGCCATGGTCGATGCCTACGTCGACGCCTCACTTTCTCATTTCGACATCTCGCCGGACCTTTCGCTTGATATGACGCCCGTTCTGATGAACGACGCCCGCAACGTCCGCCCCGGTGTGGGGCTGGCCTGCGCCATAACTTTCTGACAGAGTGCCCGGCATGACCTCATATACGTTTCAAAAAATGAACTACAAGCTATACACCGCCCTCCTCTTCTGCCTGCCGGCCATGTCCGGATGGGGCGCGGCCCAAAACGTCCTCAGCGTGAGCGACGCCTCCATGTCGCCCTCCATTATCATGCCTGAAAGCGCCGAAACCGACACCCGCGCCATGCAGGAAATGTGGTACCTGAAGAACTACGCCGTAATCGACGCCGACGCCGACAGCCGCGGCAGCGGCGACCTCTCCGAAGAGGTCATCATCGAGCGCCTCTCCAAGCTGCCCACCGAAATCGAAATGCCCTACAACTCGGTGGTGGCCAACAGCATACGATTCTACGCCTCCAAAAAGCAGCTGGTGGAGAACATGCTCGGCCTGAGCATATACTACATGCCCATCTTCGAGGAGGCCCTCGAGCGCCACGGCCTTCCTCGCGAGCTGCGCTACCTCCCGGTGATAGAGAGCGCGCTGGTACCCACCGCCAAGAGCCGAGTGGGAGCCGGCGGCCTGTGGCAGTTCATGCCGTCGACGGGTTCTGGCCTGGGCCTGGAGCAGAACAGCCTCGTCGACATGCGCTTCGACCCTTATTCATCCTCCGAAGCCGGCGCTCGCTACCTCAAGCAGCTCTACGACACCTTCGGCGACTGGTCGCTGGCCATCGCCGCCTACAACTGCGGCCCCGGCAATGTCAACAAGGCTCTGCGACGTGCCGGCGAAGGCAAGCACGATTTCTGGGAGATATACCCCTTCCTGCCCGCCGAGACACGCGGCTACGTGCCGGCCTTCATCGCCGCTAATTATATAATGACCTACCACAAGAACCATAACATCTCGCCCGCTCTGGCCCGACGACCCATTGTGGTGGATACGGTCCACGTGAGCCGCCGCGTGCACTTCGAGCAGATTTCGGAAGTGATGGATATACCGATGGCCGAGCTTCGCGCCCTAAACCCCCAGTACCGCCGCGACATAATACCGGGCGACATAAAGCCCTACCCCCTGACGTTGCCGTCGCTGCAGGCCTACGCATATGTGGCCAACGAGGATTCCATCGTCAACCACAACGCCTCCCGCTATGCCCGCCGCGGCGTCGTAGAGCCTTCGACGGGCTCCACCGTCTCTACCGGGTCGGACTCCCGCGGCGAATACGTGGAGGAGGAAACCATTCAGTGGCACAAAGTTAAAAGAGGCGAAACCCTCTCGGCAATAGCAAACCGCTACGGCACTACCGTGGGCGAAATTCGCCGGCTTAACAACTGCGGCAAGCGCGTTCAGCGCGGCCAGCGCCTCAAGATACGCACCGTGACCCGCCGATACAAGGAACCGACGCCCGCACCGGCCGCCGTGGCCGCCACAGAACCGGCTCTGACGGTCGACACCACCGCTGTGGTGGCTGCTTCGGCTGCTGTCGACTCTCTGGCCGTAGGGATTCCCGCCGACAGTATTTCGGCAGAAGCGGCCGCCGTGGCTGCGGCCTTCACCACGGAAGCTCCGGCCCCCGAACCACGGCAGGAACGCGCGGAGGCTCCCGCTCCGGCACAGCAGACGGCACCCGAGCGCCCCGCACGCCGCAACAACACCTCGACGCCGGCCCGTACACCCCGACGAATCACCCACAAGGTTAAACGCGGCGAGAACCTCACCAAAATAGCAAAGCGCTACGGCATCACCGTGGCCGCCCTCAAACGCGCCAACAACATCACCGGCGATGAAATACGCATCGGCCAGCGCCTTACCATTCCGCAATAAATCCTTATCACATAAATCCGCATGAAAGAAAAAAACTACAACACCCCGGATCTGCCGCCGGCAGACGTGGATCCCGTAGACCTTCCGGAAAACGCCTTCGTCGAGCTGGGCAAAGACGAGGAGTACCGTCCTCTGATGCACCCTGCCCGGGAGTATGCTGAGGTGACCCCTTACTCTGTCATCACCGGCCTTATCCTGGCTGTGGTGTTCAGCGCCGCCGCCGCCTATCTGGGCCTCAAGGTCGGTCAGGTCTTCGAAGCCGCTATTCCTATCGCCATCATCGCCGTGGGCCTCAGCGGCATGCTCAAGAAGAAAGACGCCCTGGGGCAGAATGTCATCATTCAGAGTATCGGCGCATGCTCCGGCGTGATTGTGGCCGGCGCCATCTTCACCCTCCCGGCGCTCTACATCCTCAAGGAAAAATATCCGGAAATCACCATCAACTTCCTGCAGATTTTCCTCAGCTCCCTGCTGGGTGGTGTTCTGGGCATCCTCTTCTTCATCCCCTTCCGCAAGTACTTCGTCAAGGATATGCACGGCAAATACCCCTTCCCGGAAGCCACGGCCACCACGCAGGTGCTCGCCAGCGGCAACGCCGCCAAGGGCAGCGCCGGCGGTCAGGCCAAGCTGCTGGTGATAGCCTCGCTCATCGGCGGCATCTACGACTACATAGTGGCCACCGTGGGCTTCTGGACGGAGACGGTCACCACCACAGCCTACACATGGGGCCAGGCAGTGGCCGACAAGACCAAGTTTGTCTTCTCCTGCAACACCGGAGCGGCAGTGCTCGGCCTGGGATATATCGTGGGCCTGAAGTACGCCTTCATCATCTTCGCCGGCTCGGTGTTTGTGTGGTGGTTCATCATTCCTCTGCTGGGCACCTACGGCTCGGCTGAAATAGCCGCCATGGACACCACCGCCATCTTCAAGAACTACGCCCGCCTCATCGGCATCGGCGGCATCGCCATGGCCGGCATCATCGGCATCATCAAGAGCCGCTCCATCATCGGGAGCGCCTTCGGACTTGCCGCCCGCGAGCTCAAAGGCTCCGGCCAGACCAAGAAAGCGGTTCGCTGGCAGACGGATATATCGATGAAGCACATCGCTTATTTCACCGGCATTGCCCTGCTGGCCGTGCTGGCCTTCTTCTGGTTCGGTGTGATAAACTGCTGGTGGCAGGCGCTGGCCGCTTGGGTGGTAGTGACGGTGATTGCCTTCCTCTTCACCACCGTAGCCGCCAATGCCATTGCCATAGTGGGGAGCAACCCGGTCAGCGGCATGACTATCATGACTCTCATCGTAGCCGCCGGTGTCTTTGTGGCAATCGGCCTTCAGGGCGCAAGCGGCATCGTGGCCGCCATGGTGCTCGGTGGTGTGGTCTGCACTGCTCTTTCGATGGCTGGCGGCTTCGTCACCGACCTCAAGGTAGGCTACTGGCTGGGCTCCACGCCCCGCAAACAGGAGAGCTGGAAGTTTCTGGGCACTTTGGTGTCGGCAGCCACCGTCGGCGGCGTGATGATGCTGCTCAACGACGTATATGGCTTCGGCGAGAATGGTCTGCAGGCTCCGCAGGCCAACGCTATGGCACAGGTCATCGAGCCTATGATGTTCAACCAGGGCGCACCCTGGACGCTCTATATCATCGGAGCCTTCCTGGCCGTTATTCTCAACTGGCTTGGCGTGCCGGCTCTGCCCTTCTGCCTGGGTATGTTCCTGCCGCTTTCGCTCAACACTCCTATGCTCGTGGGCGGTCTGATTGCCTACTTCGTCAGCCACAGCTCCAAGAGCGAAGCACTCAACCGCGCCCGCACCGACCGCGGCACTCTCATCGCCTCGGGACTCATCGCCGGCGGCGCTCTCTTCGGCGTGCTGGCTGCCATTACTATTATGTGTGGTGTGCCCGTGCCCGAAAACGGCATGGAATTCCGTCCTCAGATTCTGGGTCTGGTGGCCTACGGTCTTATTATCGCCTATCTCTACTTCGACTCCCGCCGGGCCAAACTCTAAGAGTCGATGTCGCTCCGCCGTGAAATTGCCGCGCTGGCCGTCCCGGCCATCATAACCAATATCACGACGCCCCTTCTCAGCCTCGCCGACATGGCCGTAACGGGCCACATCGGCGGGGCTGACTATATAGGGGCAGTCGCGCTGGGCGGCACGCTGTTCAACACCCTCTACTGGCTCTTCAACTTTCTGCGCATGGGCACCACGGGGCTTACGGCTCAGGTGTGCCACCGTCCGGAGGCCGCTTCGAGGGTGCTATGGCAGTCGCTGCTGCTTGCGGGTGCGCTGGGAGTGCTTCTGATTGCGCTTTCCGAGCCTATTTGCCGCACTGCCCTGGCCTTTATGGATGCCGACGACGGTGCTGCCGCTCTGGCCGACCGCTATTTCCGCATCGTCATCTGGGGCGCGCCGGCCATGCTGGGCACCTACGCCACTCTGGGATGGCTGATCGGCATGCAGAACACCCGCGCCACCATGGCGGTGGCCCTGACAGCCAATATCTTCAACATCGCCCTTTCGTGCTTCCTCGTTTTCGGTCTGAGTTGGACCATCGAAGGCGTGGCCACGGGCACACTGGCGGCGCAATGGACGGGCTTTCTGTGCGCCCTGCTCATCATCGGCTTCAAATATCGGCCTGAGGCCCCGAAAAGCTTCAAAAGCCTTGTGGGCAGCGGTCTTTGGCGCTTTGTGAGGGTCAATTCCGACATTTTTCTGCGCACGGCCTGCCTTGTGGCCGTCACGCTGTGGTTCACCCACTCAGGAGCGACATCCGGCGTCGATGTGCTTGCCGCAAATGCCCTTCTGCTCCAGCTTTTCATGCTCTTTTCGTTCTTTATGGACGGATTCGCCTACGCCGCCGAGGCACTTGCGGGAAAATACCACGGCATCGCCGACACAGCCTCCCTAAGCCGTCTTGTGCGCCTTCTGGAGCGGATTGGTGCGGTCTGCGCAGCGGTCTGCGCTTTGGTTTTTCTCTTTGGAGCCGAATTGCTGATGAAGCTGCTTACCGACGATGCAAACGTCATTTCGGTGGCCCGCGAATATGTGCCGTGGGTTGTGGCTATGCCTCTTTGCGGTTTTACGGCCTTTATCTACGACGGTATTTTGGTGGGCCTGACGCGTACTCGCCTTATGCTGCTGGCGATGGCATGCGCAATGGCTCTTTTCTTCGGGCTGTATATGGCGCTTCCGCGTTCGAACCACTTCCTGTGGCTGGCATTCGACGCCTACCTGCTCACGCGAGGGGTGGTGGAAGCCATCGGCGCACGCAACCTAAAGAGCTGATAGAAAGCACGAAAAAGGTCATTGTTAATCAGTGTTAAAAAAGCATCTTCGCAGCAGCTTTTTCTGAACGTTGTAATTTTTGACAATCTGCAAGAATGGGAGCGCCACAACTGGCAAAAAGCGGCAAATTAGATTCGACCGGCCAAGTCTACCTTTAAAATATGTTAATACCAAAGCAAAAAGCATCTGTTTGTCTTGCGCGGCAGTGCTTCCCTGCTTAACTTTGCATCGTGTTTTTCATGGTATAGATTTAAGGTTAACTGGATTGGTTGTCGAGAGACAATCAATTTTTTTTGTACCCGCCCGAATCAGAAGGTGAGGTGGAGGGCCACGCGCAGGCCGGAGCGGTCTATTTCGTAGGGTACGTTGCGGTAGCTCAGGCGCCAGTAATAGTCAAATCGCAGGCAGCGAAGCACATTGTCCAGACCGGCCGATATTTCCATATACGGGCCGTCGTGCATGCTGTTGGCCGGAGCGTCGGCGGGGAACATCAGCAGGTCGGGGCGGGCGGCGGAGGGAGTTGCGTAGGCTGCCCGGCGTCCCCACAGCGCGCTGAAGCCCACGATTTCGCGCAGGCCGGCCTTGCGCACCAGGGGAATATGGTTGAAAATGAGACCCTCGAGATGGTAGGTCAGGAAAAGCGAGCCATAGGTGGTATTGATAAATTCCATCGGCGACATCAGCGCGAAACTCTGCGGCTGGATGGTGTACGAGAGGTTGGCGTTGGGGATGCAGAGTTCCATAAACGGCGCTTGGGACCACACATGGCCTGCACCGACGGCCACATCCAACTTTCCGGCCACGCTAAGCCAGAAGCGCTTCGAGAAGCTCATTTCGGTGCGGTTGACGGTGTAGCGACTGCCTAAGAAACCTCCGGGGCTGAAGCGGTGACGAAGGGTGAAGGTGGGCGCGTCGAGGTTGATGGGAAAGCGGGCTGTACGCATCTGGTAAAACTTCTCGCCGGGGGCATAGCGCAACTCCACGTCGAGGGCGGCCTGGCTGAAGCGCCGCAGCTCCTCACCCGCGAAGGTGCGGAAGGGTACAAAGCGGCTCGGCTCCTGGGTGACGTATTCCAGCGAGGCTTTCAGCGAGAAATTATTGCGCAGCTCAAGGACGTATTCGAGCTGCGAGAGACGGCGGTAGGTGTCGAGGCGGGCGGGCATACGCGTAAGGCTGAGCACGAAGTTGTCGGCGCTGGTGAAGAGATATTGCGCGCCGATACGGTCGAGGTCGTACATATGCTTGAGTTTTACCGAATGAATCGGGAACTCCCGCGAGTGATACTCTTTTTTGTTGAAGGAGTACTCCAGCTCGCCGGAGTACTTCCATCGCCTGTCGCGAAAGCCGTAGGCCACGTAGCCTCGGGCAAACCACCGTGGCGAGAGGGCAGCCGTGGTCATGCCTCCGGCGCGCAGGCGCAGGCCTTCGAGGGCGTTGTAGCTTGCGGTGGTGTTGATTGGCCCGAAGTCGAAGCGGCTGGGGTCGCCGGTGGGCCAATAGCCCGTGAAGAGACGTCGCACGAACTTTTCGCCGTAGTAGAACACCTTGTTTGCCCGCAGGCGGCTCATCAGCAGGTCGACTTTGGACTCCCCTGCGGCCTCCGGCACCAGCCGTTGAGTGTCCCAGAAGAAATCGTCGCGCCTCATGGCTCCGTCGGCCACGCTCACTTCGCCTATGGAGGCAAAAAGAGAGCTGTCCGGCAGGGTGGTGAAACTGTGGTTGGTCTGCTCGATGTGGCGCCCCACGTAGATGGAGGGCGTGCCGGGGAGCACTGTCATCTGCAGGGCCAGGTCGTCGGTGCGCTTAAGGCGCGAGCCGTCGGGGGCGACGTCGAAGGTCTGGACTATATTAAGTGCGTCGATGAAGTTCAGGGTGGACTCGGTGCGGTTTCGCATCTCGACGCGACGTATGTTGAGCGTGGTGTCGCCGCTGACGTAGACGTGGCCTGCAAAGCCGTTGCCTATATGACCGCGGGGATAGAAGGCGAGCACGGCGCAGTCTGTGCCTTCAATTTTGACGGTGTCGACCAGATAGAAGCGGTAGCAGTCGGGAGCGAGCGGCGACAGAGGGCTCACGAAGCTGTTTCGCATCAGCATGATGTCGTTGTCGAAGAGGTCTATCTCGCGGAAGGCGTCGCTGAGTATGGTTTGCATATTGCCGGCTTCAACAACATCGTCGAGGCCGCGCTGGCGCAGGCCCGTGACGAGTTCGCGCCGTGTGCCGTCTCGCCAGCCCACCTCCGAGGCGCGCTCGTTGACGGCTAAGGTAAGCACCGGCTTGCCCGTGATGGCGGAGGTGTCGACGTGCTCGGCCAGGAAGTCGAAGCGGCGGTTGAGGCCGGTTGGAGCGCCGGCGTCGTAGTCGTTGAGGCCTATTGTGATTCGCTCGTAGCGGTCATAGCTATAGATAGGGCGCCGGGTGGGGTCGGTGCTTCGGTCGGACCGGCGAAGGCGCTCGGCGAAGGCCACGGCCGGATTGTTTCGTTTGGAGTATCGCTGCTTGTTGACCACGACCTCGCGAAGCTGCATGGGAGCGGGCGCAAGATAGATGTCGTAGAGATTGAGGCTGGTGGTCCACAAAGGCACGGACTTGGTGCGGTACCCCTGCATAGCCACTGTGAGGCTGTCGGCCTGCGGCTGCACCACAATGCTGAAAATACCGTCCGCTCCGGCCACGGCGGCAGCCGCTCCGGCGCGCACCGAGGCGTAGGGCAAGCCTTCTGTGCTGGCCGAGTCACGCACTATGCCGGTGACCCGCTGCGGGCCGTCGGGGCGCGCGCCGGAGGCTGTGATGCCGGCAAGCATGAGAGCTGCGGCGAGCAGTATTTTTGGGTTCATCAGCAAGTTTTTGTATTTTTGCACAAATTTAAGCAGCCATGGCAAAAGAAATCGAACGCAAGTTTCTGGTGAGCGGCAGCAGCTACCGCACTCAGGCCGTCAAAGCCACAGAACTGACACAGGCCTATCTGAGCACCAACGCCGACTGCACGGTGCGGGTGCGCATCGCCGGCGACCGAGCCTTCCTGACGGTGAAAAGCCGCAACCGGGGCGCCGTGCGCGGCGAATGGGAGTACGAAATACCCCTTGCCGACGCCCGCGCCATGATCGGCGAGTGTGCCGTCACGGTCCCGCTGGCCAAAACGCGTTACCTCGTGCCCGCTGCCGGAGGCCTGACTTGGGAGGTGGATGAGTTCCACGGCGCCCTGGCGCCCCTTGTGCTGGCCGAGATAGAGCTTCCGGAGGCCGACGCCCCCCTGCCCTGCCCGCTGCCGGACTTCATAGGGAAGGAGGTCACCGGCGACCCCGAGTACTACAACTCGCGTCTGGCCGAGAGGCTCGCCGAAGAGGGCTGAGCAGCCTCCTCAGCGGCGAACAAGGCGCACCACGTTCTCGACGTGGGCCGTGTGGGGGAACATATCCACCGGCTGCACGGCCTCGACGGCATATTTGCAGTCCAGCAGGGCTATGTCGCGGGCTTGCGTGGCCGGATTGCAGCTCACATAGACGATTACGGGCGGTTCGGCGCGAAGTATGGTGTCGACCACGTCGGTGTGCATGCCGGCGCGCGGCGGATCCACTATCATCACGTCCGGACGGCCATGCTCGGCGATGAAGTCGTCGGTAAGCACATCTTTCATGTCGCCGGCGAAGAAAAGCGTGTTGTTCAAGCCGTTGACTTCGGAATTTATGCGGGCGTCGCGAATGGCGTCCTCCACATACTCCACCCCGACCACCTTACGGGCCCTTGCGGCCACAAAATTGGCGATGGTGCCGGTGCCGGTGTAGAGGTCGTAGACGAGTTCGGCGCCTGTCAGCCGCGCCATGTCGCGCACCACGGAGTATAGGCGCAGGGCCTGCTCCGAGTTAGTCTGGTAGAACGACTTGGGGCCGATGCGGAAGCGCAGGTTCTCCATTCGCTCCTCGATATATGGCTTGCCTGCAAAGAGTTGGATGTCGAGGTCGCCGATGGTGTCGTTGACCTTTGTGTTGACCACATACATCAGGCTCGTAATCTCCGGGAAGCGGGCCTGCATAGCCTCCAGAAGAGCCTTGAGCTCGTCGGGGCGGTCTTCGCCGACCTGCAGCACGGTCATCACTTCGCCTGTGGAGGCGATGCGTATCATCAAGTTGCGCAGGAAGCCGCGGTTTTCGCGCAGGTCGTAGAAAGGCAGCCCGTGAGCCTTGCCGTAGTCCTTGACAAAGAGGCGGATGCGGTCGCCGAGGCTGTCCTGCAGGAAACATTCGCTGATGTCGAGCACTTTGTCGAAGGCGCCGGGGATATGGAATCCGGCGGCATCGCGGTCGGGGAAGTCCTCGCCGCTTTCGAGCTGCTCGCGGGTGAGCCACAGCTTGTTGGAGAAGGTATACTCCATTTTGTTGCGGTACTCCCATATGCGGTCGCTGCCGAGCGTCATGGGTATTTCGGGAAGCTCCACTTTTGCGATGCGCTCCAGGGCGTCGACAACCTGGCGTCGCTTGCACTCAAGCTGGTAGGTATAGGGCAGATGTTGCCAGCGACAGCCCCCGCACACGGTGAAATGGCGGCAACGGGGCACTATACGGAGCTCGCCGGCTCTGACCAGACGGTGAATGCGCCCCTGGGCATAGCTGCTGCGTTTCTTCTCCAGCTGAACGTCGACGACATCGCCGGGAGCGGCGAAAGGCACAAAAACCACCATCTCGTCGTGGCGGCCGAGGGCGTTTCCCTCGGCTGCCACGTCGGTGATGGTAAGGTTTTCTATAAGAGGCAGTGGTTTACGTTTGCGCGCCATCAGCCCAGAGCCTCCAGACTCGCCTTTATGGTTTCGATTTTGGCGTTGGCGTCGGCCTCTTTACGACGTTCGGCCTCCACCACGGCGGCGGGAGCACCGGCCACGAAGCGCTCGTTGGAGAGTTTCTTCTGCACCGAGCGCAGGAAGCCCTCGAGGTAGTCGAGTTCCTTGGCCAGACGTGCTTTTTCGGCCTCAATGTCGGTGTTTCCGCTCATGGGGACAGCAAATTCCATCGTGCCTACCATGAAAGCGGCTGCGGTGGGGTCTTTGGCGGCGTTGTTCTCGAGTTTGTCGAGGCCGGCGAGTTTCACCAGCAGCGGTTCTACCATGGGGTCGACCGAAGCGCCGACCACGAGCAGTCCGACTTTCTCCTTGGCCGGTATGTTCTTGCGGGCGCGAACACCGCGAACACCATTGACAATCTCCAGGGCCTGACGCACCTTGTCGAGCAGGTCGGCGTCGACGGCACCGGCGCGCGGCATAGGAGCCACCATGATGCTCTCGCCCTCGGCGCGGGGGCTGAGATGCTGCCAAAGCTCTTCGGTGATGAAGGGCATAACCGGATGGAGCACGCGCAGCAGACTGTCCAGGAATCCGCAGGCCTCGCGGAAGGTGCGGCCGTCGACGGGTTGACCGTAGGGCGGCTTGATCATTTCGAGGTAGGAAGCGGAGAAATCATCCCAGAAGAAGCGGTAGGCGGCCGTAACGGCGTCGTTGATGCGGAATTTGGAGTAAGCGTCGTCGATGTCGGCCAGCACGCCGTTGAGGGCGCTTTCGAGCCATTTTCCGGCCAGGGCGCATACCTCGGGCTGCTCTGCCTTGTCGTCGACCTCCCAGCCCTGGATGAGGCGGAAGCAGTTCCAGATTTTGTTGCAGAAGTTGCGGCCGTTCTCGACGAGTTTGTCGTCGTACATAATGTCGTTGCCGGCCTGGGCGCTCATCATAAGGCCCAGACGGACTCCGTCGGCGCCATACTTTGCGATGAGGTCGAGGGGGTCGGGCGAGTTGCCCAGGCTCTTGCTCATCTTGCGGCCGAGAGCGTCGCGCACGATGCCGGTGAAGTACACATTGTTGAAAGGCTGGCGACCGGCATATTCGTAGCCCGCCATTATCATACGTGCCACCCAGAAGAAGATGATATCGGGACCGGTGACAAGGGTTGCGGTGGGATAGTAGTAGTCCATCTCGGCGTTTCCGGGGCGATTGATGCCGTCGAAGAGCGTGATGGGCCAGAGCCACGACGAGAACCAGGTGTCGAGGGCTCCGGGGTCCTGACGAAGGTCGTCGGCGGTCAAGTCGCCGTTTCCGCTTGCGCGGCGAGCTTCCTCGAGAGCCTCCTCGGCGTTGTGGGCAACCACGAAGGTCTCTTGCCCGTCGGAGCCGGTGTAGAACCAAGCGGGTATGCGGTGACCCCACCAGAGCTGGCGGCTTATGCACCAGTCCTTGATGTTTTCGAGCCAGGAGCGGTAGGTATTCTTGTATTTCTCGGGCACGAAGCGGATGATGTCGTCCATGACGGGGGCCAGGCTGATATCGGCGAAATGGTCCATCTTGACGAACCACTGCAGCGACAGGCGCGGCTCGATGGGCACCTTGGTGCGCTCGCTCAGGCCGACGTTGTTGACGTAGTCCTCGGTCTTCTCCATCAGTGCGGCGGCCTCGAGGTCGCGGCTGATTTGCTTGCGCACGTCGAAGCGGTCCATACCCTCGTACATGCCCACTCCGGCGGCTATGGTGCCGTCTTCGTTGAAGATGTCGATGGTCTCCAGCTTGTGGGTCTGGCCCAGGGCGTAGTCATTCTTATCGTGGGCCGGGGTCACCTTGAGGCATCCTGTGCCGAACTCGATGTCGACATAGCGGTCTTCGATCACGGGGACGTCGCGGCCCACCAGAGGCACCGTCACGCGTCGGCCTCGCAGCCATGCGTTCTTGGGGTCCTTGGGGTTGATGCACATTGCGGTGTCGCCCATGATGGTCTCGGGGCGTGTGGTGGCGACCACGGCATAGTGTCGGCCGGCGGCGTCGGTGTGGACCACGCTGCCCTCGGGGGCTGTGTATCCGGCGGGAAGCTCGGTGTCGGCCGTGAGGTAGTAGCGCAGATAGTAGAGCTTGGAGTTTTCCTGCTCGAAGAACACCTCGTCGTCGCTGATGGCGGTGCGGTTCACGGGGTCCCAGTTCACCATACGCAGGCCGCGGTATATCAGCCCCTTGCGGTAGAGGTCGACGAAGACCTTAGTTACGCTTTCGCTGCGGAGGGGGTCCATGGTGAAGGCGGTGCGTTCCCAGTCGCAGGAGGCGCCGAGTTTGCGGAGCTGCTCGAGGATTATACCGCCGTGCTTGCGGGTCCACTCCCATGCGTGCTCGAGGAACTGCTCGCGGGTGAGGTCGGTTTTGCGGATGCCTTCGGCGGCGAGTTTGCCTATCACCTTAGTTTCGGTGGATATGGAGGCATGGTCTGTGCCGGGCACCCAGAGAGCGTTGAACCCGAGCATGCGTGCGCGGCGCACCAGGATGTCCTGAATGGTGTTGTTGAGCATATGGCCCATATGGAGCACACCGGTGACGTTTGGTGGCGGAATCACCACTGTGTAGGGCGGCCGGCTGTCGGGTTCGGAGTGAAAGAGCTTGTGTTCAAGCCAATAGGCATACCATCTGTCCTCTACGGACGACGGGTCGTATTTCTGCGGAAGATCGTTCATTTCGATGTTTGTATTTACCACTCAGAGAACCCGGAGCACATCAGCTCCGGGCTCTCTGAAGAAGAAGTTCAATCCGAGGATTAGTAGTTGCGAGCAATGATGACGCGGCGGGCGGAGGGCTTGCCGGTGACCATGCAGACGCCGGGGGTGTCGTCGCCGTCCAGGGGTATGCAGCGTATAGTGGCTTTAGTTTCGGCCTTGATGAGTTCTTCGGTTTCGGTGGTGCCGTCCCAGTGGCAGAGGAAGAAGCCGCCGTCTTCGATTCGGGCCTTGAAGTCGTCGTAGCTGTCGCAGACGTATGTTTTGGCGTCGCGTGCTGCTTTTGCCTTCAGGAAGAGGTTGTTCTGAATGTCTTCGAGGAGTTCGGCGCAGTAGTCGGCGATGCCGGCCAGCTGTGCGGTGTGCTTCTCGAGGGTGTCGCGGCGCATAACCTCTATTGTGCCGGCTTCGACGTCGCGGGCACCGATTACGAGGCGCACGGGCACGCCCTTGAGCTCATAGTCGGCGAATTTGAAGCCGGGGCGCTTGTTGTCGGCGTCGTCGTACTTCACCGAGATGCCGAGTTCGCCCAGGCGCTTCACGATGGGCATCACCGATTCGGTTATTTCGGCGAGTTGCTCGGCGTTCTTATAGATCGGCACGATTACCACCTGAATGGGAGCCAGATGGGGCGGCAGAACGAGGCCGTTGTCGTCGGAGTGGCTCATGATGAGGGCGCCCATAAGGCGGGTGGAGACACCCCAGGAGTTTGCCCAGACGTATTCGGGCTTGTTGTCGCGGTTGGCGAAGGTAACGTCGAAGGCCTTGGCGAAGTTCTGGCCCAGATTGTGGGAGGTGCCGCTCTGGAGGGCTTTGCCGTCCTGCATCATGGCCTCTATAGTATAGGTGTTGAGGGCGCCGGCGAAGCGTTCGTTGGCGGTCTTGACGCCTATGGTCACCGGCATTGCCATATACTTCTCGGCAAATTCGGCGTAGAGTTTGATCATCTGCACGGTGCGGGCCTCGCTTTCTTCGGCGGTGGCGTGGGCGCAATGGCCTTCCTGCCAGAGGAATTCGGCTGTGCGGAGGAACATTCGGGTGCGCATCTCCCAGCGCATCACGTTTGCCCACTGGTTGCAGAGAATGGGGAGGTCGCGCCAGGAGTGGATCCAGTTGCGGTATGTGCCCCAGATAATGGTTTCCGAGGTGGGGCGCACGATGAGTTCTTCCTCGAGTTTGGCTTCGGGGTCGACGATCACGCCGTTGCCGTTGGGGTCGTTCTTGAGGCGGTAGTGGGTCACCACGGCGCACTCCTTGGCGAAGCCCTCTACGTGCTCAGCCTCGCGGCAGAGGAAGCTTTTGGGAATAAGAAGGGGAAAATAAGCGTTCTGCACACCCGTTTCCTTGAACATTCGGTCCAGGGTCTGCTGCATCTTCTCCCATATGGCGTAGCCGTAAGGCTTGATTACCATGCAGCCGCGAACAGCGGACTGCTCGGCAAGGTCGGCCTTGACCACGAGTTCATTGTACCACTGCGAGTAGTTCTCGGAGCGTTTGGTGAGATGTTTCAGTTCTGTTGCCATAGTTCGCGGTATGGGGTCAGAAGGGGAATTCTTCGTCGGCGGCTGCTGCGGGAGGAGGAACGGGAGCGCCCGGCATGGCGGCGGGTGCGGCGGGTGCGGCTGTACCGGCCTGCTCTACGTCGGCGCGCCAGCAGCGGATGTCGGTATACCAGCGGCCGTTGAACTCACGGCTTTCGATGTCGAAGAACATATTTACCTTGTCGCCTACCTTGAGCTGGATTTTGTCGGCGTTTTCGCCGAAGCAGGTGAAAGCTACCTTGCGGGGGAAGTTGCCTTCGGTGTTTTCGAGTACGTATTCGCGCTTTTTCCAGTTGTTGCCGGAGCGGGACACGCCGGATACTTCCGGCAGGGCAAGGATGATGGTGCCTTTAATTTCCATTGTTTATGTGGGATTGTGTTTATTGTTTTCGTGTTGTGCGGCGAGCAACCCGGCGTCTTAAAAAGGCTGAAGCGGGATGGCTCCCCAATTAGTGTGCAAATTTAGTGATTATTTCCCGAGACAGCAAACTTTTTTATCTCGCCGCCGAAGTTGTTACGCATCCGCTACGAATAAATTACAACCGCGTTACAACATCAAAAATTGTTTAAAATCGTAAAGACGTGTCAACTTAATTGCGACGAGTGGGTTATATTTGCAAACAATTTTACACACCACAGGCAGAAAAGATTTAGGAAATCCACATTAAACGGCATGATTACCAAGCAAGTAATACAAGCACTCTACAAAAAATACAGGAAATTGCCCGAAAGCCCCGACTATCTGGACATGCCCCTGCTTTTCGACTATGCGGCCGAGCACCACAATATCACCATCGATATGGACGGGCCGGTGGATTCGCTGATTATCAACAGCATTGACCCGTCGTCGCCCTTCCACCGCATAGCTCTTGAGCGCATCCACGCAATTGTGCCTTTCGAGGAATGGGTGGCAATCGTGCTCCACTCCTCAATCATTTTCCTCAACCGCAAGTCCAACAAGGTTAGCATCCACATCCGCACCTACAAGCCCAGCATGCTCGACCGCATGCGCGGCCTCTTCTCAAAAGGCTGACTCCATCGAGAGCCGCCTTTTTTATGGTTGTTGTAAAATATCGCAGGGGTAAAAGCCATCCGGCCAAGGAGGTTTGCATTAGGGCAAAAATATTGAATGGAAGAAAATTGCGACGGCCCAAGGAGGGCGAGCTTCCAGCTCGCAAGCCGCGAAAGGTCCCGCAAACATACCCATATGGCATTGAAAAAGAACCGCGTAGCGGTTCAAGATGGTAGCCGTGGGCGACAGCCCACGGAAAAACGTCTCAACCATAAACGGCGACCCCGTAGGGGTCGCCTATCCTATATATTTGCCGTTTACCCGGGGTTGTCACCCCGGGCTACTCTCTTGAACCCCTACGGGGTTCATTTTCAATGGCTTATGCTGCATTTATGGAGCGGGGATTTGCAATCCCCGCAGGGCAGGCGAAGGTAACTTTTTCGACGAAAAGACGGCGTCCGGCGCGTCGGTGAGGGCTGAAGCGCTCACTCCATATCGAGGCGCCCCTTTACCCGCAAAAATTAGCACCGACGGGTCGGCGGGGATTGCAAATCCCCGTTCCATAACGTTTGCGAGCGTGACCGTCAACTCGGCCGCCCCGAAGGGAATCCCTGCAGACTAAACTCAATCGGCCAAGGGAAACACTCGTCTAACAAAACAAAACCCCGTTTTGTCTAAACGTTGGACGATGCCTCTATCCATAAATACCGCCCAGGCTTTATTGTATGTTATCCTGTTGCTATGGACATAGCCATCGTCTTTTGTCCAAATTGCTGAATTAGATGGCCATGCCCCCCCAAAACTTGTCACAGCTGTTTTTATTGCGTCCTTTTGTGCAACCAACGCCTCACCTTGCGCTTTTGTCGGCAGATAGGGACCATATTGAACCTTGGCTTGAAGCCAATCCAACATCTCGGGGTTTAGATTCCGTAACGCAAGTATGAAGCTTTCGTCGTTGCCGATTACTACCACACCGACCTTGTCGAGGCTTGACTTTTGGGAGGCGTTGAGGTTGCTGTAGTCGGCCTCGGAGAGGTAGTATTGGATGCCGCCCCGGTTTACGGCCAAATCGAGGTTGTGGGGTGTGCGACGATTGTTCCACCATCCGTCGGACATCACAGCGTGATTCACCGGAGCCGGAGCAGCGGTTTGCGTAGTCGGGTGTGGGTGGTTGGGCTCATCGGCAGTAGGACTGACAGTCGGTGCATAATCGGCCGGATTCACCAATGCGCCGTTATGCGTCTTCCCCGGCGTACCCCCTATCATCGCTACCGCACGAACACGCCATTTATTAGGAATATAATTTGAGTACATTCCACCAGCATCCATACCTACTGCCCAGGAATAATTATCGTAGTTCTTGGTTTTAGTCCAATATACCTCATTTTCACCCGGTCTATTACCATCAAATCTGGCTATAGCTCTATTTACCTCATTTTTACGAATGGCCCAACCCATAGCTTGGTCTTTTGTAGGAAGATAGTTGCCATATCTTCTCATAGCATCATTCCAGCCCATAGGCTCAGAAGTCAAATCATTGAGCGCTAGGATAAACCTCTGCATGGTTCCGTTATCATCGTTGCCTATTACCACTACTCCAACTTTGTCTATACTTGATTTCTGCGAGGCGGTGAGGCTGCTGTAGTCAGCTTCGGAGAGGTAATATTGGTAGCCGCCACGGTTTACGGCGAGGTCGAGGTTGTGGGGTGTGCGACGCTCGTTCCACCACGCGTCCGACATCACCGCGGGCGCCTCAACTTGCGCTGCGGCAGAATCGGCGACTTCCTCCGCCTGAGCCTCAACAGGAGCCGGCTCCACGGCAACTATATCCTGCTCTACGCCAACAGTGTCGGCCGGAAGGGATTCTTCGAATCCGCCGGCACCGGAGTTGTTGCCGAAAATCACAAAACCCAGCCCCGCCAATGCGAGAATGAGCAATGCGGCCCCTACTCCGAGCCACTTTTTGGAGGAGGGCTTGCCGGTCGGGAGGATTTTAGTGTCATCCTTAGGTAAAACGTACGTACCTCCGCCTTTTCCGCCCCCAAGAGCTGTCTGGAGAGCGCCGGCGTCGGCGTAGCGGTCGTGGGCGGCGCTGCTTAGAGAGCGGGTGAGAACCGCTTTGAGGTCGTTGCTTGCGGAGAGGGTGGCGATAGTGGCCTCAGGTTCGCCCGGCAGCCAGTTGGCGCTCGCCGAGGGTCGGCTGCCTGTGAGGCAGGCAAGCATAGTGGCCCCCAGGGCGTAGACGTCGGCCGTCGGCGAGAAGGTGCGTATTCCCTGGTACTGCTCCACGGGGGCGTAGCCGTCGGAAGCGCCGCAGGTATTGATGGTTGAGGTGGCGTTTCCGCTCTCGTCGTAGTGCTTGCTCAGTCCGAAGTCGATCAGCACGGGCCGCATGGTGCCGTCCGGCGCCTTGGTGAGCATTATGTTGGCGGGCTTGATGTCGAGGTGCGTAAACCGGTTGCGGTGCAGAAAGGCTACGGCATCTATAATCGGGGCGAGGATTGCGCGCATTGCAGCCTCGTCCAGCGGGCCGTTTTTCTTTATATAGTCCTGCAGCGACATGCCGTCGAGATATTCCATCACGAAATAAGCCGTGCCGTTTGCCTCGAAGACCTCGTTTACGCGCACAATATTGTTGTGGCGCACTCCCAACTTCGACAGCCGGCGGGCTTCCGCCAGAAAGTCCTTGCGGGCATTGGCCACCAACTGCTGTATTTTGGCGGTGTTGGCCACCATGATTTGCGTTTGGCCGGGCGTACGCTCGCAGTAGTCGCTCAGAAAATGCTCCTTGATGGCCACAAAGCCCTTTATGGCGATATTGCCGTGCATAAAGGTTGTGGAGGCCAGATAGGTTATGCCGAAACCGCCCGAGCCAAGCACCCGCTCTATGGTGTAGGCGCTTTGCCCATGGAGAATGGTGCCGGATTGCAGGGCGTGGTTGTTTGTTTCCATTGAGAAAGGTCGAACTGATTGGACCACAAAGATAACTCAAAAAAATTGATTACGCCCGCAATGATGCCGAAGGCAGATTCTACCTGCAAGTGCAAAATTAACCAATAAATTTGAAGAATTCAGCGACTGGGGTTGAAAAGTTAAGTTTCAATCGCGGTCGCTTGTTTATTTTTATGATGATCTCCTTAAGCATTTGATCTGAGATGTCGTTGAAATCGGTTCCTTTTGGGA
>UQLO01000003.1 GCA_900541865.1 uncultured Porphyromonadaceae bacterium | reverse complement strand
GCGGAGGAGTGAGGAGAATGCCGTTGCACTTCTTATTGGAAACTTTGCTGAATAAATCCAGAACTTTTCCCGCTCGGCATTGTTGGATTTACAAATTCTTTGACTATCTTTGCCGCAGAATCAAGGACTTCTTTGGTGATTGCCTGCGAATTAGTTTTCGCTGAGGACAACCATTGGAGCCCTTTTTTTGCATCTCTCCATACAAGAGAACCGTTCTCTATAATAGGTAGGATTATATTTTCAGCCTCCCTCCCGTGTATTGTCAGCAACTCGTTGACGTTTACGAATGAGTTTCCGAGCTGCCGATTCTCTTCTATAGAGATAGCCACAAATAGATTTTTCCCATCCTTCGTTTTTAACTCGGTTAGCACACTTAACTTAGTGGGAGAACTCTTGAAGATAAATATCGGCTCGCTGATTGCCTTGGGGAGATTGAGCATGTCTGAGGCGCTCAACGAATGCTTCTTCCTCGCCTTCGTTAATACAGATTGCTTTACCATTAGAGGATAGCCCGGCAAGAACTGGCGCAAGATTCCACACGGGCTGCCTATGTTTATCACATCATCAGCATTTAGCTTCCCCTTCTCCCAACGCATCAGTTCGGCATTGAAACGTTCGTTGGCCTCGTTTATGCGCTGCTGTTCCTCCAGCTCGTTCTGGGGCGTGAAGTCTTTGCCGCTTTCGCGAGCGTAGTCGTACTCGACCGGAGCGGCGTCAGGATGCGCGGCATTGTACTCGTCTATCACTCGGCGCGCTTCGGCGTCGCTGATGATACGGTTGGCCTTGAAGGCTCCGGCTACGTACCAGCCCACGCGGTCGGCTTGGCTTTTTGCAGCATCGGCATTGGTGGCCTTCATATAGTAGCCGTCGGTGGGGATACGGTCCGGAAGGTCTTTGTCCGGATTGCGGGATGCCTCCTCATTGTAGTCCACGTCGGCGGAGACTTCGCCCTCGACCCACACAAAGCTGTCGTCGCGCAGGTCTTTGTTTTTGCCTTTGCCAATCTGGCGCATAGTCGGCAGAGAAGCGGCGTGCCAGCCGGGGCGCATAGAGAAGGTGCTGACCGTGCCGGAGCCGTTTATGCCCAGGTTCCAATACTTGCGGCTTTCGCCTCCGAAGCGCTTCTGCGCTTTGCCGGTTTCTTCGATATAGACCCAGCGAAGATTATTGTTGGTTGCGAAGTTGATGGCATCCTTGCTTGGGTATTTGGTTGTCGTGGCCATATCGGGATGCTCGCGGTTGAAATCCTCGCGGCTCACGACCTCGCCCGTAAGACCATTGACAAGGTAAATACCCGGCTCGCGACCCCTGAGCATATCGAGATTGGGGCTATCGGCGTCATACCATACGCCCAGCTCGGTAGGAGCGGCCGCGTCGACGAACAGCGGATAGAGCTTGCCGTCGGTGCCCAGCCTCATCAGCTTGTACACCCTCTTGGTCTTACTCGGCGCAGCCCCCTCGCGGACGCGGAAGCGGATGTCGTTGTTCTCGGAGACGGAGAACTTAGGGGCCTCGAGGGCGCGCGCCTTGCGGTATTCCTCGACGGCGCTTTCAAGGGTCATGTCGTAGTCCACCTGGGCGATGCCGTTGATGCGGGCCGATTCCATCTCCATGGTCTTGTCGACTATCTTGGCGGCGGCCTCCTCGTTGGCAACCCTCGTCACCTCGAACTCGCGCTCGGTCTGCAGTGGGTCGACCAGCTCCATCGTAAAGCCGGCGACGTCGACGGGGCGCAGAGGCTGGAAGCGGCCTTCGGTGTCGTACATTCGGCGGTCGATAAGGACTTTCCAGAAGCCTCTGTCGTCCACGAAATTGCCGAAGTCCTTCTCTTGATTGCCGTCGAGTTTGCCGCTGAACTTGGGCTTGACGCCCAGACGGCGGCAATACTCAAGATAGCGCACGCCGTTGATGTCGGCGGTGTCGAAAGTCGATGTCTCGTCCCAGTATTCGTAGGGGTAAATGTACTTGCAGTCACCGCTGGTCATGAAGCCGTCTTTACCCACTACGTTCCGCACCTGCCTGAGCACCTGGCTGAGGAAGGCGTCGTTTTGAATTTCACGAAGCCAATCAGGGCGCTCCTCCTCGACGGTGCGGGTCTTGTACTTAGGCTTTCCGGTCTTCTTGTCTATTTGTCCGGTGGGAACCTTGATGCCCTTGAATATGGCATCCCTGAGTTCGCGGTAGTGCTTCTGGCCTTCGCTAAGTTCGGCTCCGTTGCCGCTCTCGATGCCTCCTTCAATGCCGCAGGCGAAGTCTGCACCCCTCACCATTCCATAGCCCGGTATCTCGCGGGCATTGCTGTAGTGGTCTTCCCAAAGCGCGCGGAGGTAATCGCTGACGGGGTGCTCGTCGTCAATCATCTTCTCCTCCTGGACTTTCGTGAAGTCCTGTGCAAGTTCGGGGTCATAGCTGACGCCAAGCACATTGAACATCTGCTGAAGAATGTGGTTGTTGGCGCCGGAAGCGTGCCAGGGTATGATGAACATTATGTCGTCGGATGCCATTGCGGCGCGCACGTGGATGTCGTTCATACCCACCAGGATGTTGCCGGCCTTGTCGAGCTGTCGGTTCAAGTCGAATAGGCCCTTCTTGTAGACGCCGTTCTCATCGTAGTGGCCGTAGGCCTGGATGCCCATGACCTCGTCGAACTCCAGCGCGTAGTATTTGCCGGTCTTCTTGTCGAAATACACCTGATGTCGGGCTTTGGTGAGGTTGCCTTTTTTGTCCATCACCAGGTAGCCTTCGCCCTTGAGGTAGAATTTGCCCTTGGATTGCTCGACCTCGTTCGCCGGCACTTCGCGGTAGCCGATACCCTTGCCGATCAGGGAGCCGTTGACGTAGCCTTGCAGGGAGGCCACGTGCTTGATGCCCTCGAGCTGCTTGCTGTAGGACTGGAGGCCTCCGCCGAGCATCTCCAGCTGAAGAAGGTTCAGAGCCACATCGGGCGCAAGCCGCTCGATGTTGTCCGACCAGGACCACATTCGTTGGCCGCCTCGAAGCGTCTGCTGCAGAGCGTAGACGTGCGCAGCCTTCAGCCGAGTCCTCGCTTTCTTGAGGTACGCGTTGCGTTCTTTGGCCGTTCGGGCCTGCGCCGCCAGCTTGTAGTCGTTGACGACGCCACGCTTGAGTTCTCCGTTCGGCTGACTCTTCAGCTCCTCCCATTCCTCTGCTGTCATAGAGCGGGGCATGGCCATGTCTTTCGTGGCCGATTGACTGCCGAGCATCATAGGCACGTCGCCGATGTCGTTGTTGGCGACGAAATGAATCTCCTTGCCGGCGGCAGCTCCGCGGCTCTTGCGGAAGCGCTGCACCGCCGGATACTCGGCCATAGCCGTTGCGGTCTCGCGAAGGTCAAGGATTATCTCCTCGGGGATTGGGCGGGAGGAGTCCTCCCACGGCACCCAGCTTGTCTTGCCGTCTTTCTTAACCTCCTTGATGGCGTATTGGGTTATCCAGCTCGAAAGCGACGACTGCGACACCACATTCAGCGCCGCCCTCCAGCGGGCGTCCAGTATCTCCATCTTGGCCCGGACTGCCGCTATATCCTTGGCGGACGGTTTTCCGATAAGGCTGAAGCTCAGCTTGTCAATATCCTGAAGCACGTGGGTCAGTTCCTCGTTGGCGGTGCCAACGTCCTTCTGCATCGCGTCCTCGATGGCCTTCTGTTTTGCAAGTTCGGCGCGCCAGTGAGCGACGTACTCGGCTTTCTCCTTGGCACTCATCTTTGAGGTGTCCCGGAGTTTGTCGCCGTACTTGCGCTGGCCGTTGAGCATGATGGTGGCGTACTTGCCGTTGCGGATATAGCGCGTGAACACATAGCACACCGCGCATGGAACCTGGTAGCCTTCTTCGACGGTCTTAAGGTAGAGGTCCATGATCTGGGTCGGGGTGATGCCGTAGCCCAGACGGCGCTGCATCTCCGAGATGGCGCAGATGATGGCCTCGTTCTTCTTGCACACGCGGGTGATGTCCAGCGACCAACCATACTGGGAATCGCTGTTGAGGGCCACGGCCTTGTAGATTGTCTCGCCTATCCACTGCCAGGTCCCCGCAAGGTTGTCGTAGCCGCCGTTCTTGGCGCTGCCTCTTTCGAGATAGGCGTTGAGCATAACGGCCATCCTGTCGTACATCTTGCCCATTTGGGCCTCGTCGATGAAGCCGAACCGGAGCGCGTCGTTTGTCATCAGCCCGAAGGTGCTTCCCTTGTCCTTGCGGAGCCTTTCGGCGGTTATCGGATTGTCGGCATTGTAGACGGTGCCGTCGCTGCCCACGAAGGCCACATTGCCCTTGCCGTCGTCCTCCAGCGCCTCGAAGCCGGTTCCTTCGGCCATCGCTGTGATGGAGAATTTCGTCGACCGCGTGCCGCCTCCGGGCATATCCGTAGAGTCGCCCAGGTTCTCGGTGATGCGGTCCACGGCCTCGGTATCGACCGGGTTGCCCTCGCTGTCGTAAATCTTATGCTGTCGCTCGACCTCGGCGGCGTAGCGGAACATCTCCTCCCACTGGCGTTGCATGCGCTCCAGCGCGCGGAGCTCTCCGGCGTGGCCGGTCAGCACGGCGCGCAGCTTCTTTATGGCCTCCTTGACGGCCTCGAGAATCTGCTTCACCAGACCCGCCGGCTCCTCGACGGCGTTGATCAGGTCGTTGAGGATGGAAGGATTCTTGGCGATGAGTTCGCCGCCGGCCTCGACTGCGACCTCCTCCTCGACCTCGTCGATGCTCAGATTCTTGAGGTTGCCGTATTTGGCCGGATTCTCCCGGCGCATTTTGTCGTAGGCCTTGTCGTAGAGAGCTTTAATTCTTGCGACCTCGGCCTCGAAAGCCTCCTCGCCCATGGCGTCCTTGACGGCCTGTCGGTAGCGCGCCCACAGCGCGGGATTGGCGCGTGATGCGCGGCGGATGGCGTGGCCCACCTCGTGGCCCATCGCCTTCATGATAGCCTCATTCAGAGCGCGGCGCGACTTGCCGTCGGCATTCGTCTTCAGACGGTTGGAAAGGTAGATGGTGTTGGTGCCGGCCATATAGCAGCCGTTGTTGCCGCCAATCTCGCTTGCCGGCACAAACTCGATTGTCACGCCCAGCCGCTTGGCCACGGCGTCCAGAACAGCCGCCTCCCGCTTGTTCAGCCCCTGCGTCGGCACAAGCCCAGCTCGCTTGCCGCGGGGAGCATTTTGAGACTGCGAAGCTCCGGCCTTTTCGCTCGGCGCCTCCGAACTTTTTTCGCCCGGCTCTTGTTTTTTTGCCGACGAAGTATTAACTTTGTCGCCAGAAGCGGAGCTCTGAGGTACAAGGTTCCCATCCTCAGTCCCAAAGATGCTTTGGTAGAGCCGCGTAGCATCTGCTTCGCTTCTCTTTTTTTCACTCTTAGGTCGAGTTTGGTCATACGCCGTAAGCACAAAGTTGCCGTCGGCGCTTTTTATTACTACAGCCTTGTACCCGTCCTTGAGAAACAGGATGTCGCCTTCGTGCTCCACCATTTCTCCATTTTGAATTATGTCCACCAGACTATTTGCAAGCTCTTCCAACGAGCCAAAGTCCGACTGTTGAACAATATGCCGAAGGATAAGGTGTTTAAGCCCTTCCTTTTCGTTTCCCCAGAGCAAGTCTATCTTTCCCAGACCTTCCCTAGTAAAAAGCCCCTTTGCCCTGCCGCCTTTTTTATTAAGCAAGGAATTGAATGCCTCTATTACGGACATTTGAGCGGCGCTATGAACTTTCCCTTCTTGGCTCTGTACGCCGTCATTTTCAGGAAGTGCGAGTCGCGGCTCGACAGATTCTTCTTGTTCTCGAGCTTGCGTTGCTTGTTCGTGCATCTCGTCGATGGCGGTCCACTTGTCCACGGCAGCTTGAGCCTCCGCGACATTGGAGTTGTAGCTCTGGTTCCAGGTGTCAATCTCCGCCTCGCTCATATTGACGAGCTGCTCGTCGGTGAGCTCTTGCGACTGCGCCGACTGAAGCCGGAGGTGAGCCGCCCTCAGTTGGCGCTGGATGTTCTGCTTCACCGAAGCCGGTGTGGCGCCCTTAGACCTGCGCATACCCTCGTAGGTCTGCTCGGCCGTGAGCGGAACAGACGGAGGCGCGTCGACCTGGGAGGCCGCCTCGCTTGCATTCGCAGATTCCATACTCGGCGCGGGTTCGCGGGTTTGCACCGGTGCGGCGACATTTGCCGTCTGGATTGCCGGGGGCGGGGGCGGCGTCTGTTCTTGGGCCTGCTGCGGAACCGCACTCTGGTGGGAGGTCACTACGGCATCCAACGCTTCCCGGTTGGGGTAGACCTGGAGCTTCACCTTGCCGTTGCGGTCGAACCAGCCAACCTCGATACTCCCGTCGTCGAAAACCTCGCTGATGAGGCCACGGACCTTCGTGCCGTCCGGAAGCGTGAAGTCTATCTTGTCGTTGGGCTGATACCCGCGTGAAGCTTCAGCGGGCGCTTCCTCCTCCCGGCTCTGCGCCATAAGTTCGGCATACTGCTGTTCAAACTCGATGTCAGCACGGGCATCGCTGGCCGCCTGGAGGCTTGCCGTGGTCTCCGTACGAATCGAGCCGTCGGCGCCGGACAAATAGACATTGTCGCCGTCGACGAGCTCGACTCGCGCCGTGGCGAAAGACCCGTCGGCATTGACGCCTACCGTCATCTCCTGGCCGACCTGGGGTCGCACCGCGCCGTCGAGGTCGGCTTCCAGCTGCTGTCGGCTTATGGCGAGTGCCTCCTGGATGTCGGACTCAACCTCTTCCGCGGAGCGCTCGGTCTCCACCTGGGCGAGTTCGGAAGGCGCAACCGAGTATCTGTTGTGCGTCTGAGGGTCGTAGACGAAGATGGCGTCGTCGGAGGCCCGACGGTCGACGGCCCCGTCCTTCATAGCCACGTTGCCGCTCAGGATAAAGACGTTCGTGCCGTCGGAAAGAACGGCGCGCTGGTGGCCGCCACGCTCGTTTGCGGCGCTGCGAATCTCCTCGCGGGCCTGCACTTCGCCGGTGTGGACGTTGTCCTCCATACGCTGCCGCATGCCTTGATACGCCGCAAGGGCCTTTGCTCTTTCGAACGCCAGGGATATCTCTTGCTCCGAAGCGCCCTCTTGACGCATCTGCTCCAGACGCTCGGCGGCCGTCTTGCCCTGGAGCCAGTTTTCGTATTCCTCCAGGGCCGCGGTCAGATCTTGCTGGCCGGAAGCGCGCTTGGCCCGTCGCGTCACGAAGCCGGGAGCCATAGCTCCGTCGTAACCCTGACGGAAGGAGTTTTCCACCTGCTGATTGTGGGCCAGCTGGCGCTGCTTTGAGCGAACGCCCATAGCGGCGATGCCCTCGCTGTTGCTCTCCACCATGGTGCCCTGGTTGAAACCGCGAAACTCCATGGAGGCGCCGATATAGTTGAGGACAGCCCGCTTTTCGTTTTCATGAAGAGTAGGGTCGTTGAGAATATCTTCCACGACCTGGACCATTCCGTCGTTCTCGGTCTGGTCGATACGCTCGCGTATGGGTGCCCAGCGCTCCTCGGTGAGGCGTCCGCGTGCAATCACCTCCATATCGCTGAGGTTACTCTCAGCCTTTTTGAACTGCATCGCGCGGTAACCGTTATATGTGCCGGCGGCGGCGTAGCCCATTGCTTTCATGCCACCGATGCTGAAGGCCATGCCGCCCCAGATATCAATCTGCGTCTTGCGGTCCCAAAGGTCGGAGAACTTATTGTCGCCAACCAAAAGCGAGTTGAGCACGATATTGGCCTCCTCCTCGAGAACCTCGCCGAAATAGCCGTTGATGCCTACGCTGTCGAAGAACTTGTCGACCTTGCCGACGGTGCCGAACTCGCCTCTGACGGCGCGCTGCTCGAACCATCGGCCCAGTTGCTTCATTCCGACGCGCGCCGTCCGCGCGGCCTGGCCTGTGCCTTGCATGGCGCCGCTGCGGGCAACCTTGTTAATGCCCCGGCCGATGGCGCTGTTGATAACGCCGCTGCTCATATGGACGCCCAGCATCTCGGTGTAGTATTCGAGCGCATTGGCCAATTCAGCTTTCCAGATTGCCTTGCCCCAGGAGTCGCCGCCCTGCACAAAGTGCGCCACCGGATTGCCCTCGCTGTCGGACACAGGATTGCCGGCCTCGTCAAGCGTCGGCTCGAAGTGGCCGAAGGCATAAGAGCCGTCATCCAGCCTCTGGACACTGCCCATGTGGCGGTTCAGGATATCGGCGCCCGTTCTGGCGGCGCCCGTGGTGTTGGCGTATCCCAGGCCGATGCCGAAGTCGGTCAGCGCCGTGCCGGTATAGTAGACGGCTTTGCTTCCCAGACTGCGGGAGGCAAGATTCTTCAAGCCCGCGGCCACCGCCTCGCGGTTCGTCAACTTGATGCCGTTTCGCGCGGCCGTCGACAGAGCATCCCTCGCCGCCGAGCGTATTGCCGCCTGCGAAAGGCCTCGCGTGGCCAGTCTGATGCCGGCCTTCGCGCCCATCTGCATGAAGTTGGCGATGCCGCCCGTGGCCAGAAACTCGACCATAAAGGGCAGCGACTCCGTGCCGATGACGCCGAAGTCGTAGAAAGAAGGCGTTACCGCCTCGGCGACGGACTGAGTCTGGTCGTTGTTGTAGCTGGCCTCCATGAGCATATAGTCGGCCGCCGAAAGAGGAGCGCCCGCCTCGGCGCGTTCCTTCACGCCGTTCTTGGCAAGGGCAGCGTCCAGATCCGTGAGGCCCCAGGTCCAGAATGAGTCCGAGCCGAGCGTGTCCGTCACACCACGCCCGAATTCTTTGAATCTATTGGCGGCGCCTCCCTCTTCTTCCATACGGGCGAAGTCCCTCATGTTGCGGGCGGTTTGCACTTCTTTGTTGGCATCGCGCTCGGCGGTGTGCAATGTTTTGTATTCCGGGTCGAGCGCGTAGCGGGAAGTCAGGAGTGCGGCAGCTGCGCCGACCAGACCCGTCGATGCGCCGAAAGCGGCCTTTGCGGCTATCGCCTTCCAAGGGCGAGACTCGCCCTCGGAGAGCTGGCGGTCGAGTTCTTGAGACAGCTCCTCTTTTGCGCCGGCGATGCGCTCTCTGCGGCCTTCAGCCTCCTGGAGTCTGCGCTGGCCTTCCGCCTGGGCAATCTCATTGCGACGTCGCCGAAGCGCCTGGTACTCCTCGTCTTCGGCAAGGATGTTGTTCTTCTGGTGGTCATAATCCGCCGAACCTGGGCTGCCGCCGGCTATGCCCGCGGTGGGCGAATGCATTCCGGACATGAAGCGCATCCAGCTCGGCATCTGCCGCTGGCGCCGACTGGATTCTTCCGCCGCGGCGTTCTCCCTCTGCTTCATCCGCTCCTCCACCTCCTGAAGAGTGTCGGGCATATTGGATGCGGGACGTTCCGGTGCAGCCGGCGCCGCTTGGGCCGGACTGGCCTGGGTTCTGGCCGCGCTGGCGTCGGCCATCGGCGTGCCGGCTCCGTTGTGGTCGAGCTCGTCTTGGTTATCAACGTTGCCGTAACGTGCGCGGAGCTCATCTAAGAGTGTTCTTTTTCTTGCGGCTTCAACTGACCGAAGGTACTCATTGAAGTCACCCACGGAGCTAAAGCTGCCGTTTCTCGCGCCGGACGGCGTAAATAGTTTGCTTATATTGTTTTGTGCCATAGTCTTATGAATTGGAGGCTGTCGTTATGCCGCCCGCGGTGTTCGTCGGTTGAGATTGGGAGGAAGGTGTGCGTCTGTCGGAATTTTGCTGTTGGCTGATTTCTGCCATAAGCTGTCCAAGCGGCTTTTCTCTTGCCATGGGCCCGTTTGGTCCCTCGACTGTTTCGTAGAGGCCGACACCAAGCTGTTCCGCAAGATACCGGGCGCGTTCCATGGCCCTCTGCTGGTCGTAGAATGTTTCGCCACCGACAACATAGTGCCCGCTGTTCTGTCGCTGCAGCCCTCTTGTTTGCTCTTGCGTTTGCTGGGTGCCAGCCCGTCTGGCGGCGTTTGCTGCGCGGAGCTCTTCATTCTCCAGCTCAATCTTGGTGGGCGCATTCCGTAGATTAAGCTCGGCAATCTTGTTCTGGTATTCCTGTGCCGTGATCTGGCCTCGCTGGAGCTGCATCTGAAGTTCGTGCTGCCGCTGGGCGCGGTTCTCATTCCGCTCGTAGCGGGCGTCTTCGACCTGGTCGCGCCCGGAGCGGTATTGCCAGCTGCGTTCTCGTTCGCGGGCGTCCGCGTCCATTTTCGCGGCGGCGAAGTATGCGTTGAGGTAAGCATCGCGCCTCTTCTCTCGTTCGGCCTTCAGCTTGTCCCATCGAGCCTGAGTGGCCGCACTCATCCCCTGCTGGTGGTTGAAGGCATTCGGAGCGCCCTTGGCGGTGTAGAAAAGATTGCTCAGCGACATAATGCCGTCGCCGATGGCGGACATCAGTTTCTCGCGCTTCTCGCGCTTGCGCTCGGCCTCGATCTGGTCTTTGGTCGGAAGTGGCATCAGCTGGTTTAGCACATCAACCATATCCGGCCGGTGCTCGACGAATGAGCCGGGAAGAGGCCTCGCTGGTACGGCGGCAATAGAAGGCGTGTAGACGGGTCTCTGCAGCGGTTGAGAAGTCTGCTGCTGTTGGCTCGATGCGGCCGACGGCTGAGGGGCTTGAGCCGGATGCTGCGCGTTCGGCTGCTGGCCGTCAATCGGTAATTGAGTTATATTCATACCCGTTTAAAATGCATCGGTCATACCTCCGGCCACCTGGCCTACGCCTTGCGTTGCTTGCGCTATGGCGTTGGCCTTGTTGACATAAGTATTCGATATGGCGTTCTGGATGTTCATATCGTTCTGCTGATACTGCTGCTCGATAGTGTCCTTGCGGGCTACGGCATTGGCCGCTATAGTAGAGGCCGCATCCGCCATGATGCCGGCGTTGGCTGCCTTCGTCGCCGCAAGGGCCTCGTCGGTCATCCCCGACACCGCGCCGACGCCCGCCGCCTGGCGGTTGGCCGTCTTCAGGCGCTCCTGCGTCTGAGCCAGAATGGCCTGGGCGTCCGCCCGCTGGGTCTCGTCCTCGTTATATCGTCGGTTGTACCAGTTCTCGTTTTTCGTGCGCTGTTGGTCCAGGCCTTGGCGGGCTCGTTTCATCGCCTTCGACGCGCTGTGGCCGCCGATGATAGACGCTCCGACACCCAGCACTCCGCCTGCTATGCTACCAAAAAGTCCCATATGATTTTGATAAGTTATAAATGATTGCCAAAGGTAGGGCCATATCTTTGCACCCGACTTTTAAGTTTTCACTATTGCCACTGTTTTAGTGGCGCAAACCGAAACCATATGCCCAAATTTGAGAAAGGACACAAGAAACTGGGAGGCCGCACGGAGGGCGGCCAGAACAAAATAACCAAAACACAAACCGCCGAAGTAGCCGCTTTTTTAGCCAAGTACAAAAGTGGAGAGATGGCCGACGCCGAAGGCAAGCAGGTCTCGATGGAGGCCGACTTCTGCCTCATGAAGCCCGCCGACCGAGTGCTCGCCGCCATCAGGCTCCAGGCCCTCATCACGCCCAAGCCCATCGAAGTCGACCTCGGTGCCGAGACCAAGATAACCATCGAAGACCGCCTTGCTGTTCTGGCGCTGGAGAATGAAAACTGAGCGCCTCGCCGCCCTGATCGGCGACAAGTGACGGCGTCTACTTTTGTCTACTTTTAGACAAACCAAGCGTCGTCGAAGAGTTTTCCGTCGGAAAACAACAGTTTTGTGACACAAAACTCAAATGCGCTGACAGTCAGCGAGCTAAGGGTTTTGTGCCACAAAACTCCCCAGCCGGGCAGAACTGTCCAAAAGTGCCAAAAAGTGCCAACCTTTATATCTTGCTGATTAATAGCACGTTGAGGGTTTTGTGGCACAAAATAGGGGTTTTGTGGCACAAAATAGGGGTTTTGTGGCACAAAACTCATTTATCTTGACGCTCAGCGCGTTAGGGGTTTTGTGGCACAAAACTCGGGTTTTGTGGCACAAAACTCAAAACGCTGACAGATAGAGTATTAGGGTTTTGTGCCACAAAATTCGCGTTCCAAGAAAGAAAAGAAAGAAAGAAAGAAAAGAAAGGTTTCCCCCCTCAAACTCCCCTCATCTAAAGAAAAGAAATAAATAAAGAAAAGAAAGAGAAATAGTACGTAATTATTATTGAGCGCACGCGCGAGAAAAAAATTTTTTGGGGAGTTGAAATTTTGGGTTGATAGGGGAGAGGGTAGAAGAAAGGGATGAACCGCAGAATTACGGTAGAAAAAGAAGGCCGGCCCCGCCGAAGCGAAGCCGACCGTCGAAGAAGGGAGGAGTCAGCGCTTGCTGTAGAGCACCCAGTCGATGACGCGGCGGTTGGCCTCGTCCACCTTGCGCTGGTCGAAGTCGATGTAGATGTCCGTCACCGAATGACCGCCGTGGCCCAGCGCCGCCGCAATCGTCTCCTTGGGGATGTCGAGAGAGGCGGCGATGGTCGCCCAGCTATGCCGCGCCCAGTAGGTAGTGATTCCGGGGCATAGCGGTTCGCCTTCCGGCTTGCGCCCCTTGCGGCTATGGGTGCCGACCAACTGGAGCGCGTGGTTGCACTGACGGATGAACTGCATATAGTCCGAGCGAACGTCCATGATGTCGAGCAGGTGGTCGCGTCCCCTCATGCGGTTTATCACCTCGGCAGCCTCCGGCTCGATGCGGATGGAGTAGAGCCGTTTGGTTTTTGCGCGGTTGAAAACAATGCGACCACCGGCGTCCGCTCCCGCCGGCAGGTGGAGAATGTCCTTGGCGTTGGTGCCAATCAAGAAAAACGACAGTCGGAAGAAGTCCAGGTATGGCCGCTGCCAATCCTCTACCTCGAAGGTCAGCAGCTCGCGGAGCTTGTCTGCGGGCAGATTGCGTTTAGCCGTCGGCACCGACTTGATTTTGTATTTGCGAAAGGGATAGTTAGACGTCAACCCCTCGTCGATGGCGTAATTGAACACCGCGCGCAGATTTCGCATCATCATAGCCCGCGAGTTAGGGGCCAGTCCGGCCTCGGCCATATGTGCGTCGAACTCCGTCAGCCAAGTACGGGACACCTGCTCCAGACGTGCCGCGGGGCGGAAGCGCTCGATGTGAGCCGCCGTCCGCTCATAGGTGAGCCGCGTCGAGCGCTCCGACTTGAGGGCGGCAAAGGCTCGCACCGCCTCCAGCACCAGTGAGAGCTTGCGCGGGGCGCGGGGCGCTTGCTCCGGGAACAACGCCGCCCTCAGTGTCGTCATCGTATCGGCCAGCGACATCCGCCCGCAGCCAATCAGCGCCTCGTCGGCGGTCAGCTTCAGCCGGCGCAGAGTCAGGTTGAGCCGGGAGTGCAGCGGATGGACTGAGCTCACCTGGCGGGCCTCGGCGTCCCATTGGCACGGAAGGATATGAATGCCCAGCGGAATCGGCTTGTTGCCCTCGGCATGGTTAACAGAGAGTTTTACTTGGGCGCAGCCATCCTTGCGCGGGCGGCGGCAGTCGAGAAAGAGATTGATTGTTGCCATAGAAACAGATTTTAGTCCTCGAATGCACATCATTTTGCACATCATAAACTTGGCACTTTTTGGCACTTTTGGACAGTTTTGGACACTTTTTGGGGTTTTTCTTAGATTTTGTGTCGCAGGTAGGCACAAAGAAAAAGCGCTTGCCGCCGTTGTTAACTAACTGACTGCAAGCGCTTTTGCCTTCAAGTGGTGCCACCAGGAATCGAACCGGGGACACAAGGATTTTCAGTAATAAATTTGAGAGTCAATCTATTGCTGAGTATCAGTGTGTTAATGGCTATTTCATTCCTGCTGGATAAAACATTTTAGAAAACACTTCATGCTTTCTGGGTTAATATTCCTGTTGATATAACACCCTCCAAAACCTAGGAGAATGATATTGCAAAGTTAATATAATGGATTAAAGATTACAAGTGTCTGCGCAGGTAAAACCCCTATTGATAGTATAAATAGTCCGTTTTATCTGCGCATTTTTGCACTCTTATCCACTTATAGTCGTGGTAAAGGCTTGAATTGCCATTAGACATGCCAAAGCATTGATTATTGAGAGGGTTGTCAATGCTATTCCGTTTTGTGGTTTGGGGAGTTTCAATGCTCTTATAAAGAAGTAAATGCCTGTCATTATTAAAGCAAAGAAGATTAGACCAATCACATAGGCTTGTGGTTCAGAAAGGACTGGAGAATCATCACATACACACTCATAATGGTTATGATTGATTGGATTGATGATATTTCCAATTAGGGTGCCAACAATAAGTATGCCGACGAATGATAACAATGGTGTTATAATCAAGATGGCAGTAGATGTTATTATCTTTTTCATAAATCACCTTTTGGAAGATTCTTTTGGATACCTATTGGCTGAGGGTGGTATTCATGTGGCCAATGCTCTGTAGGCATCTCTAGTAGTTGGTTCCCGAAGATGCTGAAAGCTATAATAATGGCGGCATATAACCCACTCAGCAGAATTGTTCCTGCTCTTTTAGGCTTGGTCAGTTTTATGGAGAATAATAGACCGACAAGACCTATCACTGCAAAAACTATTCTATCCCACATAGTCAATGGTTTGTAATAGCATATTGCAGCACAGTCTCCTATCCAAACATATTTCTCATCAAGGAACATAAACATAAACATAATGCATAGCACTAGTATGCAGATTCTAATCATTATAGCTTTTGAAGTAGCCATCTTTGAATTTTCGGTTGATTTCATCTGCTTCTGTCTTATTGATTTCATCTGCTTCTGTCTTATTGATTTCATCTGCTTCTGTCTTATTGATTTCATCTGCTTCTGTCTTATTATTGTGGTAATCTCAGACTTCAAGGATTTTTTGTGCAGTTGAAATTCGTTTTGTCCTATAAGGAAATATTCGATATGATGCAAACTCAAGCCTTAGTGCCAATTCCAATGGCAAATTTTGATACCACCAATGACACATGATGGTACATAGATTCGCAGTGGGATTGTATATAATCATAGGCATATAGTCTTTGGCTGACTTGCCATATTGTTCAATCAAATCAGCTAATTCATATACAGGTAATGCACGATTCCATTCTGCTCCTTGGAATATGCGATATATTGTTGCAAAGAGATAAACTTGCCATATTTTTTCAATAGTCATCACTCCACCTTTAGAGCACAGACCTACTGAAATATCATCTTCTGTCGCACTGGCATCTACTCTGGAAAAAGAATATTTATCACCACCCCTTGTTAAATATATAGTGCTGTAATATCCAGCAAAAGCTTTGTGATTCACCTCGTATGAATACTCACATCCGGCAAGGGGCATAATCCCCGTTAGGATCTCGAAAGTTCCATCAATCATGTCTTTCCTTCCAACTATTACAGGACTACCATATTTTTTATCTATTTTTCGAAGATAGCAATGGAGATTCTTCGCCAATTCTATCTGTTCAGAGTTGATTGGATAAATGTCATTCATAATAATTAATGAAATGCAACGCGAACTCGTGATTATTCCTTATAGAAATCAAAGTTAGCATTGCAAAGTTAGTTTATTGAAATCTAAAATCCACTTATTCTTAGTGAGGAAAGGTATGCCAAGAATACCATGAATCTGTATGCCACTCTCTTTTTGGACTTGCATCACTGCTTCTGTTGCATTTAACACAGAGAAAGATGTTGAGACGTCCTTTCCATCAAAAGAAATGGTTGTTTCTACTTGATTAGTTTTCTTCTCCACTCCATCTATCCCAATTAATCTTGATTGAGGTAGAGTTGAGGAAAATAAAGGTTTCAACTCATCATATACATAAGAGAACACAATATTGTGAGTGGCTCCAGTATCAACGAGAAAGCAAAGGCTGGGCTTGCTTGATGTTACTATCAGAGGCAACCCAACCTTATCTATTGAGTATTGTAATGGGATGTTCATTTAATTTAATTTATGAGCACAGCCAAAAGACTAATGCAATGATTCCACCTAGTATACATAAGGCAAGATAAATCAGAAATGCTCCTCCTCCAATCTTGCCTATTATCCTTGCTTTTTCACCCCTTTTGCTGTTTTCATCAAAGACTTGAGTAAACTTGACATAGAGGGTGTAGCAGATAAATAATCCCACTAATAGGGCTATACCACAAAGAGTTTCTTTAAGCCATTCCAACATGTCTCTTCCCTCCAAATATGATACAAACAATACCTATGAACATTATTGCACAAATGGCCATTATTGCCCCCCAATTGGGCTCTTCGGCAGTGTATGTAAAGTGAGTTACCATTGTCTTTGATGTCTGTAATGCATTCACTCCTATTAGGATTAAAGCATAACCAAAGCTCTTTAAAAGCTTTGTTCCACTACTACTCTCAGATGGTTTGAACATGAGTAGATAGGCAATTAATGCTGCATCAACAATCGTAGAATATGGAGAGTAATGCACGCTATTTGGCATAGCAATTTGCACATAGATCTGAATGACTGCTAAAGCCAATAAAAACACAGCCAAAGTGTATCTACCTATTTTGTATATTGCTTTAGTTGGGAAACCTCTGTAAGTATAGTTGCCAAAACTGGCAAAGGCAGTCAGAAGTGCTACACCACCCAATAACATGAGCATGTATTGAGCCATTCCAGGAGCTATTGAGCTCCCAAGAAGTAAAACCAAGCCAATGCCAAGTTTGATATATCTGAATGAGAATGATTGTTCCATATTATGATACACTTTCTTTGAGTTCTTCTTGAACTTCAGTCGGAGGTATGGTCTCACCTTTGAGCAACCATAACAGCATGAATGGACCAGCAATAGGAACTAAGAAGATGAAAATCATCCATCCACTGCAAGCTGTGTCTCTCAATCTGCGGACTGTTGCACTAATGAGAGGAATAAGTCCTCCAAAGAAAACTATTGCCCATATAATGATCAGAAAATTCTCACTTATTTTTAGCCCATTGACCATCCATGGCATAAGGCATCCAAAGCCAAGCACAAAGGCTGCCCATGAACAGGCGAATCCAAAGTATTCACTTCGGGTTGCTCTTCCTTTAAAAGAAAGAGGTTTCTTGATTACACAAGTTTTAATTGCTTCGATTGGGTCCATATTTTCACATATTAAAGGAGATAAAAAAGAGGTGCAGGCAATCTTGATTGAGCTTTCAAGGCATCGCCAAACACCTTATACCTACAAACAAGAGAAGCCTACACCTGTGAGGGTGTAAGCATTCACTCATTACAAAGTAGGTATATTTCATGTAATTTGGCGATTTCTGAAAGCTACTTGTAAGAAGCAAACACTTCTTTAATATGTCATTATCAGTTTGTTAATTCATTGGCTAATCAATTTATTGATTTTACACTTGCAAAGTTAGTACTTTTATGCGAATAATCCATTGCTTGACCTCTGAATTTTAAGCTAATAGACATATTACAGCCCCATTAAGGCATAGGCTTCAAGATTGTCATAGAATAAAATGCCCCAACAGCAGTGCAAAAGTACTGCCATTGGAGCATCCAACAATAAACCATCAATGATGATTTATCTTCAAGAGTGCTATCCACTATGAATTTCCCATCATAATGGATAAAATGTAGAGTTATAAGTTGTAACTCCTCTCAGAGAGAGCTTCAACAGTCATATAGAGACTGTCCTTAACTCTGAAATCATATTTATCTTCAAGTGTTGAAAGAAAGTCAGAGAAATCCTCAAATTCTTCTGAAGTCTTAATCTCTTGGTCTGTCAACTTGATTTTGACCAACTCTCCAGTGGAGAAGTCCATGATTATGATGTATCTTGGCTCCATATCACACCATTGGGAGAGAGAGTTCATCAAGAAGTCCGGAACTCATTATACTTTTGCATAACTCCTGCGAAGCCTTATTTCTCAGATCCACAGAATGGGTGTCTGAACTAAGCTTCTTGATTATTGCTACGATGGTTCTCATGAGAGTCTGCTGATTTGTCTTGTGCATATAGCCTAAACTTTCAGCAAACCTCTGTGGAGACCAGCTATAGTCATTAATGGCATCTTCAAGAGCCATTGCCGTCTTGTATTCTTTGGTAAACTCTATGTTCATTCTCTTTAATTAAAAAAAGACAGAACACCGTTATATATATAGGTGCTCCGTCTCTTGTGTTTAGTATTTTTCTTATAGATACTCAGCAGTATTGAAAACAATCTCAGTAGCACAATAGCATTCCATCCTAAGCCTATTGTTCCACAGATTATTTCAAGAACCATGAGTATTCATTGTCACCATAGAGGGCTTGATTGAGGCCAGATGCAAGCTGAGTTGCATTGAGGCTTCTGTCAAGGAAGTTGTCTATGTAGGAAGACTTGTTGGCTCCTGTCAGAAGATTGTACACATTCCACATGTTGATTTCCTTGCTACCTTGGGGAAGAGCAAAGTTATCATCATTGTAGTAGGCCCTGGCAATCATGCCAATCTGAGTGTCAGTCATGAGCATCTGAGGAAGTTTCTTCTGCTCTGCCTTAGGCAGAAAGCCATATAGTCTGCTCTTTCCCAAGAATTGAGCAAACTGATGTTCTGTCATATAACTCTCTTGCAGTCCTCCCATCTCATAGAGATGCTTGGCCATATTGTAGTCTTGAAAGAGTGCTATAGCAGAGTTGAACAGGCCTCTCACATCCATACACTTCAGCTCCGACTGATAACCATCTGTGCTAACACAGAGGTTACAGCACACCATGTTCTTGAAGCCAATGAAGATTTTGAATTTCTCGGCATTCTTCTTGGAGTAGAGATTTTCATGATTGTATGCTCTAACTCCACCTATGGTGAGATTGAGCCTATTGCCTCTAATGTCCTCACAGATAGAGGGTATCTCAAAAGCAAACATCATTCTCTCATAGTAGATGGTCTTGTCTTCATCAAGAAGATCCTTTACATTCTTATGGAGTGCTTCGGGAGTCCTTCCTTTGACTACATGGCTTACTCTGATTGCAGGTTTCTCGATGCTTTCTCTTGGAAAGACCTTTGTAGCTGCTTCCCATACTGACTCTATGAAGTTGGGGTGAGAGATAGTCACTTCATTATCTTTTGAGAAGACCGGAACAACACACTCATTTTTGAGATGCCCTATGCTGACTTCCTTGGTATTGGCTTCAATGAAAGGGAGTCTCTTGGTGAATTGTGGCAAGATTACATCTTCCACAACCTCTATGGCCTCAACATCTATTGGAGTTCTGAGACCTTCATTCAGTCTGCTTGGCAAGGTATTATACCTACTGACAGGCTGAAGTTGCAAAGTTGATAGTACGGCTTGCATGATTTACTCTGTTGTAGTTGGGTTGATAGTTGATGGGGTGAACCTCCTCTTTAGGCTGTAGAAGTTCATTCTTTCTCTTTGTGAAGTCAGCAAGGAGTTGCTGATTCCACTCTGGGTACTGCTTATAGACTGATGTAAGTTGCTCAATGGTCGCAGCCTTGGAGATTTCAGCCTTTATCATCTCCAATGTGACACCATCATTACACCAATCAAGGATTATTTTTCCAGTGGTGGGAGTAATGACAAACTCACTCTTGTTGGCAAAGATATTGGTTCTGTCCTTTGATGCTATGGCTTGATGCTTCATATTGATGTCAAAGACTATGGTGTATTCATAATCTATTCCATCCCTCATCACTGCCTTTAAGCCTACTTTCTCAGGCACCATTTTGCCATTCTTCTCTGACAGAACATAGTCCTGCTTGCATCTCATTGTGGAGATTACATGGCAGTTTACACCAAGTATCATCTGTATAAGAGAAGTCATTCTTGGAGTAACCTTTTGCCAATTGGTGAATGAATTGCCAGGCAAACCTGCATGGTATTCAAGGAGATTGTCCCAACACTGACTCATAGAATCAATGATTATAACCTCCATGCCGGCTTTTTCACAGACCTTTATGGCATCAATGTAAGTCTCGGGGTCATACTTCCCATCTAAGGGAAGTACATTGTATTGTCCTAAGTGAGCATATAGATCAGCCGAGTTATTCTCACTGTCTATCACTGCAATCTTAGTCCAATCCCCACAAAGCCCATAGGCTAACAGCAGTGCTGACATAGTCTTTCCAGAGCCAGCACAGCCTTGCAGAGCCATCTTAATCTTGGCTTGCTTCTTGGATGATTTTCTTAACTGCATAAGATTATTGATTTGATTAGTTTCTTGAATAGAGAAAAAGGTCAGACAGTAATTTATAGACCATCTGACCATTCTTCCATGAGTTTACTTACTCTACATTAGAGTACAGCAAGAGTGGGTGCACCACCTTCTCCACGCTGATGAAGCATGAAGAACAGTTCTCCATCCTCTGGAGATGCCACCTTGGAGATGACAGGGTCTGTCAGTTCTCCTTTGTTGAATTTCTCACTCACTGCTCCTGTCTCAATGCCATAGACAAAGAAGCACTTGCCAGTCAGAGGATTTTGCTTGATTTCAAGCTTCTCAACTCCTTGTTGAGCCTTGAACTCTGCAACAGACAGAGTTTCAATGAACTTTAATTTTTCCATACTTTGATGATTTATTGTTGGTGTTTGTTGACTAACCATTGCAATAGGGGTCCCACATGCAATGGCACAGAGGGGGGGTATCCCCATCTGCAAAGTATGGAGGGGGTGATGTTGTGATTAGGATCAGCTTATAGAAGTGTAGAATCCGGCAAAAATTTTAGAAAAAATTTCAGAAAATGATATTTCAACAATTGGAAATGCATTAACTCGGAGGTAAATAGACGTATTTTTAAAATGCGTATCACCTATAAAGTCTGTAAATTTAGCTATACATTATATATTTACAGGCAAAGCATCCCTCTACTATAAAGGTTGTAAACAGCTGATTTATGAAACATACGCAGATAAAAAATCTTTAATATAAGATAAAAGAGCTTTTACCTGCGCACTTTGTTTGAATGCTTTTATTATTTTGGTAGTCTTATGAAATCCAAAATATTTGCAGTCATGGGAAGCATCACCTTAGGGTCTGAGAAATTACGTGGATTCAGACATCTAACTTTATCTCCTTTGCTGTTTCTAATCCAGCCAAAAAAAGATTTTGACATATCGGAGATTACAACATCTTCCGATTGAATTTCAATAGCAGTAGTAGCCTTAAATGCACTTCGAATAGTTTTAAGTCTTTCATCTGTTGAAAGATACGCCCCTCCTTTCCCAGAAGAAACCTCTACCTTATAACTAGCCAATAAACTGGCTTTAAATGGATGGCTATAAGGCAATATCAAGAAAACCAAAGAGTTAATAAAGTTTCTGAGCTTTCTTTCATGAGTATAGCATTGCTCTAATCCATCTAATAGTTCAGCTGCATCAAAATAGTGAATAAATTGAGAAAAAGTATCTACAACAGAGTTTTGAAGTTCCTTGTCTGTTTCCCGTCTTATTTCTTTTAACTCATCTTCATTGAGGCATGAGGAAGAAGACCAATATAAAAGTTTGGTCTTCAATATCATAAAAGAATCACGGACTCTTTTCTTAGATAATTCTTTGATTAAGGCAATTTCAGAACTGTCATGCTCCTTCTTGCTGAGTAGTGCATCTGGCAATTCATTAACTATATGTCCTTGCCCTTTTAATACTTCAACTAATGTGCTTTTACTATGGTAAAGATGGTTTCTCAACTTCCATACTTCGACTAAAGCATCTATGTTAAAGTAAGCTGGACAGAATATATCTTTATGGTTTTGCCTTACAATAGTTAAAGGATATGATGAATTATCCGGTTTTTTCTTGCTTACAAAATCCATAAAAGAAAAAAGAAAATCCTCAAGAGGTTTTAAGGAAGGTTCACCATTTATAGTTTTGACAACAGAATTGAGTACATTTGAATAATTAACAGCTCTTTCAACTAAACTTTTCTGGAATTCCTTATGAGAAAGGAATTTTGATTTTTTGTCCTCGGAAGGAATATCATAAATAATAGTTTCAGAGAGATTACCTAGCCTACATCTGCCAGCAATTTGAGTTAATTTGTTGACTGATAGATATGTGAATGGCTGTAATTTTGATGTGACCACAATTAAATGGCATTTATCCATAATGTCAATGCCAGCAAAGTAGGCACAAGTCATAAAAGTCACTCTTTTTATAAGGTGTCCGCTCTCATCAATACAAGATGTGTCTTCAAAATATTCCTTGACTTTGTCTGAATTTCTTTGACTGCATAATATGCCACAATCCTTTTCCCCAATGGATAAATGCTTTAGGACATTGAATATGCCATCCAGAGAGTTATATGCAACAAGAATTTTCTCATCTGATGAGTTTTCCAAAAGTAAATTGATTTCATTCCAGGTCAAATCATCAACATATGTCGTGTAGAGCGTTGTTATTTCCCTTTGAGGTTGTGATTCCCATTCTATTCTTAGGAATGCTTCGTTGCCAAGACTAGGGTTGGAAAATTCCGTAAGTGTTGCAGAAATAGCAGCTCTATTGTAGAACTTAAACTGGAAATAATAATCCATAACCACTTCCAATCTTGGTCTAAAAGCACTGTCTCCTTGCATTGTGTCAATTTCGTCAATCATCAAGAAGTAGTCAGCATATACATCTTCTTCAAGCTCTGTGAGATAGTTTATTAACATTGGTAAGCTATCCGCAACAACTATAAACTTTCTAACACAATCTTTTCTCTGTGAAAGATAACACATTACATCATTGATAGATACATATTTAGCTATTTCCCCAATAGGGCTACCAATGTACATGCAATATTCACATGCTTTATCTTGATTAATCTTTACACTCTTGTTGTATGCAAGAGCCTTTGTTGGTACTACAATTATTGAGTTACGTACCTCTGTGGTTAATTCAAGTGTTGTAGCACCAAGCCCGGTTATAGTTTTGTCAATTACCCCAAAGGGTATTCTATCTAAAATTTGCCCAATCTTATAACCTTGTTTGAAGACCATAGTCCACTTACCAATGTCAAATCCATCAACATTGGACAGTCTGTCATTAAGCTTTATACTTATCTTTAGAGTGTCATTTATAATATTTGCTCCATTTATTTCTTCTACAATAATGTCATTCTCCAAGTCAATGTCTGTATCATTGCCATGAAGAATTCTATATCCATTGATTTCTTTTCTATCTTTCCAGTCTTTTTCCATAACGAATTCTGCGCAGATAAAATCCATCTATATTATACATAAATAAATTTTACCTGCGCAAATTTAATCATTTTAGATGAGAAAGAGCTTCATCTATCTGGGAATTCTCAAAGCTATCAAGGTAAATCTGAGTGATTTTCTCTGAACTATGCCCAAGAGACTCAGAGATGATGGAGGTAGATACTCCGGCTCTCTTTAGCACTGTGGCAAAGGAATGTCTTGCTACATAGGTGGTCAACTTGATAGGAAGACCTAACTCTACACCTATATCCTTCAAGGCTCGGTTTACCTTGGTTATCACCTTGTGAAGTCTGTTCAGCCTCTGCTGTTCTGTCTTGTGTGATGCAGAAAGAATGGGGAAAAGATAGACTCCTTGGTTATCCTTGTAGAAATCCACAAGTCTCTTGGCTTCTTGGCATATAGGAAGATTAATGAGCTTGGAAGTTTTCTTGCGAGAATACACCAGTCTGCCATTGATGATGTTCTTCTCTGTAAGGAAAGCCATATCTGCAAAGTTTATACCTCCCATGAAGTAGGAGAATGAAAACAGATGTATTGCAAGCTTTGTATAGAAGTCTTTACCCTCAATGGGATAATTCAGCACAGATAATATGTCAGTCTTCTGAATAGATCTTTTGGGTGTTTCTTTGTGCAGCTTAGACACCTTATAGCTATCAAAAGGATAAAGGTCTTTTTTGACAACACCTTTCTCTATGGCCATATTGTATATCATACGTAGGTTTCTAACCCTTATACCTATGGTGTTTTCTGACTTGCTTTGCTTTCTCAGCCATGTCTCATACCTTCTTAACCAACTTACATCCATGTCGCTGAAAGGAATGTCCAGAGTGCCGTTGAATTTAAGCAGGGAGTTATAGGTCTGTCTAATTGAAAGCATGTACCCGGTTCTCTTCATTTCCCTTAGAAACTCAATATGCTCTAGGAAAATTTCAGCCACTGTTGAAGATTTACCTCCTTTTGAAATCTGATGCACTAGGGAAGTTGCAGAAAACTCCCTATCAGAAGCCTTTAACTCTACTATCTCAGCCTTGATTTCACTTATTTTGTGGGCTATAAGCTTTTCAAGATGTTCTCTATTGGGACAGTCAGGCTTAGGCTGATTCTTCTTGAAGTCCCAATGCTCTGGTTTGGTAGAAACACCAAGGCTGATGTATCTCACCTTTCTGTCTTTAGTCACCCTAATCTTTAAGGGTAACTCTCCGTTTCTCAATGGCTTGTATTTATAGCAAACCACTTCTACTGTTGTCATTTTGGGTAAAACATTGTAGAAAACAAGGAGGCTTTCTGAATGTTTCAGCACCACTTTTGAGCATAAAAAAAGAGAGTCAGAATCTATCTAACTCTCTGAGTTTCAAGCTTTTAACTCGTGGTGCCACCAGGAATCGAACCGGGGACACAAGGATTTTCAGAACTCTGCTAATTACTCCTTAGATATTGAACATCAGCAAGTTAAACATTTATGATTTTTCTTGGTTGTCATTTTATTGCTATTTCCGTCAGCGAGGATTTTAAAAAGCTCGCTCGGATAGTTGAGCGCGTAGCAGACGCTTGTCCTCGCGCAGCTCTTCGATTGTGTCCTCCGCGAGTTTGAGACTTTTTTCAAGCGTCTTGATCTGCGAATTGAGAACGGCAATCAAATCGTCTTTGGCCGCTATTGCCTTTTCATCCGTGCCGAAATGGTTGGTCTGCTGCCCGAAGTAGGAATAGGCGTTCTGACCGCCTAATATTACCTCGCGTTTAAACTCGTTTATATCCACTTCATAATCCAAGAAGATATACGCCGGCACTTCAAGCACCGCCGCAATCTTCTCAAGGGTGTCAATGCTCGTTGACCCCTTGCGAACCATCAAGTGAATGGCTTGCGCCTTTAGACCTGCTCTCTCGGCAACCTGCTCGAGAGTGAGGTCTTTTGCTTTTGCTATCTCTTTGATTAGATTGAGTTTAGCCATCGCAAGTATATTTTTAATAACTATTCTGTACGTTTTATGTTGCTATTTCGGATATTTCTTGCTATCTTTGCGTCCACAAAGTTAGTGATAATAATTGACTCCTGCAACAAAATGCAACAAAAAGTAACAATAAAACCGTCACTCAGAGACCTTGAAATAGGACAAAGCGTTTCGTTCCCTATTTCTAAAACAATCAGCGTGCGTACTTCCGCATCGGAACTCGGCTTGACACTTCAGCGTGTTTATAAGACCTTTACCGACCGCGATAGCGCTCGCGTGGTAGTTGTACGTATACAATAGTTTACAAACCATATATAAAAAATTACTTATGACGAATGAGAAACCCCACGTCAAGCCCGAAAAGAGTTACTCCGTAGCACAAGCCGGAGCACTCCTGGGGCTGCACCGAGTATCGGTGTGGCGCTATATCAAGAAGGGCTTACTCAAAACCACCGTATCTACGGCCAACGGGAGAACCCGTGTCAAGGGCCGTGAAATAATCCGCTTTTGGGAAAGCGAATTTTAAACGTGTCGCGCCATGATAAGCGAATACACAAAACAACAGGTGCTCCAAAGGGCAGATGTCGTTGACGTTGTGGGCGACGCCGTGCAGCTGCGGCGCGTAGGTTCACGCTTGCAGTGCTGTTGTCCGTTCCACGGCGAACGCACACCGTCATTCTACGTCAACCCCGCAAGCAATCGTTGGCACTGCTTCGGCTGCGGAGCTGATGGCGATGCCATTGAGTTTGTGATGCGCCACAACAACCTCTCATTTCCGGATGCCCTCATTCACCTCGCTAACCGCTACGGCATCGAGGTCAAGTATGAGAAGCGTGAGCGCACCCAGCAGGAGGCGGAGCAAGCAAAACATCGTGAATCGCTTTTGGCCGCCATTGCAGCCGCGCAGTCATTCTTCACAGAACAACTGCAAGCGGACACTCCCGAAGCCGCCGTTGCCCGGCAGTATGCCTACGGACGATGGGGGGAGGAGTTCTGCAAGGAGAACGGCATCGGCTATGCCCCCAAGGGGAACCCATTCGTTGAATGGTGCAAACGCCGGGCCCTAAGCGATGCTTTGCTTAAAGAGGTTGGGCTTGTCTGTGATGGCGACAACGGACGCTACGCTATGTTTCGCGAGAGGGTGACAATCCCAATCCGTGACCGTTGGGGCAAACCCATAGCGTTCACAGCCCGCTATATAGGGGATCGCCCCAACATCGCCAAATATATTAACTCCATCACCTCCGCTATCTTCAAGAAGGATGAAACGCTCTTTGGCTTCAACAACGCCTTGCGCAAAGCCGGAGCTACAAACTGCTTTATCCTGGTGGAGGGAGCGCCGGACGTGCTGCGCTTGCAGTCAGTCGGCCTGACTCAGGCCGTCGCTCCTTTGGGCACAGCCCTCACCGAAAAGCATCTTGAAACGCTCCGCCGGGTATGTCGCACTATGCGCTTTATCCCCGACAGCGACCCGCCCAAAGACAACAGCCTATACCCTGCGGGCACTGCGGCAGTTATCAAGAGCGGGGCTATGGCTATGCGCTGCGGATTCGACGTTTATGTGCGTGAAATTCCCCGCACCGCCGAAGATGATGCCAACGGCGTCAAGAAAGACCCCGACAGCTACATTGCCTCTGATAAGGATTATTTCGACTTGCCCGACCGCCACTTCGTTGTGTGGCTCGCCGAAAAGAGGTTTGCCGGCGCTGACACTTCCGACCTTAAACGTGACGTTATGGCCGAGGTCGGCGAATTGCTCACGCTCATTGAAGACAAGTTGCTGCGCGACATGTGCATTGATGAGCTGAGCCGCATCTACGGTAAACCCAAGCAATGGAAGGAGGCAATGCAGGATGCCGGACGCAAGAACCGCGAAATAGTCCGAAAAGACCTCTCCGAGGAGCAGCGCCGCGAAGTTGAGCAGTTGGCCCGCCATAACCTCGTTGTACGCCACCACATGTATTACACCCCCGGCAAGGACGGCGACCTTGTGCGCCTTTCCAACTTTGTAATGGAACCTTGCCTCCACGTCAAGGGCGAAAATTCTTCACGTACTTTCAGAATTATCAACGAGTTCGGCGAGGAATCAGAGTTGCAACTTTCCGAGAAGACCCTCTGCTCACTCAAAGATTTCAACATCATGCTCGGCGAGGAGGGCAATTATATTTTTCACGGTAAGCCGGACCACCTGCAACGCCTTAAGGAGTATTGGTATGCCAACTTTACCACCGCCTTCGTGACCGAGGGCTTGGGTTGGCAACCACACAAATTCTTCGCGTATGCAGATGGCATCTTTGCCGACGGGCGTTTCATACCCGTAGGCAAAGGCGGCGAAGTTAGGCATGGCAACCGCTCGTATTTTCTTCCGGCCTACGCCAGCGAAGACCCTCAGAAAAAGAAATTGTACAGTTACCTGCGCAAATTCCGCTATACAAGCGGCAACGACATGACTCTGAAAGAGTATGCCGCCGAGCTTGCCGCCGTTTTCGGTGACGGCGGCAAAGTCGGTTTTGCTTGGCTGCTTGCTTGCCTATGGCGCGATTACATCCAGGAGTTGGAGCAGTTTTTCCCAATTCTGAATTACTTCGGTGTGACTCGCTCCGGCAAATCTTCTATTGCCGTTGCGCTCGTTTCGTTTTTCTATACAATGAAAAACTTTCCGAAGTTATCCACTTCAACAAAGGCCGTAATGTCAAGGATGCTCGCCAACATTCATAACGCCCCGTTGGTGTTGGACGAGTACACCAACATGCTTGACAAGGCCATTGTTGAATTGCTCAAAGGCGCATACGACGGCAAGGTGGCGGCGAAAATGGAGCTGACCGCGAACGGCCTTCAGCCAACCGAGGTTGACGTGTTCTCCGGCCTTATCCTTTTGGGTCAGCACAAGCCCACCGCTGACGATGCACTTTTCAATCGCTGCCTTTATATTCCTTACAGCAAAACGGTTTTCACTCCCGAAGAAGAAGCGCGCTTTGAACGTTTTCGTGACCGCAATGCCAAAGGCAATTCGCACCTCGCAATGGAGGTGCTGAAACACTACGACCACGTCAAAGCGAATTTCAGCCCGATGTACGACACCGTCCGTGCGGAGATGCGCACCCGAATGGGCGATACTCCGCTGCACGGAGGCACACGTATGATCAAGAATTGGGCTATCCCTCTCACTGTCTACCGACTTCTCGAGGGGCTTCTTGACCTGCCGTTTTCGTACAAGGATATGTTCGATACATTTATGCGCTGCTTCCTCGTGCATAATGCCGATGCCAAGCAGTCCTCGGAAACCGCCGAGTTCTGGAAGTACCTCGAAAGCCTTGTCGTAAACGGCAAGGTTGTCAAGGGTACTCATTTCTGCATTAAGCACGTATCTTCTTTCACCCCCCTCGGCAAGAGCGCCGAAACCACGGAGTTCGGGCGCTCCCATGCGCTGCTTTATCTCAACCTCCCGGCAGTGATGGCCGTGTTGGCGCAGCGCAGTGGCCTCAATCAGATGAAGATGGACCAAAAGGCGTTGGAGTATTATCTCAAAACGTCTGCCCATTACCTGGGCCGCAAGCAATGCCGTTTTGTTCTTCTCCTATCCAACGGCCAACAGGACGTGTCCTATACCACCGTTGACGGCAAAAGTGTTCCGCAATACAACTCTGTCCGCTCGGATGCTTATGTGTTTGACTACGAAACACTCAAAGCATCCACCGAGATAGAACTTGATTCCTTCAAGTCCTCACTGTTGTTTGACAACGATGCCGAAGAAGAACCGGCCACACCCGCTGCACCACCGCAACCCGCACCACAAGCACCAACATTATTCACCAATTCCGATGAGGAATTGCCATTCTAATCGTTGATAACGCCGTTGATTTTCAGCGGCGTTTTTCTTGGCGGCTTCAAATTTTTGCAAAAAGATGTGGTCATTTTTCGTGATTTTTCCGTGACAGACGCTGACATCGTTATTAGTCAGCACTTTAAGTCGCCGATATGGCACTGACAAAATGCTGACAAATGCTGACAATGTCAGAAACCGAAAAATGGGCACTGACAAAGCCCTGACAACGACCTCCATTATATTCTTCTTATTTTTTTCTATCAAAAAATATAATATAATAAAGGTCAGCCACTTGTAACTGCCCCACTAAGTCGTTGTCAGCATCTGAAAGGCATGTCAGCGCTTGTCAGTGCCGAACCATATGCCCATACATTTTTTGCAATTTCTCAGTTCAGCTTCTTCTCGGACTGCAATTAAAAATTTTCACATTTTTTAAGTTGCAGGTTGTTGCACGATGTTGCATAAACACTTAAAAACCAACGTATTAACTTGTGTAAATCGTTGGTTTTTGCTATCTTTGCGTATGGAAATCAAGCGTTTCCATACACATAATATGAGCCAATATTGCATTTTTCTTTCCCTGGACCCTTACCTCGCCGAGTGGTTTGTCAACGACTGCGGCGGCGAGCAGCCCTGCGTGCTCACCAAAGGCTCCATTGAAAGCAAGGTGTTGGAGGTCTATCTGCAGCGCTTGCCCCACGCGGTTCAGCCGCAGCTGAGCGCCGGGCCGGGGGAGATTGCCATTGCAATCCCTGCCATTCGGCACCGACCCGCCGAGACCTACAACTACCTGCCCAAGCGGGCAAGGGCGGCGCTCATCACTTGCATCCGCAATCGCTTCGACATCGCTCTGTGGAACGACCTGCATAACTTCGGCAAGATTGGCCGGCGGCAGGACGAGCTTATCTACGCTTGGATGGAGAAGCACAACATCGCGCCGACCGAGGCCAACTGGAACGCTATCGCCAAACGCTATCAGCGGCAGCGTGACCTCTACCTTGACCGCGAGCGAAAAAAATCTCAAAAATCTTCGTGATTTTCACCCCCTCTCAAATCACTATTTCCGTTTTTTCCGCTTATGAGAACAACCACACAGAAACTTCCCGGTGTCCGCTCGCTCGGTTGGGTGGACTGCGCCAAGCTGCCGAGGCGCGTTGACCTCCAGGGCATCTGCCGTATGCCCGTGGCGGTGCTCACCGACATAACCCCGGTGGAGTTCTTCGGCGAGCCGGAGTGTCAGTGCGTCACCGAAAAGGAGTCGGGCCGCTCCACTGACACCGCAACTCTGCGCTTTCGCTGCGCCGACGTCCTGCCTACGGCATCCGTGGCGCTCGGCTTCGTGGTCACCGACCAGAGCGGAAAGTCGTGGCTGATCGGCTGCGCCGAACACCCCCGACCCACCGTGAAAGGCACAATCGACTTCGGAGCGCCTGACGGCGACCCCGCCGGCTTCACCTATGAGGTGAGCCACAAGGCGTTGAAGTCGCTGGTGCCCTGCGTTATCTGATTATTCGCTTATCAATCATACATCTCCCATCACCGTCATAAATAGTTTTTGAGGGTAGCGCTCCGTTGCGAAACGGGGCGTTGCTTTTTTTCGCTAATGCGCAAACTTGGCTGCACTCGGCATAGCTCGAACAAGTTCGGCTCTGCTCTCGTTTGCACAAGTTTTCAGCGGAGGCGAGCCATCCCTTTCGGACGCCCCTTTGGGGAGAGTGCCGAGGTCGGAGGCTGCGGAACACTGCCGTTGCAAGCTCATTGCGTAGCCGTGCACCGAACAGGACGGCTTCTATCGTGGCAGTCCGAGAGCTTGCCCATATCGTAGCAATCCTTGACGATGCGCTCGCTTCCTCCGAGTAGCTGACCCATTCATCGCAGTTGGCCGCTACGCGGTCGCCGAGGGCATCGCGCTGCTCCGCATTTCAGCGGTTGACCGCTTCGGTGCTGCGTTTCTCCCTTTCGGGTGCTTGTCCTCACAGACACTTGCCCTCTATTGTCAGCGGTTGGCAGGAAAAGGACTCATAGGCCTGCGCCTGTATCAAGGTATGGGTCAACCTCGTTGGTGTGGATTGCGAAGTGGTGTCGAAGTTGCCGAGGCTCCGAGGTCAAGCCACTGACGGCACCGCCTCCGAAGCACTTGCGTCAGCGCCCACACAGGGGGCAGAGGGCATCGCAGGTACTTTTGCTGCGACATCATCTTCGGCCGGTGACGGACGTTCAATCCAATCGTGGCGGCTAAGCCGCTTTGCGCTCAGTTGAAACCTCCTCATTTCCATCACATCTCCGCCTCCATTTCACGGTTCGCCGCCAGGTTCGCCGTTTTATTTTCCTGTCGCAAATGTAGGGCTGACCGCTCCATTGCCAAAACCGCGCCGCTATTTGTACGACAATTTTTAAAAAAATGGTACAAGCCTCATTTTTTGACCGCGTTCGCTAAAATTCTCTATCAAATTTTTGGCAGTCACTTTCTCAGCTCTCCAATAGTTGCAACGTAAAATTTAAACAACAAACCTTATGTTAAACCCCTCAATTTCAACTACAATGAGATTACAATTCGGAGAACTCAACATCACTCCAAGAGTCGTAGACCGACTCCACGAACTGGACTTCACTGTCCCCGAACTCGAAGACGCTATCGCCGACCACAAAAGCGACTGCGACGGTGAACCCTCTGTCTATGTGGGCACTTACCACAAGTACAACTGCGGCTCGCTCCGCGGCCTGTGGATCGACCTCTCCACCTTCGACGACTACGACGAGTTCATCAACTTCTGTTACGCAATCCACGCCGACGAGGAGGACCCCGAGCTGATGGCTCAGGACTACGAGTGCTTCCCCCGCCAGTGGTACAGCGAAGGCTTCATGTCCCGCGAGGACTTCGACCACATCAAGGAATACATAGAAATGTGTGAGAAACACAGCGCCGAGGCGGTCGATGATTACATGGAGCTGCACGACGACCTCGACGACTTCGAAGAAGCCTACTGCGGTGAATGGGGCAGCGAGGAAGACTTCGCACGCCACATCGTCGAGGAATGCTACGACCTCGAAAGGACTATGGGCAATCTCTCCAACTACTTCGATTACGAAGCCTTCGGACGCGACCTGTTCGATTGGGACTACACAATGGGCGCCAACGGCCACGTGTTCCGCCGCCTCTGACCCCCTCACTCTCTCCTCCCCAAAGGGGTCTTTCCGAAAGGAAAGGCTCTTTTGCCGTGTTCATTTGCAACGCCCCGTCTTGACCCACCCTCCGCCCGGTAGCGGTTGGGGCGTTGTCTTTTACCCTCCTTATATATAGCGGTAACTTTGTGTCAACAATTCTTTCAGACACAAATGGCTACCTCTCAATATAACCTGCATCTCAAGGGCTTCGTCGGCGGCGCCGACTTCGACCGCAACTATGTTGACTACGTGCTCTCCAAGCATGTAGGCAAATCCGTTTCGGTGCTCATTGACTCGCTCGGCGGCTCTGTCGCTACCGCTCTGAGCATCGCCTCGGCGTTCAAGAACCACTCGGACGTGACCGTCCATTTCGTAGGTATGAACGCCTCGGCTGCGACCATCGCATCGCTTGGCGCCAAGCACATCAGCATTGATGCCAATGCGATGTACCTGGTCCACAAGTGCTCGCAGGCTTTCTTCGAGTGGGGGTCGCTCAACGCTGACCAATTCGCCATTCTCATCGCCGACTGCGAGAAAATCAAGGCTGACCTTGACAAACTCGACTGCAACATCGCTTCGATGTATGCAGTAAAGTGCAAGAAGAACCATTCGGATCTTCTCGCCCTTATGCAGCGCGGCGGCTGGCTCACCGCCCAAGAGGCCAAGGAATGGGGCTTCGTTGACGAGGTTACGAACCTCGCCGCCGACAACGCTCCGAAGCTCTCGGATGCGGTTGCCGCCGAAATGGCTTCCGCCGGCATACCTATCCCCAACATTCCTGAGGCCGACAAGGAAAGCGCTTTCGCCAAGTTCCTTGCCTCGCTCGCCTCGCTGTTCAAGACTACCAAACCTCAATCCGATATGAATACCGAACCCGCACCCAAACCCGAAACTCCCTCGGCAGATGCCGCCCGCATTGCCGAGCTTGAATCGCAAGTTGCCGAGCGTGACGCTACAATTGCGGATCGTGACGCGACCATCGCATCACAAGCCGCTGAAATTGCTGCTCTCAAAGCCGCCCCCGGTGATAAGTCTACCGCCGTGGTCGAGCAGCCCGGCAAGACCGAGCCCGCTTCGCCTCTGGCCGAAGCAGTACGTGACCACACCGAAGCGCGAGCAATCCTCGCCGCCCTCGGCTAACCCATTTCCCAATTCCAAATTCCAACTTCCCGAATTATGGCAAACGATTTTCACAAACTGCAATGGACTGACGAGGACTTCACCAAAGCCGCTAAGGATTGGGGGCGTCAGTTCCTGCTCATGCCTGTAATCCAGGCCGAGTCCACCCTTAAATATATGACCGGCATGGCGGGTGTGCGCTACAAGGTAGCACTCCCCACCATTGAGGGCCGCGGCCAGTTCGCTCCCTACCGCCACGACCGCAAAGCCGCTGACACTACCGACGTAGTGTTCCGCGAGCTTGAAACCTTCCCCGGCAATCTCAGCATTGACTTCGAGCCGATGCAGTACATTCAGACCATTCTCGGCAAGGGTGCCGCTACCCTCGGCGATGGCCAGAGCAACGCCCCCTCGGTGCGCCACGTCATTGCCGCCGTCATGCAGGACGCCGGACGTGCCCTCAACGACTGCCTTTTCACCGCCAAACGCAACGCCGCCGGTGACACCACCGCCGACCTCTTTGACGGTTGGGGCACTATCCTTGACCGCGAAATGGAGGATGGCAACATCTCCGAAGCCAACGGCAACCTGCTCAACCTCGGCGACAAAGTTACCTCGGCCAATGCCGTTGACATCGCCAAAGAGATTGAACGCAGCTGCCACCCCATACTGCGCCGCACCGACAAGTTCCTTTTCTGCGACCCGGCGTTCGCCGACGCATACAACGATGCCTACCTGCTCACCCATGCGGGGCTTGTCTACAACAAGCAGTATGAGCAGCCCATCATCGAGGGCAGCGGCAACAAGACCACCATTGTGCCGCTTGACTGCCTTGCCGGTACCGACAAGTACATCCTCACCCCCAAGAGCAATATGCTCTACGGCTACGACAACGCCGGCGACAACACCCGCTTCGAAATCAACCGTTTCTCCTCGTGGGTGCTCACCATCGCCGCAGCCATGTTCTTCGGCACTCAGTTCTACACGCTCGACCAGCGTTTCCTCAAAGTTATCAAACTCAACAACGAATAAGCTATGGCCGCAAATACTTGCCTCAATATCCAAAAGTCGCTCGGTTGGTGCCAAGGCACCCCCGAGCTGCCGGGCATCATGCGCCGGCTCTACTATATCGCCAAGTCCTCAATCGTCAAGTGGCCCACGCTGAAGCGCGATGCCAACGGCGTCCGCTGCATCTCGGCAGTGCTCGAAGGCGAGTTCGAGCTTGCCGCCGACGAGAAGTGGCGCTACATTGACATCCTGCCGGATAAGTCGCAGCTCACTTCCGAGGCGCAGGGCGAAACGCCCTCGCAGACGCAGCTCAACAAGCTCACTGCCGTTCACCCCGCCGTGGGCACCGAAGCCGCCGCTGCCGCCGCCTATCTCAACAACGCCGACAACGTGTTCCTCGTCCAGGACATGAAAGGTCTGTGGCGCGTTGTTGGCTCGGAGCGTTGGCAGACCAAGACCACCGTCGCTCAGGACAACGGCCAGGGTGCCACCGGCACCACTTCCACCACTATCTCGGTGGAGGCCACCGATGAAGTGCCCTCGCCCTTCTACTCCGGCGTCATTGAAACCGAGGATGGCGACATCATCCCCGCTGCCGCTAAAGCGTAACCCAAGCCCACTTCCCAATACCTCCGTTCACCATGCGCTCCGGGGCACTTGACTTATCCGACTTGCTGACTGACATTCAGCCGTCCGACGTCAAGTGCCCCGATTTGTCTGACATTGGGCCGCGGCCCTCGTCAGCCAAAGACCTTTTCGCAGAAAAGAAACGCGCAGGGTGGAACAAGGTGCAGACCGAGGACGCCCGGTGTGACTTCGCTCCAAACAGGCTCCGTATCACCAACCGAGGCGGTGTGGTCTTCACCTCTCTTTGGAAGAAGTCGGTGTACGGGCGCACCCTCACCGACATCAAGGCCGACCCCGATATGGTGGCGACATTCGCCGATGCGCTCGTTCCGCTTATCCGCTCGGTCATTGGCTCGTTCCTCTCGCCCGACATCTTCGCGGTGGTGACTACGCCCAAGCGCCGGCACCGGGAGCGCAACTTCGCAACGCTCGTTGCCGACCGCATCGCCCAGGCCCTCGGCTTGCCCTTCTACGAGGACTGCGCCGAGTGTCGCACCAAGCAGCGCACCGGGGCAGTGTTCACCGCCCACAACCTGCCGCCGCATCCCCACATCATCGTCATTGACGATTTTGTGACCACGGGGCAGACCTTTGTTTCAATGCAGAACCTCCTGCTCGAACACCGCAAGAACTGCGTGTTCTTCGCAGGTATCAACAATAAATTATGAACCACGACAATAACTTCACCAAACTTATACAGGAGTGGCTTGCCGCTGACCCCTCGAAGAGGGATTACAGCATCGGCGCCCTCTACCTGCTGAAACTCTCCGGCAACAAGATTATGTACCAGAATCTCGTTGCCCGCGACTCTGCGCAGACGCGCGAGTTCATTGAGTATCAGCTCAACAAGTATCTCAACTTCCGGCTCGCCGCGCTCACTCACGCCGAGGTCGAGGAGATGTCGGAGCAGGTTGAGAAGATTGTGGCCGAGCATATTCCGCTCGCCGCTGAAGCTGACACGCAGCCACGCGGCAAACGTGCCGACCACGATTCGTTGCCCGACAACATCAAGGCCCTCTATGTCGAGAACCTTTCGTTGCTTCAGAAGATGCGCGAACTTCACTTGAAGCTCAGATCGCTTTCTTCGGCCAACGTCACCTGCCCCGACTCCGAGCGCTATCCGTTCCTCAAGGAACTTATTCGCCTCGACAAGAAGCTGCACTCTAACTGGGAAGCCTACGACCATTACATCCCCGCCGATGAAAAGAACCGCACAAATAAGCGACATACTCGCGCCGCTCGCTCAAAGGGCTAACCAAGCCTATTTGAGCAACGCGGTGCAGGTGGCCGACATCCTCGAATGGATTCTCGGACAGGTCGGCGTGGCCGAGGTTTGGCAGACCTCTTTCTCAATCTCCGAGGAGTTCCTTCGGCGATTGTTTTTCGTTTGCAAGGCAAACAAGGTCAGCCGCATTAACCTCGTCCTGGACCACAAGGCCACCAACAAGACGCTCAAACTTTGGGCGTTCATCACCCAAGTTATTGAGCGAACCTATCTTGCCGACAACCACAGCAAGATATTGTTGGTGAAGTCTGAGGCCGGAGATATGGTTTCTGTCGTGACCTCCCAAAACCTAACTCGCGGCAACCGCGCCGAGTCGGCGTTCATATCCACCGACCCGGCTATTTTCAATAACCTTTTTGAACAGGTCAACGACCTTATCAAAAATCACTCCGTACCTCTCAATGAATTATTCGCCCGAAGAATTGGAGCAGATTGAGCGCTACGCTTCAATCTACTTGAAGATTTCCGACATCGCCGTAATCCTTGACATTCCGGCTGACGTGCTGCGAGCCGACATTGCGGATCGCACCACTGCCGTCAGCAAGTCTTACCGCCGGGGCAAAGCCTCCTCCAAGGTCAAGCTTCATTCCCAAGAAATGATGCTCGCCCAAGTCGGCTCGCCACTCGCCATTGAGAACGCGCACCGAAATTTACTCGACATGGAGGATGATGAATAGCCCCAATTCCAGTTTCCCAATTCCAAATTCCCGAAAAATGCCTACACCCAACGCACTCGAAGTATGCCGCACCGACCTTTTTACAAAAGAGTCGGAGCTGCTTGAACGCTATCCACAACCCATTGTGGATAAGGTGCTCCGTGTGCGTGAGATGTACCAATGGTTCATCGCCAACCCCGACGGCACCGACCGCGAGTTTGTCGCCGAGGTCTGCCAACGCCACGACATAAGCCGCGTGACGGCTTATTCAGACCTCGCCATTTTAAAGTCGCTCCTGCCGATGCTTGCAACCGCCTCCCGCGACTTCCACCGTTGGCGATACAATGAAATGATTCTCGCCACCTACAAAATGGCCGAGAAGCGCAAGGACACAAAAACTATGGAAAGGGCGGCGAGCAGTTACGCCAAATACAACCGCGTTGATTTGGAGGACGAGCAAGCAGTTCCTTACGAACTGATCGTCGTCCAGCCGTTCTGCGCCACCGACGACCCGCGTGTCCTCGGCATTGAGCCAATCCCCAACATCAAACAGCAAATCGACGCGATGATTCAGAAATATCGCGCCGAAACCATCGACATCGAGGACGTCTCCTTTGAGGAGGCCGACCTCGAACTTGACACCCTTTTCCCACTCACTGACAACCCCTCAGAAGATGCAGACCCCGAAGCCCGTCTACTTCAATAAGCCCCAACGCCTGACGCAGCTTATCGGGGCCAACACCACCGTAATTGTCGCCGGTCGCCGTACCGGCAAGACCGACTCAATCGCCGCGCCGTTCGTCCTCCGCAATATGCAGAGAATGCCCGGCTCTACCGGCGGTATTGTTGTGCCCACCTTCAAGCACGGCTTGACCAACACCCTGCCGGGGTTGCTCGCCGCTTGGAAGCGTTGGGGCTATATCAACGGCTTGCACTACGTTGTGGGGCGCAAGCCGCCTAAGTCGTTTGCCCGGCCTATCACCGAGCCGCACGACTATGAGCACGTCATTTCTTTCTACAACGGCTCTGTCGCCGTTATCATCTCCCAAGACCGCCCCGGCTCCTCCAACTCGCTGACGCTTAGTTGGCTCTTGGTCGATGAAGCGAAATTCATTGACTACCAAAAGCTGAAGGACGAAACACTCCCTGCCAACGGCGGCATTAAGTCGCACTTTGGCAAGCACTCCTGCAATCACTCAATTATGATATTGAGCGATATGCCGCAGACCCAAAAGGGGAGTTGGTTTCTCCACTACCGCGACAAAATGGACGCCGACCTTATCCGCACCATTGAGGGCACCGTCTATGAGATTTGGCGTATCAAAGACCGCATACGCGCTCTCCGCGCCAAAGGCGAGCCGGTGCCCGAATACCTGCAAGGCCACCTACGGCGCCTTGACACGGCACTCAACAAGATGCGGTCGGTCGCCGTCTATTACCGGGAGTACAGCTCCATTGAGAACCTGCAACTCCTCGGCGAAAACTACATCAAGCAGATGAAGCGCGACCTCACGCCCCTCACTTTCCAAACCTCGATTCTTTGCCAACGCATAGGTATTGCCAAAGACGGTTTCTATTCCTCTATGCGTGAGGGCCATAAGTATGACGCTTCGAATTTTTCGCAGCTTGACGAACTTTTCCGCTCCTCGTTAGTAATGAGTAATGGGGAGGTCTGCGCCAATTTGGACGCGACCTCCGATGCAGACGTTGACCCCGATGCTCCTATCTGCATCGGAATGGACTACAACGCCAACATCAACTGGATAGTCGCCGGTCAGCCGCGCGACCGCCGCCTTAACGTTGTCAAGTCGTTCTACGTCAAGTTTGAGCGTAAGATACCGGCACTTGTTGAGGACTTCTGCCGCTACTACGCTTCGCACCGCAACAAGACCGTGGTCTATTATTACGATGCTACGGCTCTCAACTCCAACTATGCCGTCAACGAGCAGGATGTGCGTTGGTGGGTAATCCACGAACTCGAACGGCATGGCTGGCAGGTGGAGGCCGTCTATCTCGGCAACCCCATGCGCCACGATGAAAAATACCTTCTCATCAACCAAGCCTTTGCCGGACGGCAGCGGCTTATGCCATTCTTCAACCGCACCAACAACGAGGACCTAATCCTCGCAATCCAATCCGCAGGAGTCAGCCGAGGCCGCAACGGCTTCCGCAAAGACAAAGCCGGAGAAAAGCTCGCCGAGACCGAAGAAGACCTCCTCGAACACCGCACCGACGGCACCGACGCCTTCGACACCCTCTACATCGGCTGCGAGAAATTCCCCGTCCACACGACTGCTCCTTTAGCAATCGGTGGAGTGCTATAATTTTTTTCGAGCCGTTAACACTCAATCACTTGTTTTATTTGTTATATTGTTGTAACTTTGCATTCTAAAACGTACCGATTATGGCAATGACAATAAAAACATCACCCGAATTATGGGGCGAAGACGCACGTGCTTTTGTAGAAGAAGCCGAGCGTAATGGCAAACTGCCCACTCCGCGTCTGTCCGAGTCTCAGCGTAAGGTTCTGACTACAATGTTGGAGAGCGCTAAAAATTTCGTATTCCCTCCAAGGAAATAAAATGGCTGAAAATTCTTTTGTTGAGCAAACAGTAATGATGCCATATACAAGAGAGGTTGCAGAATACTGCGACCCCTTTTGTTGTGGAGATTCCGATTTGGATGAATTTTTTGCTCACGATGTATTCCTTTACGAATCTGAACTCCTCAGCAAGGCATATTGTTGGATAAACCGCGATAAACCGCAGGAGATTGTGGCTATCACTACATTATCCTTTGACGGCATAAAGACAAACTCCCTCGATAAGCCATCTCGCAATGCTCTCCAACGAAAAATCCCGTATAATAAACAACACCGAAGCTATCCTGCGGTATTGATAGGTCGCCTTGGAGTAAGCAAAATGTATCAAGGTAAAGGTTTAGGCTTAGGCAGTCAACTGATGGACGTACTGAAATATTGGTTTGTTGATGAGAATAATAAAGCCGCATGTCGTTATATGATGGTGGACGCATACAATACTGAATCAACACTCCATTATTATGAAAAGAACGGTTTTAAACCTCTTTATAAAACGGAGAAGGCTGAACGAGATGCTTTCGGTATTCCGAAAGACGAGTCTCTGAAAAGTCGCATTTATTATTATGACCTCAAACTGTTAGTCGGAGGAAAACTATAATCATATACGGTGCCCGTGCGAGCTTAGTCGTCGCATCTGCACTCTAAAAAAGGAAGTATAGACGCCTCGGCATTGGTCGGGGCTTCTTGTTATAATGGACTTTCCATTTTACATATCCTGTAATTATCATTAAAGAATTGAATCATTTTTTGTGGTTTCGCTCACTCTGTTCACGCTGGAAGTCGCGCCAGTTCTTGTTGAAATTGCGGTGGGAACGGATGTATGTAATGCCGGTTAATTGTTTCAGCACATTCAAGGCTCGATAGCCGATTTGAAAATTCTTTTTAGAGACATTACGGCTCATCAGTCTATAGTCGGGTGTAATTGAGAGTCGCACACGGTCGGCATCTATCCCGTTGACTCGCTCAATCAGTGCAAGAGTAGATGGTGATAATTCCGGAGCCTCCATTGGCTCCAATATTTCGATTGAGGAATCGAACTTTCTGTTGTCCCATTTCTTGGCTTCCTTCATTGAGATAAACTCCTTGTCAAGGATGTAAACCTCAGTGTAGGTAGTTACAAAGAAGGGTTGGTCGTATCTGTTAAACTTGAACATTCCGTGTCCTCGACCCCTTGATTCTATATTGAAGGAATAGCTTGTGAGGTCAAGCGGTGTCATCATATCGGTTGTGACATTGTCGTAGTTGAGTTTCAATCTGAATTGTTCAAAATCTATGCCTTCCTTGCTGAAAAAATACGACAGATTGGGCACCCATTTCCGGCTTGTTGTGTCAGCGAGTACATTCACATCAAGAGTTAATCTGTCTCCGTTCTTAATCCATATTTCGGTAGGGCTGTATTTTCCTCTTACTGTATCCGTGAAAGACTCTTTACCGATAAGTCCCTCTGAAATCCTTGTAGGAGGCAGGATGCCTACCCAATCAGACCATGTGAAATGATAGTTGCAGCGGTCGCTGACACTGTCGAGGCCGTTGGCGTTTGTATAACGGTAATAAGAACGGGAGTTCAATATCCGTGGATAACGCCATGTATGTTTGACTTCATACTTGTCGGTAGGCAGCATAAAATCTACCATCTTCTCACGAAACATTGTCACTGTGTCGGTGTATGAAGACAAGGTAGAGTATTCTCTTACGTATGCCAGAATGTGCAATAGCTTCTTATTTTTACTTTCCACCACAACTTCCGGAAGTTCCATAGCGTTTTCTTCAAGAAAAATGGTGTCGGAACCTGCTGCGTCAATATTCCGTTCCTTGAATCCCAAATATCTTACGGCAATGGGATAATCGTTTGAAGAAGCGCAAGTCACAACTCCGTTGGTTCCGCTTAATCCGATAAAATGACCACTCCTGTCAAATATCGATGCGCTTGGCAACGGCTGGCGGGTGATAGAGTCCGCCACAACAAACTTCTCCGCAAACACATCTACTGCGCATAAAGATATGAGCATTGACAGGATTATCAACACATGTCTATAAGGTCGGGGTTCAGTGCGGCAAGTCATTCAATTAAACTAATTAGCGGGCTGTCAACATATAGCCAAAACCTCGCTGGTTGACGATGGCGATTGTCTGGTCGTGGCGCAGGGCACGGCGGAGTTTGTGGATGTAGCCATGCAATGAGTTGCGGTTGCTGACTTCATCACGTCCCCAGACGGCAATCATCAACTCGGAAGCATCGACAGTCTTGCCGATATTGGCCGACAACTTTTCAAGTATGCGCGCCTCAATGTTGGATAAGACGATTTCTTTGCCGTCAAATGCGAGCAGTTGATTTGTAGCATTGAAACTATAGCCGCCAATTGGGTACACCGTATCCTCCGATTGACTTGCGACTTTATTGCGGAGCAGGGCTTTAATCCTCACAAGAAGCTCGCGCAGTTCGAAGGGCTTTTTGAGATAGTCGTTGGCCCCGATGTCGAAACCCTCCTCAACGTCGTCGATTGTGCTTTTGGCGGTAAGGAAGATGATGGGCACTTGCGCCGATATTCGCCTTATCTCTTTTGCCATGGCAAAGCCGTCGAGTCGTGGCATCATCACATCGGCTACAATGAGATCGGCACCGTCAGCCTTATATTTTGCAAGGCCCTCGATGCCGTCATAAGCGGCAGAAACGTCATATCCTTGTTGACGCAAGGTGTCGCATACAATCAGCGACAGGTCGCGTTCGTCTTCCACAAAAAGAATCTTAGCTTTCATGACCGTCAAATTTAATAGTGAATACGGTGCCGTGCCCCTCTTGGCTTTTGACCGAAATGCTCCAGCCCATCTTTTCAAGAATCTGCTTCACGTAGTAGAGGCCGATGCCATATCCGCGTACATCCTGGCGGTTGCCGTGAGGCACGCGGTAAAACTTGTCGAAGATATAGGGTAGACTTTTCTGTGGAATACCAATGCCATTGTCGGCAATCTCCATACCGTCGGCGTCAATCCTGATCTTGATTGACACGGATTCGTAGGAATACTTGATGGCATTGTCAATAAGATTGTTGAGTACGTTCGACAGATGTGATTTGTCGGCTGTGGCCTCCACACTGCCTTGGGTCTCAACCTCTATCTTTATCTCCTTGTCGCCTCTCATCTCTTGAGCTTCTGAAATCTCGTCAACAAGTTCTGTCATATCAATTTTCTCAGGCTTCAGTGTCATGGCTTTCCTACGCTCCATGCTCAGAGCGAGGATATTCTCAACCAATTCGCCGAGACGCCTAAGCTGATTGACGGCTATAGTAAGATAGGCGGTTTTCTTCTCCGGGTCATTAGCAGTGTCATAATTCAGCAGAGCGTCGTTTGCAGAGTAGGCTATCGATATGGGCGTTTTCAGTTCGTGTGTCATGTTGCTGACAAAGTCATCCTTCATCTCCTCGATTGTGCGAAGTTTTGACACCGTGTGGAATAGATACCAGAAAGCGGCGGCAAATGCAAGCATAAGCAAAAACACCGTCGCAATCACGCCCATCATCTGAGAGAGGATATGACGTGTCAACGGACTTATGCTCGCACGGTAAAACCATCCTCTTTCGGGATTGAAGCAGAGCCGGAACACATCGTATCCGTCGGTGCCGTTTGACAATTTCTTATTGCCGAGCAACACGGAATCTTCTGCCGAAACAATTTCAACCGCTGCGAATTCCGGATAAATCTGCCGGTCGGCAAGTCGTGCGCGGAGTATGCTGTCGGTGATTTCGAGGTTGTAGCCGTAATACTTGTCCATGCTTTCATGCATCTGCTGGCTCATTGCCTTCATCATCTGGTTGGTGTAGGAGTTGTTGCGGGCAAGAGGTGTTTTCTGCACCGATGTCCGGCCACCCTCTTGTTTGGTGCTCGTGACAAAATTGCCTTCCAGATCCACCTCTCCCGACACCGCCCCATGCTCCGCGTAATAAGCGTAGTCGGCTTCAGCCTGGGTCATCGGTTCCTGTCCGGCTGCCCGTGCCATTCTCATCGCCTGCTCCGAGCGTTCCCACATATCGTCTATATCCGTGTCGGCCAGAGCCGTCATCACCTCCCGCTCCACATCCCCGCGGATGGAATTGTACAGCCGCACAAGGTAATAGACATTGCAGCCGAAGATGACGGCAATGACAGACATGAAGAGTATGGAATTGATTCTGAATTTTTTCATACGCGAAGTTAACTATAATATTCGGAACTACCACTCAGCACATTGCAGATTTAAGACTAAATAAGGGAAGAGTTAAGACTAAATAAGGTTAGGGATGGCGGACATGTTAAAAAACAAGAGTAAATTTGCGAAAATTTTCAACATTTCAACTATGGAGTATCTAAGAGCATCATCCATAATCCTCGCAATTTCTGCCTGCTTGTCATCAATGGCTCAGAGCGAAGCAACCGACACAATGGCCTCTCACGAACTCAACGAGGTGGTAGTGAAAGGCGAGAAACCTCAAATCAAAGGTCAGGACGGCATTATGATTGTCGACCTCCCCGCCATCGTGAAGGACAAACCGGTCACCAACATACTTGAATCGTTGGGCTACCTCCCCGGGGTGGTCAGCAACAACGGTATGATCGGATTGGCCGGAGCCTCCGATGTTACAATCATTCTCAACGGCGAACTTACGAATATGCCCCTGCAGAACCTTTATCAGTTGCTGTACACTACTCCGATTGACCGATTGAAAACGGTGGAGGTGATGTACACTGCGCCCGCCAAATACCATGTCAACGGTGCCGTGATAAATGTGGTGCTGAAGACTCCCACTCCTCTCGACGGCCTCCAGGGGCAGCTCCGTGCAGGTTACAACCAGGCTCATTATGGCTCTTACGGAGGCGGCATTGCCGCGACATATGCTGTCGGTGACTGGACCTTTGACCTTAATTATGGTTTGTCGCGCAGCAAAAGCTGGAATCACGAGGAGACTGCATCCAATCATTTGTATGAGGGTAAGCGAACAATGATTGAAGACAACATGCGCCGCATTTCCGAAAACTGGTCAAACACAATCTATGCCTCGGCCGCATACAAACGGTTGCGCTTAACGTATAATGGACAGATAACCTCCGCCTCCAAGGGCTGGAGCTTTTCAAACGGTACCCTTGGGAATTTCGTCAACAATTACACTTTCGAAGGTCCGATCAACTATCACAATATTGCTTTGCGCTATACTTCACCATTCGGGTTGACCGTGGGTGGAGACTATTCCCATTATGGAGAGAAACGCAACCAGTCGCTCTTTCAGGGCGCCGACCGGCTGCTTGGAGAATCAAACAGGCAGAGCATAAACCGTTGGCATCTGTATCTCGACCAGGAACATCAGTTTGGGAAGTGGCAATTCAATTATGGAGTTGAGTATCAGAGATCAGACGACAGCAGCTCGCAAACATCTTTCCCCTCTGATGAATCGGAAGGTTTCTCCGGGACAACATCTGAAGATGTCGCCGATGCGTATATAGGACTGCAACGCTCTTTCGACTGGGGGCTGTCATTTAATGTGTCGGCAAAAGGCGAATACTATCACAACAACTTTCAGCACAACTGGAATTTCATTCCCCAGTTTGGCGCTACGTACTACAGGACGCCTACAAGCATCTTCCAGCTGAATCTCTCCACACTCCGAGTCTATCCCTCCTATTGGGAACTGCGCAACGGCACATCGCATATCAACCCCTATTCAAAAGTGCTGGGCAATCCCTCATTGCAGCCTTATCTCAACTATTCCGGCCAATTCAGCTACATTTTCAAGCAGAAATATGTGGCCACGTTATATGTACAGTACGCCGACAAAGCCACCGTTCAACTCCCATACCAGTCGCCGAATGAACTGAGCCTTATATATCAGACCATCAACATGAACTACAAGCGCACAGTAGGCTTGAATCTCAATGTGCCCTTCAGTGTAAGCTACATCTGGAATGCCACCGCGACCGGAAACATATTCAATCAACGGGAAAAGGCAGACCGGTTCCACGACATCAGTTTTGACAATAAGAAATGGATATTCTACGGTGAACTTGACAATACATTCCGATTCAGCCGTAACTGTCCTGTATCATTGTCGGTGGATGTGGCTTACATATCCCCGTCGATTCAAGGCATAGCCGACTTGTCGGGTATGTGGAAGGTGGATGCCGGCGTCAAATGGCAGTTCGGCAAGAAACGCTGCTGCGAACTCGACCTGAAAGCCAACGACATATTCAACCATTGGTCGCCGACCATGACCATCAACCAATCGGGGCAGGACTACCGCATGAAGGTCCGCGACATGACCCGCAACCTCAAACTCACCTTCATCTACCGCTTCAACGGCTTCAAGCCAAAGAACGACACCGGCATCGATACCTCGCGATTCGGCACCGGCAGGTAAGCCAAGTTAGTAATGAATTTGGCGAACGGTAGGCGTAACATCAGCCATCATGAAATGGAAAAACACTTTCTCATACCAATACTTGGTATCCTCTGAAGCGATGTCGGAAATTATCTTGCTTTTGGGCGTTGCGGCGAAGCCGCCGAGCTACATCGTCGCTTGCGACGCTTTGCTTTGCAAAGAACCTCGCTACCGCTCATCAAGCCTAAGGTCTTGACCCATTCGGGCGAATATCCCATAACGCAGTCGCGGCGATACCGCCGCTTGGCATACGCAGCCACACGATCCCGACGGCGGGAACGTGTGGTTGCTTGGCTTTTGTGCCGATATGTGCGGTGACCGGTCGCTGAGCGCCTTCGGCTCCTCGGCGTAGCGGTCGGCGCGGTCGTGCCCGAACTTGGGAGAAGTGGGCGATTGGCAGTGTCGCTGCTCATTGGCGGAGGGAGCGGTGTTCCCGCCGGTTGTCGGCAATTGCAGCCGTGTTGCCGTCTTCTGCCTTGTCGGCACATACTCGCGAGGTAACCTGCGCCGCCGTAGGGGTCTTGAGGTTGAACGGAGAGTGCCCAGCCCCTTTTCCACCGCAAAGGTATTCCCTTATTAGTGGCCGTCAAGGGCAGGTGTGCGCCCGGCGTTTCACCGTTCTTCGCTACGTTGCAGAACGGCAATCACCCTTGACCTTATGCCCCGAATAAGGAACTTATGCGGCAGTGTAAAAGGGGAGGCAATCTCCCTCAGTGTTCAACCCCAAAACCCATTTCACTATGGCACAAGTAACTGAATCTCGTGAGTACAAGCTCGCCAAGGCAATCGAAGACGCCGTCAACATCTACGGGTTGGCTCGGTCAAGCCTCGCCCTGCTTCGCGGTCAACCGCGACAACTTCATCGCCGGCATCTCAACGATGCACCGCACCCTCCAACAATCAATGTTCCGCGACATCATCCTGCCAATCATCTACCACTTCTCTCACCCCAAGTTCGGCTATGACGACCGCAACTCATCGGCGAAGCCGCTTTGCACCTTAAATAATCAATAATCGCAAAGAACGCCGCCCACTTCCTGGCCGAGGAGCTTCAGAAGACGGTCAGCGAGGTTGGTTCTTACCTGCCGCACATCTAACCGGCACAAAAGCCGGGCGCAGCCCCTTGACCCTCCTGCTGTCGGGTCAGGGGGCTTTGCGCTATTTTTGAACATCGGAGGTCGGGGACCGGCCACCGCGTTGCGGCTTTTCGTGGAGTCGTGGAGAGAGGTCGGGAGGCTATCACCACCTCCATATATACAAGGTATTACGTCAGCATCGCCCACCATAGAGGCAATTCAAGGTGAACCTCTTAGGCCATTGGTGGCTTCAATCTTCATTAGCGGAAGGCTCCCGCCGACTTGGTGACAACCTCGACCCTGCGGGGTTCATAGGCAAAGGTCATTGTCTGCGGTTCCAGAGTCTCAGTCCGAGGAGGATGAACCAACGAAACCACTGCTATCATGATTTTCTTAACGTTTCCAAGGGCAATCACATGTAAGCGCATCGGTAACGCATCTGATATTTCACACTCGCGAAGGTAGGGCTGAACGCTCCGTACCAAAACCGCCCCGCTATTTCCACGACAATTTTATAAAAAAATGGGACGAGCCTCATTTTTTGACCGGCGAGCCTTAAAATTCTCTATCAAATTTTTGGTTGTCACTTCCTCAGCTCTCCCAATTTCTGCGGTGTAAAAATCAAACGCGCCCCGGCGCACAGTAATCACCCTCAAAAACTAAAAATCATGACAGCAGTATTTTCTTCCTCGAACTTCAACTCCTTCTCCTCCGACAACGTCCTCAGCATCTTCACAATCGAGGTTATCACCTTCGACGGCGAAAGCCACATCTTCGAGATTGAAGCCGCCGATGGCGACGAGGCCCTCAGCATTGCAGCCTCTATGGTAGTCGACGCCGACTATTGCATGATACAGGGGGTGGCATAAGCCCCCTCTTTTCCTCTCTCCCCAGCCACCCCGAGGCTCGCCGCCCCGGGGTGAGTTGTCTTTTATGGCCGTTCCCCTCCGTGTTAACTTTGCGGTATGAGTCACCGCATTACATATAAGCCTACCGGCATACAGCTCTCCTCGCAGATTGGCGAGGTGCGCATTGACGTTGACGGCACTTGGGTTGACGTCACGCTGACCGCCTCCACCGGCCAGCGCGTCCTTCTGTCGGAGCGTTACTACGCCTACGGCGGCTCCGTCACGCTCTACGACATTGCCTCGCTCATCGAAGCCGAGATGCGCAGCGGCGGCACGGCCTACGCCTCGTTCACTCTCGCCGTAGGTTCAGGCTCGTCAGTCCACGACTCTATGGCGCTCAACGTGCTTCATTGCGACCGCTACACGCTCTGCACATTGCCCTCCGAGTTCCTGGCCGAGAACTTCCTCACCACCTTGCAGACGCGGCGCGTCGCCCCAGGCGACACGCTCTCGCTTTTCTACTTCGCCAACAAGGACGAGGACATCACCGCCCACATCAACGTCAAGTGGCGCAACGCCGCCGAGCCCTCCGTGGTCCGCGACCACTACGGCACTCTGAACGGCACCAACGTCAAAGCCGCCGGCACCGGCGTTGCGCAGCTCAATATCTCGCAGCCCTCGCTCGTCAACGTAATGGCCGACATCTATGGCTTGAAAACCTACGCCATTGAGATTGTCGGCTACACCGTCCGTGTCGGCCAACGCGCCGTAACCGCCTACGTCGACGGCGCTCTCTCAATGGGCGGCTCGTTCATCTTCCGCAACTGCTTCAACGTCCTTGACGTTGCCACGCTTCCCTGCGTCACCACCTCGAAGACTGACGTTGACCGCTCCACGGCAGTAGTGAACGGCACTTCATCGTTCTACGACCAAAAGGTGGAGCAGACATTCGAGGTGGAGTGCGGCCCGCTGACCTCTGACGAGTGCCAATGGCTTGACCAACTCGCCGCCTCACGCGAGGTGCTGCGCTTTGTGGCCAATCCCTGCGATGATTCAGAGCCGTGGCTGTTCGCCCCGGTTCTCATCACAGACTCCTCGGTGGAGGTCAGCGATACAGACGAGAAGCCCAACACCGTCAAGTTCACGTGGCGATACGCCGACCACCGGCCTCACGTCCTCCTGTCGGCATCGCCCGGCATATTCAAATCCCCATACACCTTACCCTTCAGCTAATGGCCAAATCAATCCACATATCAACCGCTCGCCATATTCTTAACTCCGGCGACCCCGTCGACCTCCAGGTGTGGAAGTCTGACGGCTCAATCTTGCAGTTGAACAACTGCATTTCGCTCCGTTACGACTACTACGGCGGTTGGCGCAACGTGAAGTTGCTGACCTCCGGCGAAATCCGCAAAATCAGAGATGTTTGCATCTTCGCCGTCAACGGCCTCGAAATTTTTCTTTAATCCAAACCTCGCTCATTATGGATAATTCGCTCAACTACAACTCAGTCGAAGATATTCCGGGCATTACCGCCCGCGCCGCCTTTCAGTTGAAAACCTCGGCGGTTTTCAAAGAGGACGGCGACATAACGCCAGTTGTCGTCAACGACAACCTCGCGTATATGCCGTGGGGCGCTGACAATCAGATGCCCTACAACGTCATCAACCTCATTGAGAGCGATGAAACGTTGGCCACCTGCCAACTTTTCAACGCCGAGGTCTGCTTCGGCTCCGGCCTTGTCTACGACACTGCCTCCGCCTCGCAGCCCAGCGCCAACGAGGTTGACGAGTGGCTGCTCGACAACGACCTCGCCGCCTATTGGCTCGGCGTCTGTCAGGATTTCAAACACTTCGGCTTCGCCGTCAGTGTTCTCATCCTCAACGGAGAGGGCACGAAGATTGTGCGGCTGCTGCGCAAGGAGGCCTGCTACTGCCGCTTTGCCGTGGCCGACAAATCGGGCCGCATCCCCAAAATCCTTTACGCCAATTGGCGGGCCCTCTCCGCGCCGCAGGACATTGAGGTCATTGAGTTGCTTGACCCGGCCTCGCCGTGGCGTGACCTCCAGGAGCGCATTGCCTCCGGCTCGCGCTGCCGCAAGTTCGCAGTGCTCACTCGCGTTCCCACTCCCGACTCAACCTATTATCCCATTCCCCACTACGCTGCGCTTTTCAAGGGGAAATGGTACAACATCAAGCAACTCATCGGCATCGCCAAAGAGGCGAAGCTCCGAAACTCAGCCCCAATCAAGTACCACATAGAGGTGTCGGGCAAGTATTGGGAGGGCATCTTCCGCGCCGAGGGCATCACCGACCGCCGCAAGCAGCAGGAACGCATTGTACGTGAGAAGCAGTCAATCCTTGACTTTCTCACCGGCGCCGAGAACAGCGGCAAAGCCTGGTTCTCCACATTCTATATCTCGCCCGATGGCAAAGAGCAGCACGATGTCGTAATCAACAAGATTGACGACGCAAAGGAGGGCGGTGACTACGCCACCGACATACAGGAGGCAATCAATATGATTTGTTTCACGCTGCGCGTTCACTCAAATCTCGTTGGCTCTGTGCCCGGAAAGGCCCAGAGCAACAACTCGGGCTCGGACAAACGCGAGCTTTACACCATCGCGCAAGCCCTCCAAAAGCCCTATCACGACCTGCTTTTTACCGTTCACCGAATTATCATCCGCTTCAACGGCTGGCAGGGCGTGAAAGTCGATTGCCCCTTCATGCAGCTCACCACCTTAGACGAACACCAAGACGCAAAAGAGGTGACGAGTGAAACAGTGACGAGTGGACGAGTAGCCAACTCATCAACCCTCTAACTCATCAACACATCAACTCTTATGAAACTGATAACTGACCAAGAAACGCTCGCTCCCCACATTCCCAATATGATTGTGAATGTCAAGGGGGAGACCGCTCTTTTTGACAAAATCGCGGTACACCTGCAAGCCGCCGAGGATTGGGTGATACGTACTTTTACTGCGCAAAAGTCCTTCACCTCTATTGTCGGCTACACCGCCGACAATCCAATCCGCACCCTCACCGCCCGGCTCATAGTAGCCGAGGCGTTGCGGCTCGCCTTGCCCTCGCTCGACCTCGTTTTCACCCCCAACGGTTTTGCGGTCACACAGACCACAAACCTCACACCGGCCTCCAAGCAGCGCGTCGACCGCCTAATCGGCTCGCTCCTCGCACTGCGCGACGAGTGCATCTCGCAGTTGCTGCCGCTCCTGCCGGGAGTTTCGCAGTGGCTCAACTCCGACCGCGCCGACTACTTCGGCGGCACACTTTTCCCCACTCTTGACATCGTGGAGCAGGTGCCCGGCAACACTCCCAAGTGGGAGCGTTACCTCGAACTTCGCCCACAGGTCATTGACCTCGAAGCCTCGCTTGCCGAAGAATGGTTCTCGCCGGAGCTGATGTCAGCACTTCGCTCCGAAAATCTGCGCTCAGATCTGACTCAGCCTCGAAAGGTAGTTGCCGACCAAGTCAAAGCCCAAGTGGTGGGCTATCTAAAAGGTGGGTCGTTCAACTCTCGCCGCCTCGCTGACATAGTGAACTATATCCGTCAGCGAGAGGAGGAATTTGCCGAGTGGCACGGCTCGGAGACGGCTCAGTTGTTCGCTCCGCCGGTGTTCCGCAATAAGAAGAATGCGCCCGGTTATTTCTTTTGAGCAGTCGCCGCGCAGTATTCGTTGATACTCAGTTCCCTTATTTTTTCATCGGGCATAACGCTAATGGGGCTATGGCACGGAGCGCGTGATTTTACTATGCGAAATTAGAATATGCGTCGGCAGGTCAAGGGCTTCGTGAATATGCTCTGAAAATCTTCCTCCTGCGGAGAGTATTTTCCGGCATACCCTTGACTCTCTCAGCCTCCTATGCACATTCTTACCATTGCGCGTAAAATCTAACGTGCTTCGGCACATAACCCATTAAACATTAGCATTATGATACTCCCCGACAAAAAAATCAAACAGGAAACTTTCGGTAACATCACCGACTACTCGCAGCGCGACAACTGCCCCAAAGGATGGCGCTCATTCTTCGCCTATGCGCAGTTCACCGACGGCTCCAACTGCCTCTGCGACTACATCTTCGCTCCGAACCGCACCGTGGCCTTCGGCCTCGCCATCGGCAAATTCGCCGACTGCGCCGCCTACCTCCAGGGCGTCACAGTCTACTCCGAGGACGGCGAGAATTGAACGACCCGCATCTCTCACAAAAGCCTCCACTCGGAGGCTTTTGGCTTGTCTTTTTCCCATTAGTCGCTTTACCGTACTTTTGCCTCAGTACGATAAAGCACTTTTCTTATGCAGACATTATCCATCAATTTTCAGATACCCTCAAATTGGGCTGAACTCGGAGATAAACAGCTCCGCTACGTTTATTCGCTCCTCGCCGCCGACTTCACCTCTGACGAGATGAAGACCCTCTGCTTGCTCCAATGGAGCTGCACTAAGGTTGTTGGCCGACAGGAGTCGGGCGCTTATCTGCTCAAAAAGGGAAAATTCCTTTTTGAGGTCACGCCCGTAATGCTCGCCGAGATACTGCCGCATCTCGAATGGCTCGCCAACCTGCCGACTACGCCGGTCAGACCCTCCAAGCTCAACCGTCGCCCCGCACTTGCGGCTGACTTCCAGGGAGTGCCGTTTGAAACATACATCGTGGTTGACAACCTCTATCAAGGTTATCTCACCACTCAGTCGGACGATCTGCTCGATGAACTCGCAAGCGTCCTCTATCCCGGCATCAAAACCCCGCTCTCGGCTGAGAACCGAATCGCGGTGTTCTACTGGGTTGCATCGCTCAAAGACTTCTTCGCTCGCAAATATCCCGACTTCCTCCAACCGGTCGCCTCGGATGGCGACAACCTTTTGGGCACTTCTTCGGCTGCCGCCGTCGAAGATGCTATGAATGCACAAATCCGTGCGCTCACAAAAGGTGACGTGACTAAGGAGCAAGAGATTCTTGCCCTTGACACGTGGCGGGCGCTCACCGAGCTTAACGCCCAGGCTCGCGAATATAAGGAACTTCAAAATGCCACGAAGAAATGACGCAACCACTCTCAGATTGGAACGCGAGCGTTTTCTTTGAAAACCTGCTCGCTCAAAACAAATTGGCTCAAAAGGAGCAATTTGTTTTCTGCAAGGTCAGCGGATTGGAGGGCTTCGAGGAGGCCCTGCAATCTATGCAGACCACCACGGCCTTCTGTTGCGTTTCGGATATAGCCGATGGCTACACCGAACTCAACAACTCGCCGAGGACTCGCCGAATCAAGACCGTTTTCCTCGCCATGCGCCACGCTGCCGAGGATATGGACGCTCGCAACGAGTGCATGGAAACCATGCGCGAGCTGTTCCGGCAGTTTATGTCGCGGCTCATCCTCGAAAAGGTCAAGATTGAGCAGAACTGCATCTATCTTGACCCACGAATATCGTTCAACGAGGTTGACCGCTATTTCTTCTCCGGCTGCGCCTGCGCCTATTTCCAAATCGCCGTAGACAAATACACCGATTTGAGATACAATCTGGCCGAGTGGGAAACAAATGTTGCCGCTTATATTGTTGGACTTGTGGGCACAACGAAAGTCCCTGCAATCAAAGTTCTGCGCACCATAAAAAATTTAAGTTTGATAGACGCTAAAGCAGCCATTGATTCTCTCCCCGATACGCCGGTCTATCTGTGGGATTGCGATGAAGATGCAGTCAAGGAATCAGACTTTCAAGAACTTCTTGATGCTGAGTGCATCATAGAAGTTCGCCGTAAAGAATTACACAATGTCGTTGTACTTCACACCTTTGTTGGAACTAAAGGTGAATACGATGACCCATTTGCCGACTTATTCGACTGATGAATATGAATAACCCCCAAGCCGAGCGCGAGAAGTACGTTCGAGCCTTCAACAAGACGATGATACGCATTTGGCAGGAGCAAATGCGCTTGCTCAACGTCTTTGACACGGGAGCGCTTTACCGCTCAACCGTGGCCGTGGGGCTGAACGCCGACGGCAAGTTTACCTCCGTCACACTCTCGCAGTCCTTCAATACTTACGGCCTGTTCGTGGACTACGGCACCGGCTCCAACACTCCTCGCGGCAATTCGGGCGACCTCGGCGCCGGCTACACCAACCGCCGCAAGCGCAAGCGGTGGTTCAGCCGCAAATACTTCGCCTCGGTGATGAACATCCAGGAGTTCTTCGCCGACAACCTCGGACGCGACTGCGCCCTCGCAATCTCCAACGCACTCAACCCCGACCTCATGCGCCGCTCAGTCACTCTCTGAGTGTCTTTTCGCGACTACATTTATAGCCATAACTTTGCTGAAAACACCAGCATAGTTATGGCTATTGACACAAAATCACTCACCGACATAATCACCGAGTTTCGGAAGATTACCGCCAAGGACGCTATCTCTCCCGAAAGCCTCGGCTACATCCTGCAACGCATCGCCGACCTGCTCGCGACCGCAGGAACCTCCGACACAATCACCAAGATTCAGACCCTGCTCGATGGGTTCAAGGCTGCGGGCTACGCCCTCACCTCTATCTCGCAGGGGCAGAGCGACCGCAACCACATCTACGCCAACATCGGCAAGGTGAATCTCGCCGACGGCTCTATCCCGAAAGTCGCCTCCACGCTTTTCATACAACAGGCCACCACCGAACGAGCCGGCGCCATGCGGGCGCAGCAGGTCACAGACCTTAACGCCGCTAAGAAGGGCGTTGCCGACTTGAAAAGTCAATGCACCACCCTCGAAAACGCCCTGCTCGAAATGCAGAAGACCCTCGGCATTGGCGACGGCACCGCCGTCACCAACGTTATCAACACCTCGCAGATCGCTTGCCAAGTGGTCAATGGCGAGCTGCGGCTCATCGGGGCGCAGAAGCTCATCGCCGCAGGGTATGTGCCATACCTTTTCCGCCATACACGCAAGCGCAACCAGTACCACCACAAGTCGGACTATCGCCCGACAGATGCCGCCAACAAAAAGTATTGCCCGCACTCCAAAGGGTGGCACTGCTACGGCTCGCGCCACGCCATAAATCTCTCCGGCGTGACGGTGACATTCTCGCTGCAAGCCAAAACCGACATACACCTCAGCTCCACGGATTATTCCTCCTCGCCCACGGCACTCTTTCGTGTTCACACACGAAAAGACGGCAAGCACTCGGTGGGTTGGGGTCGCTCAACCGTCATTCTTGAAGAACGCCGCAAGCAGACGCGCCACAGAATGTTGCGGTTCCGCTTCGCCATCGGTTTCGCAAAGAAATTTGACCCCGGCAAGATTGCCGTCACCCCCGCCAACCTCGTCAGCTCGCTCGCCGAGTTCTCGGTGGTCTACGACCCCAACACAAAGATGTGGAAGTTTTCAAGATAGCCCTAAAAAAGATAGCCCTCTGACAGAAACTTTCGTTTCACATCAAAGGGGAAAGCTATCTTGAAAACTTAGACGCGGATAGCCCTTAATCGGGGAAAGCTATCAACCGCATACTTCGCACGGATAGCCCTTAATCGGGGAAAGCTATCGCGGCATACGACGGAAGTATCCACATTTCTTAGCTTGGTTTCACATCGTTGAGAGGTATCCGGGTCAGTTAGCTTGGTTTCACTTGTCAATACACAAAGGTACAACCGACCGCATAAATTCCAAAAGACATTATGAATCTCCAAAAGCATAAGCCTACAATTCAACTGATTGCCGCCGCAGTGCTGCTCGCGGTCGGCTGTGGCCTCCTCATCGCGGGGCTTGTGATTCCACCGCCCGGCCAAATCCACAACTCCGTGCTCATCGCCTACGGCGAAACGCTGACGTTCGTCGGCGCTCTGTTCGGCATCGACTACCATTATAAATACAAAGACCATGAGAAAGATTGACAAAATCATCATCCACTGCGCCGCCACACCGGAGGGCAAGGATTACACCGTTGCCCAAATCCGTCAATGGCACACCTTGCCGAAGCCCAAAGGCAACGGCTGGCGCGACATCGGTTATCACTTCGTTATCTATCGCGACGGCTCCGTCCACAAGGGCCGACCTTTGGAACAGGTCGGCGCCCACACCTCCGGCCACAACGCCCACTCCATAGGCATCTGCTACATCGGAGGCTGCGCCGCCGACGGCAAGACGCCAAAGGACACTCGCACCCCGGCTCAGAGAGCCGCGCTTGTGAAATTGGTTGGCGAGCTGCGCTCCCAATTCCCCAAGGCGAGCGTTCACGGCCACAACGAGTTTGCCGCAAAGGCTTGCCCCTCGTTCAACGTCCAAAAAGAGCCGGACTTATGCGGTCGCTGACGCTCCTCGCACTCGTCTTTTTGCTCGCGTCGTGCCGCTCGCAAAAAGAGGCTCAATCGCAAAAGGCCGTGGCCGTTGACTCGCTCGCCCGGTCGGCGCAACACCGCACAATCATTCAAACGGACAGCATAGCAAGCCGTCTGAATTTCAATTTTGACACCCTCACCGTCACAATAGAGCGACAAGTCGCCGAGGTGCCGGAGATAGTCAAAATCCGTGCGGTTGGCGGCAAGATCGTCCGCTCCAAAGAGCAGAACAAACTTGCCGCCGACCACGCCGAAAGGCTTGATACTCTCGCCTATAAGCTCGCTTCGTCAGAGGCAACGTCGGAACATACTGCGACTACTCGCGTTTATGATCCGCCGAACGCCACAATCATAGTCCTTGCGTCGCTACTTCTCCTTTGCGGCGCAGCATACTTCTTCTTCCGCAGAAAGTTGTAATCTTTTCATAAATAAAAATGTTCGAGCCGTCAGCGTTGCGACAACGTTGGCGGCTTTCTGCGTAGGAGGTGCAGGGAGAGCCACCCCCGACCGCGGAGAATGGTAGTCTTTCAGCCCGACCTTGCGAGCCACACGGGGGGCAGAACGATTGCCCCTGTCGGCATCGTCTGTGGCGGCGGCACTTGGAGAGCCACGACCTCGTTATCGCCTTGCCCATTGCGGAGCGAGCCGCAACCTTCTCTGTCAGCGAACACGCAGTTGGGTATCGGAACTCCACCGCACATCGCGGGCACGTCTGCGACCTCCCCGGCTTGCGAGAGGAACGATTGCTCATAATCTCCGACCACCTCGCTGACGTTGGCTTCTCGCTTTTTGTGATTTCTCAACCATTTTGGACGCGCCGCATTTGAGGGGTACTTGTCAGCCCTTGGGCGTTTTGCGTAGGTTTCGCTTCACAAAGTTACACATAGGCCGTCGCCGTCAAGGATGGCTGAAGCCTTGGTTGCCCGAAGATTTTTTCAAAAATTTCTCGGTTCATTCCTCACTGAGAAATTTTGGCCGCAAGCTAAAAAATCGTCGTTCAATCCTTGCCTTACGACTTAAACCTATATGACCTTTTTGTTCGCAAAACAACGAAACGCCCTAAGGGCACAAGTATCACCCTCAAATACTATACTAAAATGGCAAAGAAATCAACATCCAAAAAGCAGAATCCCGTTCACGTCAGCGAGGTAGTCGAAGAAGCAATCACCCAGTTCCCCCCGCAGACTGCCGAGGAGGTCGCCGCCGAACCCAAGTCATCGACGAAGTCGCTTGGCTCCGCCAAGAAAACAAAAATGGTGGAGTTCCGCTGCCTCAACCGCTTCTTCGAGTTCGCCACGGAGAAAGCGCAGCTCCTGAAGCTCCGCAACGAGCAGGGCGACGAGGTCAAATTCTGGCTCTCCAAGACCCACCTCCACGTAATCGACGATGCCGACGAACCGGGGCAGTCAATCTGCCGCATCCCCGCCTGGCTCTACTTCAAGGCCGGCCTCAAAGACTACTTTCCCATTCTCCGCTGGTCGCAGGTGGCTCTCTGAGCCCCTGCACCTCCCCGACACAGAAAGCCGGCTCAACGTCGGCTTTTCTTTTGGTTGGCTCTCACATTTTCATCCCCACCCCGGAGCGCGGTGCTTCGCAGTCGGCAGTCTACCGCTCATTGCGTCCTCCGAGTCCTCGCCAATATCAGCGCAAGCCCGAAATCCCTGCGGGCCGGGGCAAGTCGGGGCCGGGAGATTGCTTCCTGCACTGCGCCTATGCTTAGTCGGACACCTCCCGGTGGTCGGTGTCCGACAGCGCCGGCTCCGTTTCGGTCGCAAACTCCCTGTCGGCGCAAAGTCTGCGCCGACACCCCGGTTTGCTCCTCTTTCCGGCTCACGCTGACGGCGATGCCTCTGCGGCCTCCATTCACACGTCCGCCGACACTGTCGCCCCGCACTCCTCCCGCCCTTCATAGGAAGCCGTTGCCCGGCTGACATAGGAAGTCGGGGCCGATTGTGAAAGCGTCTGCATAATGACCCGCCCGAAGGTGGAGAACTGCGATTTACACAAACCTCTCTCCGGCCTACGATTGTCTGCCCACGTCACTCCCGCCTCCGAGGTCTCGTGGGTCGCAGGTTGCGCGTTGCTCCACTTGCGACTCACGACCGCTCCCGGTGTCGGAGCGGAGATTGCCGCCTCCATTCTCTTTGCCCCCTCTGCCAATGTTGCGTAAACTCCACGTTGGCGCCGGGGTCGTTCATTGCGGCGACAAACTCCTCAGCCCGAAATGGCAGTGCGTTTGCCCCGACACCTCCGCTTGCGTTGCTGCGCTCCGGCTGTCGGGCGCACTGCCATTACGGTCTGTCCGACACCTCCCGCTGACTATCTCCGAGCCGTGAGGACAGGCAGACCTTCTCCGGCCTACGGTCGGCGCGTCATCGCCTTTCTCCACCTTCCTCCCACCCGGCAGAGGCCGCAGCCGCTTTCCCAATCAACCCCTCCTGCACAGTATCACAATAGCCCGCCCCTCGCCCCGATGCACGGAACGGCTTAGGCACTACGTCATTACGGCTCAGTGTCAAACCGCTGCGCTCACTCCGCGTCAGGTCGGTCAAGGTTTACGCTCCGACACCCCACACGCATTGTCGCCGGTGCTCGGTGCCCTGTGCTCGCCGACAAAGCGTTCTCCCTCCCTGCGGTCAGTCGGGGGTGTCGAAGCTACTTTGACTGACCACGCCGAGTGCCCTCCGCTCCTTTTGACCCTGCACCTCCATTCCGCACGGCCACGCCATTACCGCACATCGCCAAAAGCGGAGTGTCGTGCGTGTCAAATTTCCGCTTCTCTCCAATTTGTCACGCACGACGAGCGTTTGACCGCCCAATCGGCTCTCAGCGGCGGCGGTCGGCGGTGGGTGGCTCTGCATATTCCGCTCGGAGCGAGGGCGAGCGAGCCGAAACGAGCGAGAGGGCGGTGGGGGGTCTTCACAGACGGTGGTTAAGGGGAAGCCCCTTAACAAACCCCTAAACGCTTCATTATCAACAAGTCTGAAAATGAAGCCTTTACAGCGGCCAGAACGTCGTTAATGCCCACCGACGTTTGGCCGCTGCGCCGACCGCCTAACTTGCTGATAACACCGAAAACTGCGTTTTTCTACGGCATCTTCCTGAGCCGTAGCGTTTTGTTGCATACGGTTGCACCTGTACAAAATCGGTGTCCTCGGCGAGTTAGGCGGTCGGCATCCGAAAAATACATCTCTGCGAGCGCATTTTTCGGGTCAAGCGTTCCCCTTGACAAACCCCTTTCCCCTCAATCCACCCTGCCGGGTGTCTTTCGGGAGAGCGGTGTGGTGCCGTAAATTTGCCATAAACTGATAAACATTAAACTTTTAAACCACGCCCACGGGGCGTTTTATATGGCAAATTATAGCACCACGGCGAATGTCGTGCTTTCCGTAAACGGCAAGCAGGCCCAAAAGATGCTCGCGACCCTCGAGAAGGACGCGAAGCGACTTGAACGGCAGCTCGCCAAAGCCTCCACTGCCGGCGACAAAGCCTCAATGAAGAAGCTCCAGCGCGAACTCACCGCTACCAACAAACTCATCCAACAGATGAAAGGCTCGGCCGCCACCGCCGACCAAACCCTCCGGCGCCTCGACAAGGCCACGCCCAAGGAGTTGAACAAGGCACTCAAAACCCTTCAGCAACAGCTCAACGGCATCCAACGCGGCACCGCCGCCTGGGATGCCCACATGCAGAAAATCAGGGCAGTCAAAGCCGAAATATCAAAGCTCAACGCCGCCATGGCGAACCAAAAATCCCTTTGGGAACGCATGAATATTTGGCTTAACAACTGCCAAACCGCCATCCTCGGCATCGGAGCGGCCATTACAGGACTGGTAATGGCCGGACGTAAGGCGGTCAACTCCTTCGCCGAGATGGATGAGGCGCTCGCCAACACCCGCAAGTACACGGGGTTGTCGGCCGACAAGGTAGAGGAACTCAACGAGGCGTTCAAGCATATGGATACTCGAACGCCGCGAGAGGAACTGAACGCCCTGGCACAGGAGGCGGGCCGACTCGGCAAGAACACCCTCGAAGATGTGCAGGGCTACGTTGAAGCCGCCGACATCATCAACGTGGCGCTTGTTGACCTTGGATCGGGTGCAACCCAAACCATCGCCAAGCTCACCAACATCTTCGGAGTCGAAGAAATGTTGGGCACGAAGGACGCCATGCTTGCCGTCGGCTCAACGGTCAACGTCCTCTCGCAGAACTGTACCGCATCAAAGCCCTACCTTGTGGAGTTTGCTCAGCGAATGGCAGGTATCGGCTCACAAGCCGGTCTGACCATTCCCCAAATCCTGGCCTTCGGCGCAGTCCTTGACGCAAACGGCCAAAAGGTCGAGATGTCGGCAACCGCCATCCAAAAGGTGATCATGAACCTTGCCAACAAGAACCACGAGTTTGCCCAAGTGGTAGGTCTTGATGCCGACGTCCTTAACCAAACGCTGAAGCGATCGGCTAAGGACGGCCTTCTGATGTTCCTTGAGGCGTTGCAGAAAATCGGCCAAGAGTCCGACTTTGACAACGCCACTATGGTACTCGCCCCGGCTCTGAAGGACATGGGGCTTGACGCGGCGCGCGTGTCGCAGGTGCTCTCCACACTCGCCATGCACCTTGACGAGGTCAAGGGGCAGTTGGTCAACGCCGACAGAGCCTTCAATGAAGCATCTTCGGCAACCCACGAATATGAGATTTTCAACAACACCGCCCAAGCCTCCATTGACAAGGCCCGCAAGCGTGTGGGCGAGTTAGCCATCGCCCTCGGTGAAAAACTCTATCCCATAATGAAGCACATTTATACTTCTTCGGGAATTTTTCTCCGAGTGCTCAACACTATGGTGGATTTCTTCTTGAAATACAAGCGCGAAATCCTGGTGACCGTCACTGCCATTGCCGCCTACAACGCCATTATGGCAGTGACCGCAGCCCGCACAAAGATAGCCGCCGCTGCCGTCTCTCTTTTCCACGGCGCTATGAAGCTCGTTCACGGCATTATACCTGCCGTGAGGCTTCTTTTCACTCCACTTATAAACGCAGTCAACTACTTCACCAACGGCCTCGAGGTCAACTACAATATGCAGCAGCGTTGGCGCAAGTCGTTGGAGGCGATGAAGTTCTCAAATTGGGTCGGGCTTATCCTTGCAGTGGCCGGTGCCGTCTACGCCGTCACCTCCCGCATCAACGAGTCGCGCAAAGCCGCCGAGCAGGCCGCGAAAGAGGCAGAGGAGTACAAGAAGAAAATCAAGGACATCGACGAAGCCTCGGCAGGCTACTGCGCCAATGAAATCGCCCGACTTGAGGCGCTTTACAAGGAGGCTACGGACGAGTCCAAAGCCACCGACAAGCGCCGGGAAGCTGCCGAGAAACTTCAAAAACTCTATCCCGACTACTTCAAAAATCTCTCTACCGAGGAGATTATGGTTGGCCGGGCTAAGAACGCCTACGACCAACTGCGCAACTCCATAATCGAGGTGGCGCGGGCCCGTGCCGCCGCCGAGAAAATCACCGAGAATGAGAAAGAACTTCTCACTCTCGAACAACAGGCGCCGGCACTGCGTCAGAAACGCGACCGCGACAAAGCCGCCCACGACCAGGCCGTGGCCGAGTGGGAGAACGCCCGTGAGATGGAATCGTACCAATCCTACGGCAACTCCACCGATGCCGCCGCAGGGCAAATGGTCAATGTTGCCCCTTATGCCCGGCGCGTGGCATCAACTGGAGAAACCTACAACGCTTCGGAGGCGGCTTATCAGGAGAACCTGCTCAAACAGAAGCAGCTTAATGAGGCCAACGAGTTTCTGCGTGAGAAATACAATATCTCCGCGGAGGCTCTTATGGAGCCGGAAACTCCCGACCTCAATCTTGGAGGTGGCGGTGGAGGCGGTGGAACCCCCTCTAACACCGTAACTGACAAGTTCGCTGCCGAAAAGGAGTGGCGCGAGCAAGCCGAGGCTTCGGCCCGCATCAGTTACGCCACCGGCGAAACTGACTATCTCGCATACACCGAGCGTATGGACGAGATTGCCGTGCAGTTCCGCGAAAAGCAGTTGATGCACACCGACCTTACGGAAACGGAGCGCCTGCAAATCACCGCAGAGTGGCGCGAGGCGCAACTCAAAGCGGAGCAGAAAAGCGCCGCCCGTTCCCTTGAGGTCGAGAACAACTCCTACAATCAGCGTATGGCTGAGTTGAAGCAGTTCTACATTGACGGTCAGATTTCCAAGGAAACCTACGACCGCCGAATTGAAGAACTGGAGTTGGAGCATCAACAGAACATAGTCAACGCCTACAAGGAAGCCAACAAAGACCGCGTCAAGACTGAGAACGAGGGCTACGAGCAGCGCAAGGCCGCTCTTGAAACCGCCCACGCACAGGGCTTGCTGAATGAGGAGCTGTATAAGGCTCAACTCGAAGAGTTGGAGCGTATTCACCAAGCCAACCTTGCCGCCATTCGTGGCGAGGAGGTGGAGGCTGAGCGCCGTCTGCAAGACCTTAAGGTTCAGCAGACTCAACGGCGCCAGCAGGAAATTCAACGCCTGGAAGCGCAGTATGCCTCTATGAAGAAGGACTACTTCGGCGACAATCCGCAGGAGCGCCAAGCCAAATACGATGCCGATTTTGCTTTGCTCCGGGTGGTCTATGACCGCGAGATTGCCGCCGCCGGCGACAATGCCGCCGAGAAGTTGAGAATCGAGGAGGCTTTCGAGAAAGCCAAGCTCGCTCTCAAAAAGAAGTATGGGTTGCTCGCCGAGGAGGACACTCGCAACGCTATGGAGAAAGGTGTTGCCGCCTCCGTTGAATGGCTCAACTCCGACGGCGGCAAGGCGCTGACCGGCTCGCTTGACACGCTTGTTTCGGGAATGTCGGCTATCTTCTCCGGCTTGTCTACGATGATCCAAGCCGAGTTGGAGATACAGACCGCCGCCATCAACAAGCGCTACGATGCCGAAATCAGCCGCGCCGAGGGCAACACCTATCAAGTCAAGAAGCTCGAAAAGCAGAAGGAGAAGGAGATAGCCAAGGCCAAGCAGGAGGCCAACCGCAAAATGTTCGCGATGCAGGTAATCCAGGCCGTGGCGCAGACTGCCACCAATGCCCTGAACGCCTACGGCTCCGCTGCCGCTATCCCCGTAGTCGGCTACATCCTCGCTCCAATTGCGGCGGCTATGGCCGTGGCTGCGGGCGCCATTCAGATTGCGGCTATCAAGAAGCAGCAGCAAGCATCGGAGGCGCAGGGCTACAGCGAGGGCGGTTTTACCCCACCCGGACGCAAGGACGAGGCCGTTGGCGTGGTCCATGCGGGCGAATGGGTTGCCTCCCAAAAGCTCGTCAACAATCCGCAGACCCGCCCTTTATTGGAAGCCCTCGACTATGCCCAGCGCACAAACACTATCGGCTCAATTACTCACGCCGATGTGAGCCGCCGCTTGTCTGCGCCTATGAAGTTAGCGGAGTCTATTCCTTCTGCGGTTCAGCCTAATGTGGTTGTGAACGTGCCTACACAAACCACTGACAATTCAGCCATTGAGCAAACGCTCGCAAGGCTGAATGAGCGACTGAACGAACCCTTCGTCACCGTGAACACCGTGGCCGGCGATCACGGCATCCAACAGGCCCAGGAGGAATATGATCGCTTAATGAAAAACAAAGCTCCCAAATCCAAAAAATAATGCAAATCTACGTCTACAACCAACTCGCGGCCCTCAAAAAGGGCACTTCGTTTGAGTATGTTTCCGAAAATAGAATGTTCAGCGGTAGCGACGGCTACACGCTGACTATCACCTTCCCGCTGAAAGATTGCCCTCAGAACCTGGCAATCTTCGGCCACATCAACCGCCCCGATGTGGCAGCGGGAAAGGTGGTCTTTGACTGCGAGATACGCGACAAAGGCTTCTACAAGTTCGGCTGTATCACCGTCACCGAGATAAACGAGGCCGAGGTCAAGACCCAGTTCCTCGACGGTCGCTCGGAACAGAATTTTGACAAGACCTTTGACAAGGTCTATATCAATGAGCTTGACCTCGGAGCACCGCAGTACACCGGCATCAATCAGATTGCACCTGCCGATGCCTGGTACCCGCCCCACAACGGCAACAAGTATGTAGCGTTGCCGTGGGTCAACAACAACTCCGAGTCCGGCAATATTCAGAATCTTGCCGAGTATGTTGTTGACGATGCGGTGCAGAACAAGGGTCATTTCGCCTGGAACACCGAAAAGACCACCGGCCTGTCGTGGCAGCCATATCTCCTTTACATCACAAAGAAGATATGTGACGCCGTGGGGTATTCCTACGACTTCTCCCGGTGGGAGGAGGTGGAGGAATACAAGTACCTGCTTGTGTGCAACACGTTGCCCCACGCTTGGTACATGCCCGGCTTCGCCAACGCCATGCCGCATTGGACGGTGGAGGAGTATTTTGAAAAACTCGAATTGTTCCTCGGCGGCGAGTTCACAATTGACCACCGTGGCAAGCGCATCTCCTTCGACTTTACCGACAACGTTTTGAACGCCACTCAATCCGTGGCTCTTGAAAACGTGGTGGAAGAACACTCCACCGAGGTAAAGGTCGAAGAAGAAGACTGCGCTTATTCCGAGGCCAAAAACCTTGTCTACAAGGATTGTGACCACGTTATGTGGAAATATTACTCCTGCGATTGGTTCGTGGATGGGTGGAAGAACCGCGTTGTGCGCTACAACTCTATGAGAGAGTTGCTTGCGGCCACCAAAGGCTACTACAAGTGGGATGGCCGGCGCGGGCGCGACAACCTCATCGACAAGCTGCTCTATGCCGCTGACTGCGACGCCTACTTCATCATACGCACTCTCAGCCGTCAGATGAAAGTGGACTATAACCCCGGCCTTATCAGAATCTACTTTGAGTACACCTGCCGCCTGCAGCCGGTGAACCTCTTTGGCGGTCGCATCGTCAACCACGAGGAGGATGCCGATGCCGATGAAATCGAGTTTGTGCCGGCCCACATCAACGACACTGAGGCCAAGTATGGCCGTGTGTTGTTCCTTGAGTTCCCCGGCTATGACGAGGACACCGACACAACCTCGGAGGATGACAGTCAGCATCCTTTCATCAAGACTATCTCCGACTCAACGCTCGCCGCAGGGGAGAAGGACAAGAAAGCCGAGTATTACGACCGCATCTATATAGGTTGGTATGACGGCTCCAATCATTTCCAAGGCACTCACTTGCCTTATCCCAATGTCGACGACATTGCGATTGCCGATGATTGGAGCAACTTCGCCTACGTCCACTTCTCGCTGCGCATCAATAACCGACAGACCCGGCGAAGCATTATCCGTCACACCCTGGAGCCAACAATGAAAACGACCTTTAAGTGGCTCTCTGACTCTATCCCTGACGTGAGAGCCGTTTTCTTGATACGCGGCAAGCGCTACATCTGCGAAAAAATAACTGCGACCTTCACGGAGAACGGAATGTCGCAGTTACTTAAAGGCGTTTTCTACCCGATTATCGAAAGCGATTAGGCAATCTTGCGGGGGCGTCCTCGGCGCTTGGGTGCGGGCGCTTCCGCTTCCTCAGTCTTGAAGGCCGGGTCAACAACGACCCCGTCCTTCTTGCCGTAAAGCACCCAATCGAGGACTTTGCGGTTGGCCTCATCTACTTTCTTTCGGTCGAAATCAATGTAGATGTCGGTGACGGTGTTGCCGCCGTGACCGAGCGCCGCCGCAATTGTTTCTTTGGGTATGTCAAGGCTCGCCGCTATTGTGGCCCACGTGTGACGTGCCCAATAGGTCGTGATGCCCGGCACCAACGGCTCGCCCTGCGGCTTGCGACCCTTGACAGACTTCGTGCCGATGCACTTCAGCGCGTGGTTGGTCTGACGGATGAACTGAACGTAGTCGCTTCGGGTATCCATTACCCTCAGCAGATGTTCGGCGCCGCCGTACTGCTTAATCAACGCCGCCGCTTCCGGCTCTACTTTCATTGAGTAGAGTCGGGCGGTCTTGTGGCGGTTGAACTCCAGGCGCCCGCTGCGCAGGTCAGCCTTCGTGAGATTGAGCAGATCGGCGAAGTTCACGCCCATAAGCATGAACGAGAGCTTGAACATATCGCGGTACATCACCTGCCACTCCTCTACGGGGTAGGCGAAGACTTGGCGCAGTTCCTCCACGGAGAGATTGCGCTTGGCAGTCTTGACCGTCTTGATGGAGTGGCGGCGAAAGGCGTAGTTCGAGGTGATGCCCTCGTCAATGGCGTAGTTGATGATGGCGCGGAGGTTGCGCATGTGCAGGGCACGTGCATTGACCGAGGGATTGCTCTCGGCGAGGTACACCTCAAACTCCGCGAGCCAGCCCTTGTTAATTTCGTCGAACTTGTCCGAGTGGCCCAGATCTACGAACTTACCAAGGTGCTTGATTGTCCGCTCATACGTGGCCCTGGTTGACGGCTTCTTCATCGCCGCCAACCGATTCGCCACGACAAGCAAGCCATTGGCCGCAGCCGCTTCCTCGGCTGCTTTGGCCTCGGCCTCGGCTTCCTTAGTCGCTTTGTCGGGGTAGAGTGCTTGTTCAATCTCGTTGAAGATAGTTTCGCCCTCCACATTCTTACCTACGTAGCGGAGCAGCACTTCCTCTGCGGTAGTGCTGAATGACTGCACTCTTACGTTGAGTGCGCGATAGTGGGGGTGCTTAACTACCTTGTTGCCCTCGCTATCCCATTGCTCGGGGCGGAGGTCAAGACCGAGATAGATTTGTTTTCTGAACTGCTTGTGCCGGAAAGAGAACATCAGCGCACAAGTTCCGTCCTTCTTTGGACGCGGGTGGAGGTTGATTGCGAATTTTGCCATGGGCTTCAAGTCGCCTTGGTTGTCGCTTTGGTTGCCATTCTTGGTTGCTATTTGGTTGCTATTTTTTGCAACCAAACGTTACAGAACGTTACAAACTGCAACAATTTTGGGCTTTTTTTTGAGCCGATGTGGGCAATCTTTGGAGAAAAAACAACGCTGAAAATCGTTATAATTAACTGATTTTCAGCGAGTTCTTACTTCGTGGTGCCACCAGGAATCGAACCGGGGACACAAGGATTTTCAGTCCTTTGCTCTACCAACTGAGCTATGGCACCATACGGGGGTTCCCTTTTGCGCTGCAAAGTTAGGCACTTTTTTTGATTCCGCCAAATTTTTTTGCATCTTTTTCTGTAATTTTTCATCGTGTAGGTTCAATGTAGGTTCAAAATCTGGCGAAGGGCTATCGAACGGGGCGGCGCAGAGGTGGGGCAGCCCGGCCGTTCGCGACAACACCGGCGGCAAAGCGCCTGCTTGCTGCGCCCGCGGGATTCCTCCAGTATACAAAAAGAAAGCGAACTCAGATTTCTCTGAATTCGCTTGCCTTGTGGAGTACAGCGGACTCGAACCGCTCACCTCGACACTGCCAGTGTCGCGCTCTAGCCAGATGAGCTAGTACCCCTCGTTTGCGTTGCAAAATTAGTGCTTTTTCCCCGTCCCCACAAATTTTATCGGCACTTTAAATTTCATTAAGTGTTTTATACAGATTTTAATTGTGTTGTTCCAATTATTTGCACTACCTTTGCAGTGCGATCCGATGGTGACCCGCATCACCGGTGTGGACCTTGTAACAACCAACGCTTCTGCGATATTTCCGTGTCAAGGAAGCAATTACCTTTTCACCTTTAATCCGCGGCATTGGCCGCTGCCCTGCAATGGCAAACAACTCTTACCTAAAAATTATGCTGGCCGCTGTGCTCGCCCTCATCGGAATGGGCGTCGCCATGGCCGAAGTTACTGTCGGAGCCGCAAGAACCGACGTCTACGCGCCTGCCCTGGCCGGCAAGCGCGTAGGCCTCTTCTCCAACCACACAGGTATGGTGGGCGACCGCCACACCCTCGACTTGCTTCTCGACAACGGAGTTCACGTCACCACCCTTCTGGCTCCGGAACACGGCTTCCGCGGTACCGCCGACGCCGGCGAGCACGTGGCAAGCGGTGTCGACGCCCAGACCGGTCTCCCCATCGTCAGCCTCTATGGCAGCGCACGCTATCCCTCGGCCGAGGTTATGGACAGCATCGATGTCATTGTAGTCGACATTCAGGACGTCGGCCTGCGCTACTACACCTACTACTGCACCATGATCGACCTGATGAACGCTGCCCTGCGAAGCGGCAAGGAATTCATGGTGCTCGACCGTCCCAATCCCAACGGCATGTACGTCGACGGTCCCATCCTCGACATGCAGTACCAAAGCGGCGTAGGGCGCCTGCCCATCCCCGTGGTACACGGTATGACCCTGGGCGAAATAGCCAAGATGGCAAACGGCGAAGGCTGGCTCGAAAACGGCGCCCAAGTGCCTCTGACCGTTGTCCCCTGCGACGGCTATACCCACTCCACGCGCTACGAGCTGCCCATCGCTCCCTCGCCCAATCTGCGCACCATGCGCTCCATCTACCTCTATCCCTCCATCTGCTACTTCGAGGCCACTCCCGTCAGCCTCGGCCGCGGAACCGACAAGCCCTTCGAAATCTACGGCCACCCCGCAATGACCGGTCGCTCCTTCAGCTTTACGCCCCGCAGTGTGCCCGGCGCAAAGAACCCGCCTCTCAAGGACGTGCTCTGCTACGGCGAAGACCTCTCCGAAATGGATATCGACACCATTATCAACAAGGGCATCGACCTCACTTATCTCATCGACGCTTATCGCGCCGTGGGCAACACTCCCGACAAGCCTTTCTTCAACCGTTTCTTCGAGAAGCTCATCGGCCGCGGCGACATCCGCACTATGATTGAGAACGGCATGGATGCCGACGCTATCAAGGCTACCTGGGCCGACGACGTGGAGCGCTTCCGCGCTCAGCGCGCTCCCTACCTCATTTATCCGGAATAATACACATTATAAATAAAACACAGTGTCTCAGCCAATCATTGTCATTCTGACCATTGCGGGCTATTTCGCTCTCCTGATGGCCATCAGCTACTTCGCTTCGCGGGGCAGCGACAACTCCACCTTCTTCACCGGCAAGCGCCAGACCCCGTGGCCTCTGGTGGCGTTCGCCATGATCGGGGCCGCCATTTCCGGCGTCACTTTCATCTCCGTGCCCGGCATGGTAGCCGCAAAGGGCTATGCGTACCTCCAGATGGTGCTCGGATTCATCGTGGGCTACTTCGCCATTGCCTTCGTCCTGGTGCCGCTGTTCTACAAAAAGAACCTCATCTCAATCTACGGCTACCTCGAAGACCGCTTCGGCCCCAGCACATACCGCACCGGGGCTTGGTTCTTCTTCGTCAGCAAAATGCTCGGAGCAGCCGTGCGTTTCTTCGTGGTGTGCGCCGTGCTCCAGCTTTTGGTCTTTGAGCCGCTCCACATCCCCTTCATCTTCAACGTCATCGTCACCATCGCCCTCATTTGGCTCTACACCGTTCAGGGAGGTGTGAAGACCCTCATCTGGACCGACACCCTCAAGAGCTTCTGCCTGATTATGTCGGTGATTCTGTGCATTTACTTCGTCGGCACAAACCTCGGAATGAACTTCGGCGAGATGGCCTCCGCAATAAAGAGCCACGAGACATCGCGCATGTTCTTCTTCGACAATCCCAAGGAGGGAACCTACTTCTGGAAGCAATTCCTCGCCGGCGTCTTCATGGCCATCGCCACCAACGGCCTCGACCAGGATATGATGCAGCGAAACCTTGCCTGCAAAAACGCCGGTCAGAGCCAGAAGAATATGATTGTCAGCGGCATTATCCAGTTCTTCGTCATCGCTCTCTTCCTCCTGCTCGGTACTCTCCTTTTCATCTTCCTCGACAGCAAGGGAATCGACCACCCTGCCAAGAGTGACGAAGTTTTCGGTATGGTGGCAACTCATCCCGACGTCCCCGTTATCGTCGGCATACTCTTCGTGCTCGGCCTCATCTCAGCCGCCTACTCCGCGGCCGGCTCCGCCCTCACTTCGCTGACCACCTCCTTCACCGTCGACATCCTCCAGGCTCACAAAACCAAAACCGACGACCAGCTCACCCGTACCCGCAAAGGCGTACATGTGGTCATGTCGGCTCTGATGGGCTTGGTAATCATCGCCTTCTACTACCTCAGCAACCAGGACGCCATCTCGGCCGTCTACACTCTGGCTTCGTATACCTACGGCCCCATCCTCGGCCTGTTCGTATTCGGAATGATGGGTCGCCGACCCGTCCACGACCGTCTCGTGCCGGCAGTCTGCATAGCAGCGCCCGCCCTGAGTTGGTGCCTGCAGTGGTGCCTCAACCACTTCTTCGGCTACGAAACCAGCTTCGAACTTCTCATCATGAACGCCGTCATAACCGTGCTCGGGCTAATGTGCCTCAGTATAGGCCGCAAAACCGCTCCCGTGGCCGAAAAAATGACTGCCTGATAAAAAACATCGGCCATGGCTCGCGACCTCCTGCAACGCTATATTTGGCTTGTCGACACCATACGCCGCTATGGCCGTATCTCACGCAACGAACTCGACCGCCTTTGGCGCCTCTCCCGCTTCTCAGCGGGGGAGGCCCTCCCAAGGCGCACGCTCTACAACTACCGCCAGGCTGTCGAAGAGCTATTCAACGTCGAAATAAAGTGCGACCCCGCTACCTACGAATACTATCTCTCCGACGGCGGCGACCAGCATAGCGAAGGCGTGACAAACTGGCTCCTCAACACCGCCGCCACCAACGACCTCCTGGCCGGCAGCCGGCAGGTGGCCGGCAAAATTTTCCTCGAGGACGTACCCTCGGCCCGTGAGTACCTCGCGCCGGTGGTGGAGGCCCTGAAGGGCAACCTCCCAATCCGCTTCGACTACCACCATTTCGGCCGGATACACCCCTCGCGCGGTGTAGTCGTAGAACCATACTTCCTCAAAATCTTCCGACAGCGTTGGTACGTCACCGGGCGCCACACCGACTCCGGACGCATCAAAACCTACGCCCTCGACCGCATCTCCGAACTCACCGTCGACGCTCAGCCATTCGAACCCGACCCCACATTCGACCCCGAAGAATACTTCCGAAACAGCTTCGGCATAATTTTCAACGAAGGCGACGTTAAGACCATCTCCCTGCGGGCCGAACGACGCGAAGCCGACTACTTGCGTGCTCTTCCCCTACACCACACCCAGCAGGAAAGCCTCCACGACGGCTTCAGCGTGTTCCACTACAAAATGCGCATCAGCCACGACCTCGTCGCCGAACTAATCAGCCACGGACCCCGACTGACAGTCCTCGAGCCCCCCGAACTCATCGAAATGATCAAATCAGAGCTCGCCCAGACCCTCGCAGCCTACTCTCCCGAAAAGAATCAGTGATTCAACCATCGGGTAATTGATCCCTGCCGGAGTTGCTGATAATCATGGGATTATCTGTCTCAGGGGTTGTCACCCCGCCCATTCTATATTGAACTCATATGGAGTTATTTTTCAATAGTTTATATCCCCGGCCCAAAGCGTTGTGGGCTCAAGGTGGGTGAGCTCCCAGCTCGCAAACGTCCGCCCACGCCATTATAATCAGCGAAAGCGCCATCAACGCATGGACCGAGGGCTTCAGCCCTCGCCCATCCCGAAGGGAATGCCGCCCGCATAAGCTATTTAAAAAGAACCGCACAGCGGTTCAATATAATAGTCTCAGGACGGAATAACAATCAGACAATCAGCAATATCGAGTTCATCCATAGTTCAAGAGAATTTAATACGGTCTAACCATTTGAAATAATCGGTGTGCATTACGCGATGATAATCATAGTTGCCGGGTAACTGAAGGTCAACAACACGCCGTGCCATTGCCTGACGTTTATTGACAGAGTTTGAGGAGAAAAAATCAAAAATCAAATCAATAGATTTTTGCCAGCTCCTACGGGGAGTCTTGAAAAGATATGTGCATCTTGAATCCTCTGAATTTTCAAAAGCGAGCGTCAAAAGGCCATTAGAGTCTTTTATCGTAAAAATAAAAGCATATTCGGGGGAAACTATTCCATTAGAATTGATGCGGTTTTCGAGACAACACACTACATTATACTCCTCCAAATGGCGATTGCAAAGCGTGTCAACAAAGCGGGATTTATATTGTTTCAACATTTCTCGCGCTTCGCTTTTAGAGATGTTTTTTCGCGAGGTTCGAGGGGCTCTCGCAATATGGTTTGCAGCAATCTTAGGAGGTGCAATGATTTGACGTTCAAGCATAGTTATGCATTCGGCTAAATCCTGCGTATTGAGAATCTTTACAATTTTACCATTTTCAATTTTGACATGTATGGGAGGTAGCTTCTTAAGAAAATATGGTTTAAGATTGTTAAATGCATTGCGAGAACGCTCATCGGAGACATGAAAAAAAACCGTTTTGGAATTTGGCTGAGGCAAATGATAGAAACCATTAAAGAACGAAACTTTATCCCAATAGACATATTCTTCACCGCGTTTAAGTGTATGCCGAAGAATCTGATTCACATTCTCAATGAAATCACCTACCAAATGAAACTTATTGATGGTTTGGAAAATTCTCAAACATTGATTGGTAACTTTCGCTCGCTCCTTTGAGCTACTATGTTGAAGAACATATGTCAAGAAATCGCTTTGGATTTCAGCCATTTCATCTTGGTCTTCCTCCCGGACCAAAGCATAAGTTTCATTATATATAGAAGCAAGAGTAAGTATAGAGAGTGTTGTTAATGATTCGGAAAAGAGGTTGCTTGACACATATTCCCAAAAGTCGGTTCGGTCTGAAATCGGGAAAATAGTATGAATTTTGCGATAGATTTGATCGTAATCAACGTTTAAATCTTCGCATATGGTAATGAGATCATTTTCATAATCCTCAGACATATCGAAAAGGACACGTGAAGATATGTCGAGGAAAAAAGTAAGCAACTTACTTTGAGAATTATTTAATAAATGACGCTGCTCCCGAAGAAAATCCTCCCCGAATGGTTTGTAATACATCTTTACAAACATTTGTGCAACATTGAAAAGAGGCAACGCACCATTTTCAATTGTGTAACCACCCTTCTCACCAAAACGTATTTTGTCAGAGTATTCACCACCTAAGTTTAGGGTGAATACTCTTTCGGCCAACTTTTTAAAAAAGTGGAAATTATCAAATTGTTCTTTCATATGTGAAGGTAAGTTTTTCAAAGTTTGCTTATGGTTGGGGAGGGGATTTGGCCGTTCCACTTGGGGAAATTGCCCACGGGAGCTATGTGGTCGCCGAGTGTGCGATATTCTCCGAGTTTTATGTTGAGGCAAGGTAGTTTGACCGCATTGCCGTAAGAGTTTATGATGTCGGGCTTGCCTTACTGATGCAAAGTTACGAATTTTTTAGAGAGCGCCGCTGATTGAGAGGGAGAAAGAGTAGTGGGGACGCCCTCGCGGGGCTTCCCTTCGGGAAAGGGCGTCGGCTGAAGCCGACGGTCCATACGTTGCGGCCGTTGGGCGCAGATTTGAAATCCCAGCCCGGGAATGCGTCTAAACCATTAAATAAGAACCCCGTAGGGGTTCAATAGGGTAGCCGGGGGCGACAGCCCCCGGAAAAGTTCACACCCCGAAAACGGCGACCTCGTCAGGGGTCGAACACGGTCCGCAAACGCCTTTCGGCAAAATTCGCGGAGGTTCGACCTCTGCCGGGGCGCTGATATTCATGGGATTATCCCTTCGGGACAGGACGTCGGCTGAAGCCGACGGTCCATACGTTGCGGCCGTTTTCGCGCATATAGCAGGCGCTATGGTCCGGTGGCGCATCAACGTTATGGAGCGGGGATTTCAAATCCCCGCCGACTAGGCGTAACTTGCTTTCTTCGCGGCGATTATCCCTTGGGTATGACGAGGTAGAAGCCGCCGGAGGTGTGCTCGAAGTCGAGCGCGCCGGCAGCGGCCAGCTCCACGGCCAGGCGTTGCGCCGTGGCTTCGGCCGCTCCTATGGCCAGGGCCAGTGCGCGAGTGTCGGCGCTGAGGCGTCCGCGGCTGCGGACGGTGTCGAGCAGGCGTGCGTGGTCGGCGCCGAGAAGCAGAGGCAGCTCGCGGGTGCGGTGCTCCCAGGCGTCGACCATAAGCTCGTGGGCCGCTATGTTTTCGTCGGCAACACGGTAGTAGGCACGCAGTTCACCCTCCTTTTCGCGGACGTAGACCGGTCGCGTCTCCGACGCCGGGATAGTGGCGACCATCACCGTTACACCGCTGTCGACGCTGTAGGCGTGAAAATCCACCTCTATCTCGGGCACGCAGAACGACTCGGCGGCTGCTGCGACAACGTAGACGTCCTCCTCGTTTCGCACCCCGGCGATGGTGCCGTTGTCCTTCACGCCGATGAGCAGCCGCCCTCCGCTGTGGTTGGCGAAGGCGCTTATGCTCCGAGCTATCTTGCGGGGGTCGCTGACGGCGTATTTGAAGTCCTGGAGCAAGTGCTCGCCCTCGGCCACCCACGCCTTGATGCGCCGCGCACCCGGTGTGCGGGGTATGTCCTTAAGCGACTCTATCACAGCAGTTCCAGCAGTTTTTCGACAGCCTGGAAGGTGCGCTCGGGCGCGTCGGCCCAGAAATTTTCGTAGGCGGCTATGTTGCCACCCTCGCCGGGGACGTCGCTGACAACGCGCAGGCACACAAAAGGCACCCCGCGGGTATGGCAAGTCTGGGCGAGGGCCCCGGACTCCATATCGACGGCCACCGCCCGGGGCTGTGTGGCCAGCACGCGCGCTATGGCCTCGTCGCCGGTGACGAAAACATCGCCGCTGGCCAGCAGGCCGCCGCGGGCGCCGATTTCCTCGCGCATGCGCGGCGGCAACGGGCAGCGGAAAGCTGCCGGGAAGCCCGACGCCTGTCCGGGAGTTGTGCCGGGGCCGCACCACACGTCGTGATATGCAACTTCGTCGGGCATAACCACGTCGAGCGGCTTTAGAGCCGGCTCGCCTACGCCGGTGCCTCCGGCCACGCCGCTGTTGATCATCAGCGCCGGGTGGAAAGTATCGAGCATGGCGGCCGCGCCTAAGGCTGCGTTGACCTTGCCGATGCCGCATTTGCCCACCACAACCTCGTGGCGCCCTATGCGCCCGGTATGGTAAGTGAAGTCGCCGATAGCGACCTCGGCGCGGTCCTCGATAAGGGGCAGCATCAGCGCCAGCTCCTTGTCCATTGCTACTATGATGGCTGTTTTCATTGTCGGTCAGTGTTTTGTTGTGGCAGAGGCCACGGGTTGCGGATATACTCCGGGTGTGGCTGCGCGCCTATGGGCCGGGCGGGCACTCCGCCGACCGTAGTGCCGGGCGCCACATCCTTGACCACCACCGCTCCGGCGCCTATGCACGCCCCGGAGCCGATTTCGACGTCGTCGACGATAGAGCAGCCCGGACCGATATAGACGTTGTCGCCGATGATGGCGGCGCGCTCCGTGTTCGACCCTATGGTGGTGAACTGCCCGATGTGCAGATTGTTGCCTATGACGGCGCCCGGGCTGATCACCGTGCCGCAGCAGTGCTGGATATAGAGGCCGTAGCCGATGCGGGTGCGAGCCGGGATGAGAAGGCCGTAGCGCTTGTAGCGGTGGAGCATCATCTTGGCCAAGGGTCGCAGCCAGCCCCGGTAGCCGGCCAGCCGGAACCAAAAGCAGAACCCCATACTCGTGCGGCTCAGCGAGCCCAACCATATGCGGAAAATACTGTCGTGGCGCCCGTTGTGGCGGAACGAGTCGCTGCGGATAAGCTCGAAGCAGTCGGCGTAGCTCTCCGCAACGGGGATGTGCACCGTCGAGCCGCCTGCTGTGTAGGTTTCAAATCTCATGGCCGGGTGGGGGTGGTGATAAGGGTGTTTTGAAGGCTTTTCTGCCGCACCCTGAATAAGAAGCGTCCGGCCGCCCGAAATCGGGAGCCGGACGCATAATCAGGTTCTTGGTCGAAAGTTATTTCTCGAACTTCTTCACAATCACGGTGGCATTGTGGCCGCCGAAGCCGAAGGCGTTGCTAAGAGCAGCGCGTACGGTGCGTTTCTGGGCCTTGTCGAAGGTGAAGTTGAGGGTATAGTCGATTTCCTCGTCTTCGTCGCCGGGTTCGTGGTTGATTGTGGGAGGCACGATGTCTTCCTGAACGGCCTTGATGCTGAACAGAGCCTCCATAGCGCCGGTAGCGCCGAGCAGGTGGCCCGTCATACTCTTGGTTGACGATATGTTCACCTTGTGGGCTTCTTCGCCGAATACTTCAACGATGGCCTTGACCTCGGAGATGTCGCCTACAGGAGTCGACGTGCCGTGCACGTTGATGTAGTCGATGTCGGCCGGAGTCATGCCGGCGTCCTCCAGAGCATTGCGCATCGAGAGGATGGCGCCCAGGCCTTCGGGATGGGTGGCGGTGAGGTGGTGTGCGTCGGCGCTCATGCCGCCGCCGGCTACCTCGCAGTAGATTTTGGCGCCGCGGGCCAGAGCGTGCTCAAGCTCCTCGAGAATGAGGATAGCGGAGCCTTCGCCCATCACAAAGCCGTCGCGGCTCTTGCTGAAGGGGCGCGAAGCCGTCTCGGGGCTCTCGTTGCGGGTGCTCAGAGCGTGCATGGAGTTGAAGCCGCCCACGCCGGCCGGGAAGATGGCTGCTTCGGCACCGCCGGTGATGAAGGCGTCGGCCTTGCCCAGACGGATGAGGTTGAAGGCATCGATGATGGCGTTGTTGGACGATGCGCAGGCCGAAACAACACCGTAGTTGGGGCCGTGGTAGCCGTATTCCATCGAGATGTGGCCCGATGCGATGTCGGCAATCATCTTGGGAATGAAGAAAGGATTGTACTTCGGACCCTTGTCGGCGTTCAGAGCATAGTATCCGGCTTCTTCTTCGAAAGTGTGAAGACCACCGATGCCGGCGGCTACGATAACGCCGATGCGGTTGCGGTCGATGTTGGAGCCTTCTTTCTCAAGACCGGCGTCCTCAACGGCCTGACGGGCTGCTACAAGAGCATACTGCGCATAGAGGTCGAGCTGGCGAAGCTTCTTGCGGTCGAAGTGCTCCTCGCCGTTGAAACCCTTTACCTCGCAGGCAAAGCGCGTTTTGAACAGGCTGGCGTCGAAGTGCGTGATGGGGCCGGCGCCGCTGGTGCCGGCAAGCGCCTTCTCCCATGTTGTGGCAACGTCGTTGCCCAGAGGTGTGATGGCGCCCAGGCCTGTCACTACTACTCTTTTAAGTTCCATGTAGTTTATATCTCTTTTTGGGTCGGAACCGTGGTTCCGGCTGTGTCAAATTAAAAACCGCCTCGGTTGCCCGGTAGGGTAACTGCGGCGGCTGTATGGTGTCAGTGCTGACGATGCATGGCCTGCGCCGGCGAGAAGCCTGCGGGAGGGCACGGCACTGAGGAGGCTCGGAGGGTTTAACCCTGGTGAGCTTCCAGGTACTTGATAGCGTCGCCGACGGTTTTGATCTTTTCAGCTTCTTCGTCGGGAATTGTGGCGCCGAATTCCTTTTCGAAATCCATGATCAGCTCTACGGTGTCCAGAGAGTCGGCTCCGAGGTCGGTGATGAAGGATGCTTCTTCAGTTACTTTCTCGGGCTCTACGCCGAGCTTGTCCACTACGATGCTTTTTACGCGATCTGCAATTTCAGACATGACGGATTTGGTTTTTAATTAGTAAATTCAGATTTTGCGGTGCAAAGTAAGCAAAAATTATCCAATTGAGGAAATTTTTATGCAATCACTCCCGGACTCTCAAGGCTTGTGAGGGCTATAATGCTCAGTAAATCAGAGGTAAAAGCCCTGTTTGTGAGGTGGTGCAAAATAATGTTAATAGGGGTCACCCCCGTCTTTCCCGCTCCTTTTTCCCGCACGCTGCCGCCTGCTATCGGATTTAACAATCCCGAGTAGCTAAAAAATACAGCCGTTATTGCTCAAGGAAGCCTATGGATGATTTAAGTATTATTAACTAAAATATTTTTAATACATTCTTATTTTTTATTTAAATTTGCAGCAGTAACCAAACTCAATAACATGAAACGCATTATTTTGCTCCTTATGGGAGTTGTGCTTGCCATCGGTGCGCAGGCGCAGGTTTGCGATAACGGGTTCTCCATAGTTGCGAGCGGATACCAGAGCCTTAAAACGACTGACTTCCAATATCATAATAAAACGTGGGAGGCTGCATTAGGCGCAAGCTATACTTTCTCCATTACCCCGCGGTTCTATCTTTTGCCGGAAGCTGCGGTATTTATCAAAAACTACCGCGATGCCGATAAACTTGGTGGCGGTCTGATGCTTGGAGGAGATGCCGGCTATAGAATCGGCCTCTTCCGGAACGAAATTAGCTTCGACGTTTTCACCGGACCCCGTCTCAACTGCGAATTTATAAGGGCGAGGGAAATCGGCGATGGTGCTCCCATTACGTTTCCATATTCAAATATGTTCCAGCTTTACTGGCGCGCAGGGTTTGCTTTCAACACGCAGCGCGTGCGCCTCAGCGCTGCTGTGAGTATGCCCGCAACAACCTATGCCAACGGCGAAAGGATGTGGGGCATCGACTTCGCCGTTGCCTACAAACTGCCTATCTGAATCAAAAAAATCGGCTCCCTCCGAAAAATATTGCGCGTTAGCCCTTGATTTGGCTCACGCGCACTTTTTTGTTCTTCAGTTTGTGCGCCTTGAGGGCTTCGACAGCACCGCGGGCCTTGGCGGCAGGCACAGCGGCGAAAGCGGCGTGGTCGCGAAGGTCGATGCGGCCCAGCTCGGCAGGCGTTATGTCCGTATTGGCCAGGATGAAGCCGGCCACGTCGCCGCGCGATATTTTCTCCTTGCGACCGGCGTTGATGTAGAGGGTGATTACCTCCGGCGTAGGAGCGGCATCTCCGAGTGCTTCGACGGTCTCGGTGCGGTCGAAGGTGGCGAACGGCGGTATGCGGTCCTTGTCGTTGATGATGGCCAGCACGCGCCCTTTGCCGCCCTGACGCGCGGTGCGGCCGTTGCGGTGCGTCCACACTTCGGGAGATACCGGAAGGTGGTAGTGCACCACGGTTTCGACCTCGGGAATGTCGAGCCCGCGAGCCGCAAGGTCGGTGGCAATCAGAACCGGAGTAGTGCCGTTGGCGAAGAGTATCAGGGCGCGCTCGCGGTCGTCCTGCTCCAGAGCGCCGTGGTAGAGGCCGGCAGCCACTCCAAGGCGCGCCAGAGACTGCGCGGTGCGCTCGGCCGCCTCGCGATGGTTGACGAACACCAGCGTGCGGGCGCCCAAATGCTCCAGCACCTGCGCAAGAGTGGCCAGTTTGTCGGTGTCGGCGCTGTCGATGCGGGCAATGTCGAGCTGCGGCGCCGGCGTGAGCGCGTCGAAGAAGTCGAGTGTGGCCATGCCTGTGGCGTCCATAAAGTCCGGAATGGCCGAAGCCCGCGTCGCCGAGGTCAATATGAGGGTGCTGACATTGCGCAGCCGCCCCACTATAGATTTCATGTCGGCCTGAAAGCCTAACTCGAGAGCCTTGTCGTACTCGTCGAGCACCAGTGAGCGCACCCCGTGCAGCGACAGGCCACCTCGCTTGAGGTGGTCGAGCACACGCCCCGGAGTCGCCACTATGATGTCGGGGCGGCCGCTCAGAGAGGCCGTTTCGGCCTGCATGCTGTGGCCGCCGTAGAAGGCGGAGCATTTATAGTCCGGCGCGGCGAGCTGGCGCACAGTTTCGTAGATTTGCACAGCCAGCTCGCGCGTGGGAGCTATTATCAGACCGCAGGGCGTGCCGTCGGGCTTTGGCAGCGAGGCCAGAAAGGGCACTGCGAAAGCAAGCGTCTTACCCGCTCCCGTAGGAGCGAGCAAAAGCGAGCGGCTGCCGGCCTTCAGGGCCGCTGCCGCCTCCTGCATGGCGTTGAAGGCGGTGATGCCGAGCCGGTCGGCGGCGCGGCGGCGTAGTTCCTCTGCGGTAAGCATGATGTGGTCGGTTTTTAGAGGGCGTTGTCCAGGATTGCGGCGAATTTCTCCTTCGGCATAAGGTCGTCGGTGCCGATGTAGGAAGCCTTCGTGCCGTCAGGGCTCAGTATGAGTACGGCCGGTATGGAGTTGCCCAGCTGATAGGCTTCGAAAAGCTCGCCGTAGGTGTCGACGTCGACGCTCACAAAGGTCACGCGGCCCTCATAGTCGCGGGCAAGCTCCTCGACAACGGGAGTGAGCTGGCGGCACGGGCCGCACCACACTGCGTTGAAGTCCAGCACGGTCAGATTCGGAACGCTCACGCCGGGAGCGTAGAGCAGGGCATTGTCCAGAGCGTGTACGGTGCCGTCGGGCTGATAGAAATCGGCGGCTGCCACGGTTTCGACGGTTTCGGTCTCGACGGCCTCGGCAGTTTCGGCGCCCTCATTTTGGGCCTTGTTGGCGCACGAAGCCAGAGCTACTGCGGCCAGGATGTATATAAACTTCTTCATATTTCGGTGAGTATTTTTGAATCAGAGGGCAGCCACGGTGCGGTGTCTGCCCTCTGAAATAACGTTTTAATGCCTCGAAAGGTTATGCAAGAGCGGCGTTGGTCTTGTGGACGGCGGCTGCGCTGGCGGCGAAGAGTGCCTTTTCTTCCTCGTTGAGGTCGAATTCCACAACCTTCTCGATGCCGTTGCGGCCCAGGATGCAGGGCACGCCGATGCAGAGGTCCTTCTCGCCATATTCGCCTTCGAGCAGGGCAGAGCAGGATATCATGCGCTTCTGGTCGCCCAGAACGGCGGCTACTACCTGTGCTGCGGCAGCGCCGGGAGCGTACCATGCGGAGGTGCCCAGGAGCTTGGTCAGGGTGGCGCCGCCAACCATAGTGTCGGCTGCTACCTTGTCGAGCTGCTCGGCCGGCATCAGCGAAGCGGCGGGGATGCCGCGGTAGGCGGCGTAGCGCTTCAGAGGTATCATGGTGGTGTCGCCGTGGCCGCCGATGACGATGCCTTCAACCTCGTTGTAGTTGCAGTTCAGGGCCGTAGCCAGGAAGTAGCGGAAGCGGGCGCTGTCCAGTGCGCCGCCCATGCCGATGATGCGGTTCTTGGGCAGATTGGTGGTCTTGTGGATGAGGTAGGTCATCGTATCCATCGGGTTGGATACGCACAGGATGATAGCGTTGGGGCTGTGGGCAAGAACGTTCTCAACAACAGAACGCACGATGCCGGCATTGACGCCGATGAGTTCCTCGCGGGTCATGCCCGGCTTGCGCGGTATGCCCGAAGTTATAACTACCATGTCGCTGCCTTCGGTGGCGGCGTAGTCGTTGGTGACGCCGCGCAGACGGGTGTTGGTGCCCAGTATGCTGGCGGTCTGCATGATATCCATGGCCTTGCCTTCGCTGACGCCCTCTTTGATGTCAAGCAGAACTACCTCGTCGGCAATCTGGTTGCATACCAGAACGTTGGCACAAGTGGCGCCTACGTTGCCGGCGCCTACAACTGTAACTTTGCTCATAGTAAATACCTGTTATATTGGGTTTGAATAGTCGAAACAGGAGCCCGGCCGGGTCCTACGGCCGTTTTCCAGCCGCAAATATAACAATTATTTATGGAATGAGCACCCACCCGACCCTTTTTTATACGGCGTTGTACTTGGCGTCGGTGGTGAGGATGTCGTATATGCGTCGGGTGCGACGCAGCAGGCGCGAGGCCAGCACGGGTGCGGCTTCCGGTGCCACCATGCGGAGGTCGGCGTAGCGGTCTTCGTTGGCCATGAAGGCGTCCAGGTCGGCGGCGGGAGCGGCCATGTCGACCGTGAGCGGTTCCTTGCCCTGCGCCGCAAGCGCCGGATTGTAGCGGTAGATCTGCCAGTAGCCGCACTGCACGGCTCGGCGCTCCTCGACGATGGTGGTCCCCATGCCGGAGCGTATGCCGTGGTTGATGCACGGGCAGTAGGCAATCACTATCGACGGCCCGGGGTAGGCCTCCGCCTCGCGGAGCGCCGTGATGGCCTGCATATAGTTTGCGCCCAGCGCGATTTGAGCCACGTAGACGTTGCCGTAGGTCATCATCATGCGGCCCAGGTCCTTCTTGGGGGTGCGTTTGCCCTGGGCGGCGTATTTCATCACGGCGCCCAGCGGGGTGGCCTTCGAGGTCTGGCCGCCGGTGTTGGAGTAGCACTCGGTGTCCATCACCAGCATGTTGATGTCGATGTTCTGCGCAAGCACGTGGTCGAGGCCGGCGAATCCGATGTCGTATGCCCAGCCGTCGCCGCCGATGGCCCACACCGACTTCTTGCCGAGCATGTCGGCGCACTGCCCGAAAACATCGGTCAGCGAGTTGGCCGGGGCGGCCTCGACGGCCTCGGCGAGTTCTTCGCCGGCCCGGGTGGAGGTATCGGCGTCGTTGAAGCCGTCGATCCACTTGCGAAGTGCCGTCCGAACCTCGGGCGTCACGGCCGTGTCGCCGACGGCCTTGTTTGCCGCCGTAAGGAGTGCCGCCCTCCGGTGCACGAAGGCGCAGGCCATGCCGAAACCATACTCCGCGTTGTCCTCGAAGAGCGAGTTGCCCCATGCCGGTCCGCGGCCCTTGGCGTCGGTGCAGTAGGCGTTGGAGGGGTAGTTTGCGCCCCATATGGATGAGCAGCCCGTGGCGTTGGCAATCACCATACGCTTGCCGAAGAGCTGGGTGAGCAGCTTCACGTAGGGCGTCTCGCCGCAGCCTCCGCAGGCGCCCGAAAACTCCAGCAGAGGCGTTTGGAACTGAGTGCCGGGGATGGTGGTGGTCGGCAGAAGGTCTTCCTTCGGGGCCACCTTGGCGGCGGCCTCGAGCATGCGGCTCTGCAGGGGCAGCTGGCTTGCCAGCGGCTTCATCGTCAGGGCGTGGCCCGGGCAGATGGTGGCGCACGAGCCGCAGCCGGTGCAGTCGGCGGCGTAGACCTGGATGCGATAGGCGTAGTCGCCCAGACCCTTGTAGGTGCACGCCTTGGTGGCGAATTCGGCCGGCATGGCTGCCTTCTCCGCCGGAGTCAGCAGCAGCGGGCGGATGGCGGCGTGCGGGCATACCAGCGAGCACTCCGTGCACTCCACGCACTTGTCGGGATCCCATTCGGGTACGTTGATGGCTATGCAGCGCTTCTCCCATGCCGTGGTGCCCGGAGGCATAGTGCCGTCGGGCGTGAAGGCCGAAACGGGCAGGCTGTCGCCCTGCAGCGACATGCACTTGCGGGCTATGCTGTCGACGAATTTCTCGGTCGGCGTAGTCGCCGCCGGCTGCGCCGCGGGGGCATCTTCGGCCTCGGCCCACTCGGCGGGCACGGCGATTTGCTGCACTGCGGCCGCTGCCATATCGACTGCCTTGAGGTTGCGAGCCACGATGTCGCCCCCTTCGTGCATATACATCGTCGCCACCAGCTTCTTGAGCTCGCTCATGGCCGCCTGCGGCTCTACGGCGGAGGTGAGATGGAAGAAAACCGTCTCCATGATGACGTTCACGCGCGCTCCGAGGCCCACTTGCGCGGCCAGAGCGGTGGCGTCGATGTTGTAGAACTTTATGCCGCGCCGCGCAATGTCGCGCCTCAGAGCCGCCGGCAGACGCGTGTTCATCTCCTCGACGCTCCAGGCCGAGTTGAGAACGAAGGTGCCGCCGTCGCGCAGCCGCTCCGTCACGGCGAAGCGGTCGACGTAAGTATCTTTGTTGCAACCCACGTAGTCGGCGCTCTCGATGGAATATTCCGCCACCACGGGATGTGGCGCCCAGCGCAGCTCGCTGAGGGTGTAGCCGCCGGACTTCTTGGCGGAGTAGTGGAAGTAGACTTGCGCGTAGATTCCCTCCGACGACGATATGATGTTAGCGGCCTGGCGGGTGGCGCCCACGGTGCCGTCCGACCCCATGCCGTAGAATATGCATTGGCGCACGTCCTCAGGCGTCGCGTCCGGTTCGGGAACAAGGGGCAGCGAAAGACCGGTGACGTCGTCGGTGATACCGACGGTGAATCGCCGCAGCGGTTTGGGCGAGGCGGCGTTGAGGAATACCTGGCGCGCCATAGCCGGATTGAACTCCTTGCTGCCCAGCCCGTAGCGGCCGCCCACGACGGTCGTTGTGCGGCCGGCCTCGTGGATGGCGGCCACCACGTCGAGCAGCAGCGGTTCGCCCTGGCTGCCCGGCTCCTTGGTGCGGTCGAGGGCCACCACTACCTTGGCCGTTGTCGGGATGGCGGCGGCAAGAGCGGCTCCGTCCATAGGTCGGAAGAGGCGCACCGCCACCACGCCCGTCTTCATCCCCGAAGCGTTGAGCCGCTCGGAGGCCTCGCGAAGCACGCTCACGCCGGAACCCATCGCAACGGCCACATACTCGGCGTCGGGCGCACCGTAGTAGTCGAAGAGCCGGTAACGGCGCCCGGTGGCGCGGGCTACCTTGTCCATTGCCTTCGACACCAGCGCCGGGAAGGCGTTGTAGTACTTGTTTGCCGCCTCGCGGTTCTGGAAGTAGACGTCGGGGTTCTGCGCCGAGCCGCGAAGGTCGGGATGCAGAGGATTCATGGCGCGGGCGCGGAAGGCGGCCACGGCGTCGCGGTCGACCATGGAACCTATCACGTCGTAGGGCACAACGTCGATGGTGCTCAGCTCGTTGGAGGTGCGCCAGCCGTCGAAGAAGTGTACCACCGGCACCCGGCCCTCTATGGAGGCCAGATGCGCAACGATGCCCAGGTCCATCGTTTCCTGCACCGATGCCGAGGCCAGCATGGCGAAGCCCGTGGTGCGGCAGGCCATCACATCCTGATGGTCGCCGAAGATACTCAGCGCGTGCGCCGCAAGCGAGCGGGTGCCCACGTGGAACACCCCCGGCAGCAGTTCGCCCGATATCTTGAACATATTGGGAATCATCAGCAGAAGACCCTGCGAGGCCGTGAACGTCGTCGCCAGCGCACCCGCCGCCAGGGCGCCGTGGGTGGCGCCGGCAGCCCCAAGCTCGCTCTCGAGTTCCTTGACCTGCATCGGAGTGCCGAACACGTTGAGGCGCCCCTGAAGGCACCAGCGGTCGGCAGTGTCGCCCATCGACGCTACCGGAGTGATGGGATAGATAGTGGCTATGTCGCTCAAGGCGTAGGCTACGTGGGTGGCGGCCGTGCAGCCGTCCATTAACTGTTTCATATTCGTGTGCAGGGGTTAGGCTTTTTAAATGTAATGCCCCGGGACGCCGAAAAGTTCAACAAAAGAACGCCCCGACCGCAGCCGGGGCGTTCTCCACGTTTCAACTATTTATGCTTGCCTTTGCAACCAGCATCACTGCTCGATGCAACGGACCGGGATGCACTTACCGTGCTATGTTCTCTTTCCTTTGATTGTACAACAACTGCCGGACCCGAATTCCGATGCAACATAGTGCAAAAGACCCTAAAATAGTTTATGAGGCCGGCTCTAAGTGTTAAATATTGTAATAAATTTGCAAGAATGTAAAAATTACTTTAACTTTGCCTTTGCAAAAGAGGCCGCAGGGCGGTTCTCTGCGATGGTATCTTCACCGTTTGTGCAATTTGTCAGGCCGGTTCGCCGGCGGCAGAAGTGAAGTGTCGGCATATCATCGCGATGTCAGCACCCCTCTCCGGGCGAGGCATCACAGTATTTTCATATCGCTCCCGATGGCGAACTTCAAACCCACCCCAGGGGTAGGCGCTATCGGTGTCTGCGCTTGATGTTTGCGATATGAAAAACGAACTACGGACTTTCATAACCTTACTAACAAATATTTTACCCATGAACAAAGCAATTGCGTTGTTCGTGGCGCTGACGTGTGTCTGCGCCACGACCGGCTATGCCTATTCGCCCGGCACCGGCCGCTACCACGTGGAAGACGGCGCCCGCTACGAAATCCTCGACAGCCCCGAGAAGTCAGTCGGCCTGGTCGGGATGGTCCAGGGCGGCGAAGACTTTCTCTTCATGCCCGAGGAGGTTGTTATCGACGGCGAGACCTACAAAGTTACCCAAATCAACAACTACGCCTTCCGCGACAATTCGACCTTCTACTACATCCATATGCCCGAGGGCCTGACCGACATCGGCCAAAGCGCCTTCGAAGGCGCCGGCATGATACGCGACATAGAGTTCCCGTCCACGCTGCGAACTATAGGCAAAAACGCATTCAATAATGCGGAAAGGATTGAAAAACTCCACCTGCCGGACGCCGTTGAGGAGATAGGCGAAGGCGCCTTTTCCCAGATGCCGGCCCTAAAGAAAATAGTGATGCAAAACTGCGCCGTCACCGAAATCAAGGCCAGCACCTTTTATGGCTGCAGGGAGCTGGAGGAAGTCTACCTTCCCTTGGGCGTGAAGTCAATAGGCGACTATGCCTTCCGCAACACGCTCTCGCTCACGGAGCTTTACTTCCCCGAAGGGCTGGAGACAATCGGGGAATTCGTATTCAACGGCCAATCCTATGAATACGGAGGCTATGCCGGCGGCCTCTCCAAAATAGTGCTTCCCTCCACGCTGAAAGAAATCGGCATTATGGCTTTTCGAGAGACGCCGCTCTTTGAAGCCGATCTTTCCAAAACCCAGCTGACGGAGATTCCAGAGGAAGCGTTCGGTTATTGCTACAATCTTAGCTCCCTAAAACTTCCCAATACTCTGACGACAATAGGCAGAAAAGCATTCTACTCTTGCGGCGCGAACGCATCCGTCGGCATGATTGATTTGGAGATTCCCGATGCAGTTACAAGTATTAGTAAGGAGGCTTTCGGATCAACCAAGATTACATATGTTAAAATTGGCGATGGTATGAGTGGTCTTCCGGAGGGTATTTTCAACGAAATTACACGTCTGGAACTGGGCGAAGGAATAAAAAACATCGACATCACCGCATTCAAAATTAACAGTCTGCGCCTGCTCCGCCTGCACGCCAAGACTCCTCCCACTTTCAGCTCTGACTACTCCCTTACCGAAGCCGAGCGTCAGAATCTCACCGTTGTAATCGATGAGGGCAAAATGCCGCTGTATTCCCACCATCCCATATGGTCCGACTTCAACCTTGTGGAGGATGGCGTCAGCCGGGTTGAGGTATCACTCGACGGTGGTGTGCCTCTTGGCGAAGCTATTTATAATGCATCGGGCGTTCTTCCCTCGCGCATCACGGCGCTGAAAGTATCGGGTCATCTGACCGACACTGACCTGCGCGTCATCAAAGAGAATATGGTGAGCCTCACCGAGCTGGATATCGAAGATACCGATCTGACTGAGATTCCTCGAACTCAATTCGCAAAAATGACGTTGCTCACCGACGTCAAGCTCCCGAAGAATCTTACGGCTATAGGGGACTCTGCCTTCGCACAGTGCCGGTCTCTTAGAATTGCAGAATTGCCCAATTCCATTAAAACGATTGGCACCGAGGCGTTCTTAAACTGCTCATCGCTGCAGATTACCAAGCTCCCGGATGCATTGGTTACTTTAGGATATAGGGCTTTTTCCAATTGTATTTCGCTCCGTAGCATTGTTGCAGGCGAGAATCTGGAAAAACTTTATGGAGCTAACTTTTCATTTTGCCGAATGTTGGAATATGTAGACCTAAGCGCTACTAAACTTACACGATTGGAGTTCAGCGCATTCTATGTCTGCGAGACCCTCCGGACATTGCTCCTTCCACAGAGTGTACGAGAATTACGCTACCGCGCCTTAGCTATCTCGGGTCTGCGCTCCTTGGAAATTCCCGGAGAAGTGATACTACTCGAAGAAGAAGTGTTTTATGAAACACCGTTACGCACGATATCCTTTGGCGAAGGTATCTCCGAAGTACCCTCGGGCGTGTTCGAGAACTGCAATTATCTTGTCAGCGCCAGCTTCCCCTACACTCTGAAGAAGGTGGGTCCCAACCTTTTCCGTAATTCTTCGCGTCTGCGCATGATGAGCTGCGCGGCTCCCGAAGCTCCTGAGGCCGCCGAAGGCGCCTTCGACGGTATCCTCACTCAGAAATCGACCCTTACCATTCCCAAGGGCTCGTTCAGCTCCTACGTGAGTGCGCCGCAGTGGGGCAAGTTCGGTCACTTTGACTGCAGCCTCGACGTTGACGTCGACTCCGACATCGACGTCACCGTTATCCCCGAGGATGAATATGAAGACCTCGAAGAAGAGGAACAGCTCCTTGAAGAGCAGGCCGAGAATCAGGACCGCGGCATAACAGGCGAAGACCCCGACGCCGCAGCTCGCCGCAAGGCAGCTCGCCGAGCTGCCTCCAACCGCCTGCTGGACGGCTCGCAGTTTGCACGCGTGTTCAACGGTGCGGCCATTAACTACGACCGCGAGAGCTTCGCTTCCTCTCTGGTTCCCGACAAGGGCAACCGCTATTTTATCAACACCCGGGGAGACCAGACGCTCAAGACCGTTCTCTACAACGGCCGCGACATCACCGACCAGGTTGTGGACGGCATTCTTATTCTGCCCTCCAACTCCGAAGGTTTGCTCGAAATACGCGGCACAAAGGACCAGTCAGGCATCTCGGCAGTCACCGGCGACTTCGACGGCGAGTGCGACATCTTCTCGCTGACGGGCATGAAAGTGTTCAGCGGTCGCGTTGCCGACTTCGCTCCCGAGCGCCGTGGATTCTATATCGTGCGCTCCGCCAACGGCGCCTCGCGCAAAATCTGCATATAATTCTCTAACACCGGAGGCTTTACAAGCCTTTCATACCAAAAAAAGCGGCGCGCCGGGTTGGCGCGCCGCTTTTGTTTGGTTAGTTGTGGTTATCGCACCACTACCTTGGTGGCGGTGTTGCCGCAGCGGCGGATGTAGACGCCGCTGCTGAGATTGTCGGCCGATACTTCGATGCCCTGAAGGTTGAAGTACTGCACGGGGCCTTCGGCGGCTTCAGCGTCGACGGTGATGTCGTTGATTCCGGACTGCGAACCCTTGATTACCATGGAGGCCTTGGCGGGGGTCACGGTCTGCGAAGCCTTGCGGGGCAGGGAGAACACGCGCATCGACGAGCGGTTGGCCACGTAGAAGTTGCCGGCGGGGTCGAATGCGCCCTGGTAGGTGTTGGTGTCGCTGCCGCCGTCCTCAAGGACGTTGAACTTGTAGAGCTCGGTGAGGGTGAACTCAGGCTCCCACTCTACGGCGCAAACGTGGATGTAGTTGCCGTCGTCCTGAACCAGAAGCAGCGAGGCGTCGTCGTTGAGGGCGAACAGGCCGGTGGAGCCGGTCAGGTCGGCCATGTCGCTGCCGGAGTTGAAGAGCACCTCGCCGGCGGGGTCGGTGACAACGAAGGAGGGAACGCCCTTGGTGTTGTTGCCGCTGCCGCGTACCTGGCCCAGGAGCATGCCCTGCTCGCGGACAATCACGTCGACATTGCCGTTTCGGAGCACGCCGGAAACGTTCTTGAATTCATCGGGCTGCACAGGCTGCTCGGTAATCTGGTCGCGGGTGCCGATGTTGTAGTAGACAAGGTTGAGCTGATAGTCGCTGGGCCAGTCTTCCTGGAAGGAAATCAGACGGGTTTCCTCGCCGGAGCCGACAACGGCCATACCGGAGGTGGAACCGCCGATGACGGCGCCGTTGTAGGTCCATTCGCCGCTGGTAGGGCGCACGGTGCCGGCAAAGAAGTTGGTGCGGGGCTGGGAGGGCTCGGCAGGGTTGAAGAGGTAGAGGCCGCCCTGAACGTCGCCCCAGTCGCTGATGAGGAGCTTGCCGGTGGGGAGCACGGCCAGTCGCCACGGAGAAGCGCCCACAGAGGTATCCCACTGGCCCTTCATGAAGGGAGTGCCTTCCAGAGGCTCGAAGTCGGGGGTGAAGGCTTCGATCTGGCGAACGTCTTTGCGCGATACGTAGACGTTGCCGAAGAGGTCGCTTTCGGGGTTGCGGTCGATGGCTACGCCGCTGGATACGATGCCGGAGTTGTAGATGGTGGCCACGCCGGGAACGGTCGGGTTCTCTACGGTCACCTGCCAGTTGTAGTCGCCCTCGGGAATGTCGGCGGCGGCTATGGTGACGCTGTTTGCGCCCTTGTCGAAGCGGCCGGTGGCAATGTCGATGGTTTCGCCTTCGGCGTTGCGCAGACCGACGGTGGCGTCGGCCTCGCCGGTGAGGCTGAAGCCGAGGGTGTATACCTCGTTTTCGAGGCTTTGGGTCAGGCCATAGGCATAGTGGCCGCGAACGGCGGGCTGGTCGACGCCGGCGGTGGTGAAGCGGCTCAGCTTGTTGCCGCGAAGCACGTAGAGGTCGATGTCGGCCGAGGCTATGTTCTCATCGGCGTCGTATTCAACAACGGTGCGGCCGGCGGTGGCTGCCGAAGCGTACTGCCCGGCTTCGATGGCCGTGTTGGTGGTCTCTACCGGGCGCATGGCGTTCAGGCCGGCGCTTACGTTGTGGAGTACCACGCCGGTGTGGGCGCCGTCGGACTCGAGGCTGGTGGCGGCCATCAGGGAGGTGCCGGCAAACTTGAAGTAGCCTTCGTGGGCGGCGTGATTGTCGGCGGCGGTGCTTTCGAGGTTGTAGTCAACACCGCTGAACTGCATCGGAGCAACGTTGGAGCTGTTGACGATGAACGACTCGCTGTTAAGAGGCGATACCGTCGCGGTGACGTCGTCGCCGAGCTCGTCCATATTCATATGGTCGCGGGTCTGGTTGACGAAGCGCGAGCCGTAGAACTCGCCATCGATGATGTCGAGCACGTTGAGCCAAACCTTGCGCTCATAGTAGGTGGAGTAGGAGGGAAGGTAGATTTTGCCCTCGTCGAGAGTGCCGGTGTAGGCGAAGGTGAAGCCCGTCACGGCGCGGAAGAAGTTTGCTGTGGCCGTGGTGCCGAACCATTTTTCGGGGTCGCCGGCGGGAAGGCCGTTGTCGCCCTTGGCCCACTTGTAGAAGTTACATTCGCCGTAGGTCTCGCCTTCTTCAACATAATCGCGGCTGATGAAGTTGAGCTGCGAAGCAGAGCCTACCAGCACGCCGTCGGCGGTGAGCTGGATGTCGGCCAGGCGGTTGACGGTGCCCTCGGTGCCGGCGGTGCTGACCTCGGCCAGCTTGGCCAGCGTAGTGGCGTCGAATACATATATGTAGGGTTCGCCCTGGGCGTCGTGGGCCAGAACATAGAGGTTCTTGCCCTTGGCGATGAAGCGCTTCACGGTTTTGCCCTCCAATTCCGGAACGGCCCGGTCGGCGATGGCCTGGGTGAAGACGTAGGAGTCGGCGGCATTGATGGCCGGTGAGGTGATTTCGTCCTCATAGTCGGCGGCGGCTGCCGTGGGCGGCTCATAATTGGTCTTTTCGAGCTGCACGCAGGGGAAGAGCGTGGTGGCTGCCGTCACCTCGAAGGGTCCGCAGTAGCTTGCGTCGGCGTCCTTGTACTCATCGGCGCTGACCTTGATGGTGTAGGAGCCCGGCTGGAGGTTGCGGAACACGAAGGCGCCGTTGTACTCATCGTCGGTCGTATAGGTGGCCACGGTGTTGCCGGCGGCATCCAGAAGGGTGATGTTGGCGTTGTTGATGGGCAGGTAGGCGTCCGGGCTGTTGCTGGGAGCGGTGTAGAAGGTGTGGCGGAACTTCTCGTGCATGTCGCGAACGATACCGTAGATGTCGCCGGTAGCCTCGCGGGGCACGTTGAGGTATTCGGCGATACCGCGGGCGTAGGCTTCGCCTTCGATGCGGCACACGTCCTGGTTCATGGCGCGGTGACGGGCCGGCTGGTAGGTGTGGAAGTAGCCCTCCATCAGGAAACCGGGCACGTTGTGGCGCAGAACGGCGTAGTAGCCCTTGACGATATTGCCGTTTCCGTGGTCGGTAAGAGCGTAGTCGCCGCTCCAGAAGTCGATGTCGTAGTAGAGGCCGGGATTGGTCATCGAGTAGTTCGACCACTGGGCGTGGGTGTTGGCGAAGGCATAGGGCCAGATGGTGCGCGCCATGTCGCACGAGCCGGGTACGCTTTCGGTTTTATTCTCGCCGCGCACGAACATGGCCGGGTAGTTGGTCGAGGCGCCCTCGGAGGCGGCGTTGGAGTGGATCGAGAGGAAGAGGTCGAAGTTGTTGGCCTCCACCTCGATGGCAATCTCGTTGATGTTGCGGCTCAGACCGTTTTTGACGTGGCTCATCACCAGGCCCTGCGACATGTCGCGGGCGGCGCCGTAGCGGAAGTTGGGGTCGCCGTTGGTCTGGATGTCGTGAAGGTTGTCGTTGCACCGGTAGCCCACGAAGTCGGCCGGGAAGGGGTTGAGCGTGGGGTCGAACTTGAAGCCGTACTCGGCAAGGCGGTTCACGGTGGCCAGGCCTTTCCAGAGGTTGGTGTTGGTCTCGAAGAAACCGCAGGTGTCCAGATAGGTGGCCGGACCGTGCTTGACGGTTCCCATATGGCGGTCGCCGCCGTCCCAGCCGCCGTGGCCGGGATTGATATATATGCGGTAGTCCTGAAGGTCTTTGGCCTGCAGGGTGGTTGCGGACATGGTAAGAGCCGCAACAGCCAGAAGTATGTGTTTAGCTTTCATGACGGGTATGCGACTTATTTGAGGGTTATGATATATAGCTGACCTTCGGGAGTGGTGAAGGCAACTTTGCCGGCGGCTGCCGTGGGGAAGACGGCCACAACGTCGCTACCGGTGAGGGCGGCGCGCTCGCTGCCGTCGGCGGCAAGGGCCATGATGGTGGAGGCGGTGGTGACTATGCCGTTGTCATGGTCGTCCATGGCTACGATGGTGCTGTTGTCGAGCCAGCGCGGGGCGCGGTACATGCCCAGAAGGCGAACGTCGCTGCCGTCGAGATTGCAGGTGAAGGCACCCGTGCCGACACCGAAAGCCACGATGCGGCTGCCGTCGGGCGACAGCGAGGGCCACAGGTAGCTGTTGCACGCCTCGCCGAGGGGAGCGATGGCGGCCGTGGTGCCGTCGACGCTCACGCACAGGCGACCGCGGTCGATCGAAAGAGCGGCGCGGGGAGCGGCTGCCGCTTCGGCGCCCAGAGCGCGGCTGCGCATGCGGCCGTTTTCGACGGCGACTGCCGTATTGCCCGCTGCGCTGAAGCCCTGCAGATTGCGTGAGGCCTCGACAACGGTGGTGGTGCGGCCGTCGGCAACGTTGTATGCCTTGAGCGATACGTAGCGGCGGTGGTCGGAATCGTAGGAACTTTCGCGGTAGAGCACGTTGGAGCCGTCGGCGGTGAATTCCAGCATCAGCGGCGAAGCCGTGGCCGAAATAGTGTTCATGCGGCCCGTGGACAGGTCAAGACGCTGAAGGCCTTGGCCCGACAGCGGCGAGACAACGGCGTAGGAGCCGTCGGGGCTGAGGGCTGCCATACCCACGGCAACACCGCCGGGAAGAGTCACCCGGTCGATGGAAGCAGCCTGAGGTAAGGTCGCGAAGCCCATTGTCGCCGCACTGAGTGCGATTACTGCGCAAATGGTTTTTTTCATGGTAATTATAAGTTAGTTATTAGGATTGTGTGAGATTCGAGGTCTGCGACGGAAGGGGTGGCAAGGTAATTGTGCATGTCAAGGCGCCGTCACCGCAAAATTACACATTTATTCCCAATCCCCAAACTTTTTTATAATTGATAATGAATAATGGATAATTGATAATTGATAATGGATAATTGATAATTGATAATTGATTGTGTGTCGTTTGCCGCCGGCCCCCAATTATCAATTACCCATTATCAATTATCAATTATACATAAGCAACGCAAGGGGCGCACTGAAGTGCGTCCCTGCGAGTATAAGGTGATGCGGATTTGTTTTATTGGGCCGGAGCAGCTTCGGGGGCAGCAGCGGAGGCGGCGCCGTTGTTGAGCACGGTGATCATCTGCTGGGTGATGTCCAGGCTGGGGCGGAAGTAGATTCCGTTGTCTTTGATGAACACGGCGTCGTAGCCGAGCTGGTCGGCCAGGAAGCGGGCGGCGGCGGTGATGGAGTCGTTGAGGCGCTGCTGGCTTTCGGCAATGGTGACCTGAATTTGATTCTGCTGGGCGTTGAGCACGCGTTCTGCCTGTGCCTGCGCGTTCTGAAGCTCCTGAACGTCGTGGTTGAAGGAAGCCTCGCTGAGGTATATGTTGTTCTGGCGTTTGCGCTCAATGTTGGCGGCCTGGTTTTCCAGCTCGCGCTGCTTCTGGGCAGCCTGCTGCTGGAAGCGGTTCATCATGCGCTGGCCTTCTTCGGTGAGCTGCTGGGCCAGAGGATAGTAGCGCATAACGGTGTCGGCATCGAAATAGGCTATGCGGCAAGCCGGAGCAAGCTCGGTGTCGGCGGAGGCCACCTGAGCGGGCGCGGCGGTTTCCTTTTCCGCGCAGGAAGCGGCCAGGGCAGCCACGGCGCACATTAAAATGCTTCTTACGGCGATGCGGGTATGTTTCATTATATTAAGGTTAATGTGATTCTGATTGATTGACATCGGAAGCTTTGTCGTCGCACCCATGGGCACACCGGACGCCCTTTGCACGCAAGGCGGCGCTATCGGCATGGCCGGAGGGGAACTTGCCGCCTTTGACAAAAAGCACCCGCACTCCCAGGAGCAGAACGCTCACCAGGACAAGTGCTATGGTGAGTAAAACGGTTTTCATCGCTTTCGACGCTGCAAAGATAAGCAATCTTGGCGCTTTTTTTTCGTCACCTCGATTTTATTTTGTAATTTAGGGCGCCGAAACTATGTATTTTAACATTCTTTCTCTTAGCTAAAACATTTTTATTATTTGAACAACGGCCCCCAAGGCTTGTTTTCAATAAAAACCAACCATACTACCCATGACTATCAAAGACCTCAAACCGGCTCTGGTTTTCTCGATTTTCGACAAAATCACCCAGGTCCCCCGTCCCTCCAAGAAGGAAGAGAAAATCCGTCAGTTCCTCCTGGACTTCGCCGCTGAGCACGGCATCACCGTCCGCACCGACGCCATCGGCAACGTGGCTATGTTCAAACCCGCCACTCCCGGTTGCGAGGGTGCTCCCACCGTGGTCATGCAGGCTCATATGGACATGGTATGCGAGAGCAACAACAAGGACTTCGACTTCGACAACCAGCCCATCAAGACTATCGTCGACGGCGAATGGCTCCGCGCCGACGGCACCACCCTCGGAGCCGACAACGGCATCGGCATGGCTGCCGCTCTGGCTGTGATGGTCGACAAGGACCTCACCCACGGTCCCGTCGAGGCGCTCTTCACCGTCGATGAAGAAACCGGCCTCACCGGCGCAAACAATCTCGGCGACGGCATGATCGAGGGCGATATCCTCCTCAACCTCGACTCCGAGGACGACGCCGAAATTTTCGTGGGCTGCGCCGGCGGCGTCGACACTACCTGCGTGTTCACCTACAAGCGCTCCTTCGCTCCCACCGACTTCCACTTCTTCCGCTTCGACATCTCCGGAGGCCAGGGCGGCCACTCCGGCGGCGACATTCACCTGGGCCGAGCCAACGCCAACAAGCTGCTGGCACGCTTCCTCTACAACCTCTCGCTCGAACACGAAATAAGCCTCACCGAAATCGACGGCGGCAACCTCCGCAACGCCATTCCCCGCGCCGCTCACGCCGTATTCGGTGTCCACACCTCCAACAAGGAGCAGGTGCGCGTGGCTTTCAATAAGTTCGTCGCCGACATCGAAGTCGAATACGCCGGTCTCGAACCCACCCTCAAGTTCGAGCTCACCAGCGAAGACCGTCCCGAGTACGCCGTCGACTCCGAAACCACCATGCATCTGGTGGAAGCGCTCTACTGCGCTCCCCACGGCGTAATATCCATGAGCCGCGACCTCGAAGGCCTCGTGGAAACATCCACCAACCTCGCTTCCGTAAAGATGAAGGGCGAAAACCAAATCCTGGTGACTACCAGCCAGCGCTCAAGCGTAGAAAGCCGCAAGTGGGACATCGCCCGTCAGGTCGAAGCCCTCTTCCGCCTCGCCGGTGCCGAAGTAAGCCACGGCGACGGCTATCCCGGCTGGGCTCCCAACATGGACAGCCGAATCATGCACATCGCATCCGAGGCCTACGAGGAACTCTACGGCGTCAAGCCTGCCATCAAGGCTATCCACGCCGGTCTCGAGTGCGGCCTCTTCCGCGCCAAGTATCCCCACCTGGATATGGTCAGCTTCGGACCCACGCTGCGCGACGTACATTCGCCCAGCGAACGCATGCACATTCCCGCCGTTGAACGCTTCTGGGGACAGCTCACCCGAACCCTGGAGAAAGTTGCCCGTCTGAAGTAACTTGAAACGGCTCTTCGCCATAACCATCGCCGCGGCGTCTTTGCTGACCATTTTGGCCGGCAAAGGCGCCGCGCATGGCCAAGGCGCGCCTCCTCTGCTCCCCGACAGCCCGCAGCCGCCCATGATTCTGGCTGACTCGGCCGAAATAATGCAGGGCAACTTCTATATCTTCGAGGGCGACACTCTCTTTTCGGCTTATATCCCCGTGATCGAGCTGCCGCACTCCGGGCCGCTCACCGACGCCGACTTCTTTGAAATCGCCGACAGCCTCGGTGTCGAGGCCGCCGCAATAAAAGCCGTCGTCGAAATCGAAACAGGAAACACCCGCGCCGGCTTCCACACCGACGGCCGACCACTGATCAACTTCGACTCCGGCCTTTTCCGCCGTGCCGCCGCCCGCCGGGGCATCAGCCTTGCAGGTCAGGCGAGCCGACACCCCGAAGTGTTCCAGCCCCCGAACATACCACGCTACGGCTCCCACCAGGCCGCGCACTACGTCCGGCTCGACGGCGCCATGGCAATCGACAGCATTGCCGCCATAGAATCCACTTTCTGGGGTATGTTCCAAATCGGTGGTTTCAACTGGAAACTGGCCGGCGCAAAAAGCCACCACGACTTCGTGGACCGTGTCAGCCGCTCCGAGTACGACCAACTCGTGCTCTTCGCTAACTTTATCCGCAACACCGGACTGCTCAAACACCTGCGCAACAAAAACTGGAGCGCTTTCGCAAAACTCTACAACGGCCCCGGCTACGCCAACCGAGGCTACCACACCCGCATGGCCGCCGCCTACCGCCGCTACGCCGCCTCAATGCACCGTTGAGCCCCTTCCGGCGAAGAATTGATAAAGTTATCGAACACCCCCTCGGGCCCATATGTTGGTGGGACCGCCCCGCTCTTAACATGGAAGGCTCGAATACAAAAAAAGAGTGCAGTGCGACAGCCTAGTGACCCCGGAGAGACTTACCTTGCATGGGGCTAAGCCTTCTGTTTATCAATACGTTAGAAATTCTGAAAATCGCGGCTGTTCCCTTTTTATGGACACCAGGACATTTCAATGTTGTTGACTACGTCGAATCCTTCGGATTTCGTATATCTACAACGCTAAGTAAGCAATAATAGTCTGATTTTCGGCTGTTTTCACGCCTTAAAAATTGTCATTGGTTGCCACCTCAGCACCGAGGGTGCTACTTAGACACTAATTGTACTCTGTTTGAGCTCTTACTTGCACTATTACTTGTACTCTCACTTGTACTGTTACTTCTGTTAGTAAAGAGATTATCCTTTATCCGTTAACCCATATCGTTGACTGGGGGCTTTCGGACTTTCAGGTTTCTCCAACTTAATAAGATCAAGCCTAATACCTGGATTCAAATAGTTCTTAACCAACATTGGGAGAGGCAAACCCCATATTTTCCATAAGTTTATAGAGTGGGTACTAATTCTCGCCAAAAGCATTCATCAGCTTTGATTTGCCGGAACGTCGTATGCCGGTTATTATCTTTATGTCGGGTGTATTCATCACACCTTGTAGCTGGTTGAGATATAGAGGTCTGTCTATAAGTTTCATACAAGTCTATTTCCCAAACTTAAAAATATTTTGATTTTAGGAAGTGTTGCAAAGTTAATTAAATTTATAGAGACGACAAAGAAATCCTGAAATAAAGGGGCCTTACGAGGGAGCACATATGAGCACATATGAGTACTAGTTTGACTTCTCCATTTTGCACACCGGCAGTTTAAATATTGTGCGCCCATCGATGGTTGGAGTAAAGACTGCATTTCTGCAGTCTTAGTGACCCCGGAGAGGCTCGAACTCTCGAGTCGCTGCCAAAAAATAGACAAGGTGAGTCGGCTGCTCCGGGCGCCTCATCTGCGCGAATACAAAAAAAGACTGCATTTCTGCAGTCTTGGTGACTCCGGAGAGGCTCGAACTCTCGAGTCGCTGCCAAAAATAGACAAGGTGAGTCAGCTGCCTGTGCCCACCCTCGTCATTTTTAGCCTGTGCACCCTTCCTCGTCATTTTTAAGAAGTTGAGGCATATATACAAAAAAAGACTGCATTTCTGCAGTCTTAGTGACCCCGGAGAGGCTCGAACTCTCGACCCGCTGATTAAGAGTCAGCTGCTCTACCAACTGAGCTACGGAGTCTTGTGCTTTTCGGCCGAAAGGTATTGCAGATTGGGATGCGTTGGCCCCTTGGCTGAATTGCGGTGCAAAGTTACGCCCTTTTTCCGAACCGCACAAATTTTTACGCATCTTTTTGCGGCAAAAGTTCGAATCTTTATCTTTTTTAACAGTCGGAGCGCTTCCACCGGCTTCCCAACCGCGTGTCGCAAGCCGCCCGAGGGGGCCAAAATGCTGTTTTTGGGGCGGGCTGTGCACAAATACCGCGTTTTTTTGTTATTTTTGCGGCGGGGTTAGCGTGCACCGTGCGCCGACGCCCTTGCTAACATTGTTTCTGACACTACCACCACAATACACTGCCGATGAGAAAATGGCGCATCGAGGACAGCGAGGAGCTGTACAACATCCCCGGCTGGGGTCGCAATTACTTTTCCGTTAACGAGCGCGGGCATATGGCCGTGACGCCCCGCCAGGGCTGCATGGCCGTCGACATCAAGGATGTCCTCGACGAGCTCCAGGTTCGCGACGTAGGCGCTCCCCTTCTGCTCCGCTTCCCGGATATACTGGACAACCGAATCGAGAAAATCAGCAATTGCTTCCGCCAGGCTTCCGAGCAGTACAACTACACTGCCCAGAACTATATGATCTACCCCATCAAGGTCAATCAGATGCGTCAGGTAGTGGAGGAAATCGTCAACTATGGCAAGAAATTCAACATCGGCCTTGAGGCCGGCTCAAAGCCGGAGCTCCACGCCGTCTTAGGTACCAATATCGACGAAAACGCCCTCATCATCTGCAATGGCTACAAGGATCCGGCCTACATCGAGCTTGCACTGCTGGCTCAGAAGATGGGTCGTCGAATCTATCTTGTGGTCGAGAAGCTCAACGAGCTGCGCATGATTGCCGACATCTCCAAGCGCCTCAAGGTACGACCCAACATCGGCATACGCATCAAGCTCTCCAGCACCGGCTCCGGAAAGTGGAGCGAGAGCGGGGGCGACCAAAGCAAGTTCGGACTAAACTCATCCGAACTGCTCGAGGCACTCGACATTCTGGAGCGCCGCGACCTCAAAGACTGCCTCAAACTTATTCACTTCCACATCGGAAGCCAGATCAACAAGATTCGCGTCATCAAAAACGCCCTGCGCGAGGCCACTCAGTTCTACGTTCAGCTCTCGCAGCTCGGCTTCAGCATTGATTTCATCGACATAGGCGGAGGTCTGGGCGTCGACTACGACGGCACCCGCTCATCATCCAGCGAGAGCTCGATGAACTACTCAATCCAGGAGTATGCCAACGATGCAGTCTCGGCCGTGGTCGATGCCTGCGTAAAGAACAATCTGCCGCAGCCGAACATAATCACCGAATCGGGGCGCTCGCTGACTGCCCACCACTCGGTGCTCATCTTCGAGGTGCTCGAAACCACCCAGTTGCCACAGTGGAAGGAAAGTATGGAAATCGGCGAAGATGCCCACGAGCTCGCCAAGGAGCTCTACGACATCTGGGACCGCCTCGACCAGAACCGCCTCTTCGAGAGCTGGCACGATGCTCTCCAGATTCGCGAGGAGGCTCTCGACCGATTCAGCCTCGGCATGCTCGACCTGAAGACGCGAGCACAGATCGAGCAGCTCTTCTGGAGCATAGCGCGCGAAGTAGGCGAGATTGCTGCCGGTATGAAGCACATCCCCGACGACCTTCGCAAGATAGCCAAGATGCTCCCCGACAAATACTTCTGCAACTTCTCCCTCTTCCAGAGCTTGCCGGATAGCTGGGCCATAGACCAGATTTTCCCAATCGTGCCCATTACGCGCTTGGACGAAAAGCCCACTCGTACCTGCTCCATACAGGACATCACCTGCGACTCCGACGGCAAAATAGCCAACTTCATCGCTCCGCAGGGAACCGCGCCGGCCCTACCCGTACATCCCCTCCGACCTGGCGAGCCATACTATCTGGGCGTTTTCCTCACCGGAGCCTACCAGGAAATTCTTGGCGACATGCACAATCTCTTCGGCGACACCAACGCCGTGCACATCAGCGTCTACAAAGATCACTACGAGATTGACCAGGTCATCGAGGGCGAAACTGTCGACGAGGTCCTCGACTACGTTCAGTACAACCCCAAGAAGCTGGTGCGCAACGTCGAAACCTGGGTCACAAAGTCGATGAAGGCCGGAAAAATCACTCCCGAAGAAGGTCGCGACTTCATCAGCACATACCGTTCCGGGCTCTTCGGCTACACTTATTTGGAAAAATAATCGGCTCGCGACGATGCGCTGGTTCATGGATTTGGCCTACCGGGGCGCTCCCTACCACGGCTGGCAGGTTCAACCCGGTCAGACCACGGTGCAGGGCGTTCTTGAGGATGCCTTGGCAAAGCTTGTGCGACGGCCGGTGCCGGTAACCGGCGCCGGACGCACCGACGCCGGGGTCAACGCCCGCCAGATGATTGCACACATCGACCTCCCCGACGAGGTGCAGGCCGACGCGCCGGCTTTTCTGCGGTCGCTCAACTGCCTGGCCGGGCGCGATATCGCCGTGTACGGCCTGCGCCGCGTTCACCCCGAAGCCCATGCGCGCTTCGACGCCGTGGCCCGCGAGTACCGCTACTTCGCCCATACCCGGAAGGATCCCTTCAAGGGCGACCTGTCGTGGCAGGCGCCCGCAGGCCTCGATTTTGAGGCAATGAATGTTGCCGGCGAACTCATTCTGGGCCGACGCGACTTCACCTCCTTCGCCAAGCTCCACAGCGACGCCAAATCCAACGTCTGCGACCTCAGGCGCGCCCGATGGGTGCGTACCGGAGACTATGAATGGCACTTCGAGATTGAGGCCGACCGCTTCCTGCGCAATATGGTGCGCGCAGTGGTGGGAACCCTGGCCGACGTGGGCCGCGGCAAACTGGCACCCGAGCAGGTGCTTGAGATTCTCGACCGCAAGGACCGCTGTGCCGCCGGCACCTCGATGCCCGCGGAGCCCCTTTTTCTTTGGCGCGTAGACTATGACTACTAAGCGAGTTTTTCTTTTCAACCCCGAAAACGACCTGGCGCTGGCCAGAAACCTTGCGCACTACACACCTCCGCCGGCGGCTTCCCGCCTGAAATTATCCGGCGAAACTCTTCCGCTGTGGTACGCCGGGCCACACGACGTTTTTGTGTGCTCAGGCGTCAGCGCGCAATGGTTGGATTTGATTCAGAGCACTTTCGACATACGCACCGAGCCCTACGACTATCATCCCGAGGGACTGCTCCCCACGCCGTGGGGTTGGAGCCCGGCGGTGCGATATGAATTTTGGAATATGGGATTCGGCTACGAGGTGCTCCCCTCGGAAGCCGCCATCGGCCGCATACGCGAGCTTTCGCATCGCCGAACGGCCGCCGAGATTACACGGCGACTAATCGCCGACGGCGTTGAGCTGGCTCCGGCTGCCGTGGAGTTAAGCTCTGTCGACGACCTTCGCGCCTTTCTGGATACAGCGGACTCGGTGATGTTCAAGCTGCCTTGGTCGTCGTCGGGAAGAGGGCTGCTACCCTACAGCTCGGCCGAGCGGCGCGCGAAATTCGCACAGCTCGCCGGGGTGATCCGCAAGCAGGGCAGCATAATGGCCGAGCCGCGCCATAATCGGTTGAACGACTTCGCAATGCTGTTCAATATGGAGGAGGGCAGGGCCCTCTACCGCGGCCTCTCCCTTTTTACCACCGACTCCAACGGCGCCTACACCTCCAACCTTCTCATGCCTCAGCAGGCTATGGAGGAGCGGCTGGCCGCCGAGTGTGGCCTGGCGTCGCTGGCTCCGATGCGCGATGCTTTGGCTCGGGAGCTTGCGGCGGTGGTCGGCGCTGACTACAGCGGTCCTCTCGGCGTCGACTTCCTGACCCGCCGGGGAGAAGCCCCCGCTCTGTGCGAAATCAATTTGCGAAACACCATGGGCCACCTCAGCCTCGACCTCTACAGCCGCCACATCGAAGAAGGCCGCTCAGGCGTCTTCGCCATCACACCGCGCGACGCAGCCTCGGCCGAGCGCCGCAAGGTGTGGCCCGAAGTTTTCGGAGGACGATTGCGTCGCGGCACTCTCTTTCTCAATCAGCCCGGCTCGTTTTTCGATTTCACCGCGACAGTATGAAAACCTTTTTGAAAAAATTCTGGCCCACGCTATGCGTGGTGGCTGTGATAGTCTACGCCACCCTCAGCAACGACCCCATGCCCGACGTCGACATGCCCCTGATTCCGCATCTCGACAAACTCATCCACGCCATAATGTTCGGGGGACTGTGCGGAGCCTGGTACTTCGACCTTTACCGCAGCGGCGCACCTTTGACGGTGCGCACGCGGCTGCTGGTGGCCGCAGCCTGCGTGGGCGCCGGCGGTCTCGACGAGCTTATGCAGTGGCTGCTGACAACCGACCGCGCCGGCGACATACTCGACTGGGCGGCCGACGCCACCGGCATCGCCGTGGCCTACTTTGCGGCGCCACCGGCCGTGCGCGCCGTGGTCAAGCGTTAGCGAGTGCAGGAGCCGAAACGCGCTGGCGGATTTTGAAGCCGGTGTAGGCCAGGACAAGGCTCATCAGCGGCGAAAGCCAGTTGAAAATGCAGAAGGGAAGGTAGGTGAGGGTGGCCACGCCGAGCACCGTGCTTTGGGTGACGCCGCAGCTGTTCCACGGAATGAGCACCGAGGTCACCGAAACGGAGTCTTCGAGGGTGCGGCTGAGCAGTCGAGGCTCCAGACCGGCCCGCCGGTAGACGTTGCGGAACATATTGCCGCCTATGATTATGCTCAGATACTGGTCGGCGGTGCAACCGTTGATGAACAGACCAGAGCCCACCGTGGCTCCAACCACGGCGAAGCGTCCGCGCAGGCGGCTCATCAGGGTGGAAGTCACCGTTGCGAGCATCCCCGTGGATATCATGGCGGTTCCGAAAAGCATGGCGCAAAGGACCAAAGCAACTGTAGGAAGCATTCCCGTTATGCCGCCGGTGCTCACCAAATCATCGAAGGTAGCGAAGCCGGTGGAGAACTCGACAGGGTTCCAAAGCAGATTCAACACCATCTCGGGGCTGCCTCCGCCGAGCATCTCCACTATGCCCGGTTGAAACACGAAAATGCCCGCCAGACCCAACATCGAACTGATGAAGAGCGTAAGCAGAGTATTGACCCGTGCCACAATCAGGCCGATGGTAATGGCGGGTATCAGGAGCGTCCAGGCCGAGAGGTTGAAATGCTCGGCCAAGGTGCCCGCTATTATTCCCGCCTCGACCTCCGGAGCCGATGTGAGGCTCAATCCGGCGATAAGGAACACAATCAGCGCTATGCCCATTGCCGGCGCCGCCGTGAGCATCAGGTAGCGGATATGGCGGAAGAGATCCACCCCGCAGGCCGACGAAGCTACCACGGTGGTGTCGCTCAGCGGCGAAACCTTGTCGCCGAAATAAGCGCCCGAAATAATGGCGCCGGCAACCCAGCCCGGCGAAATGCCCATCACAGTGCCGATGCCCATAAAGGCAACACCAATGGTAGCTATAGTGCTCCACGAGCTGCCCGTCAGCACCGAAATCACGGCGCATACCGCGCAGCTAACCGCCAGAAAGCAGCCCGGGGTGAGAAGACGTAGGCCGTAGTCGATTAGCGTAGGAACCACGCCGGAGAGCATCCAAGTGGCCGACACCATGGCGATGAAAACCAGCATCGGCACCGCCGGAAGTATCTGGCGAGCCGAGCGCCGGAAGCCGACGGCGAGACCGCGGCGGCACAGTGTGCGCGTACACAGCGAAAGCACAATCGCCAGGGCAGCCGCAGCAAGAAGCGCAAGGTGGCTGTAGTCGGCGATGGCTCCGCTGCCCTCCACCACGATGATGAGGACCAGCGAGCAAAGCAGCGTGGCAATGGGAACGACCGAAATGATAAAGCCGGGGCGACGGACGGTGCCGGACGGAATGTCGAAAATTTTCAATGTGTAATAGATAGCAAGTTAAAAACCTAAAAAACGGCATAATATCCTTTAAAAGGAAACCGATTAGAAAGAAAAATCTAACAATCTTTCAACAAGAGTGCAAAGATACACAACATCGCACCCATATCCAAATCCTTAACACATTTTATAATAGCTGCCGACTTATAATAGCTGCCGACCCCAAGGAGGACAAGGAGGACGAGCTTCCGGCTTGCAAGCCGCCAACGGGCGCCTCGATCCCGAAGGAATGTCGCTTCGAAGTTTTCGGAGTCGTGGTAGGCATGGTCCGCATCGACGGTGAAGGGGGAGGCGGCAACTTTTCGGATGAGACGACGCTGCGCAAAAAGGCAATAGCGCGGTGGGCAAAACAGCTGCCCGAGCGGATTTTTTTATGTTTCCTTAATAAAAAAGGCTCAAAAGTTTGGCTGATTGACAAAAAAGTATTTACTTTGCACTCTGATTTGCGGCGCATCCTTAAAAGCGCTCCGGACAAAGATGCAACCGGAGTGCGATATGAGACTGCGATGCCGGTCGCATTTCCCTGATTTCTAAAGAAATAAAACGAACGATAAACCAACAGCAGCCATGTCAAAGATTTGTCAGATAACCGGCAAAAAAGCGATGGTAGGTAACAACGTTTCCCACTCGAAGCGTCGCACCAAACGCAAATTCAACGTAAACCTCTTCACTAAGAAGTTCTATTGGGTTGAACAGGACGTGTGGATCATGCTCACCATATCCGCTGCCGGTCTGCGTACCATCAACAAACTCGGTCTCAACGCCGCCATGCAGCAGGCAGCCGAAAAAGGATACCTCAATCCCAACGACATCAAGTTTCTCGGTCTCTAACCTCTCTTAAACTCAAGCAACAATGGCTAAGAAAAGCAAAGACGCACGCGTCCAGGTAATATTGGAATGCACCGAGCATAAAGCAAGCGGTATGCCCGGCACCTCGCGCTACATCACCACCAAAAACCGCAAGAACACTCCCGAGAGACTCGAGCTTAAGAAATACAACCCCATTCTTAAGCGTATGACCGTTCACAAAGAAATAAAATAATCCCTCTGAGATATGGCAAAGAAAACCGTTGCATCGCTCCAGAAAGGCGAAGGCCGCACCTACAGCAAGGTCATCAAAATGGTGAAGAGCCCCAAGACCGGTGCTTACACCTTCAAAGAAGAGATGGTCCCCAACGACGCCGTTAAGGACGCTCTCAAATAATAGTCCCTCAGGACAACCCTACGCCGAAGGCCGACCTCACAGTCGGCCTTCGCTGCGTGTGGGGACCGCCTGAAGACCCCGCAAACGCATGGATTGAAGGGATTCTCCGGCAGCTTAAACCATTGAAAAAGAACCCCGTAGGGGTTCAATAATGGTACAACCGTCCGCGATGACATCTTGAAACCTACCTGTAAAGGTTCTAACTTTGCCATAAAAATTTGTTTATGGATA
>UQLO01000002.1 GCA_900541865.1 uncultured Porphyromonadaceae bacterium | reverse complement strand
TGTTTACTATGGTAGCCGCGTTCACCACTGTTGCGCTTAAGTTCTCGGCAGAGTGTGGACTGCGAGATTTTTATGGTCTCGCAGATCTCTTTTCTGCTCTTTTTTTGTTGGAGAAGTACATCTATTGTGTATCTTTGCTCCGAGGTTAAGTGTTTATACATTTTAGCAACACAAAATTACTTAATCTTAGGGAGACTTTGGTCTCCTTTTTTTGTGTTGCAGACAAAATCTGAATACAAAGTTACCTTTTGCGCGCAGTGTGCTCAACGGGGGCTTGCGCAGCCCCCTCGGCGCACGGCCTTCCCCTGCGGAGGAGTGAGGAGAATGCCGTTGCACTTCTTATTGGAAACTTTGCGCCCCATATGCTTCAAAAAAACATCCTCAAATATTTGGCGTGATGAAACATCTTGACTAACTTTGCCGTATTGTTTGACGGGCCAACCCCGGTCGGCAAGCGACGCAGACCTTGAATCGCAAACATAAAACACCATGGTTTAGACCCTTAGAACCAATACCGGCTCATTCGACGAAAACATAAACAAACATACAATTCACCAATTTCAGTACTCTAAAAAACAATTATGGAAGCTCAAAAGCCCACCCAGCCCCTCAACAAGGCTGCTAAAAAGAAAAACAATGCCCCCGGCATCAAGAACGCTGCCTGGGTCATCGTAATCTGCGCCATCATCGCCGTATGCCTCTTCATCTTCTGGTTCGGCAACGACATGCACTTCGACGAAGACGGACATCCCCAGAACCTGTGGGGCACCGTATATAAAGGCGGCTTCATCGTGCCCGTGCTCCAGACCCTCTTCCTCACCGTTATCGTTCTGGCCGTTGAGCGCTACATCGCTCTGAGCGCTGCCAAGGGCAAAGGCAACATCGCCAAGTTCGTAGCCGGCGTGAAGGCTTGCCTTGAGCGCAACGACCTCGCCGGTGCCCGCGCACTGTGCGCCAAGCAGCAGGGTTCCGTTGCCGCCGTTGTCGACAGCGCCCTGATCCGCTATGAGGAAATGGACAAGAACACCGTGCTGACCAAAGAGCAGAAAATCGCCAACCTCCAGAAGCAGGTTGAAGAAGCTACCGCACTGGAAATGCCCACCCTCCAGCAGAACCTCCCCATCATCGCCACCATGACCACCCTCGGTACTCTCGTAGGTCTTCTCGGTACTGTAATGGGTATGATCAAGTCCTTCCAGGCTCTGTCCCAGTCCGGCGCTCCCGACTCCACCGAACTCTCCACCGGTATCTCCGAGGCTCTTATCAACACCGCCTTCGGTATCGCAACCGGCGCATTCGCTGTAATCTTCTACAACTACTACACCAACAAGATCGACAACCTCACCTACGCTATCGACGAAATCGGTTTCAGCATCGTGCAGACCTTCGCCGCTACCCACTAATCCCTGTTTATCAACCGTCAACACACCATCGAACTTAGATAAATATGGGAAAAGTAAAAATTAAAAGAAAGAGCACCCTCATCGACATGACCGCGATGAGCGACGTGACCGTTCTTTTGCTTACTTTCTTCATGTTGACATCTACCTTCCTTCAGAAAGAACCTACCATCGTCTACACACCCTCGTCGGTGTCGGAAGAAAAGGTTCCTATGAACAACCTGGTGACCGTTCTGGTTTCTTCGGCCGACAAGTCCGATAAACTCGACGACCCCACCATCACCGAAGGTAAACTGTTCATCTCGTTCACCGGCGACGCCGACTCCACCCTGAGCTCCCAGGTTATCCGCGGTCTCATGCTGGACGAAGCAGAAGCCATTTGGAACGAACAGAATCCCAGTAGGCAGATACACCTCACGGCGCCCCAGAAAAACGAATTCAAGAATACCAACATGATCGGTGTTCCCTTCGTTTACCTCCCCGAATTCCTGTCGAAGTCCGTCACCGAACGCGACAAAATCCAGGGTGACCTCACCAACCCCATGGTTGGCATTCCGATCAACGGCAACCGCGACCGCCGCGGCCACCTCAACGACTTCCAGGTTTGGCTCCAGGCTATCTACAACGTTGCCCAGCGTATTAACACTCAGCAGATGGAAGGTCTCACCGACGAACAGCGAGCAACCGTCAACAACCTTTACACCGCTCTTATGCGCAAAGGTCAGGGCATCGCTATCAAGGCCGACAAGGATACCCCCTTCACCACCGTGCAGCAGGTATTCGACAACCTCCAGACCATGAAACTGAACAAGTTCAGCCTCATGACCGCGCTGAAGTCCGAAGACGAACCCACCCAATAAAGTAAAGACCCATGGCACAAATCGAACAAAACTCCGGGGGCGGCAAAAAGAAAAAAGGCGCCCAGAAGAAGATTGCCATCCATGTGGACTTTACTCCCATGGTGGACATGAACATGCTTCTGATTACCTTCTTCATGCTCTGTACGACCATGATCAAGAGCCAGACCCTGCAAATCATCCTCCCCACCAACGAGGACGTGCGCAAAGAGCAGCAGAGCCAGGCCAAGCAGTCGGAAGCCATCACTCTTATTCTCGACACTGAGTACAACGGCGACAAGCCCGCCGTAGATGCCGAAACCGGCAAAACCATCCATAATATCTACTATTATGAAGGTATCGCCGACACCACTTTCAGCACCAACAACTACCTGCGCCACGAAGCCTTCATCGGCAACGTTAACCACCAGGTACAGGGCATCCGCCGCATCCTGCGCGAACGCAACGAACAGGTTATGGCTCGCTACCAGGAACTCAAGGACCAGTGGAAAAACAAACAGATCTCCAAGGAAGAGTTCGAGCGCCTCGCAAAAGAGAACGCCTCCGACTCCACCAAGACCCGTCCTGTTGTCGTGATCAAACCCGGCCCCAACACTACCTACGAAGGCCTGATCAACGCCATCGACGAGATGAACATCAACCAGATCTCGCGTTACTCCATCGAGCTCCCCACCCACACGGACACTCTCCTTCTGGAGCACTACCAGCAGCAGACCGGAAGCCAGATTATCCGTCCTACTATTCGTGAACAGCACACAGCCGCCACCGCGCAGGCTCAAGCATCTACTTCCAACCCTTAAAGATTCGACAAAATGGCAAAAGACGTAGATCTTACCTCACAAGAGTGGCGCGAAATAGTCTTTGAAGGCAAAAACAAAGACTTTGGTGCATACGTGCTCCGCGCCACATCCAAAGCACGCCACACCAAGGCTATCGTCTGGGTGATCGGTGTAGTGGCTGTCATCCTCGTTCTGCTCATCCTTTCCGTCAAGGGCGTCTTCGCTCGCCCCGAGGAGGAAGAAACGGCTATCGCTACCGAGCAGGAAGTGACTGTCTTCGACGCTGAAGAATTCGAAGAGGAACTCCAGGAAGAAGAAATCGTTCTTCCTCCCGAACCCGAAGAAATAATCGCGCCCGAAGAAGTTGCCAACTCTCAGCAGGTAACCGAACTCCTCATCGTTCAGGATGAAGAGATTGAAGAAGACAAGCAAGTCAAGAACCAGAGCGACGTGCTCGAGAACGAAGCCCAGCTCGGTACTGTCGATGTCTCCGAAGGCGTCAACGACCTTAACAAGGTCGAAGTCAAGGAGCAGGTTATCGCAGAACCCGTTGTCGACGACGAACCCGTCAGCATCGCAATGGTAGAACAGAAACCGTCCTTCCCCGGTGGTGAAGCTGCAATGTATACTTGGCTCAGCCAGAACATTGTCTATCCTCCCGCCGCTTCTGAAGAAGGTGTTCAGGGACGCGTTGTTGTGGAATTTGTCGTTGGTAAAGACGGCTCCATCACAAACGCACGCGTTGTCCGCACGCGCCACCCCGCTCTCGACCGCGAGGCTCTCCGCGTAATCCAGGCAATGCCCCGCTGGATTCCCGGCCGTAACAACGGCCAGCCCGTAAAGGTTACCTACACTCTGCCCGTAACCTTCCGCCTCCAGTAATACCGCTTTTGATTTCCATACCTCAAGGGAGCGCTCCGTCAACCGGGGCGCTCCCTTTGTCGTCTCCCCCGTCGCGACCGACAAGGACGGCAAACTGATATCTATGTAATTCGCCGGTTATAACGCCAATAAAGGGCGGCAACGTTATGGGGCGGGGATTTGCAATCCCCGCCGGTCGGCAAAAGCCATTCTCCTTTTCCGCAAAAAGTTAGCATCGGCGGGTCAGCGGGGATTTCAAATCCCCGCCCCATAACGTTGACGCCGCCCTTTCGCGCGGGGCATTCCATTCGGGCCGGGCGGCGGCAGAAGCTGTCGGGCTATACGCTTGTCGGCACTTCCGCGGCTTGTGAGCTGGAAACTCGCCCTCCTTGGCTCGCCCTCCTTGAGCGGGTCGGCGGGTCGGTGAGGGCTGAAGCCTCACTACATATCTGCTCGCAGAAATTTAGCATCGGCGCCCCGGTGGGTCGGTGAGGGCTGAAGCCCTCATTCCATATCTGCTCGCAGAAGTTTAGTATCGGCGGGTCTGCGGCGATTTCAAATCGCCGCCCCATAACGTTGAGGCCGCCCTTTCGCGGGGTATTTCATTCGTGCCGGGCGACGGCTGAAGCTGTCGGGCTATACGCTTGTCGGCACTTCCGCGGCTTGCGAGCTGGAAGCTCGCCCTCCTTGGATTGGCTCCTTGGGGCACCCTCCTTGGGGCGCCCTCCTTGGATTGCCTCTTCGGATTCTTTGGATTGTGGGTGCGGAGTTTTAATTTGTGTTAATTTTGCTTGATTGACGAGCCGTTTCGTTATCTTTGCAGTTTATAAGAAGTGACGCTGCTATTGCATCTGTCGCACTTGGTAAAAACGAAATGGAAGTTCATCATTTAGACGTAGACGGCCAGCAGGTTGCCTATCAGAAGAGGGGCAGCGGCCGGCAGGCTGTCGTTGTTATGCACGGCTGGGGTTGTCGCGCCAGTACGGTCGACCTTTTGGCCGGGGCCGCGACGACGGCCGGCACCACGGTGTACAATCTGGATCTTCCGGGCTTCGGCGACTCTCCGGAGCCGACGCAGGTGTGGAGCGTCTACGACTATGCTCGGTGCGTTAGGCGGTTCTGCGAAAAGCTGGGATTGGAGCGCCCCGTGCTGATGGGCCATTCGTTCGGAGGCCGTCTGGCCATTATACTCGGTGGCCAAATCGACCCGGCCAAGGTGATACTTGTGGATGCCGCCGGCATCAAGCCGCGCCGTACACTCAAGTATTATTTTAAGGTGTATTCCTTCAAGCTTGCCAAGCGCTTAGCCCCGATTTTTCTGGGTCGTGAGCGTGGCGGTCGTCTCATAGAAAAGATGCGGGGCCGCAGCGGCTCCAGCGACTATGCCTCGGCGTCGCCGCGCATGCGGGCAATTATGAGCCGTGTGGTCAACGAAGACCTCAGCGCCCTTGCCCCCGCCATAAAGGCACCGACGTTGCTTATCTGGGGCGCCAAGGACACGGCAACGCCTCTTGCCGACGCAAAAAAACTTGAGAAACTCATTCCGGACGCGGGACTGGTTGTATATCCCGAGGCCGGACATTATTCATTTTTGGAACGGCCCGGGCAAACGGCAGCCGTAATACAAAGTTTTCTGAATGTTTGATATCACGCTTATAATATACGCCGTAGTGCTCATTACGGCGGTCTGGAACACCGGGGCGGAGCTACGCCGCGACCTGATGATGCTGCAGCAAAACACCTATCGTCGCGACCGCTACATGCACTGGCTCGGCCAAAGTGGCGACAGCACCTCGGGTTGGCGTCTGGCCGGCATAATCGTGCTGGGCATTTGCCTGAGTCCGTGGTGCCCCTACACACCCGGAATGGTTCTTGCGGGCATATTCTGCACTTTCCATGCCATTGTGCTTGTGCGGGCAAAGTATAAAAAGCCTTTGGTGATGACACCCCGCGCCGCCCGCATCTACGCTACGGCGCTTATACTTGCGGCTCTTATCACAGGAGGCGCCATGCTCATCTGGCGCTCGCCCTGGGCAATCGCCCTTCGGGCGGGAGCGTTGACCATGCTGGGCCTTTACTGCCTGTCGCACGTTGTAATACTGGTTGCCAACGCACTTCTGCATCCGGTTGAGCAGAATATCAACCGCAAGTATACCCGCCAGGCCGAGCAGATACTGGCCTCTATGCCTTCTCTGAAAATCATCGGCATCACCGGCAGCTATGGCAAGACGACCACAAAGCACTATCTGCACCGCATCCTCTCGGAGAAGTACGAAACGCTGATGACTCCCGGAAGCTACAACACGCCCTTGGGCGTTGTGCGCACGGTGCGCGAGCTGCTCAAGCCCTACCACGAGGTGTTCATCGTCGAGATGGGCGCCAAGAATATCGGCGACATCAAGGAGATATGCGACATCGTGCATCCCCGCTGCGGCATCATCACCGCCGTAGGGCCGCAGCACCTTGAGTCGTTCAAAACCATCAAAAACGTGCAGGCCACCAAGTTCGAGCTTGCCGACGCGCTCCCCGCCGACGGTGTGGCCGTTGTCAACGACGACTTCGAGGAGATAGCCAACCGTCCGGTCCACAACGTGCCGTGTCTGCGCTACGCCGTCAAGCGCCCCACCGAGCAGACCGACTACATTGCAACCGACATCCGCTACGCCACCACCGGCACCACCTTCACGGCCCGCGACCGACGCTCCGACTGGTCGCTGGAGCTGCGCATGCCTCTTGTGGGCGAATGCAACGTCTCCAACGTTTTGGCCGCCGTTGTGATGGCGCGTGCCTTAGGAGTGCCCGACGACCGTATAGCCTACGCCGTGGAGCGCCTTGAGCAGGTCGAGCACCGACTGAGCATCAAGCGCGTGCCCGGCGGCCTCACAATCATCGACGATGCCTTCAACAGCAACCCCGTGGGCTCAGCCATGGCGCTCGAAGTGCTCGGCGCCATGACCGGCGGCAAGCGCATCCTCATCACGCCCGGCATGATAGAGCTCGGCGACCGTCAGGAAGAGCTCAACGCCACCTTCGGACGCCTTGCCGCCGCAAATGCCGACATTGTCATCGTCGTGGGCCACTACAACCGCGATGCCATCACTTCCGGTCTTAAGGAGGGCGGAATGCCCGACTTGGCCGTCCACACAGCCGACTCTTTCGCCCACGCCCAGCAGATACTGACCACGCTGAGCGCTCCGGGCGACATTGTACTTTACGAAAACGATTTACCCGACACATTCAAATGAAAACCACAATAGCCGTATTCTTCGGCGGCCGCTCCACCGAACACGAAATCTCCGTAATATCCGCCTGCCAGGCCATGGCGGCAATCGACCGCGCCAAGTACGAGGTGGTGCCCGTCTACATCACCAAGCAGGGCCACTGGTATACCGGCGAAGCCCTCACCGAAGTCGCCAACTACCGCAATCTGCCTTCTTTGCTGGAGAAATGCACCGAGGTCTACATGCGCCCCGTCTACGGCGACTACAATCTCTATCCTGCCAAGGCCGGCGGCCTCTTCGCCAAGAAGGGTCCGGTGGCCGCTCTCGACGCCGCTATACCTGTTCTGCACGGCAGCAACGGCGAGGACGGCATTTTCGAAGGCGTGCTCGAAACCATCGGTATTCCCTACGCCGGCTGCTCCACGCTGGCGTCGGCCAACGGCATGGACAAAATCACAATGAAGATGATTCTTGCTGCCGACGGCATTCCCGTGGTCGACTATGTGTGGTTCACCGACCGCCGGTGGTTCTCCAACCGCGACGAACTCATCGCCAAAATCGAAAGCCGTCTGGGCTATCCCGTCATCGTCAAGCCGGCCAACCTGGGTTCCAGCGTAGGCATAGGCCGCGCCGACAACCGCGAGCAACTCATCGAGCGCGTTGCCGACGCCGAGCGCTATTCCGCCCGAATCATAGTCGAAGATCTTGTCGAGAACATGAAGGAAATAAACTGCTCGGTGCTGGGCGACTGCGACGAGTTCCGCACCTCGGTGCTCGAAGAGCCCATCAAGAGCGGCGAGATTCTCTCGTACTCTGACAAGTACATGGGCGGCAGCAAGGACAACCGCGGCATGCATGCCTCGGCCAAGCGCATACCCGCCGACCTTCCGGCCGACCTCACCGAGAAGATACGCAATCTGGCCGGCGAGACGTTCCGCGTGCTCAGCTGCCACGGGGTCAGCCGCGTCGACCTTATGATCGACAATGATTCCGGCAAGGTCTACGTCAACGAAATCAACACCATTCCGGGCAGCCTTTCGTTCTATCTCTGGGAGGCGGCGGGCCTCAAGTTCCCCGAACTCATGGACACTCTGGTCAAGCTGGCCCTCAAGCGCAAGCGCGACCAGAGCGGCAAAACGGTGAGCTACGACGCCAATATCTTCGCCATGGGCGGGGGCGTCAAGGGCGCCAAGGGTGCCAAGGGCACCAAGTGAGGCAATGCCCGCGCAAACAAAAACGAAAACATAACACATCCCCCCGCAAAGGGGGCTTTGGCATATGAGCTACGGACAACCATCCATCTTCCGCAACATACCTCCGGTGGTTCTCAACCTGCTGGTGCTCAACATACTGATATGGGCCTTTATGGCTTTGGTACCAGCGGCCGACAGAGTGCTGACCAAGAATCTGGCACTCTACTACTTCACCTCGCCGCTGTTCAAGCCGTGGCAGCTGTTCACCTACATGTTCCTCCACGGAGGCTTCGGGCATCTGTTTTTCAACATGTTCGCCCTTTTCATCTTCGGTCGCACCATAGAGTACACTATGGGTTCGGCCCGCTTCCTGTTCTACTATCTCACCTGCGGCATATGCGCGGCGCTGGTGCAGATGGGCGTCTTCGCCATCTACATCCACAACCTCGCCGGGACACTGCCCCCTGATATAGTTCCGGAAGTCATCAGCGAGGGTGCCCGATACCTTCAGCAGGGCTACAACTTCTCCGACCCCACCTTGGGTGCGCTCAACTCCTTCGTCAATACTCCGCTGGTTGGCGCTTCGGGCGCCATCTACGGCGTGCTGCTTGCCTTCGGCTTCCTCTATCCCAACGTGCCGGTCTATATCTTCTTCATTCCCATACCGATCAAGGCCAAGTGGCTCATTGTGGGCTACTTCGTTCTTGAGCTGGCATATGGCGTGGGTGGCAGCGCCGACGGGGTTGCCCACTTCGCGCATCTGGGCGGCATGATATTCGGGCTGCTGCTTCTGCTGTACTGGAAGCGCAAGGGAGTTTTCACCAACCATTGGTTCTTCTGATGTCGGCAAAGGCAGCAAAGGTCACCACTGCGGCCAAGGCACGCGCCAAGGCCGCTTCAGGGCGCCGCAGCGGCTGGGCCCGCTTGGGCCGCGCCTTGATGGTTGCGCTGGACGTGCTTGCTGTGCTTGCACTTCTGCTGAGCGGCTATGCCGGCAATATCTCGCCGCTGAAGTACGGCGGGGTGTGGGGCCTCATCGGGCTGACCTTCCCCTTCGTGCTGGCGCTGGTGGCGGCGTTAGTGGTGCTTCATATCTTTTGGTTCCGGCGCTGCCTGATTATACTCGGCGCGGGGGTTGTGCTTTGCGCAGGGCCGGTATTCACCTACTTTCCGCTCAACATCAACTTCGGGCACAAGCAGCCCGCTCCGGGCGACACCACCTTCACCGTGCTGGCCTACAATGTGGCCAACCTCGTCGACCAGCGGCCCTACGGCAGCTACGACCGGTCGTACAACGCCATGGTGAGCTACATCCTCGAGCGCGACGCCGACATAGTGTGCCTCTCCGAAAGCGAGCACCTCGGCGTCAGCGACAGCCTGCGCATCACCGCCGCGCAGTACGACAGCCTCCAGGCCCGCTATCCTTACATTATCATCAGCGGCCGCGCCCAGGCCACGCTGTCGAAATTTCCCATCCGGCCCATCCACACCAGCATAGACCGCGCCTCGTTCGGCAACGGCGACGTCGGCATGTACCACGTCACCCTTCCGGGCGGACGCCTGATGTCGCTCTTCAACGTCCATCTTCAGTCGCTGGGCCTCAATGCCAGCGACAAGGACCTCTATATCGACCTTACCGAGCTCCACACCGAGGATTTCAAGGACGTGCGGGGCCAACTGCTCTCCAAGGTGTCGGCGGCAAACGTGGTGCGCGCTCGCCAGACGCAGATTCTGCTTGGTCTGATTCGCCACTACGGAGGGCCGAACGTGATAGTGTGCGGCGACTTCAACGACGTGCCGGGCTGCTACGCCATCCGGTCGTTTGCCGGAGCGGGCTTCAAGAGCGTCTATCCTCAGCTCGGTTTCGGGCCGATGATAACCTTTAATGCCAACCGCTTCTATTTCTGCATAGACCACGTGCTCTACCGAGGCGACTTCAAGCCGCTCAATTTCGTCAAGGGCAGTACGCGGGCTTCCGACCACTATCCCCTGGAAGTGGAGTTCGAAGTCCTCTGAGCGCGGGCCTGGGTTTTGATTTTTTCGTCGAGAGAGTCGAGCATTGTCAGCAGCTGAGCGCGCACGGCGCGCAGGCGCGTTATAACGCGGTGGCGTCGGTCGAGGTCGGCGCGGTTCTTTCGGATGTAGTTTCGCGCAGCTTCTATTTTGAGACCACGCTCCTTGAGCAGAAACTTGATTAGCTGGAGCAGCTCGACGTCGTTGGGAGTGTAGTAGCGGGTGCGCGCAGCGTTGCGCTTGGGGCGCAATGCGGGGAATTCCGACTCCCAGTAGCGTATTGTGGACAGAGGGAGGTCCAGCATCTGGGCCACATCGGCTATGCGATAGTATTTTTTTGTCAGTTCGCCCGGGAGTTCTTCCATATCTTATAGATTAGTCCATCACGTGGCCGGCATTTTCGGCAAGGTTGATGATTTCGTCGTACTGTTCGGGTGTGAGGTCGTAGTAATAATAGTTCACGGGGTTCTGAGCGGCACCTCGCAGGCGCACTTCGTAGTGGAGGTGAGGTCCGGTGCTCTTTCCGGTGCTTCCGACGCGTCCTATGAGGTCGCCGCGGCGCACCGTCTGGCCCGGGCGCACCTCGAAGGCGCTCAGGTGGGCATAGCGCGTCACGTAGTTGTAGCCGTGGTCGATTTCGATTAGGTTGCCGTAGAGGCCCTGGCGGGAGGCCGTGCGCACGCGGCCGTCGGCGGTAGCGTAGACGGGTGTGCCCGTCGGCGCTGAGAAGTCCATGCCTTCGTGGAATTTCATAGTGCCGTATATAGGGTCGCGGCGCACGCCGTAGCCCGAGGCCATGGTGCGCAGAAATCGCTCGGGGACGGGCTGAATGGCCGGTATGTGGGCCAGACGGTCCTGACGGCTTCGCGACTCGTCGGCCAGGAAGTCGTAGCTTTGGGTCTGGGAGTAGACCATGCGGTCGAGGCGGTCGAGTTTGGTCTCCAAGGCGGCCACCAGGCGGCTGTCGTCAAGGCTGTCGAGGGCGTCGAAGGCTCGCTGGCGCTCCAGGCCGGCATAGCGGGAGGCCGTAGAGACGGGCTCGGCGCCCATTAGCACGCGGTAGAAGTTGTTGTCGCGCTCGGCGAGCTCCTCCATGACCGAAATGGCCACGTCGGCGCGCCGGTCGAGCAGCTCGACGCGTGCTTTGAGGCGCTCGTTCTGGGCGCGGAGGTTGCTTTCGCGGGGAAGCTCCACGAACCAATATAGCACGCCCATAAGCGCGACGGCCAGCACCGCCGTCATCGCCCAGCGCTGCACGGCCATGACAATACGCCGGCTCCGGGAGGGGTAGACCCTCTCGTACTGCTCGGTGACGGGGTTATATCGGTAGAAAGAGCTCATTTTCGATTGCCGAAGGTGCCTTTGTTCAGCAAAGTTACGCAAAAAAGCTGACAAACGGGCGGCCGGGTTGTGAACAAATTTTAAAAGTGCCTTGTTAGATAATCAAAACCCGGTGGAAAGCCGCGGAGCATCCACGTTTGCAACGGCTCACCCCGGACCACATCCATCACTAAGAAAAACAAGTCTAACAAAACTACTCAACCAAAAAGATGAAAAAGAATGTTCTCTTCACCGCTGCTGCCTGCGCGGCAATGATGGTCCCGGCTCTGGCAAGTGCACAGAACGAAACTGTGGTCGTGGAAGAAACCGCTGTTCTTACTGAAGTGCCCTGCGACACCAAGTACTACGTTACCAAGCACGACAACTGGTTCGTCCAGATTGGCGCCGGCATTGACGCCCCCTTCCTGGACGGCACCAACGCCGAAGGTCATCATCATTCCAAACTCACCGTGAACTACAATGTAGGCTTCGGTAAATGGTTCAGCCCGTATCTGGGATGGCGTCTGGCCTTCAACGGCGGCCCGTACCACTGGCTGATGAACGGCACCGAGCACAAAGCCAACTACGTAGGCGCCAACCTCGACTTCATGTGGGATATGTTCAACTCCCTGGGTGGCGTAAACGAAAAGCGCGTGTTCTCTCTGGTTCCCTTCGTAGGTCTGGGCGGCACTTACACCTGGCACTATCGCCCCAACGACGCCAACATCGTCAACCACGCCGGCGACAAGAAGCACAATTCGTGGACTCTGCCCGTGTCGGCCGGTATCCAGGCCCGCTTCCGCCTGTGCAAGTATGTTGACTTCTTCGCCGAAGCCCGCGCTTCGTTCTACGGCGACAACTTCAACAACGTTGCCTACGGTCGTCCTGTCGACGTAAACGTTACCCTCAACGGTGGTTTCACCATCACCTTCGGCGGCCGCAAGTACCGCTCCTACAATCCCTGCGACTACCTGGGCTACATCGATAACCTCAACAATCAGGTCAACGACCTCCGCGGCGCTCTGGCCACTACCGCCGCCGCCCTCGCCGCTGCCGAAGCTCAGCTTCCCTGCCCCGAAGTGGTTGCTCAGGAAACTGTTGTCGAAGCCGCTCCTCTGATGGCTACCGTGCGCTTCTCTCTCAACAGCGCCCGTATCACCGACCAGGAAATGGTCAACGTCTACAACATCTCCGAATGGATGAAGGCTAACCCCGACCAGAATGTCGCCATCGTTGGCTACGCCGACGCCGACACCGGCACCTCCGACTACAACATGGGCCTCTCCCGCCGTCGCGCTCAGGCTGTCTACGACACCCTCACCAACACCTACGGCATCAACCCCGACCGTCTCTCCATCGCAGCCGAAGGCTCCAACGTTCAGCCCTACGAGGTCAACAACTGGAACCGCATCGTAATCTTCAACGTGGCTCAATAACGTAACTGCATAACTCACTCTTCTGCCGCCTTCCGATTGGGGAGGCGGCAGTTTTTTCGATTGAACCATGCGGCCGCCGCCGTTGTTTTATATACAGCTAATCACATAACCCTAATTCAAGATATGGAAACAAAAAGCATAAAGGGCACCCGCACCGAGCACAACCTGCTCGCTTCGTTCGCCGGTGAGAGCCAGGCCCGCTCCCGCTACACTCTCTTCGCACAGAAAGCTCAGGAAGAAGGTTACGAACAGATAGCAGCCGTTTTCCTCGAAACGGCCGAACAGGAGCTCAGCCATGCCCGCCAGTTCTTCTCGCTCCTCGAAGGCGGCACCGTTGAAATCACCGCCGCTTATCCCGCCGGCGTGGTCGCCGACACCAAAACCAATCTTGCCGAAGCCGCTGCCGGCGAACGCGAGGAATGGGGCGACCTCTACGAAAACTTCGCCAAGGTGGCCACCGAAGAAGGATTCCCCCACATCGCTAACCTCTACAAGCTCATCGCAAAGGTAGAGCAGATGCACGAAGCCCGATATATCAAGCTTCTGGAGCGTCTCGAAACCGGAACCGAGTTCGAGCAGGCCGAGCCCGTCGAATGGATGTGCCGCCGCTGCGGTTTCACCATCACCGCAAAGGCTGCCCCCAAGCGCTGCCCCGTCTGCGGCATGGACCAGGGCTGGTTCCAGCGCAAAGCCCAGAACTACTGACACCCCTTGCTTTCTTACACATAGACCCGGCGGACCGAACTACCTTCGGCCCGCTTTTTTTGGAAGAGCCGGTCTCATAAGGAATGTTAACGCCCTGGGGTGCAGCTGCGAGACCGATGGTAACTTTCCTCGCGGACGATTTTTCGAAATACTTTCATTGAATCAAACAGATAGAATTGCTCTCAGTGTCCGTTAAGTGTTAAAAACACTTGAGTTCTATCGATTTTGAGCTATCCTACAGACCTCTCTCCGCCGGGAAGTTACCATCGCCTCGGCGCCTTTTCGGTGGCTTTAGCCGCGCGCCTCAGTTGCAATGGAACCCCATTGCGCCTTCGGCCCGCGACTAAATCCCCTCGAAAAATCGCCGCCCAGGACGTTAACATTCCTTATGAGACCGGCTCTTAGGCGGGGAGGTTGGCTCCGATGACCAGGAGGATGAGTGATACCATAAGGAGAGCCAGATCGAGGAGCTTGCTGCGGACGTGGCCCTCGTGGAGGACGACCACGCCGAAGAAGAAGCTCACCAGAACGCTTCCACGGCGTATCATCGACACCACGGCAATCATCGAGCCGGGCAGCGACAGGGCATAGAAGTAGCACAGGTCGGCAGCCGTCAGAAAGAGCGAGATGCCCGCTATTGCCCAACGCCAGCGGAAGGGCGTGGCGCCGGCGGCTCCGCGCGTGAGCACGAAGGCCACGGCGCTCATCAGCACGAGTTGGTAGAGCGAATACCAAGCCTGCACTTCGAGGGGTTCGAAGCGCAGCATCAGGAATTTATCGTAGAGGGCGCTGACGGCGCCGAGCAGGGTAGCGCCCACGCAGAGCCATAGCCACAGGCTGCTTCGAAAGGCAAATCCTTCTTTCGAGCCTATCCGGCTAATCATGAAAAGCGAAGCGAAACCGATGAGCACACCCGCCCATTGCATCCAGTTTAGGCGCTCGCCGAAGACGAGCAGGGCACCCACGAGCACTATCACCGGCCGGGTGGCGTTGATGGGTCCCTGGATGGTCAGGGGGAGGTGCTTGATGGCGAAGTAGCCCAATATCCACGAGCTCAGCACAATCACGGCTTTGCCCATAATCAGGGCGTGGCCCGCGAGAGTGTCGCCCAGACCCCAGCTGCCTTCGGAGGCAAGCCCGACGAAGACAGGACTCATAAGCAGGGTGCCGAAGAGGGTATTGAACCAAAGCACAATCGGCACGTTGTTGCCACGCACCGAAATCTTTTTCATAATGTCGTAGAAACCAAGCCCTAAGGCAGAGCATAAAGCCAAAACAATCCACATGACAAAGACAGTTCGAATGAGTTTCGGACTGCAAAGTTACGCAAAATTAACCATTTGCCAAGCCCAGACTGAGCACGCCCACGGAGGCCGGCCTGGCCCCGGAGCGCGCTAAGGCGAGCACGGCTTCGGTCATGGTAGCACCCGTTGTTACCACATCGTCGACCAGGGCCACGTTGAGGCCGTCCAGCTCGTGGGGAAATTCCACGGCGAAGATGCCGCGCACGTTCTCGGCGCGCTCGGCGTGGGTTCGGCGCGTCTGGGTGGCATGCGGGCGCGAGGCCACCAGATTGTGTGCCACCTGCGCCCCGAGCACCTCGGCGATGCCCAAGGCGATACGGAATGTCTGGTTGTAGCCTCGGCGCACCTCTTTGGTCCAGTGTAGGGGAATGGGCAGGAGGACGTCGATGGAAGACGGCGCCGGCGAGGTGCCGTCGTTGTACTCCGGTCTGGCAAGCAGTTCCCGGGCAAACATCCGCCCCAACTGAGTGCCCATTCGCGCACGACGCCGGTATTTGATGGCCTTGATTATTTCGGAGCCGACATCGTTGGGGCGGTAGCGCAACCACGACGCCACCGGCCCCGGCTCGCACTCCAGACGGTCGAGCACCGGCAGGAGCACCTTCTCGCAGTCCGTCCGCGACACCGGCACCAGCCGCAGCAGGCAGCCAAGACAGACATACTCCTCGTCGAAGGCGAGCGGTTTGTCGCACCCCGCGCAAAGCCGTGGCAGAAAGATGTTTGTGAATTCGCGGAACAAAGCCTTTAGCATGCCGCAAAAATACAAAAAAAGCGCTGATGAGCAAAAAATCACCGATTTATATTGCCGGAAGAAATTTTTTTTGTAATTTTGTGGGCTGAAAATCCGCAATAGGCTCGGTAAAGAAAGGCGCATTGAGTTGCAATGCACTTCGCCTCAGCGGCTTAACCAATTATTACATAATTAAATGTACGTAATAGTAGAAATCCAGGGCCAGCAGTTCAAGGCAGAGAAAGACCGCTTTCTGTATGTGCACTACCTGGGCGAAAAAGTAGAAGACGGCGCAACCGTTGAATTCGACAAAGTACTTCTGGCCGACAAAGACGGCGAAGTAGTAGTGGGCACCCCCACCGTAGAAGGCGCTAAGGTTGTCTGCACCGTGGAGAAATCCCTCGTCAAGGGCGACAAAGTAATCGTCTTCAAGAAAAAACGCCGCAAAGGCTACCGTCGCAAAAACGGCCACCGTCAGTGCTTCACCAAGATCGTCATCAAAGACATCGTGGCCTAATTAACCTTCTGTTGAACCCATTCCGCTTCTGCGTAAAAATCCACAAGCACCATGGCACATAAAAAAGGCGTCGGCAGTTCCAAGAACGGCCGTGAGTCCGAAAGCAAACGACTCGGAGTCAAAATCTTCGGCGGCCAGTTCGCCAAAGCCGGCAACATCCTCAAGCGTCAGCGCGGCACCGTTCACCATCCCGGTCTGAACGTGGGCATCGGCAAAGACCACACCCTCTACGCTCTGGTGAGCGGCACCGTAGAGTTCTCCGAAGGACGCAACGGTCGCAAGTTCATCAACGTGAAGCCCGCCGAGGCATAATTACCTCCAAGGCAAAACTCATAAAAGGCGGTTGCCACTCCGGCAGCCGCCTTTTTTGGCGCAGTTCCCGAGAGACAAAATAGAGCCTCAAGAACGGCGAGATTCCACCTCGCAAGCCGCCTAAGTGCGAAAGGTTCCGCAAACGTTATGGAGCGGGGATTTGCAATCCCCGCCGGCCAGGCGATGCTGACTTTTTTACGTTAATCGTTCTTTGGGATTTTTTTTACAATAATGACTCTTGCCGCCCTTGTTTGTCTTGCCGCCCTTTTTGGCGTTAAGGTCTGCGAATTAATTCATAGGTATGATTTCCCCGTCCTTGGGCGGCCTGCTCGCTATTTGTGAGCTTTCCGCTGAGCTTTCCGCTGCTCGCTGTTTCCAATAAATTGCTTTTTATTTTTGGGGTTTGGAAAAGTTTTGTTAAATTTGCTCACTGCTTGCCGCTCCCTCTCCCGGCGGTGTGCGCCAAACGAATAACCCATTGTCTTGCAAATGAAAAAGATATTAGTGCCCATTCTGGCGGCTGTGGCTACCACGGCATTCGCCGCCCCTACCGACACTGCTCCCCTTTGGCTGCGCGACGCCAAGATTTCGCCCGACGGCTCCCGTATCGCCTTTACTTACAAGGGAGATATTTTCACCGTTCCGGTTGGCGGTGGCGCCGCCACGCGTCTAACGTCCCAGTCATCCTACGAAACGTCTCCCATCTGGAGTCCCGATGGTCGCACCATAGCCTTTGCAAGCGATGTAAACGGCAACTTCGACGTCTTCACCGTGCCCTCCGACGGCAGCGCCTCCGCCTGGAAGCGCCTTACCTTCAACTCGGCCGGCGAAACTCCCGAGGCCTTCAGCCCCGACGGCCGCGAGGTGTGGTATTCCGCCGCCGTGCAGGATCCCGCCTCGAGCATACAGTATCCCACGGCTCGCCTCACAGAGGTCTACGCCGTCAATGCCGACGGCACGGGTTCGCCCCGCCAGGTGTTGGCCACTCCGGCCCGCGCAATATCGTGGGCGCCCGACGGCCGCAGTTTTGTCTACAACGACGTCAAGGGCTTTGAAGACACCTGGCGCAAGCACCACACATCTTCGGTGACGCGCGATATCTGGCGCTACACACCCTCCACGGGTCATCATCAGAAGCTTGTCGATGCCGCCGGCGAAGACCTCGACCCGGTTGTCAACGCCGACACTATCTGGTTCCTCGCCGAGCGCGCCCCGCAGCGCAGTCTCAACGTGTACCGCGCGCCTCTCTCCAATCCCGAAGCGGCCGTGGCGGTGACCAATTTCAACCGTCACCCGGTGCGCTTCCTGTCGCGTGCGGCCAACGGCACCCTTGCCTTCACCTACGACGGCGAGCTCTACACTCTGGCGCCCGGCGCCCGCCGTCCCGCCAAAGTAAGAGTAAGCATAGCAGCCGATTATCCCGAAGATATCGAAACCAAAACCACTACTCGCGGCGTGCGGGGAGCCACTGTGAGCCCCAACGGCAAGAATGTGGCCTTCGTTTCGCGCGGCGACGTCTACGTGACCTCCGTGGAGTATTCGACCACCAAGCAGGTCACCGACACCCCCGAGGCCGAAAGCCAGGTGTCGTGGGCTAACGACAGCACTCTGATTTTTACCTCCGAGCGCGACGGCCGCTACAACATCTACCGCGCCACACCCGCGCGCCGAGGCTCGGAAAACGACCTTACGCACGCCACGGTGATCAACACCGAACGCCTTTTCAACACCGACAACCACGAGCGCACCTACGCTCAAATGAGTCCCGACGGCAAGCAGCTTGCCTTTATCCTCGACCGCAATATTTTGGCCGTCAAGGATATGGACTCCGGCAAGGTGCGCAAGCTCACCGACGGCTCGACATACCTTCACCGCAATGGCGGCTTCTACTACACCTGGAGCCCCGACTCCAAGTGGATAGCCCTCGAGATTACCGACGGCCGCGACCCCTACACCGATGTTGCCATCATCAACGTTGCCGACGGCACCTTGACCAACATCACTCAGAGCGGCTACTTCGACTCCAACCCCCGCTGGGCTATGGACGGCAATGCAATTACCTTTATCTCCGAGCGCTACGGCATGCGCAACCATGCATCGTGGGGCTCGCAGACCGACGTGATGATAGTGTTCATGAACCAGGCCGCCCTCGACAACTGGCGTCGCTCCAAGGAAGACCGCGAACTCGCCGAGGCCGACGGCATCAAGAGCAAGCGCGAGGGCGACATCGTGGTTGAAATCGACGGCATCAACGACCGCCAGCGCCGCCTGACCCCCTTCTCGACCGACCTCCACGACGCCGTGGTCGACGCCGACGGCGAAACCCTCTACTTCATCTCCGAAGCCGACGACGGCTCCTTCCTCTGGGAGATGGATATGGACGACCTCGACCTCAACCTCAAAAAACGCCTCTCCGACTCCTCCGCCGCCTTCGAGGTTACTCCCGACGGCAAGGAAATCTTCATCTTCGGCAACTCGCTCCAGACCCTCAAGGGCAAGAACATATCCTATCGCGCCACAAAGCGAATCGACCACGACGCCGAGCGCCGATTCATGTTCGACAACGCCGAGCGCGAGGTGCGCGAGCGCTTCCTGCTGGCCGACATGGGCGGCGTCGACTGGACCGGCCTGAGCAACGACTACCGCCGCTTCCTGCCCCATATCGCCAATAACTACGACTTCGCCGAACTCCTCTCCGAATGGCTCGGCGAGCTCAACGTGAGCCACACCGGCGGCCGCTACCGCGGCTCCTCCGACCAGCGGGTCAACGACAACACGGCCAATCTGGGCGTGCTCTACGACATGACCTACACCGGCCCGGGCCTCAAGATTGCCGAAGTGCTTCCCCAGGGACCGCTCTACGGGCTTAGCCCCGCCGTGGTGCCCGGCGACATTGTCACCGCCGTCAACGGCGTGGAAATCACCACCGAGCGCCCCATAGAGACCCTCCTCAACGAGGCTGCCGGCCGTCGAACCCTCATCGACGTGAAGTCGGGAGGCGCAACCCGCCAGATTGCCGTAAAACCCATCTCCTCCGGTCGCCGGAACACGCTGCTCTACAAGCGTTGGGTCGACCGCAACGCCGCTGCCGTCGATTCTCTCAGCCACGGTCGCCTTGGCTACGTGCATCTCGACGGCATGGACGACGACAACTTCCGCCAGGCCTATTCCGCACTGTTGGGCAAGTATAACGATCGCGAAGGCGTCGTTGTCGACATTCGCTGGAACGGCGGCGGCCGACTCCACGAAGACATTGAGGTGCTCCTCTCGGGCAAGAAGTATTTCACCCAGGAGATTCGCGGCACCAAGAGCTGCGACATGCCTTCGCGCCGTTGGAACAAGCCCTCCGTGATGCTCATGAGCGAAGCGTGCTACTCCAACGCCCACGGCACGCCCTGGGTATACTCCCACGTCGGAATCGGCAAGCTTGTCGGAATGCCCGTGCCCGGCACGATGAGCTCCGTGAACTGGATTACCATGCAGGATCCCTCGCTGATCTACGGCGTTCCCGTGATTGCTTACCGCCTTGCCGACGGCACCATCCTGGAGAACCAGCAGCTGGAGCCCGACGTAAAGGTAGAAAACACACCTGAAGAAGTGGCCGCCGGCATCGACCGTCAGCTTGAACAGGCCGTGCGCACCCTTCTCGAGCAAATCGACCGCCGATGAAAATTATTGGAGAAAGCTCAAGCACACGCACCGAATGGGCTCTTGTCGACGGCGCTCACGTTGTTGAGCACGCCTACACCATGGGTCTGAATCCCTTCTTTCAGAGCCGCCGCGAAATCAGCCACAGCATACGCCTTGAGCTGCCGGAAGCTTTCTTCCGCAAGCGCTGGAGCCACGTATACTTCTACGGCGCAGGGTGCTCGAACATTGAGAAGAAGAAGATAATAGAGTCGTCGCTGGTGGCGCAGTTCAAAACTCCCGTAACGGTCGAAAGCGACCTCCTCGGAGCCGCCCGCGGTCTGCTGGTGCGCTCCTCGGGTCTGGCCTGCATTCTCGGCACCGGCTCGAACTCCTGCCTCTACAACGGCAGCGAGATTGTCCGAACCGTGCCCCCGCTTGGATACATTCTCGGCGACGAAGGCTCCGGCGCATACCTGGGCAAGCTAATGATTGCCGATATGCTCAAAGGCATAGCCCCCGCATCGCTCACACAGGCATTTTTCGAAAAATTTTCCGTGTCGGCAAATGTGCTGATGGACGATGTCTACACCAACGCACTGCCTTCCCGAACCCTGTCGCACTACAGCAGCTTCCTGGCCGAGCACCTCGACGATCCGTACGTCTACCGATTGATATACAGTGCGTTCATGAACTTCTTCACGCGCAACATCGCCTTCTACGACTACCGCTCTCAGCCGCTTTGCTTCGTGGGGTCGACGGCGACAACCTACCGCACCATCCTCGACCGCGCTGCAAAAGACTTCGGCGTCTCCATCTCCAAAGTCATTCGCAATTCAATGCCCGGTCTGGTTGAATACCACGCCACCGAATCCCTCTGACAACATAGCAATGGCCATATTCCACGACGAGTATGGCCATTGCTATGTTTATGCTCCAAATTCCCCTTAGGGCGGCAAGCCACAGGGGTGCATCCACGTTCGCAATGCACCGATAGGGCGGCAAAGCCGCCCCGCTTTATGTTAGCCTCCGGATTCATCCGGAGGAAAAAAACACAACCCAAAATTTGCATCCCAACGGGATGCCGCTCCGTGCCGCCATACCATCGGTGCAATTTGCGCATGAAAAATGGTATCCCGTTAGGATACACTTTGTTCGGCTAAACCAAGCCGCCGGATGACTCCGGTTAGCATAAAATAAGGCGGCGCTGCCGCCTCGGCGCGGGTCGGGTGCAAAGTGTGTGCATTTGTGTTACAAAACAATGACATTACAAGTATGTAACAATTTTGTAACAAATTCTATCAGATTTTAAACGGCTGACATACAATATATTTACGGGTTATTTTAGGGGTGTTTTTGCGATGAAACACTTTTTAACATTAAAAAACTTGACATTGGTGAAAAGCGCTGTAATTTTGAACCGTCGGAAGGACATAAGGGCCTTTCGAGATCACCAAAAACAAAAAAAACTCCAAAAATTTCACCACTATGGCAAGCGCAAAATTTCAATCTAATCTGATGAGCCTTCAGGCCAACATGCTCAACTTCGCTTACATGCTGACCAACAACCGCGACGACGCATACGACCTTCTTCAGGACACCACCCTCAAGGCGCTGGACAACGAAGAGAAGTACACGGACAACACCAACTTCAAGGGCTGGGTGTTCACCATCATGCGCAACCTGTTCATCAACAACTACCGTCGCGGCGTACGCGCAGCCACCGTGGTCGACACCACCGACAACCTCTACCACCTCAACCTGAGCCAGGACAGCGGCATCGAAAGCCCCGAGGACAGCTACGGCGCCAGCGAAATCACCGCCGCCATCAACGAGTTCCCCTCGGACTACCGCATACCGTTCAGCATGCACGTTTCGGGCTACAAGTACAGCGAGATCGCCGAGCACATGGGTCTTCCGCTGGGCACCGTCAAGAGCCGCATCTTCTTTGCCCGCAAGCGCCTTCAGGAACGCTTCGCCGACTATCGGTTCGCTCAGGACTGAGCCGCGCTTCACAGGGCTTTGGAGTTGCCCTCGCACCAACCTCAAAACCAAAATTCAAGAAAAAGAAATACCGACCGCTCCACCGGAGCGGCACAGGCTACAATTCAAGGTAAAAAAGACAGATCTTTCCGCTAATATTCAAGTATAGTCTCAACAATTCAGATTTTGTCGCACAACGACACAGACCTAAGCCGGATTCAAGTTGCAAACCGGCCTTCCAATTCCGGGAGGCCGGTTGCGCATTTTAAACAATTCGTGGCCGGAAGCGTTTTATTTGCATAAGGCGCAAGGTGCGCCACTCTCCAATCACGGAATTACATAACATAGCATAACCTAAATTCATAAGAAATGAACACAGCTCCTCTGCAAGGCATCAAAGTGGTGGACTTCACCGAAGTGCAGTCCGGCCCTTCCTGTACTCAAATGCTGGCGTGGCTCGGCGCCGACGTAATCAAAATCGAACGTCCCGGCGTGGGCGACGCAACGCGCAAAGAACTTCAGTTCAATCCTGACCTTCCCAGTTACTACTTCCTTCAGCTGAACTCCGACAAGAAGTCGCTGGCCCTGGACGCCAAGACCCCCGACGGCAAGGAGATTCTCACCAAGCTGATTAAGGAGTGCGATATCTTCATCGAAAACCTCCACCCGGGCGCCATGGACAAGCTCGGCTTCTCGTGGGAGGTAGTTCATCAGCTCAATCCGCGATGCATCTACGGCACCATCAAAGGTTTCCCGGTATCGAGCAAGTACGCCAATCTTAAGGCCTACGAACCTGTGGCTCAGGTAACGGCAGCCGCCGCAACCTCCACCGGCTGGTATGAAGGCCAGTACAACATGCCTACCCAGAGCGGCGCCGCCCTCGGCGACTCCAACACGGGTATGCACCTTACCATCGGCATCCTGGCCGCCCTTGAGCAGCGCCACATCACCGGCGAAGGCTGCTACGTCTACCAGTCGATGCACAATGCGTGCCTGAACCTCTGCCGCATCAAGACTCGCGACCAGCTCACACTGGACAAAATCGGTTACCTGACCCAGTTCCCGCAGTACCCCAACGGCAAGTTCGGCGACTGCGTGCCCCGCGCAGGCAATATCGAAGGCTCCGGCGTGCTCGGTTGGACCTACAAGTGCAAACCGGCCGGTGGACTCGACAGCGAGCTGGACGCCAACAACTACGTCTACATCATCCTTCAGCGCGGCGCAAAGGACTTCGAGCTGGCTTGCAAGGCTTTCGGCTTCGAAGACTGGCTTACCAACCCTGACTTCAACACGGCAGATGCCCGCGACCGCCACAAAGAGGAAATCTGGGCCCGCATCGGTGCCTGGACGGCCGACAAGACCAAATACGAGGTTACCGAAATCCTCGGCAAAGCCGGTGTGCCTGTAGGCCCCGTGCTGAGCACCAAGGAAATCATGACCGACGAGAGTCTCTACGACGGCAATACGCTGGTCCGCATCAACCAGGGCGGCGAAATCGGCGAGTTCGTCACCGTGGGCTGCCCGTTCACCATGAGCAACTTCCAGCCTACCTACGGCCCGTGCCCCGACCTGGGCGGTAACACCACCGAGGTGCTCAAGAGCCTGGGCTACACCGACGAGCAGATTGCATCGTTCGCCGCTAACGGCACCACCGCTCCCGTGGCAGCCAAGAAGTAAAAAAAGAAACTGAGGAAATGTCAATTTGCCGGATTGTCAAAAACGGCAGTTCGCGCAAATTGACATTGAACTCATTTTCTCATATTCATTCATCCCATAAAAGAAGAAATATGACAACTACTCCCGCTCCTAAGTTCCCTCAGCAGGTGACGGGCATGTATATACTCGCACAGGCTCTGCACCGCCTCGGACTCGACACGGTCTACGGCCTTGTGGGCATTCCCGTTACCGAAACGGCTTACGCTATGCAGAAGGTCGGCGTAAAATTCGTAGGCTTCCGCTTTGAGCAGCAGGCCGGTATGGCCGCCGCCACCCATGGCTATCTCACCGGTACGCCGGGCGTGCTGCTGACGGTGTCGTCGCTGGGCTTTATGAACGGCTTGACGGCGACGGCAAACGCCACGGTGAACTGCTACCCGATGATACAGATTTCGGGTGCCACCGATCCCACCATGGTAGACATGAAGATGGGCACCTACGAAGAGCTCGACCAGCTCAATACGGCTCGCCCGCTGGTCAAGGCGGCCTTCCGCTGCAGCCACGCCAAGGATATACCCGGCGCCGTGGCCCGCGCCTACCGCGCAGCCGTCAGCGGTCGTCCCGGCGGTGTCTACATCGACATGACCACCCCGGCTCTGGCTGAAATAATGGATGCCGACGAGGCCGAGAAGCTCTTCTACGAGCCGGTCGACCTTCGCAGCGCCGTTGCTCCCAACGCCGACAGCATCGCCCGTGCCGTCGAGGTTCTCACTTCGGCCAAGCGTCCGGCCATTCTGCTGGGCAAGGGAGCCGCCTACGCCAAGGTTGAAGACAAAATCAAGACCTTGGTCGATACCTACAACATTCCCTATCTGCCCATGAGCATGGCAAAGGGCATACTGCCCGACAACGGGCCTCTGAGCGCTCTGTCGTGCCGTTCGACCATTATGGAGAAGGCCGATGTGGTACTCATTCTGGGCGCCCGCCTGAACTGGATGCTGTCGTTCGGCCGCGGCAAGTGGAACCCTGAGATGAAATTCGTGCAGCTCGACGTTGAGCCGCAGGAAATCGACGTCAACGTGCCCATCGCCGCTCCCGTTGTGGGCGACCTTTCGCTGGGTCTGGACGCACTTCTTGCCGGTCTCAAAGGCAAGACCATGAGCGCCGACCCCGACTGGGTGAAGTCGCTGCAGGTCGAAAGCGCCGCAAAGAACGTCAAGTTCCAAACTCGCCTCAAGGATGCCTCCACGGTTCAGCCTATGAACCACTGGAGCGCGCTGAGCGCCGTCAAGCCCGTCATAGAGGCCAATCCGGACGTCATTCTCATCAATGAGGGCGCCAATACCCTCGACGACACCCGCGACGCCATCGACATGAGCCTGCCTCGCCATCGCGTCGACTGCGCCACTTGGGCCATCATGGGCATGGGCATGGGTTCGGCCGTAGGTGCTGCAGTGAGCACCGGCAAGAGCGTGGTGGCCATCGAAGGCGACAGCGCCTTCGGCTTCTCCGGCATGGACTTTGCCACCATATGCCGCTTCAAGCTGCCCGTTACCGTTGTGATATTCAACAACGGCGGCATCTACAACAACATCGGCGTCAATCCCAGCACCGACCCGGCCATCGAGCACGACCCCGCACCGACCACCCTGGACCTTGCCGCGCGCTACGACAAGATGGGCGAAGTCTTCGGAGCCGCCAACTACTATGTCACCACGCCGGAAGAGCTCACCAAGGCGCTCACCGAGGCCATCGCCTCGAAGGCTCCGGCTATTATCGACGTACAGCTTGCTGCGGACGCCGGCAAGGAGAGCGGCCACATCGGCTACCTCAACCCGACCCCGCTGATCGACTACACCGTCTGACCCTCTTCGCCCGGGGAAGCCTCCGCCGACTTCCCCGGGTCTTCAACCCGACACAATAACACTTTCAACTGATTTACTATGAATATTTCGCATGTCATACTGTACGCCATAGTGCCTATCATCGTCGTGATGCTGGCCGGCTACATTTCGGGCAAGAAAGGGATATTCTCCGGCGCCGATGCCAAGAAATTCAACAAGGTGGTGCTGGACTACGCCCTCCCCGCCGCACTGTTTGTCTCCATCGTGCAGGCAAGCCGTGAAGACCTTGTGAAGGACATCAAGCTCACCATCATCTCGACGGTGGGCATTATGGCGTGCTTCATGATAGTTTACTTTGTATTCCGCCTGTTCAAGAAGAATACGGGCGCCGATGCCGCCGTGAGCGCACTTATCAGCGGTTCTCCTACCATCGGCTTCCTCGGCTTCGCCGTTCTGGAGCCTATCTTCGGCACTTCTCCGAGCGTGGCTCTTGTGGTGGCCATTGTGGGTATCGTGGTCAACGCCATCGGTATTCCTGTGGGTCTTTCGCTGATGAACGCCTCTCTGGAGAAGCAGAATCCCGGTTCGACCAAGAAGCAGAGCGCGTGGCTGCCGGTGCTCCATGCCTTGGAGCAGCCCGTTGCGTGGGCTCCTATCCTGGCCGTGGTTTGGGTAGTGGTCGGCATACCCTGGCCGGCATACCTGAGCCCGTCGTTCGACCTTATCGCCAAAGCCAATGCCTCCATGGCCGTGTTCTCGGCCGGTATCACCCTGGCTGCCATTAAGATAACCATCAACTGGCAGGCTGTGTTAGGTTCCATCCTCAAGATGGTGATGATGCCCGCAGTGATTCTTATCCTCGGTCTTGTGTTCCACATGGACCCGCTGAACCTCAAGATGCTTGTGGTTGCCGCCGCACTTCCTCCGGCCTTCTCGGGCATTATCATCGCCGACGAGTACGATACTTACGTAGCTACCGGCACCTCGTCGCTGACCCTTTCGGTAATTCTCTTCATCGGCTTCTGCCCGCTGTGGATCTGGCTTACCAATATGTGCATCAACGCACATCTTTTCGGCTTCGTTGCCTGATAGCATTTAACCTCACTTTTTAGCGGAAGGAGCGGCTTGTGCAGTCGCTCCTTCCGTATTGTTAGCCGGTATTACAAAAAAAATTGCTAACTTTGCAGTGCTCAAGCGAACTCCCGTTGAGTTCGGGCGGCAACAACAGTCAATCAATAAAGCAATCCAATGGGTTTCTTCAACATCTTCGGCAAGAAAAAGAACGTAACTCCCGAGCAGCAGCAACAACAACAGCAGCAGGACCGGCAGACACTCGACCGCGGTCTCCAAAAGACCAAAGAGGGAGTATTCAGCAAGTTGCGGCGCGCCATCACCGGACGGCGCACCGTCGACGATGACTTTCTGGACGAGTTGGAGGAGATTTTCATCACCAGCGACATCGGTGCCGAAACCACCGTTAAAATCATCGACCGCATCAAGGAGCGCGCCGCACGCGACAAATACGTCGATATGGACGAGCTCCACCGTCTGCTCTGCGAGGAAATAACGGCTCTGCTGATGGAGAAGGACACCCGCACGCCCCGGGAAGTGAGCACGCCCTATGTCATCATGGTAGTGGGCGTCAACGGTGTAGGCAAGACCACCACCATCGGCAAGCTGGCTCATCTCTACTCCAAGGCCGGGCTGTCGGTGATGCTCGGCGCCGCCGACACCTTCCGCGCCGCCGCCATCGAGCAGCTCGACGAGTGGGGACGGCGCGCCGGTGTGCCCGTGGTGAAGCAGCAGCTGGGTTCGGATGCCGCTGCCGTGGCCTTCGACACTCTGTCGTCGGCAAAGGCCAACGGCGCCGACGTGGTTATTATCGACACTGCCGGCCGACTTCACAACAAGAAGGGGCTTATGGACGAGCTCTCCAAGATAGAGCGCACTATGAAGAAGGTGGTGCCCGACGCACCACACGAAGTACTTCTGGTGCTCGACGGCTCTACCGGACAGAACGCCTTCGAGCAGGCCCGCCAGTTCTCGGCGGCCACCCATGTGACCGACCTTGCCGTAACTAAGCTCGACGGCACGGCCCGCGGGGGTGTTGTAATCGGCATCAGCGACCAGTTCCGTATTCCGGTGAAGTACATAGGTCTGGGCGAAGGCATCGACGACCTTCAGATTTTCGACAAGAGCGCCTTCGTAGAGTCCCTCTTCGGCAATCGCAAATGAGCCGTCGCGTAGTTATTGTCAGCATGGGCTGTTCCAAGAATCTTGTGGACAGCGAGCGCCTTGCGGCCCGTCTTGGGGCATCGGGGCTGGAGGTCGATTTCGACACCGACGATGTCGACGGCGCCGATGTGGTGGTCAATACCTGCGGCTTCATCGGCGACGCCAAGGAAGAAAGCGTGCAGATGCTGCTCAACGCCATCGCGCTCAAAGAAGAAGGTCGGGTGCGCGGAGTATACGCAATGGGTTGTCTGGGCGAGCGCTACCGCGCCGAGCTGGCTCAGGAAATGCCCGAACTCGACGGCATATGCGGCAAGTTCGACTGGGATGCCCTGGTCGAAGTGCTTGCGCCGGCTCCAAAACCGCTTAAAAGCTGGGAACGCGAGCTATCGACGGCTCCTCACCATGCCTACGTGAAGATTTCGGAGGGCTGCAACCGGTTCTGCGCCTTCTGCGCTATACCTCTTATTACGGGTCGTCACCACTCGCGCCCGATAGCGGAGATTGTTGAGGAAGTGGAGGACCTTGTGGCCCGCGGAGTGCGCGAGTTCAACATCATCGCGCAGGACTTGAGCGCCTACGGCACCGACCTTGCCGGCAGCGGCCGCTCGCAGCTTGCTGCCCTCATCGAGGCCCTTTCGGACATTCCCGGTGTGGAGATGCTGCGACTGCACTACGCCTATCCGGCCGATTTTCCCTACGACATACTGCCCGTGATGGCCTCGCGCCCGAACGTGTGCAAATATCTCGACATAGCCCTGCAGCACATCGACAACGGTGTGCTGGCCAACATGCGGCGCCATATCGACGCCGACGCCACCCGCGAGCTGCTGGCCCGCATACGCCGCGAAGTGCCGGGCATCCACATCCGCACCACGCTGATGACGGGCTTCCCCGGCGAGGACGAAGCGGCCTTCGAGCGCCTGCTGGACTTTGTGCGCGAGCAGCGCTTCGAGCGTATGGGAGCCTTTGCCTACTGCGAGGAGGAGGCCACTTACGCCGAGAAGCACTATCAGGACAATATCCCCGAAGAGGTCAAGCAGCAACGCCTCGACCGGCTTATGGAGGCCCAGCACGACATCACTTGCGCCTGCGCCGAGGCCAAAATCGGTACCACTCAGCGCGTTATTATCGACGAAGAGAGCGGGGGAGTGTGGTTGGGCCGCACCGAGTTCGACTCGCCGGAAGTCGACTGTGTGGTGACTGTGCACTCCCAAAGCGCATTGCAGCCGGGCCATATATATAATGTTAGAATCACCGGAGCCGATGAGTTCGATCTTATCGGAACGGCGGAGGAGGGACTCTGATGCACACCTTTTACCGGCCCGAAGACTTCGGGCATCTTGCCGACGAAATTCACCGCCTGATTTCCGAAGGCACGCCCTTCGGGGTAGTGCGCATGCCGGCACGCGACGGCTTCAGCGACAGCTATATAGTTTTCAGAGCCGAAGGCGAGAATCCCGGCGAACACGCCATGCGGCTGCGCGTAAAACCATGGCTGAGCCATACTTGGCTTGACCTGTCGGCCCAAATCACCCTCGATGTGCCGCCGATGCAGGTCTGCTCGCAGTCGACCGACTATCAGGTTTATACCCGAATGGTCGACTGGACAGTGCGTCGCCTCCGCCAGCGCGGGGGCAAGACGGTACTCGCCCGCACCGTCTGCGGATCCTTCAAGGAACTCGGCATCTACGGCATGTGTCGCCTCATCGAGAGTTATTTCAGCACAATAGCGTCGTCGACGGCCCTGACATACCTCTTTTGGCATCCTGCCACGGGGATGTGGATGGGCTCAACGCCGGAGCTGATCATGGAGCGCACCGACCGGGGTTGCCTCAGCACAATGGCACTGGCCGGAACCATGCCACGCGATGCCGCAGAGCCCTGGAGCGAAAAAAATATCGCCGAGCACGGGATAGTGGCCGACTATATGGAGCGTCGGCTGGGTCGCTCCGGCATAGCCTTCAGCCGCGGCGAACGCGCTGAGCTCGAGGCCGCCGCAGTGAAGCACCTCTGCACGCGCTTCAACTCCGAATATCTCCAAAATTACTCCCGCGAAGGCTTCGACGCACTCGTGGAGGCTATACAGCCCACACCGGCCCTGGCGGGCTACCCCCGGCGCGAGGCAATCGACGAAATACACCTCCTGGAGCCGGCTCACCGCTATTTCTACGCCGGTTTGATCAACATTGCCGACGTGCGACGCAACCTCACCTACGGCCTGATACGATGCGCCCACATGAACTTCAAAAACTGGTGCGTCTACACCGGCAGCGGTATCACGGCCGACTCGGAGGCCGTTGCGGAATGGGACGAGACTGCCGCTAAGGCCTCGCCTCTGGTGCAGCTTCTGCAAACAGCAAGCACATAATCTATTATGAACGATTCCTCCTCACGACACACCTTCATCCTTCTTGCCACGGCCTTTGTGCTGCTGCTTGGCGCCTCGGCTCTGCCCTGGGGCGACCTGACCGGCAACCGGCTGAAGGATTTCAACCTTTTGGGCGACCTCTTCCCCTCGGACAAAAGCACGGCGGCCGTAGCGGCATCGCCTATCGTAGACCCCGAACTTGAAGAACTTATAGCTTCGGCGCAAGCTGCCGCCGAAGGTGCCGCAGGCTCCGGAGCAGGCAGTGTGGCTGTGGCCGACTCGGCCTCCGACGATACTGTGGCGTGGATTCCTCCCTTTGAGGAAGCGCCGGTGGTCAACGGCCATGTGGTGGTCGAATGTTACACCGGGGGCGAGCCTCTTGGTAAACTCAAAGCCGCCTTGGCCCAGGCCGCCAACCGGACGGTGCGCATCGGTGTTGTCGGCGACTCTTTCATCGAGGGCGACATCTTCACCCAGGACCTCCGCAACCTCCTTCAGGAGCGCTACGGTGGCTGCGGAGTGGGATATGTGCCTATGCATTCGTCGATGGCCGGATTCCGCCGGAGTGTGCGCGCAGGTGGCGAAGGTTGGGAGACCTTCAATATACTGAATATGCCACGCAACGACTCAGTGCGCTTTATATCAGGCGAATATGCCGTGGCTGCACCGACTGCAACGGCTACCTACAAAGGCAGCTCGGACTATGCGGGGACAGCGTCGTGGGAGCGTTCGCGCTTTGTGGCCATAGCCCGCGACACCTGCTCGGTGACTCTCACGGCGGCCGACGGCGCGTCGGTGTCGACCCGTCTTCTTCCTTCGCCCCGACCTCAGGAAGTACTTCTCGAAGCGAATACCAACAAGCTGACCGTCAGCACCGAAGGCGAGGGTCTCATCGGCCTTGGAGTTTACCTCGACGGTTCAGCCGGCGTGGCCGTCGACTGCATGAGCAGCCGAGGCAGCTCCGGTCTCAACCTCCGCGGGCTGAACGCCGCAAACTGTTCTGCGGCAGTAGACTACGACCTCATTATCGTTGAATACGGCATAAATGCCCTCAGCGCCGATCAGGCCGACTACGCCTACTATCGCATCGGCATGACCTCGGCCCTCGAAAAGCTCAAACGTGTCTACCCCCACGCCGAAATTATAGTTTTCGGCATCGCTGACCGCGGAGCCAAAGTCGACGGCACAGTGCGCAGCCTGCCTACCTGCAACGCCATGACCCACGCCCAACGTCTTGCAGCTCAGCGTGCCGGTGTGAATTTCTACGACCTTAGGGCAGCTCAGGGCGGAGAGGGTGCCATCGTCGAATGGCGCAATCGCCAGCTCGTCAACGCAGACTATATCCACCTCAACCACCGCGGCGGCCGAGTGCTTGCCGAAGAGTTTCTGGAGGGTCTGATGCTGAGTCTTCAATCTGAAAATTCCACCGCCGCCTTATGAAAAAATTCTTTGTCCTGACGGTGGCAATGCTCGCCGCCGTGCTTTGCTTGCGGGCCCAGGAGCGCATAGACCCGACCTTGGAAGTATCGGCCGACAACAGCGTGGACTACAGCCGCTATCGCTTTCTTAAGCCGGATCTTAACCACGTGGAGATGAACGGCGCCGACTGGGCCCGCACTGCCCGGCACTTTGCGGCCGCCGCCGAGGGCGACACCGTTTTCAACATCGTCTACCTTGGCGACTCCCACATCCAGGCCGACTTCGGAGGCAGTGTGCTCCGCGCCAGAGTGGCCGATGCCGCCGGCAGTGCCGGTCGTGGCCTGATTATCCCATTCCGCATGGCGGGTACCAATCAGCCAAACGATTACACCGTCACCGGCACGGGCAACACCGTGACGTCGCGTCTGCTCAAACTGCCCTGGGCCACCGAGATGCCCTTCACCGGCATCGGCGTGCAGCCCGTGGGCGGACTGAGTGTGATTCACATCACCGCCGAGGAGCCTTTCGACCGCGTCAAAGTCATCTATTTGGGCGACGAGCCCGAAATAACGGCCGTCTACGGCAGCAATGTCGGCATAGGCATGGACTTCGATCGGCTGACCGACAGCGAAATACTGGCCGAGCAACCCACAACCGACATGCATCTGCGCATAAACGCCGGCAGCGGCACCGTGCTGGCCGGTTTTGTGCTCTCCAAGGCTGAAGCCGGCACTTTCGTGCACTCCATTGGCAATAATGGCGCCACTTACGGCACATACAATCAAGTAGATAACTTCGGGCGCGAGCTCGCACGCCTCAATCCCGACCTCGTCATAGTGGCCCTTGGCACCAACGAGGCTTTCGGCACCTTCGACGAGGCCACCATGCGCGCCGAAGTAGACTTGCTCCTCGGAAAGATAAAGTCGGCCAGCCCCGAGGCGGCCATACTGCTGGTGACGCCCACCGAGTGCTACCGCAAGCGCTACAAATGGCGTCGAGGCAAGCGCCGCGCCGTAGGCCAAACCGTCAACACAAAGGTAGTGCGCGCACGAAACGTAGTTGCCGACTATGCCCGCGCAAACGGTATTCCGCTCTACGACACCTATGCCATCGTAGGAGGCGCAGGCTCGGCCTCGAAGATGAAAAATGCCCACGTGCTGGGTGCCGACGGCGTGCATTTCACCTCGGCAGGCTACCGTCTGCAGGGTTCGTTGCTTGCCGATGCCCTTTTGGAAGCCCTGTCGGCACCGCTGAACCCTTCAACCTCCGAAGAATGAGCAGCGAAGTCATCCTCCGGTTGCCGCTCCGCAGCGCCCGCGATCTCGATGAGGCGGTTCGGGCTTTGGGCGTGCTGCCCTTCTTCCGGGGCAACATACCCGGGTTCTCGGTGCAGGCAATGGCCGACCCGCGGCTGTGGTTCGCCGACGATGCCGACGGCCCGTGGGAATGGAAGGGACCGGTCATCGGAATGGGGCACGTGGCCTACGGTAAGTTCTTTAAAGGCAAGGCGATATATATGCGGCTCAACGTGTTCTCCGACTTCCTTAACTACCGCCGCTTTGCCGCCGAAGTACCCTCCGAGCCCGTCGAGGCCCTTGGCGGCCTTAGCGAACGCTCCCTGCTGCGCACAATCGAGGAATGTGGCTCGATACTCAGCTCCGAGCTTAAGGAAATGCTCGGGTTGGGGCCCCGCAGACGCCGGCAGGCACAAGACCTCGTCGACACCACCGGCCTGGACGCCCTGGGAACCCCGGCCAATAGCCGCAACGTGCTCGACGGCATGCTCACGCGCCTGCAGATGGCCGGACGGCTCTGTATAGCCGGCTTTGAATATCCAGTCGGCGCCCAGGGACAGAAATATGGGTGGGGCCTTGCGCGCTACACCACACCCGAGGCACTCTACGGCGAAGGCATACTCGACTGCGGCGGCCGCTCGCCGCTGGAGTCGCGCTCCCGACTGGCTGAGGTGCTCGCCGCCGCCGCTCCCGGGGCCACCATGCGCCAAATTCATACCCTTTTGGGCTGACAGAGTGTGAATATTTGACAAATTTGAGGGAAAGAACCAACTTGCGGCCCTCGAAATTTGTCTATATTGACGCAAAGCATTATCTTTGTGAAATCATTACTGACGTAACTGAAAAACACACTCATAACTAACCCCATAATGGAAAACAAGGAACTGCTCAACGAAGTAACCGCCAAAGCCAAAATGTGGCTCGGCGACGGTTACGACGAAGAAACCAAGGCCGAGGTGCGCCGCATGCTCGAGGCCGACGACAAAACGGAACTCATCGAGTCCTTCTACAAAGACCTCGAATTCGGCACCGGCGGCCTGCGCGGAATCATGGGCGCCGGCTCCAACCGCATGAACATATACACAGTCGGCGCTGCCACCCAAGGTCTTGCCAACTACCTCAAGGAGGCTTTCGCCGACCTGCCCGAAATAAGCGTGGTGGTAGGCCACGATGTGCGCAACAATTCCCGCAAGTTTGCCGAAATCGTTGCCGACATCTTCTCGGCCAACGGAATCAAAGTCTACCTCTTCGAAAACTTCCGTCCTACCCCCGAGCTCAGCTTCGCAATCCGCCACCTGGGCTGCCAGAGCGGCGTGAACATCACCGCTTCCCACAATCCCAAGGAATACAACGGCTACAAGGCTTACTGGAGCGACGGCGCTCAGATTATCGCACCCCACGACGTCAACATTATCGACAACGTGAACCGCATCAAGAGCGTGACCGACATCAAGTTCCAGGGCAAACCCGAGAACATCACCATTATCGGTGAGGACATGGACCGCGACTTCCTGGCCGCTATCAAGACCCTCTCGCTGGACCCCGAAGTCATCAAGCGCCACGCCGACCTCAAGATTGTCTACACTCCTATCCACGGCACCGGCGTGAAGCTCATTCCGGAATCGCTCCGCAACTACGGCTTCACCAACATCATCCACGTTCCCGAGCAGGACATCCCCAGCGGCGACTTCCCCACTGTTGACTCCCCCAACCCCGAGAACGCCTCCGCTATGGCAATGGCCATCGCAAAGGGCAAGGAAGTGGGTGCCGACATCATCCTGGCCTCCGACCCCGACGCCGACCGCATCGGCTGCGTAATCCGCGACAACAATGGTGAATATCAGCTCGTCAACGGCAACCAGATTGTGATGATTCTTCTGAACTACATCATGATCCGCAACCGCGAGCTCGGACGCCTCAAAGGCAACGAATACGTGGTCAAGACCATCGTCACCACCGAGACCATCAAGGAAATCGCCAAGAACCAGAACATCCGGATGTACGACTGCTACACCGGCTTCAAGTGGATTGCCGCCGTAATCCGCGACCTCGAAGGCACCGAGCGCTATCTTGGTGGCGGCGAGGAGAGCTACGGCTTCCTGGCCGAGGACTTCTGCCGCGACAAGGACTCCGTCAGCGCTATCTCCCTTATGTGCGAAGTATGCGCATGGGCAAAAGATCGCGGCATGGACTTCAACCAGATGCTCCAGGAAATATACCTCAAGAACGGCTACAGCCACGAAGTAGGTGTCTCCGTTGTCCGCACCGGCAAGAGCGGCGCAGAGGAAATACAGCAGATGATGAAGGACTTCCGCGCAAATCCGCCCAAGACCCTCGACGGCAGCGCCGTGACCGTGGTCAAGGACTACTCCGATCTCAACTGCAAGGACCTCACCACCGGCAAGGTGACCAAGATGGACTTCCCCGCTACCAGCAACGTCCTCCAGTTCTTCACCGCCGACGGTACCAAGGTTTCCATCCGTCCTTCGGGCACCGAACCCAAAATCAAGTTCTACTTCGAGGTTCACGACACCATGGCCGGCGCTGCCGACTATGACCGCTGCAACCGCGACGCTGAGGCCAAAATCGAACGCCTCAAGAAGGAACTCGGCTGCTAAACCGACTTCAGCTCCGTTTTAACGGACACTGCACACCGGCGGGACGCCACTTCGGCGCCCCGCCGGCTTTTTTCGCAGAGCTCGGCGGCGCATCGGGTTGAAAATTAATAAAAAAAACTAAAACATTTGGCAGGGGGCGAAATTATTGCTAACTTTGGGAAACAATCGCGCCGACGCTTGGCGTCAATATCCGGCCGTTATTATTTTCAACCATGAAAAAAGTCTTACTCACAATTATCTTTTGTCTTGTGGCCGTGGCGACCGTGGTCCTTTTCACGCGTCTCTACGAGCATGAAGCCGAGGTTGCTTCCGACCGGGCGCTTCCCGTATGGATAGAGTCCGACAGCCTGGCTGCCATCCACTCCCGCTTGCTCTACGACTTCCCCTGGACGGTCGATGAGGCCCGCCCTGTGCTCAAAGAGCGCTATCCCGGCATCACCGACCAGGAAATCGACTCATTCATAAGCAAGAAATACATTGAGACACTGAATATCGACGGCGAGCTGCGCGTTCACCGCAAAGCACCGCGCAATCTGGCCCTTCTCAACCCTGCCATGAGCGGCGAAACGGGACGCGGCGACACGGCGCGCCCCGAGCGCATCGCCTACGTGGATTCTGTTCTGGCATATCAGCGCGGCAATCTCCCCACCGGGGCCGCTCACGAAGTTACTTTCCGCTTCAGTGTCGAAGTGCCTTTCAATGAGGCGCTTGCCGGCGACACTCTGCGCGTGTGGTTGCCTCTGCCCCTGGGCAGCGACCAAGTTGACTATCAGGGCAACGTAGAAATACTCGAGGCCTCGGCGCCCTACCTTCGCGCCGACTCGCTGCTTGCCGGCGCCGACGTCGATTTCCACAACAGCATTTTCATGACCGCTCCGGCACCCGCTGCCGAGGGCGACACCGCCGTTTTCTCCTACACCGGGCGATATGTCGCAATGGGCAAATATGTGTCGCCCAACGACATCGAGGCAGCTCTTCGTCCCTACGACACCGAGTCCGAGCTCTACCGCCACTACACCTCCTTCGACGGCCCGCACTACGTGCGCCTCGACAGCCTGGCCCGCGCCATAGTCGGCGACGAAACCAATCCGCTGAAACAGAGCCGTCTCGTGTTCGATTTCATCCAGGACAATTACCCCTGGGCCGGAGCCCGCGAGTACAGCACCATCGACTGCATCCCCACCTATGTGGTTGAGGAAGGCCACGGCGATTGCGGACAGGTAACACTGCTCTACATCTCGCTGATGCGCAGCCTGGGTGTGCCGGCGCGCTGGGTGAGCGGCTGGATGCTTCATCCCGGCGAGGTGAACTACCACGACTGGGGCGCTACCTACTTCGAAGGCATCGGCTGGGTACCCGTCGACGTTTCCTTCGGCCGCTACCTCAATGCTCGCGACCCGCAGGCCAAGTACTTCTACAACACCGGCATAGACTCCTGGCGTATGTGCATCAACACCGGCGTGGGCATGCCCATGCTGCCCGCAAAGCAGTTTGTGCGCTCCGAGACCGTCGACTTTCAGGCCGGCGAAGTGGAATGTTCCAAAGGCAACCTCTTCTATCCCGGTTGGGACTGCGATCTCGAAATAATATCTGCCGTACCCGTTCAAAAACCCTGACACCCACAGCAATGAAAAAAGCAATCCTCATAGCGCTGGCCCTGCTCGGCGCCACCGCCGCCGCCACGGCCGCCGACCACCTTCAGCAGACCACGGAAATTCTGAACCGCATAAAAAGCGAATGTGCACCCGACAAGCGCCAGGCTGTCTACACCCTTGAGGCACACACCGGGCGCGACGGCCGCATCGTAGTCGCCGGCGCTACTTCGGGCTCGGCAGTGCGAGAATACGTAGTGCGCGAAATGGGAGCCGCCGGCATCGATTTTGTCGACAGCATCCGCGTGCTCCCCTCCGACAAGTGGGCGCTAGTGCGTATTCCCGCCGCCAGCCTGCGCACTGGCGGGCGCCACTCCGCGGAGATGGCCACTCAGGCCGTGCTGGGCACACCGGTGCGGGTGCTTGAAGACAATGCGGAGTTCTGGCGCGTGCAGACCCCCGACGGATATATCGCCTACGTTCCGTCGTCGTCGCTGGCGGCTAAGACACCGGCCCAGATGGCGGCGTGGCGCTCGGCCGACCGCTACGTTGTCACCGACCCCTACCAAATCCGCGCTTATCGCAGCGCCGACGCTAACGGTCTGCGCGATGTGGTCACCGACTTGGTCAACGGTTGCATCGTCGAGGCCGACGCTACTGCCACGGAGGCTAACGGACGCATCGCCGTAGTCCTCCCCGACGGCCGAAAAGGCTGGGTGGCAAAAAGCTCCGTGACCCCCATTTCCGAATGGGCGGCCCAGGACTTCGACCCCGAAAAGATTCTCGACATAGCATATTCGATGGAGGGCACCCCCTACCTTTGGGGCGGCACATCTACCAAAGCCCTCGACTGCAGCGGCCTGGCTAAGGTGAGCTATCTCAGCAACGGCATCATTCTGATGCGCGACGCCTCCCAGCAGGCCTTGACCGGCACACGTATCGAAGCCGCCGACTGGCGCGACTGCCAGCCCGGCGACCTGCTCTTCTTCGGCACCCGCTCCGGGCGCGTCACCCACGTTGCCATCTATGACCACGACGGCAACTACGTTCACTCCAGCGGCCGCGTGAAGCGCAACAGCGTAGACCCCGCCAGCCCGGACTATCTCACCACGCCTTTCCTCCACGCGGTCCGCATCGCCGGTAACGAAGGCACTCCGGGCATCACCCTGGCCCGCAACCACCCGTGGTACTTTTGAAAATGAAAAATGTAGAGTGTGAAATGTGAAATTTTTACCTTGGGCATTTTTCACTTTGAGTTTTAAATTCTAACTTTGCATCCGATGAACCGCAGAAACTTCATAAAAACCGGCTTGCTCGGCGCCATGTTCGCCGCAGCCCCGGTGAGCATCTCCGCAATAGAGAGCGCAACGCGCCCCAGCACCATGCCGGGCCGCATGACCCTTTCGTTCCGCCCCTACGAGCTTCGCCTGCGCCACGCTTTTAACCTGGCGCGCAACCAGCGCACCACAACACCGGGTGTGCAGGTGCAAATCAGCTGCGACGGCTTCACGGGCTACGGCGAAGCCTCCATGCCGCCCTACCTGGGCGAAAACGTGGCTTCCGTGACCGACTTCCTTTCCCGCCTGGATCTGAGCCAGTTCAAGGACCCCTTCCGCATTGAGGACATCCATGAATATATGGAGAGCGTGGCGCCCGACAACCGCGCCGCAAAGGCCTCCGTCGATATTGCCCTCCATGACCTCACGGGCAAAATAATGGGGCAGCCCTGGTACAAAATCTGGGGTCTGAATCCCGACAAGACGCCAAACACCTCCTTCACCATCAGCTATGACGCCGACCCCGAGGAGATGCGCCGCAAAATCGAGGAAACCGCACCCTACAAGGTCGTTAAAGTGAAAATGGGTCTTGACCACGACAAGGAAATAGTGGAGGCTCTGCGCGCACAGACCGACGTGCCTATCTGCGTGGACGCAAACCAGGGCTGGAGCGACCGCGAAAAGGCTCTGGACATGTGCCACTGGCTTGCCGAGCGCAACTGCCTCTTCGTGGAGCAGCCTATGGATAAGGCCGCTATCGACGACACCGCCTGGCTGCGCGAACGCTCGCCGCTGCCTATCATTGCCGACGAGTTTCTGCAGCGACTGCCCGACGTGCGCCGCGCCGCCGAGGCCTACGACGGCATCAACATCAAGCTCATGAAGAGCACCGGCATGCACGAAGCATACCAGATGGCCACCCTGGCCCGCGCCCTGGGCATGAAGGTGATGCTCGGCTGCATGACTGAAACTTCGTGCGCCGTCAGCGCCGCTTCCCAGCTGGCTCCGCTTGTCGACTGGGCCGACCTCGACGGCAACCTCCTCATTGCCAACGATATCTTCGACGGCATGAAGATAGTCGACGGAAAGGTGACCATCCCCGACCGTCCCGGCATTGGCGTTGTTCCCCTGAGCTAAGCGGCGAAACACCTCTATATCAAGATATTCAACGAACCGACGCGCGTGTCGTCCTTGCGGACGACACGCCGTTTCACCCTCTGAACCATACCCCCCCATTCTCATAACCGGACCATGGACAAACACATTGAACTAAGCAAGAACGCCGTGGTGGCGTATCTCAAAAAGGCACCCTCGGCAATCACCAAAGCCGACATCATCGACTTCATCAAGGCCAATTCCATCGAAATGGTCAACTTTATGTACCCGGCAGCCGACGGCCGTCTCAAGACCCTCAATTTTGTGGTCAACGACCTGGCTTATCTGGAGACCATCCTCACTCTGGGCGAGCGCGTCGACGGCTCCTCGCTCTTCCCCTTCATCAGCGCGGGTAGTTCCGACCTCTACGTCGTGCCCCGTTTCCGCACGGCCTTTGTCGACCCCTTCGAGGAGATTCCCACACTGACGATGCTCTGTTCCTTCTTCGACAAGGACGGCAAGCCCCTGGAAAGCTCGCCGGAATATACCCTCGACAAGGCCTGCAGCGAGTTCACGCGCTCCACCGGCCTGGTGTTCCACGCCATGGGCGAGCTGGAGTTCTATGTCATATCCCGCGACCCCGGCTGCTTCGCCGCCACCGACCAGCGCGGCTACCACGAGAGCGCGCCTTTTGCCAAATTCAACCACTTCCGCACTCTGTGCATGCGCACAATAGCCTCCACCGGCGGACAAATAAAGTACGGCCACAGCGAGGTCGGCAACTTCACCCTGCAGGGCAAAATCTACGAGCAGAACGAAATAGAATTCCTGCCCGTCGACGCCCGCGAAGCCGCCGACCAGCTCGCCCTCGCAAAGTGGGTAATCCGCAATCTGGCCGCTCGCGAGGAACTCGACGTTACCTTCGCTCCCAAAATCACCGTAGGCAAAGCCGGCAGCGGACTCCACATCCACATCCGCCTTATGGAGACGCCCGAAAACGGCGGCGGCAGCGCAACGGCCGACAGCCGCGGCCTCACCGACCGCGCCCGCCGTGCCATAGCCGGCCTGATGACTCTCGCTCCGGCCCTGACGGCCTTCGGCAATACCAATCCAACATCGTATTTCCGCCTGGTCCCCAACCAGGAAGCCCCCACAAGCATCTGCTGGGGCGACCGCAACCGCTCCGTGCTCGTCCGCGTGCCCCTGGGCTGGATTGCCGGAGCCGACATGTGCGCCGAGGCAAACGGACCCGAAGCCGCTACGGCCTGCCCCGACGTCGACCCCCGCATCAAGCAGACTTTCGAGATTCGAAATGCCGACGGCTCGGCCGACGTCTACCGCCTGCTGGCCGGAATAGCCGTTGCACTCCGCCACGGCCTCGAAATGCCTGAAAAAGAAGCTCTCAAACTGGCGGCCGACACCTATGTTGACCTCGACATTCACCACCATCCCGAAGTGCTGGCGCGCTTGAGGAATCTTCCGACAGACTGCGCATCGTCGGCCGACTGCCTGGCCGAAAGCGCCTCTGTATTCACCGACCGCGGTGTATTCAGCCCCGGCATGATAGAAGGCCTCATCGCCACACTCCGCAGCTTCGACAAAGCCGAAACCGAAGAAGCGCGCAACAACACCACCCTCATGCTCGAGCTGGTGAAGCGCCATTTCCACTGCGGTTGACCACCCCCCCTCAACCGGGTCTAAGCAAACACACCGCGGACGTGGATGCACCGGAATGCATCCACGTTCGCGGTGTGTTATGTACGGGACGGGTCAGAATCGGACGTCGAAGTCTTGGCGGGGAAGCTTGCCGGCGACGGCTATCAGCGTGCCGGAGCCGTTGGCGAAGGTCATGCCCTGCGGCATAAGTCGCTGCGCTTCAATGCGGTCGGCTGCCGAGCAGTGGCGCGCGATGAGGCTCGCACCGGCTCCTACGGCCTCCATGATTTGCCGGCGTTCGTCGGCCGAAACGGCCTTCAGGTCGGCCACGACAAGCTCAGGCCGCTTCTGCGCTATAACCATTTTACTGCTCGCCGCCTTCAGCGCCGCCGACCACTCCGGCAAGCCGTAGACAGCCGCGCGGCGCGGTTGGAGCGCAACGGCCACACGGAATACGAGGCGTCCGAAGCCGTCGCGGATGCTGTCGTAGGCGTAGTAGGCATACTGTTGGTGTATGACTTCGGTGATGAAGTTATACGCAAAGGGCGAATGGATGCCAAAGCCTTTTTCGTGCCTGAGCCTTCGCCATGCCCTCAGTGGATTCAGAACACCCGCCATCTTCTGCACTGCACGAAGGCGCCCAAGAGCACCAGAAGGTAAATCAGGCTCACGCAGGCGTAGGCGGCAGCCCCTGTGGTATGGAGCGAGTCGGGGTCGAAGGTCATGGTGATTTCGTGGCTGCCGGCGGGAATGGCCATTGCGCGAAGTATGTAGTTCACTCGCGCAAGGGGTGTGGGCGTGCCGTCGATGCTCGCCTTCCAGCCCCAGGGGAAATAGACCTCGGAGAAGACTCCGACGGCCTCGGAGGCAACGGTGGCGTGGTAGCGAAGCGTGTTGGGGCTGTAGTAGGTCATGTAGATGGTGTCGCCGGGAGCCAATGAGGGCGCTTCGGGGAGCATGGCCGCGAAGCTGCGGTCGGCCACGGCCGTGGTGCGCAGGTCGGCGGCCAGGGTGGCGTCCATCTCGGCACGGGCGCCGTCGACGCTTTCAACGCGGTCGACGAACCAGGCGTTGCCCTGTGCGCCGGGATTGAGGATCAGCGGACGCTCGGGGTCGGAGGTGATGATGTACTTGGCGTTGAGCATTGAGGCAACTCGCATGGCGGCGGCATCTGCGCTGTTGCGCGGAGAGGCGGGGTTGAAGCCGGGGTCGTAGACGGGAGCCAGGGCGTTGCGGATAATGTCTTCGTAGCGGTTTAGCTTGGCGGCGTGGTAGCCTCCGAGCATGCTGTGGAAGTAGCTGCGGCGCGGGTCGCCGAAGTCGGGAATGTCGAGCACTCGGTAGTGGGATGTGCTGTCGGCGAGTATTGCAAGGTCGATTGCGTCGGGTGTTATGCCGTAGTCATCGTTGAGCGGTGCGCCGAAGGAGCTGTGGTCGACATAGCGTTTGTCGACCCCGTAGAGGTCGATGGTCACCACCAGCGCCATGCCTGCAACGGCAACCCAGCGCGGCAGGCGCCCCCGCCCTGCGAGAAGGAGCAGGCCGAAGGCCAGCGCGATAAAGACGAAGGAGCGGAGGCCGTCGGCACGGACCATGCCAAGTCGAAGCGACTCGACGGCGTCGTGAACGGCCGGATTGGCAAGCGAATATTCATAGAGCAGCTCGTTGGCCTGCTGCCGGTCGGCACCGGCCATATAGAGCTGGTAGAGAATCTGCCGGTGGGCCTGCTCCTGGTACATTTGGTCGCGCTCGGTGATGGCGCTACCGTAGGCACCCGGCGCAATCAGAGCCAGCAAAGCCAGCGCGCCCGTAAACCCGAAGGAGATGCACAGCGGGCGCCGGTATTGCTTCCACGCTTCGGCTCCGGCTTCGAGGAACTGCGCCAGGGCAAGCACACCCAGCAGGGGCATTGCAAACTCGGCGACCACGAGTATGCTTTCGACGGCTCGGAACTTGTTGTAGAGCGGGAAGTGGTAGATCATGGCGTCCGAGAGCCACTCGGCGTTGTAGCCCAGGGCAAGCAGGCAGCTCATCGCCGTGGATGCTATCATGGCCCATTTAAGGGGTCCGCGCACTATGAAGCAGCCCAGCAGGAAGAGGGCCACGATGGCCGCGCCAACGTAGACGGGGCCGTTGGTGCCCTCGCTGTCGTTGAAATACTGCGGGAAGAAGTTGAGCATATAGCCCTGGGGAGAGTTCGGGTCGATGGAGGCCGCGGCATCGAGGTGGGCAAGGCTCGTCATTGCCATTTGGCCCTGTAGCGGTTTTGCCGAGGAACCGCCTTTGACGTTCGGCACCACCAGGGAGAACATTTCGGACGGCCCGTAGCTCCAACCCAGAATTTCGTTGCGCGGCATGCCGCCGGTGGGTCGTTCGGAGGGTTCGGAGGTGTCGGCGGCCGTGGTTTCGGCCAGCTCGCTTTGGGCGCGTTTGGTGTATTTGGCGTACTCGTAGGTATTATAGAGGTTGGGCGAGTTTGCACCAAGAGCCAGCGCGCCGCAGACCAGGGCTATGGCCGAGGCCTTGAACCAGCGGCGCAGCTTGCCCCGCCGTATGCAGTCGACAAGGTAGCAGATGGCGATGATAGCCATTACCAACCCGAAATAGTAGCTCATCTGGGGATGGTTTGCGGAGAGCTGCATCATGGCGAAGAAGGCCGTAAGGGCCGCTCCGACAACATAGCGCCCGCGGTAGAGAAGCACAAAGCCCGCTATCGTCGGGGGTATGTAGGTCAGTGCCATGAACTTCCAGATATGGCCCGCGCCTATTATAATAATGAAGTAGCTCGACAGGCCCCAGGCCAGGGCGCCGATCAGAGCGTAGTACCACCGCTTGCGAAGGGCGTACATCAGGATGAAGAAGCCCATCATCATCATGAACAGCAGATTGCTCGGCGAAGGCAGCCACAGCCCGTAGACGGTGTTGACCCAGTTGAACAGGCTGTTGGAGGGGTACGAAGGCGAAATCTGGAAGGTGGGCATACCCCCGAAGAGAGAGTTGGTCCACAGGGCCTTCTCGCCGGTGGCTTCCTGCCATGCCTTGCCTTCTTGCCCGTTTGCCGCGCCCTGTACCATATCGGGCTGCTGAAGGCTGTTGCCCTCGAAATTGTCCGGGTAGAAGAACAGGAGCGCCACGATGGCCATAACGGCAACGCCGGCGAAAAATCCCCACACTTGCGGGCGGCTGAGTATTTCCTTGATTTTGTTCATAATGCTGCGGTGAAAGTGCCCGTCGGTCATGTCGCGGGCTTCTTGTAGATCAGTGTTACGGTGGGTCGCGAAGCTATAGCGGCCGCGGTGGCCGTGAGGTCGCCCACGGTGATGGCACGCCGCCGCTCGAGCACCGTTTCGGGCTCCTCGCCGTGGTAGATGGCCAGAGCTGTCCGGAAGGCGCTTTCGCGGCCCGAGAGGCCCTCGAAGGCGTAGGTGGCTTCGTAGTTGTTGAGGTTGCGCTCCAGCTCGCGCTCTGTGATGTTGCCGGGCTCGGCCATGGCGCGGAATTCGGCCTCCAGCATTGTGCGGGCAAGCTCTATTTCGTCGTCGGAGGCACCTTCGTCGAGGGTGGCCGACAGAATGAGCATGCCCTCGTGCTCACTGCCCATCACCGAAGCTTCCGCCGAGGCGAAAAGCCCCGGCACGGGGCCTTGCACGAGGTTGTTCCAGCAGCGGCCGGAGCGCCCGGCCGAAAGGATGTCGGTAAGCACGTCGGCGGCATGGTATTCGGCCGTGCCGTACTCCGACATCGGGAAGGCGATGACTATTCGTGGCTGGGGCACGTTGGCATCCTCGACCGTTTCGCTGAGGGTCTCGGCGGGAAACCCGGGAGAGTGCAGCCGGCGAGGTTTCGGATGGCGGGCGGGGATGTCGCTGAACCAGTGGCGCACCATGGCCTCTATTTCGGCCTCCGGCTGGGGCGCCACTATGGTGAGAATGGCGTTGTCGGGGCCGTAGTGGCTGAAGAACCACTCCTTTGCGTCGTCGAGGGTGACGGCTTCGATATGTTCGGGCACAAGGCCTATCACGGGCCATGAATAGGGGTGGTCGGCAGAGTAGAGCAGGGCACGAAGGCGGTGCCAGAGATCGCCGTAGGGCTGGTTGAGATGCGTTTGCTTGAATTCCTCGACCACAACATCTTTCTGAACGGCCAGCGAGCGTTCACCCACGTTCAGGGCCAGCATGCGGTCGCTTTCGAGGTAGAGCGCCGTGGCTATGTTTGCCGCCGGAAGTACTTCGTAGAAGTTGGTGAAGTCGTTGCTGGTCCAGGCATTGGAAACTCCGCCGGCGCTTTCGAGCTCTTGGTCGAAGGAGGGCGCGTGGGCGCTTCCGCTGAACATCAGATGCTCGAAGAGGTGCGCCATACCCGTCAGGCGCCGCGACTCGTCGCGCGCCCCGACGTTGTAGAGCACGTCGACGGTGGCCATTGCCGATTCCGGGCGTTGCAGCACGGCGCACCGCAAGCCGTTGGGCAGCGTGAAGTTGAGCATTACCGGTAGGCCAGTACTTTTAGTTGTCCAATACCTCCATCGAGAGAATCTTGATGTCCTGACGCGGACGGTCAGCGGCGCCGGTTTCGGCAGCCTCTATACGCTCGATGGTGTCCATGCCGTCGATTACTTCGCCGAAGACCGTGTAGTCGCCGTCGAGATGGGGAGCGCCGCCGACGGTGGTGTAGGCGGCCCGCATTTCGTCGGTGACGGGTCGCGGGTTTGCGTCGGCGAAGGCCTGGGCGCGGCTGATGAGGGTGTCCTGCAGAGCCTGCAGGCCTTGGCGGTCGCCGGCGCGCTGCATGCGGATGATTTCGTCGCGGTGCTCGGTGGCCATTTGGTTGAAGGCGCTCTGCATGGCCGAGTTGCGCAGATGCTGCTCGTACTGAGCCACTTCCGGCTCGCTCAGGCGTGCGCCGGTGACGATGTAGAACTGGCTGCCGCTGCTGCGCTTCTGCGGATTCACCTGGTCGCCCTGGCGGGCGGCGGCGAGGGCGCCACGCTTATGGAAGTGCTTCGGGAATACGATTTCAGCGTCGATTTTATACTCCGGGCCTCCGGCGCCGAGGTGTGCGCCGGGAGCGGCGTTGCGCGACTCCGGGTCGCCGGCCTGAACCATAAAGTTCTTTATTACGCGGTGGAAAAGGGTGCCGTCGTAGTAGTGCTCGCGGGCAAGGCGCAGAAAGTTGTCGCGGTGCTTGGGTGTGTCGCCGTAGAGCAGCACGGTGAAGGTGCCTACGTTGGTTTCCACGCGTACGCGGGCGGAAGCGGTGTCGGCAGGAGCCGGAGTGGTGGTCTGGGTCATATGCGATGTGTTTTGTTCGTTAGTGGTGGCTCCGGCATCTTTGGAGGAGCAGGCTGCAAGGGCCGTAAGCGCCAGTATGCCGGAAATTAAAACGGCAGCGGCGCGCACAATGTTCGTTTTCATATTGCCGAGGAGGGACACAGGCGTTTGTAGAGCCGACGGAAGTTGTCGTCGGCCAGACAGAGTTCTTCGGCCCGGTCTGCATAGTCAGTGCCGTAGAGCGCCGTGATGAGGTCGGGCAGGTAGCGGTGTTCGCGGTCCTTGTCGATTGCGCAGGCTACCAGGCGCCGAATTGCCGGCGAGTAGCCTTCGGGGTCGATGGCATTGAGGTAGCGTGCCGCCGAAGCCAAAAACTGCCCGGTGAGGTCTACGGTGTTCATATTTTCGATGATGGAGTCGATGTCGGCAGGTTCACATTCGCCTATATGGTTCGCAAGATACTCGTAGCTGAGGAGGCCGTCGGGATCGTGCGCCAGTTTTTTCAGTTCGTCGGGTGTCATGTTTTGCGTGTTGTTTTTGCAAAGGTAACACTTATTTTTCAAATTGAATGAATTCGCAATCAGAAACGCACCGTGGCGCCAATAAGGCCCGTTAGGGAAGCCGCCTGCACGTAGGGCATAAGTTCGTAGCGCTGGCAGAGCAGATTTTCGAGGCTCAGACCGAGGTCGATGCGTTCGGTGAGGTGATAGATTCCGCTGATGCTGAGGTTGTTGACGGTTCCGAGCAAAAAATTGTTGCCGGAGCGGTGGTCGTCGAAGTAGATTTTGCGTCCGGCGCGGAGATTCCAGTCGAGGTTCACGCTAAGGCGTTCAATCGGATTTGCCTTTGCAGCGAGGGTTATCACCCATGAGGCCCGGTCGGGATTGTCGGGCATGCCCCAGTCCTCGCTCCAGGGGTCGGAGGTCTCGCTGGACCAGACCGGCTTACTGTTGACGTTGGCGCGCAGGCTGAGGCTGATGTCGAGGCCGTAGAAATCGGGCATGCCGTAGCCGGCGTTGACTTCGAACCAAGCTCCCTTGACGTTCATCGGCGTGTAGACCACCGACTGCAGCTTTTCGGAAACGGGGAAGTTGGATGCGGCCACCAGCAGCATAGGCGCCCCTATAGTGCGCTGGAAGCAGGCCTCGAAGCCGGCGCGGAAGCCTCGGCCGGGGGCGTAGGCGAAACCCGCGGTGGCTCGGAAGGGAATGCGCTGTATGCGGTCTATTTCCCATGCCGGGGCGTAGGGTGTGCGGTCGAAGCGCTCGCGAAGTGTGTTCAGCGAGCTGCCTCCGCCGGCGGTGAGGAATACGCGGGTCACCGCACCGGGCTTCCAGGTTGCCTCGAAGTCCGGCGCCAGGTTGAAGCGGTCGGCCTTGCGTCCGGTGGCTATGTCGGCGCGTACTCCCAGACGCAGCACGATGTTTTCGCTGCTGTGGGTGGCGGCGAGGCGGAAGGTACCGATGGTATTGCGCTCGTGGGCGAGGTCGCGAGCCTCGGTGTAGGGCAGATAGTGGTTGTCGGGGCCGGAGATGCCGTAGTCGACCACGGCGCCTTTTCGGCTGGCAGTGGCCACTCCTGCCGAGAGCTCGCCTGCGATGCGGTCAGACCCGAGGCGGCCGTAGGCCTCGGCGCGGAAGACTGTGTTGGAGGCGGGCGTGTAGACGATATTGTAGTTGTAGGCCGCGTCGAGGTCTTTGGAAGCTCCGAAGTGGTCTATGTCGGCCTTCACGCCGTAGGCAAAAGCAGCGGCGCTGCGGTCGAGGGCGATGTCGGCGCGGAAGCCGGTGTAATTCTGGTTGCCGACGGCCCCGGTGTAGGTAAGGTTTTTGAGGGCGGCGCTGCTGAATTCGGCGGAGGCTTTGAGGCGGTGAGCGCCAAGGCGCTGCAACCAGCGGGCGTCGACGGCGAAATTGTTGTTTGCCACAGTGTTGCGACCTTTGTCGCCACATTCGCTATGCCAGCTCATTCCCCCGAACCGTGCCGAAGCAAGCAGTAGGGTGTTTTTGCTGTCGATAAGGGCGTAACCGACTTGTGCACCGAGGCGGTAGGCCGGGAAATAGCCCAGGGAGGCATATCCGCGAAATGGCGAGCGCCCCGGAAGGGCGTTGTAGAGAAAGGGCGACACCGGGTCGGGCCGCGAGGCAAAGTAGGCATCTCCGCCGAAGTCGCTCAGGGCGAGGTCTCCGCCCAGAGGAGCGGCGGCAAGCAGAGCGGGCTGCACAGAGCTGAGTGGTGTGGCGACCGTTTGGTTCGGCGCCACGGTGCGGTCTACCGTAATTTCGGTGCTGAGGGTCTGGGCGTGGGTAGCACCGAAAGTAAGCGCCAGCGCCAGAGGTAGTATATGCTTTGGTTTCATTGTTCGGGAGAGGCGTTGGAGGGGTTCTGGAGGGCGTCAAGGCGTTCCTGGGCCATAACGCGGATGTCGGTCTCGGTGCCGGGATAGTTTTGAATCAGGGCGCGGAGGTACTCGCGGGCATCGGCCTGCTTGCCCTGAGAGGCCAGTATGTCGGCCTGCAGGATGAAGGCGCGGGCTATCCAATACTGATGCGGCGAGCGGCTCGAGGCCAGGTCGCGGGCCGCCGCCAGAGCTTGGTCGGCCTCGCCGGCTTCGAAGAGGGCGTCGGCGGCGTAGAAGGCGCTCTTGGCGCCGTAGAGCTCGTCGGTGCGGGAAGCCACACTCTGCCAGAGGCGGAGAGCCTCGGGAGCCGTCGTCGAGTCGGCGCTGAGGTAGAGGGCGCGAGAGAAAGTAGCCTCGGTGAGGTCGGCGCCGGGAGCTGCACTCGACTCCAGAATGGCAGCAGCGGTCTGCCCGGCAAGATCGGTGTCGCCCAGGTCGCGGGCCGAACGAAGTATGCCCATTCGGGCACGCATGGCCATTGCTGCCGACGATGCGCGGGGCTCCAGAGCCTGCCAGCGGCTCAGGGCCTGCTCGGTGCGGTCGGCGGCATAGTCGGCCTCGGCAAGCAGGGCCATACCTTCTTCGGCCTCCTCGGAGTCGGGATACTGCGCCAGGAAGGCCTCCATGGCCGAAACGTCGCCTGCGTTCTGAAGCCGGCTGCGAGCCGTGCCGTATTCGAGGGCGGCGGCCTCGGTGCGGTCTGTGACTTGCATGCCGTCTACGGAATTCATAAAGGCAACATACTCGCTGCCACGGTTTTGGTCGGCAAGGATGGCACGAAGCAGCCCGGCAGCCTGCTCGGCCTCGCGCGACGAGGGGAAACTGCGCACAACCTGCTTGTAGGCTGCGATGGCCTCCTCGCGGTTGCCGCTTTCAAGGAGAGTCATCGCCTTCTGGATGTATGCCTGTCGACCCTGCGCCGTGCGCGGAAAGTCGGCGATGAGGTTATTGTAGGTGCCGACGGCATCCTGATTTCTACCGGCCGCTACCTGTGCGGCGGCCGTTTCGAGCAGTGCGTCGGGCATAAGAGCCGATGCGGGATATGAGCGGCGGAAGTCGGCGAAAGCACCCAGGGCCGCGTTGTAGTCGCGGCCGTAGGCAAGCATGCGGGCGCGGTTGAAGGCGGCGTAGTCGCCGCTGGTGCGGTCTGCCTCCAGAGCTTGGCCGTAGAGGGAGGCGGCATCGCTGAAGTTGCGGCCGTAGTATGCGATGTCGGCGCGGCGGTTGAGAATGTCGGCTTTTTCCTTGCCCCGGAAGCGGCCTGAGGACAGCGCGGCGCTGAAGGCCTCATCGGCGGCGGCGTTGCGCTCCAGGCCCATAAGGGCATAGCCCAGGTAGTAGTTAGCCACCGGGATATTGGTGCCCTGCCGGGAGGCCAGGTAGCTCTGCAGAGTGGAAGCGGCCCCGGCGTGCCGGCCCTGCATTTCCATTGCGCGTGCGCGGGCAAGCTGAATTTCGGCGCCCAAGGTGCGGTCGCCGGCGATGGCGGCTGCCCGGTCGAGATAGCGAGCGCCGGCGTCGGGGTTGCCGGTGTTTATTTCGCGGTTACCAAGGAGATAGAGCACGTGGCGCTTGGCGGCGAGGGCTTCGGCGCTCGGTGCCGACATGGCCTCCAGACGTTCGAGGGCGCGGGTATAGTCTTCGTCGGCGAGATAGCCGCGGGCGAGGTACTCGCGCACGCGGTCGGTGTAAGGTCCGGAGGGGTAGCGGCGAAGAAAGTCCTCGAAGGTTGCCGAAGCGCTCCGGAAAGGCATGCCGGCACCCCCGAAGCGGGTGACGGCGTAGTTGTAGAACGCCTGTCGGGCCAGATCGGGTTCCAGTCCGTCGGCCTCGGCGGCGCTGTGGAAAGCCACTGCGGCGTCGTCGCGACGTCCAAGATTGTAGAGGGCCTGACCGAGCATAAGCGATGCCATGGGCGCTACTTCGGAAGAGGACTCGGCCGCGCGGCCGAGGTAGTCGGCGGCAGCGGCGTAGTCGTTGGAGCGATAGGCATCCACGCCTATCAGATAAAGTGCCGACGGAGAGGGGCTTTCGGCAAGTTCGGCATGGCGGCGCAGGTAGGGAACGGCCTCGGATGTGCGACCGGCTTTCCAAAGCGCTTCGCCGGCGATGGCCTCGGCGGCGGCGCGCTCCGAGTCGTTCAGCCCGTCGACTGCCAGTGCGCGGCGGGCAGTGGCTGCGGCGACTTCATTATTGCCTTTGGCGAGTTCGGCGCCGGCGATGAAGACATCCCGGCGACGGCCCGGCTCCGTAGAGGCGTCGACGGTCTGCATGCCGGCTCCGGCCGGGGCGTACTCTCCGGCGTTGTATTTTATAACATTATTATAATAGTGGGCGGCTGAAGCCAGACGACGCATCGCCGGAGCAGCCTTGGGTCCACCAGCCGCCACTACTTCGTCGAAGCGGCGGGCGGCACGGTCGGCTCGTCCGGCGGCGAGGTTGCAGATGCCTTCGGCGTAGGCACATTCGGCCTGCTCGAGGGGTGAGAGGGCCTCGGTGGCTACTTCGCCAAGCAGGGCGAGAGCGCCGGAATAGTCGCCGTCGGCCATGCGACATTCGGCAATGCGCATACGAGCAGCCGGCACCTTGGGGGAAGCCGGATTGACAGCGATGAAGCGGGCGTAGGCATCGGCAGCGTCGGCAAAGCGGGCCATACCGAAGAGGCCGCATGCTTCGAGCCAATCGGCCTGTGTGCAGTCGGTGGACGAGGCTATGGCCGTTAGGGCATCCAAATCGGCCTGAGCCAGTGGAATCGACATATAAGCCTCTGCGCGGCTCAGAGCGGCGCCCGGGGTCGGTCCTATTATGCCAAGCCCGAGATCGGGACTGAGGTCGGCAGCGGAGGCGCAAAAGGCGCCGGCAGCAAGCGCTATGGAAAGGAATAAATGTAACCTCATGGGTGTGAGAGAGATATGGAGCGAATCAAAAAAGGAAATATTAATCTCCTATTGTATCAGCGCCCCGGCGGCACATTTCGCGCAGCCGGGGCGGAGGAATCTTTTTTGAAATTGAAAATTGAAAATTATCAATTATCAATTATCAATTATCAATTAATCAGATGACGTTTTCTTCTTCGGTCTGAATGGCCTTGGGGGATTCAGGCTCGGGCTGCTCGGAGGTGACGCGTTCGAGCCAGCGCACTATCGCGAGCATGATGCCCATCGAAATAAGGCATACAACCAGGAACATAGCCCAAGCCACCCAGATGGGGTATTTGTTGTAGACCAGCGGGCCGATCCACAGCATGAGGTTGCCCACTGCCGTGGCGCCCAGCCAGAGACCCTGGCAGAGGCCCTGAAGGTGTTTGGGAGCAACTTTCGAAACGAACGACAGGCCCAGCGGCGAGATGAACAGCTCGGCTACGGTCATAAAGAAGTAGTACAGGATGAGCACCCACCAGCCGGCTTTGACAACGGCGATGCCTGCGGCTTCTTCAGCGCGGAACTCAGTGCCGGAAGGATAGCCTTCGCTGAGGGAGAACACCGTCAGGAAGAGGTATGCAATGCCCGCAAGGCCCATACCGATTGCAATCTTGCGCGGGGTGGATATTTCGCGGCCGCGGCGTGCCAGACCGGCGAAAATGGCCATCACTATCGGGGTGAGAACGATTACGAAGAAAGGATTGACGGCCTGCCATATTTCGGGGGCAATGGCGGAGGTGTCGACAAAGTCGCGGGCGAAGAGGCTCATCGAAGTGCCGTTCTGGTGGAAGGAGAACCAGAAGAAGATGGCTATGCCGAGCACGGCGAACAGGGCGTACATGCGCTGGCGGATTTCCTTTGCCATGGCTGCCTTTTCCTGGGCGGTGTACTTGACGGCCTGGGCTGCTTCCTTCTTGGGAGGATTGGGGAGCCCCTTCTTGGTGCACACGAATATCACCAGCGAGATGAGCATGGCGGCAACCGAAGCAATGAAGGAGTAGTGAACGCCCGTGTTGAACACGTTGAGGTACTGCTGGCAGAACTCATGCAGATTAGCACCGGCCTGAGCGCCGACGGCCGTGGCCATGGCGTAGAGCTCGTTGATGTTCTCCATGGTGTCGGCATCGGTCAGAGAGAGATATTGGTGGCACATTGCCGGGAACTGGGCGTTGTAGACCATGTCGTTGACGCCCAGCCACCACGAACGCAGCATAGGAGCCACGAAGGGAGCGATGAGGCCGCCGATGTTGATGAACACATAGAAAATCTGGAAGCCCGAGTCGCGCTGGGAAGCGTAGCGCGGGTTGTCGTAGAGCTGGCCGACGATTGCCTGAAGGTTGCCCTTGAAGAGGCCGTTGCCGAAGGCAATCAGGAAGAGAGCTCCGCAGGTCAGAGTGAGCAGCCAGGAAGTGTTGGAGGAGGTTGCGAGAATGGGAATGGAGAGAACAACGTAGCCCAGCGTCATGATGCACAGGCCTTGGATGATGGTGCGCTTATAGTTCTGGGTGCGGTCGGCAATGAAGCCGCCCACAAGACTGAGCACATAGATTCCGGCATAGAAAACGGAGTAAATCAGCGTGGAGGTTTCTTCGCTGAGGCCGAATTTGGAGCATAGGAAGAGCACCAGCACGGCATTCATGATGTAATACCCGAAACGCTCGCCCATATTGCTCAGGGCGGCGGGTATCAGACCTTTTGGTTGGTTTTTAAACATGACGTATCGCGTTGTGTATAGGTTTCAGGGTGGTTGCGGGCCTGCTTAGGCGCGGAATGTTGGCCAAAGTTAGAAAAAAATCCCCGTTCAGACAAATTTGAAAGGCTTTTTTTGCACCTTCAGCCAATTTTGGTTAATTTTGCCGCGATTATGAAGAAGATGTCGAGAACGCTTATTGCCGCAGTTTTGCTGTTAGTCTGCTGGCAAGGTGCCTGCGCGCTTTCGCTCAACCTTGATTCGGTGGCGGAGTGGGGGCGCTTCCCTCGTTTCTGCGTCAACACCTACCGCTGGGGCGATCATTTCTTCAACGGCTACGACACCACCTACGTTGTCGGCACCGGTTATAAATTCAACGGCAAAATAACCACTTCCTCATGGGCCGACGGCTACCGCTTCGTGCTGCCCAACAACAAGTATATCTTCATGGCTTCCGAGCCCTCGACCTCGATGGGTCTCTACCTGACCTATCTGGCCGTGTCGGCAGGCTACGACGTAAACGTCAGCAAACTCTTCGGCGGCAGGGCGACCTCGCGCAAACGTTGGCGCTTCGGCTTCAACTGTATGCTCTTCGCAGCCGAAATCTACTATATCCGAAACAACGGCGAAACCAAAATACGGCGGTTCGGCGACCGCAAGCACCCTGCCCATATGAATGTGCCATTCCACGGCATCGACAATAAGATGTGGGGCCTCGAAGCGGTCTATTTCTTCAATCACAAACGCTACTCCGAAGCCGCTTCCTTCAACTTCAGCCGAATCCAAAAACGCTCCCAGGGGGCTTTCTACCTCGGTTTTTCATACTACCACCAGGATCTCAGCTTCGACTTCCGAGGGCTGCCGCCCGACCTGATCGCCATTCTCCCGCAGAACTGGAAAAACTACCGGTTCGGAGCCTGCACCGACAATTACGCCATTCGCGTGGGCTACGGCTTCAACTGGGTTTTCCGTCCCGGATGGCTCGTCGGCGTCAGCGAAAGCCCCATTATCGGCCTCAGCAAAGGCCTGATAAATTCCGACTCCGAGAAAGTTACATTCTCACTCATCAACCGCCTCAAACTATCCATAGTCTGGAACCACGGACGGTGGTTTGCCGGCGTCACCGGTCGCCTCGACATCACCATGATCAACGACCAGAAGACCACATATGCCGGCGGCGACGTCACCGGCGAAGCCGTCTTCGGATGCCGCTTCAACCTTTGGTGAGGGTCCCGGAGGGGAAATTTGAAATTTAAAATTTAGAATTTAGAATTTAAAATTGGGGCACCCCCAAGGAGGGCGAGCTTCCAGCTCGCAAGCCGCGAAAGGCCGCGAAAGGCCGCGAAAGGCCGCGAAAGAGGCTGCGAAAGAGGCCGCGGAAGGCCGCCCTCTCTTTTGTCGCAAAAAGTTAGCATCGCCCAGCCCTCGGTCGGGGATTGCAAATCCCCGCTCCATAGGCATGGCCGTCACTTCCCTGAGGGAATGGCGCAAAAAAATCAGCGGCCTTCCGGTCGCTGATTTTCAAGGGAATATTTTGGGGAATCAGTTTACTTTGTGGGAGGGTTTGCCGGTTTCCAAGAAGCTTACAGCCTGGTGTGCGGCTGCGACTCCGGCGTTCATATTTGCCTCGCGGGTCTGCGCGCCGCATTTTTTGGGCGTGAAGAAGACGCGGTTGCCGAACTTGGCGGTGAGGGTCTCGGCGTTGCCGGGCTTGACGTCGGCGAAGTACTTGATGTCGGGGCGTGCCTCCAGGGCGGCCTCCAGTCCGGCTTCGTCGATTACTTCCTTGCGGGCAGTGTTTATGAGCACAGCGTTTTTGGGCATGCTCTCGATAAGCTCGCGGCCGATGGAACCTACGGTCTGCGGGGTTGCCGGGATGTGGATGGAAACGATGTCGTTGGCGGCATAGAGCTCAGGTACTGAAGGGCATGCCTTTACGCCGGCGGCCTCGATGGCTTCGGCGGGGCAGAAGGGGTCGATGGCGCTCACCTCGGCGCCGAAACCTTCGAGCACCTTGGCGACATTGCGGCTCACCTGACCGAAGGCCTGCAGGCCCACGCGCTTGCCGGAAATCTCGCAGCCGGTGGTGCCGTCGAAGTTGTTGCGTGCTGCCATGATTGCCATGCCCAGCACGAGCTCGGCCACGGCGCGACTGTTCTGACCGGGAGTGTTTTCGACCACGATGCCGCGGGCCGTTGCGGCCGCAAGGTCGATATTGTCGTAGCCGGCGCCGGCGCGAACTATGATTTTGAGGTTCGGTGCGGCGGCCATAACCTCGTCGTCGACCTTGTCGGAGCGTACAATAAGGGCGTCGGCCGAAGCCACGGCTTCGAGGAGCTGGCTGCGCTCGGTGTATTTCTCCAGCAGGGAGAGGGAGTTGCCGCTTTGCTCGATAACGGCGCGCATGGCCTCTACGGCCTTAGGCGCGAAGGGCTTTTCGGTAGCGATGAGAACGTTCATGGTTCTGCGGGTTTATGCGGTTCAGTTTTTGGAGTGTGTAGCCTCGAAGTCGCGCATAGCCTCAACGAGCACGTTCACGCTCTCTAGAGGCAGAGCATTGTAGAGCGAAGCGCGGAAGCCGCCCACGCTGCGATGGCCCTTGATGCCGACTATGCCGCGAGCTTTGCAGAAGTCGACGAAGTCGGCCTCCAGCTCCTTGTACTCCGGAGTCATCACGAAGCAAACGTTCATGATGGAGCGGTCGGCCGGATCGGTGACGGTGCCGGTGAACATACCGCTCTCATCGATAGCCTTGTAGAGCACGGCGGCCTTCTCGAGGTCGCGGCGCTCCAGCTCGGCGATGCCGCCCAGCTGCTTGTAGTAGCGCAGCGTCTGCAGGGCAGAGAAGATGGGGAGCACGGGCGGAGTGTTGAACATCGAACCCTTCTTGATGTGGGTGCGATAGTCGAGCATGGTGGGAATGGGACGGTCGACCTTGCCGAGAGCTTCGTCGCGCACAATCACCAGAGTCACGCCGGCCGGAGCCAGGTTCTTCTGAGCGCCGGCGTAGATGGCGTCGTAGTTAGTGAAGTCAATGGGACGCGAGAAGATGTCGGAGCTCATGTCGGCGATAAGGCGGCAGGGAACGTCCGGCTCGGTGCGTATTTCGGTGCCGTAGATGGTGTTGTTGGAGGTGTAGTGGAAGTAGTCCGAGTCGGCCGGCACGGTGAAGCCTTTGGGGATATAGGTGTAGCCGGCCTCCTTGGAGGAAGCCACAACGTCGACCTCGCCGAAGAGGCGTGCTTCCTTGATGGCGTTGGAGGCCCAGGTGCCGGTGTCCAGGAAGCTTGCTTTGCGGGCAAGGAAGTTGTAGGGCATCATGCAGAACTGCAGGGAAGCGCCTCCGCCCAGCCAGAGCACGCTGAAGCCTTCCGGGATGGCGAGAAGCTCTTTTACAAGAGCGGTGGCCTCGTCGATTACAGCCTGAAACTCTTTGCTGCGGTGGCTCACCTCGAGCACCGACAAGCCTGTTCCGGCAAAGTTAAGAATGGCGTCCGCGGTATTCTGAATGGTGTACTCGCTCAGGATAGACGGCCCGGCGTAGAAGTTGTGAATCTTCATTAGATGTAGCTTTAGGGTTACTGGTTCGGTTATGGCGCCGCTTGCTTTCTACGGCATCGCAAATTTATGCAACTTATTCCAAACTTCCAAACCTCAACCGCTTTTTTATTCGGCGGTAAGCGCCAAGCCCCGGGCGGAGTGCTCGGGGCTTGGCGGTCTATATATATTAAGGTATGGTCAGCGGGAAGTTGCCTGGGTGGCTGCAGCTTCGACGGCGGCGCCGGCGGCGCGCTCAACGCGGTTGCCCTGAACGCGGCGTGCTTCGCGGCGGTCGCGGCCTTCGCGGCGCATGTCGTGTCCGCGGTGGCCGTCGCGGTCACGCGGGCCGGGAGCGTTGAGGAAGCTGTTCTCCAGGAAGGTCACGTACTGCTCGGGGGTGAGGATGCCCTTGATCTGGTTGAGGTAGTCGCGGCGCTCCTGCTGACCGTTTTCGCGGGCAGCCTGCTGGCGCTGGTCGCGTTCCTGGCGGCCATCGCGGCGAGCGGTCTCGCGGGCCTGACGGCGCTGGTTCTGGAGGTTGTCGATGGCGGTCTGCTGTTCGGTGGTCAGGGTGATGCCCTCGAAGGGGTTGAAGCGGGGAGCACCGTCGGGGCGCTGGCCGGTGCAGGAGTCGGCGGTCTGTGCGCAAGTTGCCACCTGGCGGTTGAGGTTTCGGGCGTTGGGGTTCTTGGCGGAAACACCGGTGGTGCAGAGGAGGCCGGCAGCGAGGGCGGCGGCTACAATAATTTTCTTCATCTTTGTATGCTGTCTTGTCGTTTTTATAATCGTTTTGTTCAGTGAATTCACGTTATTATGACCCTTCGAAAGCGAAAAGGTTTATTTCTTTAACCTTCATTAACCGGTCTGGCAGTGACGCCTCCGGCTATTTAATCAACTCAGATAGCTGAGCCTCAGTGGGGTTATGGGCAATTATTCGTCCTTCGGGATTTATGAGCAGTGTGCCGAGACCTTTGTCGAGGCCGAAAGTTGCTGCGACGGCGCGGGCGGTGTCGCCCTGAACGCTGAACTGGCCTGCAAGGTCGAGGTCGTCGCGACGTGCAATCTCGCGGAATAGCTGCGGGTTTTGGTCAAAATTCACGCTCACAAGCTCCATAGCGGCTTCGGGATGGCTTCGGCGCCAGGCGGTGTAGACGTTGGCCGACCGCCTCGACAGCGCATCGGTGCTTTTCCAGAAATTCAGAAGCACGTACTTGCCGCGCAGGTCGTCGAGGCTGAGGGTTTGGGCGCCGCTGCCTACGCTCAGAGCCGGAGCCTGGCGTCCGACGGCGGTGCTATAGTGGATGTCGCTGTAGCTCACGGCGCAGAAAAGCACGCCTGCGAAGAGCACAGCCAGGAGAATGGTCTTCTTCATAATCAAATTCTTTGTAATAATAACAATTTGGCCGCGAAAGAGGTTGCGAAAAACGCCTCGAAGTGCAAACAAACCTTTAGAACCGTTAAATATCGTCAAAGAAATGCATTTTCTTGCTGAAAAATTATGTTATAAAACATATTCTGCATAACTTTGCATCAGTTTTTCATGGTATTAGATTTAAGGTGAAAAGATTATTCGTCGTGACGACGAGTAATTTTTTTTGTTTCAACGGATTAGAATTTTTTATTGGCATAATCGACAAGATTATTGGCCAAAAATGGCATAAATTATCCAACTTAGGGCCGCTGCGCTTCTAAGTGTCGGCGAAAATCGCTAAATTTGTGGTTCAAAATAAGAGAGTAAACAGAAAAAATGAGAATATCCGGCATAGACCTTGGGGAGCGTCCCGTTATGCTCGCTCCCATGGAAGATGTCACCGACGCTTCTTTCCGCCTGATTTGCAAAGAGCAGGGGGCGGATATGACCTATAGCGAGTTTGTGAGCTGCGACGCCCTGGTGCGCAACATCGCGGCCACCACCCGGAAGCTCCACATAGCCGCCGGCGAGCGCCCCACGGCCATTCAGATCTACGGCCGCGAGGTAGAGCCGATGGTAGAAGCGGCCCGAATAGTGGCCGAGGCGGGTCCCGACGTGCTTGATATCAACTTTGGCTGCCCCGTCAAGAAAGTGGCGGGTAAGGGCGCGGGCGCCGGCATGCTGCGCGATGTGCCCAAGATGCTTGAGATAACCCGCGCGGTGGTAAAGGCCGTCGACTTGCCTGTGACGGTTAAGACGCGCCTTGGTTGGGACTGCAACTCCAAGATAATAACCACACTGGCCGAACAACTTCAGGACTGCGGCATAGCAGCCCTGACTGTCCACGGACGCACCCGCAGCCAGATGTACACCGGCGATGCCGACTGGGCCACAATAGCTGCCATCAAGGACAATCCGCGCTTTACCATACCCCTGATCGGCAACGGCGACATCACCACGCCTCAGAAGGCCGATGAGGCCTTCCGGCGCTACGGCGTCGACGGAATCATGATAGGGCGCGCATCGATAGGCGCACCCTGGATTTTCCGGCAGGTGAAGAGCTACCTTGCCACCGGGGCGGTCGAGGACGCCACCATCGCTGAGAAGTTCGCCATGCTGCGCCGCCAGATCCGCGAGAGCGTGGAACGCATCGACGAGTTCCGGGGCATACTCCATATCCGGCGACATCTGGCGGCTTCACCACTCTTCAAGGGGATACCGTCCTTCCGCCCCACGCGCATCGCCATGCTTCGAGCCGCCACCCTCGACGAGCTCAACGCCATCCTCACCCAAGTAGAAACCGAAATACTTCCCGCGTTGGGAGAACAAACGCAAGCCCTATGAGACTCCTTTCCTTGATATTAGCAGCAGTGGCAGTCCTGGCAGCGACAGCTCAGGAGGAAATCGCCGACTTTCAGCTCAACGTGCAGGACTTCCGCGAGCTCACCGTTGTCGACGGCGTCAATGTGGACTACCGCGCCGTGCCTGACTCCGCCGGCTGGGCCGTGTTCAGTTGCCCGCCGGAGCTGGCCTCACAGCTCATGTTCAGCAACAACCGCGAGCACCTTACCATCCAAACCACGGCAAGCGAGCGGGCCATACCCGGCATGCCCCGCGTGACGGTCTACTCCACCGTGCTCACTAAGGCCACCAACACGGGCGACTCAACCCTCCGCCTGCTCACTCTGACACCCGTAGAGTCCATCAAAATCAAGGAGATGGGCAATGGCCGCGTCGAGGCCTACGGCATAGAGAGCGACCACGTCGAGGCCTCAGTGGACACCGGCTGCGGGTCGGTCTTCGTGCAAGGCACCGCCCGAAAGGGCAAGCTGCGCAACGTCGGCACCGGTACCCTGGATGCCGACGGCCTCGCTCTTGAGCAGGCAAGTATCTACATCTTCGGCTCCGGGCCCGTGGAGTGCAACGTGAGCGATAAAATCACCGTCTACGGCCTCGGGCCGGGCAAGGTGCGCCCCCGCGCAATGCCCGCCAAGGTTTCGAACCGCTCCATCGGAGTGAAGGTAGTGGCTCTACCACCCAATACACCCTATACGGAAACCACAGTGGCTGAGGAAGAGACAGCCGAACCGGCCACCGAATAAACCCACGCCTTGCGAAGTCGCGCCCTTAAAACCCGCACAGCCCATTCGCTGAAATGGAACCTGGTGGACCGAGTTTCCACCCAGGTGCTCTACGCCGTTACGGGCATAGTGCTGGCGCGGCAACTCAGCCCGTCCGACTTCGGTATTGTCGGCGCAGCGCTTGTTTTTCAGGCGTTTGCCAATCTGTTGGTCGATGGGGGCTTTTCTTACGCTCTCCTTCAGAGTCGTCGCAACACACGCCTTGACTACTCGACGGTGCTGTGGTTCAACATCGGCATGAGCCTGCTGATGTATGCCGTTCTCTACCTCTGCGCGCCCTTTATAGCCGACTGGTTCGGGGGAGACCAGCGTATAGTCCCTGTGGCAAGGGTGCTTTTCATTGCATTGGTAATCAATGCTTTCAGCAGCGTGCCTTCCTTCCGGCTCACCAAGGCCATGGAAGTGCGCGGGGTAGCAGTGGCCAATTCGCTGGGCTTGGTGGTGGGAGGCGTGGTCGGCATTGCTCTGGCCCTTACCGGGGCCGGTCCGTGGGCTATAGTCGCTCAGACGCTGGCCAATGCCGCAGTCAAGGCGCTCGTGTTGTGGACGTTGACCACATGGCGCCCGTTGCGGCGGTTCTCGACCCGGTCGTTGCGCCGCTTCTTCGGCCTTGGCTGGCGGATGATGCTCACCAGCTTCCTCAACACAGTATTTCTCAACGTATACTCCTTCTTCATCGGCAATCAAGCCGGTCTGGCGCCCTTGGGCTACTACACTCAGGCCGACAAGTGGAGCAAGATGGGTACGGCCTCGCTGAGCCAGGTACTTACCTCGAGCTTTGTGCCCGCGCTCAGCACGGCCCAGGACCAACCGGAGCGTTTTCGTCAGCTCTGCTCGAAGATGACGCGCTTCACGGCCTACGTACTCTTTCCGGCCATGATATGGCTGATGGTGGCCGCGCGACCCGTTTTCCACGCGCTGTTCGGCATGAAGTGGGACCCGGCGATTCTGCTGTTTCAAATACTGCTGCTTAGAGGTATCTTCGTGGTACTCACCTCCTTGGCCAATAATTTCCTCCTGGCCCTTGGCCGTGGGCAGGATATAGTTCGCCTCGAAGTGTTCCGCGATGTGCTTGCGCTGGTGGCACTGGCCTTTACCTTCCCCTATATGACCGCGTCGACGCCTTCGCAGCCCGCATGGGGGCTTGCAATCCTGCTGTGGGGACAGCTTGCCGCTTCGCTTATTGCTTGGGTGGCTGCAGTCTGGACAGCGCTTCGTCGTAGCGGCGCTTCCGCCGGACGCTATCTGCTCGACCTCGCGCCCTACTGCGCGCTGACCATGGTCACAGTGCCGGCTATGGCCGCCGGAGGTGCACTTTTTGCAAGCCCTTGGGCCAAATTGGCCGTCGAAGGCCTCATAGCCTTGACTATCTATCTGCTTGTCAATAGGTTGTTAGGCTCCAAAATACAGAAAGACGTGCTTGAGTACCTCAAGCGCGCCTTCCGATAATCAAGCAAGTAATAAGGTAAGCGTCAGGCAAGTTCGATGTGGCCGTCGGGGTTGATGACGATTTTGCGGTCGCGGTAGAGGTGTCCCACGGCCTGTTTGAAATCGCGTTTGCTGCATCCGAACAGCCTTGAAATCAGTTCCGGGTCGCTTTTGTCGCCCACGGGCACCCGGTCGGGCTGAGCCAGATAGTCGAGCACGGCGTCGGCGGTGCTTCCGATGCGCTTGCCGGCTTTGTCGCTGAGAGTCAGGTCGATTTTGCCGTCGGGGCGCACCTGCTTAACGTAGGCCGTCAGCGTTTCCTCGATTTCCACGGGGCGGAAAAGCTCGTTGGAGTAGAGGATACCGCGGTGGAGATTGTCGACGATTACCTTGTAGCCGATTTCAGTGTGTTCTGTCACCAGCGCCTCAACCTTCTGGCCCGGTTTGTAGTCTGGCATGGTGTTTCCCAGAAAGCGGTCGGTTTTGGCCGAAGCCACAATGCGTCCGGTGGCATCGTCGATATAGATGTAGACCAGATAGATGCCCCCACGGCGCATGCGTACCCGCTGTTCGCGAAAAGGCACGAGCAGATCTTTGGGCAGGCCCCAGTCCATGAAGGCGCCCACGTCGTTGACGGCATTCACCTCCAGATATGCAAATTCGCCCACGGTGGCGTAGGGGTGCTCCGTGGTTGCCACGGGGCGGTCTTCGCTGTCCTTGTAGACGAAGACGTCGAGCGTATCGCCCACGCGGGGGTTTTCGGGTATATAACGTGCCGGAAGGAGAACTTCGGGGCTTTCGGTGCCCGGCTCGCGAAGGTACACGCCGAATTCGACGATGCGGCCTATCTCGAGTTGTTGATATTTACCTAATTTTATCATCTATCTTGGGTTTTGATGTACAAAAGTAGCGCTTTTTTGGCCGACTCGCAAAAAATGGAGGCTCCTCGTTGGTCGCAAGTCAGGCTAAAACGTTAATTTTGCACTTTATATAATTTCAACCACGGCGCAAGCCAACTTGTTTATAAGATATGGAACAAACCGACGTATTGGCCAAATATTTCCCGGCGCTGTCGCCCCGCCAGATGGAGCAGTTCAGAATCATGGGCGAGCTCTACCCGGAGTGGAACAGCCGCATAAACGTGATTTCCCGCAAGGACATCGACGGGCTCTACGAGCGCCATATACTTCATTCGCTGGCTATTGCGCGTTTTCTGGGTCCACTGGCGCCAGGCACCGAATTTATGGACCTCGGCACAGGCGGCGGCTTCCCCGGTATTCCGCTGGCTGTGTACTACCCCGACTGCAAGTTTCATCTCATCGACCGCATCGCCAAGAAACTACGTGTGGCACAGGAGATAGCAGCGGCGGCCGGCTTGACGAACGTCACCTTTCAGCACGGCGATGCCGGCGAGTGCCACACTCGCTTCGACTACGTGGTGAGCCGCGCCGTGATGCCTCTCGACGGTCTTGTGCGCATCGCCGCCCGAAATATAAAGCGCAACGGTGCCTCCCCCGGAGCCTTCCCGCCCGGACTGGTTTGCCTCAAGGGCGGCGACCTCGAAGGCGAAATCGCCGCCTGCGGCCGTGGCGATGTAATAGTGGTTCCTCTGACCGACTATTTCTCCGAACCTTTTTTCGAAACCAAAGACGTTGTCTACGTTCCCAACCCATAACCCCCGAAATTCAAGTAATATGAATATCAAGCGTTTCATTTTCAATCCCTTCGGCGAAAGTACCTATCTCGTCTGGGACCCCTCCACCGGCGATGGCGTGGTCGTCGACCCCGGCATGGCCACCGGCGCCGAAGAACGCGAGTTCGACCGCTTTGTAGGCCAGCACAACATACGTATCAACCAGATAATCAACACCCACCTCCACCTCGACCATTGCTGGGGCAACAATTACGTGGTCGATAAATATGGTGTCAAGACCGCCGCCAACCTTCAGGACGACTTCCTGGGCGACCGGGCCGCCGACCAGGCACGAATGTTCGGTATCGGAGGAGGAGAGTTCAAACCCGTACACATCGACGTGCCCTTGACCGACGGCGACATCATCAAAGTCGGCTCCGGCGAGCTCAAAGTACTCGAAGTGCCGGGCCATTCGCCCGGCAGCATAGCCCTCTACGACGCAGCCGACGGCTGGGTCATCGTCGGCGACGCCCTTTTTGCCGGCGCCGTAGGCCGCACCGACCTCCCCGGAGGCGATTTTCCGACTCTGGCCCGCAGCATACGCGCAAAATTGTATTCTCTGCCCGGAGCCACAACCGTCTACCCCGGCCACGAGCAGACAACTACCATAGCCCGCGAAAAAGCGTCAAACCCCTACGTAAAAGGTTAAATTTGGGCCTGCAGGAGAGTGCCTCTGCCGGAAATCGTCAGGGAGGGCGCGCAGGCCGGAACAAGCACCGAGAATCCTTGAGTGAGAGTGCCGAAACCTTCGATGGTTACGGCACCATCTACGCACATGAGCACGCGGAAACTCTGAGGCGACGGCGCAAGCACTGTCCCGTCTTCGGAAATTATTCTGCGGTACACTTTGAAATACTCCGTGTCGGCCAGAATGTCGGCCCCTTCCGGAGTGGGGCGCGGAGTGAGCGACAGACAGTCGCCCTTGCAGAGATTGACCGCCTCGGCAGCCTCGTCGATGTGGAGGCGGCGAGGGTGGCCGTCGGTGCCTTTGCGGCCGTAGTCATATACTCGGTAAGTGAGGTCGCTGCTTTGCTGAATCTCGGCTAAAAAGTTGCCGGCTCCGATGCTATGGAGAGTGCCTGCCGGTATCATGAAGGCCGCTCCGGGCTGCGTCGGGAACTTTTCCACCAGGTCCATGATGGCATCCTTGCCGGCAGCTTCCAGAAATTGGGTATGGGTAATCTCGGAGCTGAACCCAAGAGTAATGTTAGCACCGGGTGCCGATTTCAGCACATACCACATTTCGGTTTTTCCGGCTTCGGAGCCATGAAGGCGTGCGGCGGTGGCATCGTCGGGATGTACCTGAAGCGAAAGGTCGCTGTGGGCGTCGATAAATTTCACCAGAAGGGGAAAGCGTCTGCCATAGCGGGCCACGCACTGCGTGCCGAGCAGGTCGGCGCCGTAGAGTTCGCAAAGCTCGGTCAGCTTCATGCCGTCCAAACAGCCGCCGTCGACAATACTTTCGTTGCCCGGCATAGCGCTCACTTCCCAGCTTTCGCCCACGGGATAGTCAACCCCACTGTGGCTCTTGATAGAGGGTATAAGGTCGCCGCCCCATATATTGCAACGCAGTATGGGCTTGAATTTCAATGCGGTGTATGTCGAGAGCGGGGTACTCAAAGTGTTTCGCGGTGCACTCTTTTAGCCAATGCGGCAAAGCGCGGATGCAAAATTAACAATAAAAAACCAAACCGCAAGACCTTCCGCCCGTGTTTTTGCTGCGCACCGTCGACTATTCCCTATTAATTATTGGTTCGGGAACGGCGGGGGAATAGTTTGCGGACGCGTAGAAGGACGTGGTCGACGGGGTCGGCGGCCACCGCGAGTGTTGTGGCCGCAAGGATGAGCAGACCGCCGGCTATTTCGCGGCCGGTGAGGGTTTGGCCGAGTATGAAGGTGCTCAGAATCACGGCGGTCAGAGGCTCGAGAGCGCCGAGGATGGCGGTCGGCGTGGAGCCGATGCGGTGAATGGCCTCGGTGGTGCATGCCAGCGAAATCACCGACGGCAGAATGGCCAGCGCCAGCAGATTCAGATAGCCCCATGAGTGGGCCGGAAGGGTGAAATTGCCTCGTGCGCCAAGGATGAAAGCATACATCACCGCGCCGATGGCAAACTGATAGAAAAGCAACCGGACTGTCGGGATGGAGGCGATTGTGCGGTTGACGTTTGTCATCACAAGATAGATTGCGTAGGTGATTGCCGACAGGAAAACGAGCAGACAGCCCAAGCCACTGAGCGAAAAACCGCCTTCAGGGCTGCGAAGCAGCATAGCCAGGCCGGCCGCCATTACCACAAGGCAGATGCCGGTGGTGAGGCGGAAGGGCTCGTGGAAGAAGAAACTCATCAGCACCGCCGTGAGCACCGGGTAGATGAACAGCAGAGTAGAGGCGATGCCCGAGTTCATATATTCGAAGGCTTCGAAGAGAGTCAGCGACGACACCGCCATCAGAATGCCCAGCACGGCCGTGGGCAGCAGCTCGCCCGGGCGCGGCACCAGGCTCTGCCCGCGGAATAGGGCCATCAGAGCCAACACCGGCAGACAAAGGCCGTAGCGAAACAGGAGCACGGACGTCGGATTCATGCCGCCCTCGCCGTAGAGCGGCACTGCGAATGCCGGATTGGTGCCGTAGGTGGCGGCGGCTACGGCGGCCAGAATATATCCCTTGACTTTGGAAGCGTTCATCGCAATTGTGGTTTTTCAGCGCGCAAAATTACGAAAAATAGCCCTAAGCCGCGCCCTTCCGCCGGATAAAAAGTCAAACGTAAGAGTGGAGATTGCCGGGTTGAGAAAGAAAGAGGTCGGCGCGGAGGTCGGCGCACTTCATTTTGTATTTATTTTCCTTTTCGCTGTGGTAGGAAATCGCGTTTTTTTATTTAACTTTGCAGATTATAAATAATACGGCGATGCTAACTATTGAAGAAGTACGCAATGCATGCAAGGTGCTGGGCGAAGTAGCCCGGCTCACCCCTATCATACCGGCTCCGAAACTGAGCGACAAGTGCAATGTTTTCCTCAAGGCGGAAAACCTTCAGCTGACGGGATCGTTCAAGCTTCGCGGCGCTTATTACAAGATTTCGCAGCTGAGCCCGGAAGAAAAAGAGCGCGGCGTGATAGCCTGCTCGGCCGGCAACCACGCCCAGGGCGTTGCTTTAGGAGCCACGCACAACGGCATCAAGAGCCTCATCTGCCTTCCGGCGGCGGCTCCCATCTCCAAGGTTGAGGCCACCAAGGGCTACGGCGCCGAGGTCTGCCTTGTGCCGGGCGTCTACGACGATGCCTATGCTCGCGCCCTGGAGCTGCAGAAGGAGCATGGCTACTCCTTTGTGCATCCCTTCGACGACCCCAAGGTGATTGCGGGTCAGGGCACTATCGGCATCGAAATACTCGAGCAGTTGCCCGAAGTGCAGGCCGTGGTAGTGCCCATCGGAGGGGGCGGTCTGATTTCCGGGGTGGCCTTTGCGATTAAAAACGTTCGGCCGGACGTCAAGGTCTACGGCGTACAGAGCTCCGGAGCGCCCTCTATGGCCGAATCGCTCAAGGAGGGCAAGCTCTGCCATCTCAACAACGTGAGCACCATAGCCGACGGCATTGCCGTCAAGGAGCCGGGAGTCAATACCTTCGATATGTGCAACCGCTATGTCGACGGGGTTGTTACCGTGAGCGACGACGAAATAGCCGCCGCCATTCTCGCCTTGATTGAGAAGCAGAAACTCGTTGCCGAAGGAGCGGGCGCGGTGGCCGTAGCCGCCGTTATGTTCGGCAAGTTGCCCGTCGAGGGTCTAAACACCGTCTGCCTCGTCTCCGGCGGAAATATCGATGTTACCACCCTGAGCCGTGTCATTACCCGCGGACTGGCCAAGGAAGGTCGCAACCACACCTTCATCATCGACCTTGCCGACAAACCCGGTCAGCTCTCGGCCGTTTGCGACGCCATCGGCGCCCACGGCGGCAACATACTCAGCGTAACCCACGAACGAATCAACACCAGCGCGGCCATTACGGGCTGCACAATCCGCATCGAGGTGGAAACCCGCGATGCAAGCCATATAAACGAACTCCGCGAAGCGCTTGCTCAGCGCGGATTTAATGTAATATCCTGATGAACAAAACATTCCTTTCGATGCTTTGTGCCTGCGCCGTGGGAGGCGCCGCCGTGGCACAGACTCCTGCCGACAGCGTGGCTGCCGATACCTGCTTTATATTCACCGACGTTGTGACCCTGCCGACCACCTCCGTCAAGGATCAGAACAAGAGCGGTACATGCTGGTGCTTCGCCGGTACGAGCTTCTTCGAGAACGAAATACGCCGTGCCGGAGGCGATTCGCTGGATATCAGCGAGATGTTCACCGTGCGCCACTGCTTTACCGACAAGGCCGACCGCTATGTGCGCCTCAACGGCGCCACCAACTTCGCCGCCGGCGGATCCATTCTCGATGTGCCTTACGTGTGGAAGCGCTATGGCGCTGTCCCCGAGGAGGTATACACCGGTCTTCAGTACGGTGAGGACAAGCACGTTCACGCCGAACTCGACGCTGCTCTGAAGGCCTACGTGCAGGCTGTGGCCGCCAATCCCAACAAGCGCCTGAGCACCGCATGGCGTCAGGGCGTCGAGGGCATTCTGGACGCCTACCTGGGCGAGTTGCCCGAAACCTTCGAGTACAAGGGACGCACCTATACCCCTCAGAGCTACGCAGCTTCGCTGGGTCTGGACCCCGACAACTATATAGCGCTCACCTCCTTTACCCACCACCCCTACTACGAGGAATTTCCCCTCGAAGTTGCCGACAACTGGCTGTGGGGCAGCTATATGAACCTTCCGCTTGATGAGTTCAAGCAGGTGGTCGACAATGCCCTTGAGAACGGCTATTCCGTAGTTTGGGCTGCCGACGTCTCCGAGCCCGGCTTCAAATGGACCAAGGGCGTGGCAGTGATGCCCAAGGCCAAGGACAGCGCCGATATGGAAGGCACCGAACTGGCACGCTGGGTCAAACTTTCCGACCGCGACCGCGAGGCCGAACGATACAAGTTCGACGGCCCCGTAGAGGAAATCGAAGTCACTCCTGAGAGCCGTCAGACCATGTTCGACCGCCAGGAGACCACCGACGACCACGGCATGGAACTGGTCGGTATAGCCACCGACCAGCACGGCAACCGCTATTATAAGGTAAAGAACTCGTGGGACACCAATCAGGTCTACGACGGCTTCTTCTACGTTTCCGAGCCCTACTTCAAGGCCAAGACGCTCAGCATCCTCGTCAACCGCAACGCTGTTCCCGCAGCCATAGCCCGCAAATACACCCGCCGATGAGGAGCAGCCTCCGCTTTGCCGCCTTGCTTCCGTTAGCGTCCATCCTGCTTGGGTTGGTCGGCTGCCGTACCAGCGAGGCAAACTATCGACAGGCTTATGAGCGTGCCGTGGCGGGCCGCGACAGCTCGCTGGCCGTCGACTCCACCATCTACGGCGCGGTGCGCCGGCAGGCCGAGACGCGAACCGTCACCCTTGCCGACGGCAGCACCGTGGCGGTGCGCGCACAGCATGTGAGGGTGACTGAAAACGGAGGCGGTGTCAACGAGAACCTACGCCGCTACAACGTGGTCGTAGGCCGCTTCAAGCAGGTTTTCAACGCCCGGAGCATGCGCGAGCGCATGGTCGACGGGGGCGTCCTTCCCGAAGCCTTCGTGGTGGAAACCTCCGAACCGTACTACTACGTTGTGGCCCGCAGCACGTCCTCGCTCGACAGCGCCGCGGCCTATATGCGCATGCTGCCGGCGGGGCTGCCGCCCATGCGCGAACCGCTTCCTTTCGTACTGGACGCCACTTCGCGACGCCGCTGACACTACTGCAATATGAACGAGGAAGCTCTAAGCCGGATGTACCTCAAGGACACGTCGTTCCAGGCGCTGATGCAGCACCGTGTGTTCAACGTGCTTCTGATCGCCTCGCGCTACGACGCCTTTATGATGGAGGAGGACGGTCGCGTCGAGGAGCAGCTCTACAATGAGTATGTGGCCCTCAATCTGAGCTCGCCGCCGCGTGTGACGCGCGTCAGCACTATGGACGAGGCCCTCGAAACGCTCTACTCAAAGCCTTTCGACCTGATAGTGGCCATGCCGGGCGGCGAACTGGGCGACACCTTCGACGGAGCTGCCCGCATCAAAGCCGACTTTCCGGCCATTCCGCTTGTGGTGCTGACACCCTTCTCGCGCGAGGTTTCGCGGCGGCTGGAGCATCAGGACATGAGCAACGTGGACTTCGTGTTCAGTTGGCTGGGCAACATGGACTTGCTGCTGGCCATCATAAAACTTATGGAGGACCGCCTCAATGCCGACGACATCACAGAGGTGGGCGTGCAGATGATTATGGTGGTCGAGGACTCGGTGCGTTTCTACTCCTCGGTGCTTCCTCACATATATAAATTTCTCCTCAAGCAGAGCCAGGTATTCTCCACCGAGGCTCTCAACCAGCACGAGCAGATGCTGCGCATGCGCGGCCGTCCCAAGGTCATGCTGGCCAGAAACTATGAGGAGGCCGTAGAGCTCTATCAGAAATACGGCAGCAACATGCTGGGCGTGATCAGCGATGTGAGCTTTATGCGCGGAGGCTCCAAAGACCGCGAGGCCGGTCTCAAGCTTGCGCGGTGGATTCGATCGCAGGACCCCTATCTGCCTATTATCATCGAAAGCAGCGAGGTGGAGAACGCCGGCAAGCTGTCGGACTTCGGAGGCGTCTTCGTCGACAAAAACTCCAAAAAGCTCTCCGTGGACCTCGGCAAGGCCATAAAGGACAATTTCGGCTTCGGCGACTTCATCATCCGCGACCCGGCCACCGGGGAGGCAATCATGACCATCCGCAACCTCAAGGATATGCAGAAGGCCATCTTCGACATCCCCGCCGACGCTCTTCTTGCCCATGCCTCCCACAACGACATATCGCGGTGGCTCTACAGCCGCGCCCTCTTCCCCATCGCCGACGTGGTCAAGCGCCACAAGTTCGAGAAAGTAGAGGAAGCGCCGGCGGTGCGCCAACTCTTCTTCGACCTCATCGTGAAGTACCGCAAGATGAAGAACCGCGGCGTGGTGGCCGTTTTCGAGAAGGACCGCTTCGACCGCTACTCCAACTTTGCCCGTATCGGGCAGGGCAGTCTGGGCGGAAAGGGCCGCGGCCTGGCTTTTGTGGACTCCATAATAAAGAAAAATCCGGACTGCGACAACTTCAACGGACTCACCATCTCGATACCTCGCTCGGTAGTGCTGTGCACCGACATCTTCGATGAGTTTATGGCCGACAACGACCTCTACCCCATCGCATTGAGCGACGCCGACGACCAAACCATCCTCGACGCCTTTCTGGCGGCCAGACTGCCGCAACGTCTCTGGGAGGACTTTATGGCGCTTTTTGATGTTGTCGACCGGCCCTTTGCCGTGCGCAGCTCCAGCTTGCTCGAAGACTCGCACTATCAGCCCTTTGCGGGCATCTACGCCACATATATGGTGCCTTGGACGCCCGACCGCGACAAGCGTCTGCTCTGGCTGCGCGATGCCGTGAAGGCCGTCTACGCCTCGGTATTCTTCAAGGCTTCCAAAATGTATATGACGGCCACCAGCAACGTCATCGACCAGGAGAAAATGGCCGTAATCATCCAGGAGGTGGTCGGCGAGGACCACGGCGGATACTATTTCCCCTCCTTCAGCGGCGTAGGACGTTCGCTCAACTACTACCCGCTGGGCGACGAGCAGCCCGAGGACGGCGTGGCCCAACTCGCCGTGGGTCTGGGCAAGTACATTGTCGACGGAGGAGGCGGACTGCGTTTTTCGCCCCGCTATCCTGAACACGCCCTGCAGACCTCGACTCTCGATCTTGCTCTGCGCGATACCCAGCGAAAGCTCTTCGCACTGCCCACGGGCGAGAACGCCGAGTTCAAGGCCTTCCTCGACGAGGGCGAGGGCTTGGTCGAAAAAGACGTGCAGGATTTCGCCGGAACGGGTGCGCTGAGGTATACCGTTTCGACCTACGACGTTGCCGACGCCGCCCTCCGCGATTATGAGTATGGTCGTGGCCGGCGCGTTGTGACCTTCGCCAACATACTGCGCGACAAGGCCATACCCCTTGCTGAAGCCATCGACTTCATGCTCCGGCAGGGGCAGGGTGCCATGCAGCGTCCTGTGGAGATTGAATTTGCCGGCAACATACTGGCCAAGCCCACACCCGAAGGAATAAAGGCACATCTCTACTGGCTGCAAATCCGGCCTATCATCGACAAGCGCAATCTCATCTCCGACCATATTATGGAAGTGGCCGACAGTGACCTCATTGTGCGCAGCAACAACGCACTGGGCCATGGCATGGTCGACGGTGTGCACACCATAGTCTACGTTCGGCCCGACACCTTCAACAGCGCCCGCAACTCCGAGGTAGTGCCTGTGCTGCAGCGTCTTAACGCCGAGTTCCTCGAGCGCGGCGAGAACTATATCCTCATCGGCCCCGGTCGGTGGGGCTCCAGCGACCCGGCTCTGGGTGTGCCAGTGCGGTGGGCGGATATATCCGGTGCCCGCGTAATAGTCGAAGCCGCTCTGGGCGGCTACCGCATAGAGCCAAGCCAGGGCACCCACTTCTTCCAGAATCTCACCTCCTTCGGGGTGGGATACTTCACCGTCGACGAGCGTGCCGGCAACGGCTTCTGCCGCTGGGATTACCTCGGCGCCCTTCCGGCCGAATATGAGGACGATATGGTGCGCGTGGTGCGCTTTGCCGAGCCTCTTTCGGTGGCTGTCAACGGCCGCTCCGGTGTAGGCCTGATAGAAAAACCTGAATCACAAAACAACTCTTCGGAGGAAAAAACCGCTTTGCCATGAGCTTTTTAAATTCCATATCGCGCGCCCTGGGTTTCGGGGGCAACGACGAAGAAGACGACATATACACCGACACCCCAACGGAAGCCGAACCCGCACCCGCGAAGAGGGAGAGCGCCGCGACTGCCGACACAGCGCGCGAAGTCGCCCCCGCCGACGATGTGGTTCCCATGACCTTCGACCCGGCCACGGCGGGCGCCATCTTCGACCGCGTGCTGGAGGTGTTCAACGCCTCCCTGCCCGACTTCCTTCAGAAAAGCGTCGACCCCGAGGCACAGCGCAAGGCCCTTGCCGATGCTATGGACGAGTCTATCAAGCAGTATATGGCCGGCTTGGGCGCTGAGGCCGAACGGGTTGCGGAGTCACGCCTCCGCAATGCCTCGGACGCGGCACGCTCCGAAAGCGAACGCCTCCGAAAAGAGATGGAACAGCTTGAGCAGCAAAAAGTAAACCTCCGCGAGCAGCAACTCAGCGCCGACCGCCGCCGCCGTGCTCTTCAGGACCGCGTCAAAGACCTCGAGGAGCAGATAGGGGGTCTGGAGGCCGAGCGCGAGCAGTTCCAACTCGAAAACCGCAGTCTGCTCAACAAGCTCAAGCTGGCCGATGTGCAGCCCGGAGTAATCGACGAGCTAAAGCGCGAAATAGAGCGCCTGCAGGCGCAGGGAGGAGAGGCCGCGGCGGCTCCTTCCGCCGAACTTGAGTCCCTGAAAAAGGAACTGGAGGAGGCGAAGGCTGCACTCGCCGGCAAAGAGACTGAAAACGAGCAACTTGCTGCTCGTATCGCAGAGCTGGAATCCCATCAGGCCGACGTGCAGGCCGGGGTAGACATCTCCAAGCAGATGTACACCGAAATTCAGGAGCAACTCACCGGCGAACGGCAGGAAAAGGCCGCCGTAGAGGCTCAACTGCAGAGTGTCAGAGAAGAGCTCGAGCAGGCCAAGGGCCAACTTGCCGAGGCTGAGGCTTTCGGGCAGTCGGTCAAGGAGCTGGAGACCCAGTTGAGCACCGTAGAGGCCGTTATAGCCAAACGCGACGAGCGTATAGCCTCCCTGAAATCGAAAAACAAGAAACTCAAAGAAGAGCTGGCCGCAGCCAAGGAGCAGGCCATGCGCACCAACGACGACAGCAAGGGCCTCTTCGCCCTGGCCGATGTGGAGCAACTCGCCGGCGACGACGACTTTGAGTGTCCCGACTGGTTCGTGAGCGAGCCGGGGCCCGACACGCCGCCTTTGCATCCGGCCAACAGCGACTTCGGCTACACCGAGCCGCCGCGCAAGCCCAAACCGCCGGAGAGCGACGCCCAGCTCTCGCTATTTTGATATTGCAGCATGGAATGGATTTATCGTCAACCCGTTAAGATAGTATTCGGCAAGCCGGCCGAGGATGCCGTCGCTGCCGAAATCCAGTCGCGTGGGTGGAGTAGAGGCCTTTTGGTGACCTCGCCCTCGTTCGTTCGGCGCGGCTTGGCTCCTCAGCTCGCCGCGGCCCTGGGCTGCGCGGTCTACAGCGCCGTGACACCCAACCCGGAGGCCGAGCAGTGCAACGCGGCGGCCGCTCTTGCCCGCGAGCATGGCGCTCAGTTCGTGGTTGCCCTCGGCGGCGGCAGCGTGCTCGACTGCGCCAAGGTAGCGGCCTCCCTCGCCCTCCACGGCGGCACTGCCGAAGGCTATATGGCCGACCCCAAGACCATACCGGCCGATGCGCTGCCTCTGATTGCCGTGCCCACCACCTCAGGCACCGGCAGCGAGGTGACTTCCGTGGCCGTTGTCTCCGACCATGCCCGCGGGCTGAAGATGCCGCTTGCGTCGGATGCTTTCTACCCCATTGTGGCCGTGGTCGACCCGGCGCTGACGTCTACTGTTCCGCCCTATACCACTGCCTGCACCGGCTTCGACGCCCTCTGCCACGCCGTAGAGGCCTACTGGGGCCGCGGACATCAGCCCGTATGCGACGCTCTGGCCGTTGAGGCCGCACGCACAATACTTGCCAATATAGAGAAAGCCACCTTCGACGGCGCCGACATTGTTGCCCGCGAGGCACTCTCGCGAGCCGCCACTACGGCCGGACTGGCTTTTGCACTTCCGAAAACGTCGTCGTGCCACGCTTGCTCCTATCCTTTGACCAAGCTTCTCGGAATACCCCACGGGGAGGCCTGCGCCTTGACTCTGGACTGGTTCATACGCTTCAACGCCTCGCGGGGCTGCCCGCGCACACAGGAGCTTGGCCGGCTGCTGGGATTTGCCGACGCCGACGCCTTCGCCGACGGTATCGCCGAGTTGAAGAAGCGCTGCGGACTGCGCACTTCGCTGGCCGACTTGGATTTGGATGAAGCCGCCCTGAGCCGACTTGCCTCCGAAAGCATGCACCCCAACATGCTCAACAACCCCGTGGAGGTGACACCGGCCGACCTGGCCGAACTTTACGCCGAACTTGCCTCCAAACATTAAACTTTCTTAACGGGGACAGCGTTAAGTTTTATAATGGCTAACTTTGCACAAGCCAACGGCCACGAGCCGTTTCGGCTCACATTCATCGCATAACCTACAGATATAAAACCATATGGCAGAGATTAAGTGTGTCGGCATACTTACTTCCGGAGGCGACGCCCCCGGCATGAATGCCGCAATTCGCGCCGTGACGCGCTCGGCAATATTCAGCGGCCTGAAAGTGAAAGGCATCTACCGCGGCTATCGCGGCCTCATCACCGACGAAATTGTGGACTTCCGCACCCAGAATGTGTCGAACATCATTCAGCAGGGCGGCACTATCCTCAAAACAGCCCGCTGCAAGGAATTTCAGACCCCCGAAGGCCGCCAGTTGGCCTACGACGTGATCAAGCGCCATGAAATCGACGCTCTGGTAGTGATTGGCGGCGATGGCTCCCTCACCGGTGCCCGCATCTTCGCCAACGAGTTCAACTTCCCCATCATCGGCCTTCCGGGCACCATCGACAACGACCTCTACGGCACCGACACCACCATCGGCTACGACACGGCGCTTAACACCATTATGGAGTGCGTCGACAAAATTCGCGACACCGCCACCAGCCACGAGCGACTCTTCTTCATCGAAGTTATGGGCCGCGACGCCGGCTTCCTGGCTCTCAACGGCGCAATAGCTTCCGGTGCCGAGGCTGCCATCATACCCGAGATTTCCACCGAGGTCGACCAGCTTGCCGAGCTGATTCAGAATGGATTCCGAAAGAGCAAGAACTCTTCGATTGTGCTGGTGGCCGAAAGCCCCGTAACGGGTGGCGCTATGGGTCTGGCCGAGCGCGTCAAGAATGAGTATCCTGGCTACGACGTGCGCGTTTCGATTCTCGGTCACCTGCAGCGCGGCGGCTCGCCTACGGCCCACGACCGCATCCTGGCCTCACGCATGGGTGCTGCAGCCATCGATGCTCTGATGGAAGACCAGCGCAACGTGATGATCGGCATCAAGAACGACGAAATTGTCTACGTGCCCTTCACCAAGGCTATCAAGAACGACAAGCCCATCAACCGCGAACTCCTCAACACCCTCCGCCGCCTCTCCATCTGACGCGGCGCGACAAACCGAATTCCCGCAGGGGGCGCACCGGCCGGTTCGCCCCCTTTTTTCGGCCCTATGGGCAGCGATTGGGCGCCTTTATTCCGGCCCGGATTCCCTACGGGAAGGGGCGAGGGCTGAAGCCCTCGGTCCATAGACAAGGGTCTTTTCTGTTTGAAAATATGTTGTCAAAACTTAAAGATTGTTTAATGTTTGCGAAAATTTTGTTTTTCACAAAAAATTTCGCTTATTTTGCCTATTGAAAAAGGGAGTGCCGCCAAAACCCCGGGCACAGCCAGACATTCTAACATGAAAAATATCACCAAAGCCCTTGCATTGCTTGGCATGGCCGCACTTCCGGTCATGGCGTTTGCGGGGGGCAACGAAGACGCCGTCAAGGCTCGGATAGACTCGTATCTGCCCGGCGTCACCGGTTTCGGAACCGTCAAAGTTGAGAATCTCACCGTCGACAACAACACTCGCACCGTCAAAGTAGCGCTCAATGAAGCCGCTGCTTATATACCGCTGACGGCAGCGCAGTTGGAACAGCTCAAGACCGACATAGCCCGCACCTTGGGCAAGAACGGCTATGATGTTACCCTCACCGCCGACGGCCGTAACCTGGACGTGCTTACCCTCTTTGCACCCAAAACCAACCTCGGACCCACCGAAACAGAGCGCTTCATAGTGCGTCAGGATGCTGCGGAGGCTCCGGCAGGTCTCGACGGCGCCAATATAGCCCTATGGCAGAGCCACGGCTGGTACTTCGAGCCCAAGCTGAACCGCTGGGAGTGGCAGCGCGCACGCATCTTCCAGACTGTGGAAGACCTCTATACTCAGAGCTATGTGATGCCCTTCCTGATGCCGATGCTTGAGAACGCCGGAGCTTATGTGATGAGCCCTCGCGAGCGCGACGTAAACACCACCGAAATCATAGTCGACAACGACGGCGCACTTGCCACCGGCATCTTCGAGGAGACCGGACGATGGAGCGAGGCCGGCCCCGGCTTCGCCCACCGCAACGCCGTTCTTCACAACACCGACCGACCCTTCGCCGCGGGCACCTCGCGCAAGGCGGGGCTCTCGGGCAGCGAAAATCCCTCTGCAACTGCAAAATGGAACGCTGACATCCCCGAGGACGGCACATACGCAGTCTACGTGGCCTACACGACTCAGCCCAACAGCACCACGGCTGCTAACTATCGCGTCAATGCCGCCAACGGCACCCATAAGTTCACCGTGAACCAGAAAATGGGCGGCGGAACGTGGATCTACCTCGGCCACTTCCCGCTGGAGGCCGGCCGGCAGACCGTGGTCGAGCTTGACAATGCCGGTTCCGACACCCGCAGCGTGGTCAGCGCCGACGCCGTGAAGATAGGCGGCGGCATGGGCAACGTGGCGCGAATTGTCAAAACGCCCAAAGACTCCATCGACTACAACTATACCCTGAGCGGCTATCCCCGCTTCGTGGAGGGCGCCCGCTACTTCCTGCAGTGGGCAGGCGCTCCCGACAGTGTGTTCACCCCCACCAACCAGGAGAACGACTACACCGACGACTACCGTTCGCGCGGACTGTGGGTGAACTGGCTCACGGGCGGCTCGTCGATGCTTCCCGACCGCGAGGGCCTCAACATCCCGGTTGATCTGAGTTTCGCCTTCCATAGCGACGCCGGCACCACCATGAACGACTCCATCATCGGCACGCTGGGCATCTACTGCACCGCGGGCGACACCCTGGGCAACGGCTCCAACCGCCTTGCTTCGCGCGACCTCACCAACCTGGTGATGGACGAAATAGTAGGCGACGTCCGCGCCTCCTTCGAGCCCAACTGGACACGCCGCGGCATGTGGGACCGCAGTTACTACGAAGCCCGCGTGCCCGAAGTACCCGCCATGCTGCTTGAGCTGCTTTCGCATCAGAACTTCGCCGACATGGCCTACGGCCTCGACCCGACTTTCCGCTTCACCGTGAGCCGCGCCGTCTACAAAGGCATGCTCCGCTTCCTTGCGCAGCGCGACGGCCGCGAGTATGTAGTAACGCCGCTGCCGGTACGCGCCTTCGCAATCACATCGTCCGGCCGCGACAAGTATCGTCTGAGCTGGGCGGAGCGCGTCGACAGCCTTGAAGAAACCGCCACTCCTACATATTATATAGTGGAGGAGCGCACGGCAGCGGGCGGCTACCGCCGCATCGGCACTACCGAAAGCACACACTACGACCTTACCATCACCGACTCCGACATACATTCCTACCGCATCGTGGCCGCAAACCGCGGCGGCGTGGCCTTCCCCTCGGAAGTGCTCTCGCTGTGCAACAAACCGGGCAAGACCGTGACTATAGTCAACGGGTTCACCCGCGTCAGCGCCCCTGACCGCTTCGACAGCGGCGACATCGCCGGCTTCTACGACGTACGCGACCACGGCGTGCCCTATATGCAGGATATGTCGTTCATCGGCAGCCAGTTTGAGTTCCGCCGCGATATACCCTGGATGGACGACGACGCCGCCGGCTTCGGAGCCTCCCGCGCCGACTACGAGGACAAGGTGGTTGCCGGTAATACCTTCGACTATCCTTATATCCACGGACAGGCCATCGCCACCGCCGGCTATGGCTTCGTGAGCACCAGCGTGGAGGCCTTTGTGGAAGCCACCGACACTCCGGCCATGGTCGACCTCATTCTTGGCAAACAGAAGGAGTACAAGACCGGCACCGGCAGCTACGGCACGCACTTCAAGGCCTTCCCGGGCGAGCTCCAGAACCGCATGGCCGATCTGGCCGGAAAGGGAACGGCGTTCTTGGTGAGCGGCTCGTATGTCGCCACCGACATTTGGGACAATCCCTACTCCGACGAGGCCACGGCCGAGGCCGACAAAGCCTTTGCGCGCAGCGTGCTGGGCTTCAACTGGCGTGTTGGCCAGGCATCGGTGGAGGGCGAGGCTTACGAGGTCGACAGCCGCTTCCGCGCCTTCAACCGCGGCAACTATGAGTTCGCCAATACCCTCAACGACGAGATGTACGCCGTAGAAAGCCCGGACTCCTTCTATCCCGCCGACCCCGAAACCGGAGCCACAATACTGCGCTACACAGAGAATAACCTCGTAGCCGGAACCGCCATGGTAGCGCCTACGCATCGCGCCGTGGTCATCGGCTTCCCCTTCGAGACAATAAAAGACACCGACTCGCGCAATGCGCTGATGGACCAGATACTGGCCTTCTTCACCGACCCGCAGCCCGTGCGCACGGCGTCGTCGCATGCCTACACTGCTCAGGACGCCTCCGCCATAATCGCCGAGCAGGGCGCCGAGTGAGTGTCGCATATAAATTAAAAAGAATATAAACCACAATTTTTTACACCAACTAAAGCTCCATGAAAGCCAACGTACACTGCTTCCTGCCGTTTGTAGACGAAGCCCAGATCAAAGCCTCCGTAGAAGGACTGAAGGCCCAGCCGCTGGTAAGCAAAATCACCCTCCTGAGCACCGACAAGACAGCCACCGCCTGCCTCGGCTGCGACCTCATCCACATCGACAATCTCAAGTCGTCCGCCACTATGAAGGCCATCGCTGCCGCTTCGGCCGGCGCCGACTACATTCTGCTCTACATCCAGCAGACCCAGCTTGTGCTTGGCTACGGCGCTCTTGAGCGCTTCGTGGGCATAGCACGCGACACCAAGGCCGCCATGCTCTATTCCGACCACTACAGCGTGGTAGAAGGCAAGCAGAGCAACGCCCCGGTAATCGACTACCAGTTCGGTTCGCTTCGCGACGACTTCGACTTCGGCAGCCTTTACTTCTTCAACGCCGCCGACTTCGTGAAAGCCGCCGCCGGCATCGACAAGGAATACAGCGCGGCCGGCCTCTACGACCTTCGCCTGCGCATAAGCCGCCTGGGTGCGCTGGTGCACATCAACGAGTATCTCTACACCGACGTTACGGTCGACAACCGTGCTTCCGGCCAGAAGATTTTCGACTACGTCGATCCCCGCAACCGTGCTTCCCAGATCGAGATGGAAGAAGCCTGCACGGCCCACCTCAAGGAAATCGGCGGCTACCTCGAACCCGTTTTCGAGCCGGTGGAACTCACCGCTTCCGGCTTCGAGAATGAGGCTTCGGTGATTATCCCCGTACGCAACCGCGTGCGCACCATCCTCGACGCCATCGACAGCGCTCTGGACCAGAAGACCGACTTCAAATACAACGTAATAGTTATCGACAACCACTCCACCGACGGCACCACCGAGGCTATCGAGAAGAAGTATGCCGACAACCCGCGCGTGATCCACATCAAGCCCGAGCGCACCGACCTGGGCATCGGCGGCTGCTGGAACACCGGCGTCGCTCATCCCGAGTGCGGCAAGTTCGCCATCCAGCTCGACTCCGACGACGTCTACAGCGGCCCGGACACCCTGTCGAAGATTGTCAAGGCCTTCTACGACAACAACGCCGGTATGGTAGTCGGCACCTATATGCTCACCGACTTCAACAAGCAGATGATACCCCCGGGCGTGATCGACCACAAGGAGTGGACTCCTGAAAACGGCCGCAACAACGCCCTGCGCATCAACGGCCTGGGTGCACCCCGCGCGTTCTACACCCCGCTGCTGCGCGAAATCCGCCTTCCCAACACCTCCTACGGCGAGGACTATGCAGTCGGGCTGGCAGTGAGCCGCCACCATCAGATCGGCCGCGTATACGACGTGCTCTACTTGTGCCGCCGCTGGGAGGACAACTCCGACGCCGCTCTGGACATCAACAAGATGAACGGCCACAATACCTACAAGGACCGCATCCGCACCTGGGAGCTTCAGGCCCGCATCGCCCAGAACAAAGCAAAGAAATGATGGAACTCAATTCAAAGACCATCAGCGAATTTATAAACTCACAGTTGGCGGCATGGCCTATGGCTGCCGCCAACTTTGAGGCTCTCGCAGGCGTCAAAGTCAAGGAACTGGACGTTGACGGCATGCCCTTCAAGGTTCAGTTCAACCCGGCACGCATGGCATCGTCGGGCGCCAAGGTCGACAAGGCTTCTCTTGCGGCGCGTCCCTGCTTCCTGTGCGAGAAAAACCGCCCCGAGGTGCAGGAAGGCATCGACTGGAAGGAGCGCTACACCGTGCTCATCAACCCCTTCCCCATCTTCCGTCGTCACCTTACCATACCCGACACGACCCACACCGACCAGCTCATCGCAGGCCGCATTGCCGACATGATGGACCTGGCGGCAGCCCTGGAGGACTACACCGTGTTCTACAACGGTCCTCGCTGCGGTGCCTCCGCTCCTGACCACATGCACTTCCAGGCCGGCAATTCCGACTTCCTCACCATCGCCCCGGCTCTTGAGGACACCGAGCTCAAGACCCTCCTCACCGACGGCGACGCCACGCTCTCGCTGGCCGACACGCTGCCGGTGAAAGTGTTTGTCGTCGACGCCAAGGACCCTGCCGCCGGCGAACGCCTCTTCGGGCGCCTGCTGGCCGCAATGCCGGTTCCGGAAGGCGAGAAGGAACCCATGCTGAACCTGCTCTGTTATCCCACCCCCGCCGGCGAACGCCTGGTGGTGATACCCCGCAAAAAGCACCGCCCCGCCTGCTACGGCACCGAGCCGGGATGTATGCTCATCAGCCCCGCGTCGGTCGACGTCGGTGGAGTCTTCATCACGCCTCGCCCGGAAGACTTCGAGGCATTCACCGCAGACACAATCAAAAACATACTCGACGAGGTGTGCCTCACCGCCGACGAGATCAACACCCTGGCCTCCAATGTCAGATAAGAACACAACCGAACCCTGTGTGCGGGTAGGCATCCTTGCCGCACCCCAAATCACGGTGCGCTTCACCGGCAATTTCGCCACCGAGGACGGCATCCCCGTGCGCGGCGAGCACACTTTCAGCCTCAAGGACGGCAAAGTGCTGTGGGACAACCGCGAGTACACCGACCTCTTGTTCCGGGCCGCTACTCCTGAGTGCCGCTTCGAGATTCTCGACGTGATTATCGGCGTGAACTTCCATTGGGAACGCCGTGAGAATCAAACCTTTGCCGGCGACTGCGGCTTCGTTGTAGAGCGCGGCATGCTCGAGGCCGTCAATTGGGTGAAGGTAGAGGAATACCTCAAGAGTGTGATTTCAAGCGAAATGAGCGCCACGGCCTCGCCGGACCTTCTTCGTGCGCATGCCGTAATATCGCGCTCGTGGCTGCTTGCCCAGATCGAGAAACACCGCGGCATAGGCGCCGGCGAAGTGACCGCCCATCCTATGACCGTGAACGACACCGAGATATGCCGCTGGATGGACCGCGAGGACCACGAGCTCTTCGATGTATGCGCCGACGACCACTGCCAGCGCTACCAGGGCACCACGCGCCAGACCACGCCCGCCGTTGCCGAGGCTGTCGACGCCACGCGCGGCACCGTGCTCGTCGACCGCGAGGGCAAGCTCTGCGACGCCCGCTTCTCGAAGTGCTGCGGCGGCGTATTCGAGGAATTCGAAAACTGCTGGGAACCCGAACACAAGCACTACCTCGAGGCAGCGCGCGACTCCGACGACCCCGCGGCTTTCCCCGACCTCACCATCGAGGAGAACGCCAGCGCCTGGATTCTTGGCAGCCCGGAAGCATATTGCAACACAAAGGACGCCGTCATACTTAGTCAGGTGCTCAACAACTACGACCAGGAAACGCAGGACTTCTACCGCTGGAGCGTGGAGTACACCCAGCAGGAGCTCGCCGACCTCATCCGCGAGCGCTCCGGCATCGACTACGGCGGCATCCGCGCCCTCGAACCTGTTGTTCGCGGCACATCCGGCCGAATCTATCGCCTGCGTATCGTGGGTACCAAACGCACCATGCTCATCGGCAAGGAGCTTGAGATACGTCGCACCCTGTCGACGAGTCACCTCTACAGTTCGGCATTCGTCGTTGAAGCCGGCGAAGCCGACGCCGACGGACTGCCGAGCACCTTCCGACTTCGCGGAGCCGGGTGGGGCCACGGCGTGGGCCTCTGCCAGATAGGGGCGGCGGTGATGGGAGCGCGTGGCATCGACTACCGCAAGATATTGGCGCACTATTTCAACGGAGCCACCCTGGCTAAAATGTACTAATCCAAACCGGTCGGGCAGGGCAGGCGTCCCGTCCGGCCGCAACCTAAGTTCTAAACCAATCAACACAAGCAAATGAATCATCCTGCAAAAAGGAACCCGTGGGCGTGGATCCCGACCCTCTACTTTGCCCAGGGTATACCATACTTTGCCGTGAACATGATCTCGGTGATGATGTTCAAGCGTCTGGGAATGTCGAATGCCGACATAGCCCTCTACACCGGCTGGCTTTACCTGCCATGGGTCATCAAGCCCTTCTGGAGCCCCATTGTCGACGTTATCAAAACCAAGCGCTGGTGGACGGTGGCCATGCAGATCATCGTCACCCTGGCCCTTGCCGGCGTGGCTTTCACCATTCCGATGCCGAACGTCAACGAGCTCGCATTAGGCAATACGCCGGTGAACCTGTTTACGCTTTGCCTTGCCATCTTCTGGGTTATGGCCTTCGCCTCGGCCACGCACGACATTGCTTCGGACGGCTTCTATATGCTTGCCCTGAACACCAACGAGCAAAGCCTCTTTGTGGGAATCCGTTCCACCTTCTACCGCTGTGCCTCCATTCTCGGTCAGGGCGGTCTTGTTGCCCTTGCCGGCTACCTTGAGGTGAGCATGAACAACATTCCTAAGGCCTGGATAACGACATTTGCCTGCATGGCCGTATTCTTCGGCATCGTTTCGGTCTACCACCTTTTCATACTTCCTTATCCTAAAAGCGACAAACCTGCCGTCGACGCTTCCGGCAAGAGTGGCGTTGGCGCGGTGGTGCGTTCGTTCGGTGACTCTTTCGCCACATTCTTCAAGAAAAAATACGTGGTCATCGCAGTGCTCTTCATGCTTCTTTACCGCCTGCCGGAGGCCCAGCTCATCAAGCTCATACAACCCTTCCTCGTTGACCCGCAGAGTGTAGGCGGTCTTGGTCTGACCACAGCGCAGGTAGGACTTGCCTACGGCACTATCGGCGTGATCGGCCTCACCGTGGGCGGTATCATAGGCGGCATCTGCGCATCGGCGGGCGGCCTGAAGAAATGGATATGGCCAATGGCGCTGTGCATCTCGCTGAACTCCATCGTGTACATCCTTTTGAGCTACTTCGAGCCGGATGTCAATACCCTTGGAGGCAGCCTTGCCATCTACGCCTGCGTCTTCATCGACCAGTTCGGCTACGGCTTCGGCTTCACGGCCTTCATGCTCTTCATGATGTACTTTGCCGACGGCCCCTACAAGACGTCGCACTATGCCATCTGCACGGCCTTCATGGCTCTGGGTATGATGCTTCCGGGCATGATAGCCGGTTGGGTTCAGGAACAGCTGGGCTACAACGGCTTCTTCTGGTATGTGCTGGCCTGCACCTTCGCCACCTGGGGCGTGACGGCTCTTGTCTATCCCCACATCGACCCCAACTATGGCCGCAAGAACCGCGAAGGCGGTCCCTCGCCCAAAAACAAGGTCGCCGAGGAGAATATCGAGGAGGACATCGAAGTTTAACATCATCTTATCTATGAAACATACATTAGCAACCATACTTCTTGTGGGCGCCGCTCTGGCAGGCACCGCACAGGTCAAGCCGGGCATCGAGGTGCTCCGCGACCGCAATTTCGAGGGTCTGCAGGGCAAGCGCGTGGGCCTTATCACTAACCCCACGGGCATCGACAACAATCTCAAGAGCACCATCGACATCCTCCACGAGGCTCCCGGGGTGACTCTGAACGCACTCTATGCTCCCGAACACGGCGTTCGCGGCGACGTCTACGCCGGCGCCCACGTCGACAATGCCGTCGATCCGGCCACGGGCGTGACCATCTACTCTATCTACGGCGGCGGCGACTACAAGCCCACTCCGGAGCAGCTGGCCGACATCGATGTTCTGGTCTACGACATCCAGGACAACGGCTGCCGCTCGTTCACCTTCATTTCCACCATGGGCAAGGCGATGGAAGCATGCGCCGAAAACGGCAAGCAGTTCATGGTGCTCGACCGCCCCAACCCCATCGGCGGCGACAAGATAGAGGGCAATGTGGTCGAGGACAGCTGCTTCTCCTTCGTTAGCCAGTTTGCCATTCCCTATCTCTACGGCCTGACCCCCGGCGAGCTCGCGCAGTACCTCAACGAGGAGGGCCTGCTGGGCGGCGGACAGAAAGTAGACCTCACCGTAGTTCCCATGGAGGGCTATAACCGCAGCATGGACTTCCGCGCCACCGGTATGCCCTGGGTGCTCCCGTCGCCCCATATGCCGGTTCCTGAAACGTCGCTCTACTATCCGATGAGCGGCATCTTGGGCGAGCTGGACTATATGAACATAGGCGTGGGCTATACCGAGCCTTTCAAACTCTTCTGCGCCGAGTGGGTCGACGCCGACACCCTCTGCAACGCCCTCAACGAGCGCAATATACCCGGTGTACGCTTCCGTCCCATCCACATCAAGCCATTCTATGCCTTCGGCAAGGGCCAGAACATGGGCGGTGTGGAGTTCTACCTCACCGACAAGGAGGCCGCAAACCTGAGCCTCACTCAGTTCTATGTGATGGAAGAGATAGCACGCCTCTATCCCGACCACAAGGCCTTCGACGTTGCTCCGGCAGCTCGTCTTAAGATGTTCGACAAGGTTACCGGCTCCCGCGAAATACGCCGCCGCTTCGGCGAGAACTATCGCGTGGCCGACATAGTCGACTATTGGAACAAGGACGTGGAGCCCTTCCGCGCCGCTTCCGCCAAGTACAAACTTTATCAGTGACAACGCGCTGACCTGATACCATATCCGCTACAGCATGGACTCAGCATACTCCCGTTTCGTAAAAGAAATAAGTGGCACCGTAGACCGCAAGAGAATCTACACCGACCCTCTGCGCACATTAGCATGGGGCACCGACGCCGGTTTCTACCGCCTTCTGCCCAAAGTGGTGGTGCGCGCGGCCGACGAGCGGGAGGTGCAGACCGTGCTTCGCACCGCTTCCGCTCTGGGGCTGCCGGTGACCTTCCGCGCCGCCGGCACCAGCCTCTCCGGACAGGCTATCACCGACTCCATACTGCTGGTAGCCGGCAAGAGCTGGGAGAAATATCGTCTTCTGGACCCCGAAGCCCACGCCATCGCTCTGCAGCCCGGCATAATAGGTGCCCGCGTAAGCGAAATACTGGCGCCCTACGGCCGAGTGTTTTCGCCGGACCCTGCCTCCAAGAAGAGTGCCATGGTGGGGGGCATAGTGGCCAACAACGCCTCCGGCATGAAGTGCGGCACTCACGCCAACTCGGACCGCGTGCTCCGCTCCATACGTATGGTGCTGGCCGACGGCACCGTGCTCGACACATCCGACAAGGCCTCTCGCGAGGCTTTTGCCGAAACGCACGCCGACACTCTGGCCGAAATAGAGTCCATACGCGCCGACATAGCCGCCGACGAGGAGCTTACGGCCCTTATACGCCGAAAATACTCCATCAAGAACGTCACGGGCCTCAACCTGCTGCCTTTCATCATCTTCGACGACCCGTTCGAGATAATGGCCCACTGCCTGGTGGGCAGCGAGGGCACACTGGCCTTCATCAGCGAGGTCAGCGTCAACACCGAGGCCCAGCATCCCTTCACGGCCTCGGCGATGGTCTACTTCGACACCATGCCGGAAGCCTGCCACGCCGTGGTGGCCATGCGCAAGGAGGCTCCCATCCAGGCCTGCGAGATGCTCGACAAGAAGAGCCTCGCGTCGGTGCACGACACCACCGGCGAGGGTCTCACCGCACTGCTGATTCAGACCGAGGCCGACACCAAAGAGCAACTGGAGGCCAACGTGGCCGCCACGCTGGAGATACTGCATCGCTTCAAGACGCACGGCGAACCCCGATTCTCCACCGACAAGGCCGAGGTCGAAAAATGGTGGCTGATACGCTCGGGCATATTCCCCACTGTGGGCGGTATGCGTCCGGCGGGCACCACAGTGCTTATCGAGGACATCGCTTTCCACATCGAAGACCTTCCGGCGGCCACCTCCGAGCTGTCTTCGCTGCTTGAGGAGTGCGGCTACGACGACGCCTGCATCTATGGACATGCTCTGGAGGGCAACTACCACTTTATCATAGCCCAGAGCTTCGACACTGCCGAGGAAATCGAGAAGTACAAGCACCTTATGCTGCGCATCGAGGACCTGGTGGTGAACCGCTACAAGGGGTCGCTGAAGGCAGAGCACGGCACCGGCCGCAATATGGCTCCCTTCGTGGAGTCGGAGTGGGGCGCCAAGGCCTGGGGCATGATGAAACGCCTCAAGAAGGCTTTCGATCCGGCCGGACTGCTCAATCCGGGCGTGATTTTCAACGACGACCCGGAGTGCTATGTGCACGGCATGAAGCCGCTGCCGGTGTGCGACCCGCACGTCGACAAATGCATAGAGTGCGGATTCTGCGAGGTAAACTGTGTGAGCTGCGGCCTGACCTTGTCGGCACGACAGCGAATAGTGACCCAGCGCGAGATTTCGCGCCTTCGCGCCACCGGCGAAGACCCGGCGCGTCTGGCCGAGATGGAGAAGGAATTCCGCTACTACGGCAACGAAACCTGCGCCGGCGACGGCCTGTGCAGCACATCGTGCCCTATGCACATCAATACGGCCGACCTCATCCACGACATCCGCGAGCGCAACCTCTCGTCGGGGGGCCACCGCATAGGGTCCTGGACCGCCAAGCACCTCAGCGGCATCAGCAACGGCGTTCGCGCCACCTTAGGCGTGGCCAATATCGCACACAAGGTGCTGGGCGACAAGGGTGTTACCGTAGTGGGCCGCAATCTTCACAAACTGGGGCTGCCGCTGTGGACTCCTTCGCTGCCAAAGCCATTCTATCCCCACCACCTCGCTTCCGATGCTCCGGAGGGCGAAAAGCCGCGTCTGGTCTACTTCCCGTCGTGTCTCAACCGCGTGATGGGACCGGAAGAAGAGGCCGAGGGCCGCACCAAGCCGCTGGCCGACGTCTTTGTCGACCTCTGCCACCGGGCCGGCTACGATGTAATCTTCCCGGCCAACCTCAAGAACCTCTGCTGCGGTATGATCTGGGAGAGCAAGGGCATGCCGGATATCGCCGACGCCAAGACCGCCGAGCTGGAAGCCGCCCTGGCCATAGCCTCCGAGGGAGGCAAGTTGCCGGTGGTTTGCGACCAGAGTCCGTGCCTGCACCGCATGCGCGACCACATAAAGAGCATGACGCTCCACGAGCCGGCCGAGTTCATCCTCGACTACCTTGTTCCTCGGCTTAAGCTGAAGCGCCTGGACCGCACCGTGGCCGTGCACATCACGTGCTCGAGCCGCCGAATGGGACTTGCCGAAAAAATTGTCGGGTTGGCAAACCTATGCGTAAAGAAGGTAGTAGTACCGGCCGAAATAGGCTGCTGCGGCTTTGCCGGCGACAAGGGCTTCACCGTTCCGGAACTCAATGCATGGGGACTTCGCAAGCTTCGGCCGGCCATCGAGGCTTCCGGCGCCACCGAGGGCTACTCCAACTCCCGGACCTGCGAAATCGGCCTCACCACCAACTCCGGCATCACCTACAAGTCGATTGCTTACCTGGTGCACGAGGCCAGCGAACCTGAACTGTAAAACGACATAATAAACCTATTACACAAAATCTATCACAGCAATGAAAAAAACTGACACTGCAGCAGCGGCCACAACGCCCAAAAAGGGCGGAGGACGCCTCCTGGCGCTGGACATACTGCGCGGTATCACCATTGCGGGCATGATATTGGTGAACAACCCGGGCTCGTGGGGGCATATATACCCACCGCTTGCTCACGCGGAATGGAACGGACTGACACCTACGGACCTCGTGTTCCCGTTCTTTATGTTCATCATGGGCGTGTCGACATACTTTTCGCTGCGTAAATATGACTTCGCCTTCACGTGGGCGTCGTTTTGGAAGATACTGCGGCGTTCTGTGGTGATATTTGCCATCGGCATCGGCATAGCGTGGTTCGCACGGCTGTTGGGCGGACTGTACAACACCGAGAAGACCATCTGGCAAGCCATTTTCAACTTCGGCGACATCCGAATACTCGGAGTGATGCCCCGTCTGGCCATATGCTACGGCGTGGGCGCAACCATTGCCCTGCTTGTGCCCAAACGTGGGCTGCCTTGGGTTGTGGGCGCTCTTCTTGTTGCCTACGGCATCGCCCTTCTGTGCGGCAATGGCTTTGAGTTTTCCGACCGCAACGTGATTTCTATTGTCGACCACCGCGTGCTGGGCGAGAACCATATGTACCACGACACCGTGGGCGGCGTTCGCCTTGCCTTCGACCCCGAGGGCCTGCTGAGTACGGTGCCTTCGATAGCCCACATGCTCATCGGCTTTATGTGCGGCGGCCTGCTGCTGCGCACCAAGGACAACGAAAAGCGCATCAACTCGCTCTTCATCGTGGGCGTGATTCTCACCTTCGCGGGCTTTCTGCTCGACTACGGTATGCCCATCAACAAGAAAGTGTGGTCGCCGACCTTCGTGCTCACCACGTGCGGACTTGCCAGCAGCTTCCTGGGCCTGCTCATCTGGATCATCGACATCAAGGGCCATCGCCGCTGGTGCCGCTTCTTCGAAGTGTTCGGCATCAACCCGCTGTTCATGTACTGCCTTGGCGCGGTGCTGAGCATACTCATCGGCGGCCTCCATATACCCAGCTCGACAGCCGCCGCCGGCTGGACGAGCCTGAAGGCCCTTGCCTACCGCGACTGCCTTGTTCCGCTTTGTGGCGGCAACGACACCCTTGCGTCGCTCTTCTTCGCTTTAATCTTCGTAGCACTCAACTGGTGCATAGGTCTAATACTGTATAAAAAGAAAATTTACATCAAGATATGATACTCGTAGCCGACTGCGGGAGCACCAAAATCGACTGGTGCGTCCTCAACAACGATAAACTCGAAAAGCAGGTATTCACCTGCGGCATGAACGCGGTGATGCTCACCGAAGAAGAAATGCGCAACCGCATCCGCCAGGAGCTGATGCCCGAAATAGATAATCTGGCTGCCGACATCACCGCCGTCTACTTCTACGGCGCGGGGTGCATAAGCGCCGAGGTGTGCGGCAACGTGGCCACTGCCATCAAGGCCAACATACCGTCGGCCAAGACTGTCGAAGTCTACAGCGACCTTCTGGCAGCCGCGCGCGCTCTGTGCGGCCACAAGCCCGGCATAGCCTGCATCATGGGCACGGGCTCCAACTCGTGCCTCTACGACGGCAAAGGCATAGCCGCCAACGTGTCGCCTCTGGGCTTTATCCTGGGCGACGAAGGCTCCGGCGCCGTGCTGGGCAAGCTCTTCTTGGGCGACGTGCTCAAGAACCAGCTTCCCGCCGAGGTTGCCGCTCAGTTCTTGAGCGAGTACGACCTCGACCTGTTGGGCATCATACGCCGCGTATACCGCGAGCCGCAGGCAAACCGCTTCCTGGCCTCTGTTACGCCCTTCATCTCCAAGCATATCGACGTGCCGGCCATCCACGATATGGTGCTGGGCACCTTCACGGCATTCTTCCGGCGCAACGTGCTGCAGTACACCGGCGCCACCGAGCATCCCGTGAACTTTGTGGGTTCCATCGCCTACTACTTCCGCCCGGTGCTCGAAGAGGCCGCCAAGGCAGCAGGCTGCACCATCGGTACCATCCTTAAGAGCCCGATGGACGGTCTGATCAAATTCCACGCAAACTAAAACACTACATATGGCTTTTGTAAAAATAAGCGAACAGTCGTCGCTCTACAACGACCTGGAGAAAAAGTCGGTAGGCGAAATCCTGCACGACATCAACACTGAGGACAAAAAGGTAGCCCTCGCCGTCGAAAAAGCTCTTCCCGCCGTGGAGAAGCTGGTAAGTGAGATTGTGGTTCGCATGAAAAAGGGCGGCCGCATCTTCTACATCGGCGCCGGCACCTCCGGTCGTCTGGGCGTGCTCGATGCTTCGGAGATACCTCCCACGTTCGGCATGGACCCCTCGTGGGTAATCGGACTGATTGCAGGCGGCGACACAGCGCTTCGCAACCCGGTGGAAAACGCCGAGGACGATACCGCACAGGGTTGGAAAGACCTGCAGCAGTTCGGAATCAACGATAAAGACACAGTAATCGGCATCGCTGCCTCGGGCACAACGCCCTATGTGATCGGCGCACTGGAGACCTGCCGCAAAAACGGCATCCTCACCGCCGCCATAACCTCGAATCCCGACGCTCCCGTGAGCCAGGCCGCCGACATCGCCATCGAGATGATTGTCGGTCCGGAATACGTCACCGGCAGCTCGCGCATGAAGAGCGGCACGGGTCAGAAGATGATCTGCAATATGATTACCACTTCGGTGATGATCAAGATGGGCCGCGTCAAGGGCAACAAGATGGTCAACATGCAGCTCAGCAACGCCAAGCTCGTCGACCGCGGCACACGTATGATAGTCGACGAACTGGGACTTCCCTACGACGAGGCAAAACGCCTGCTGCTGATGCACGGTTCTGTTAAAAAAGCCGTCGACGCCTACAACGGCATAGAAAGCGAAGACTGATGCGACGCTTCCTGACCGCACTGGCCGCCGCCGCCGCTCTTATGTGCGGCGGCAGCGCTGCCGCACAGCACAGCGAGGGCTACTACCAGCGGGCCTCGCTCTTCAACGAGCTGGGCACCGACTCGACAAGCATAGTCTTCTTCGGCAACAGCCTCACCCACGGCTGCGAGTGGCACGAGCTGCTGGGCAATCCCAAGGTCGTCAACCGCGGCATAAGCGGCGACATCGTGCAGGGCCTCGACGAGCGTCTGGACTGCGTGGTGAAGGGTCAGCCGGCAAAGATTTTCCTTCTCATCGGCGTCAACGACGTCAGCCATGACCTAACGGCGGACTCCATAGCCACGGCGGTTGAGAAACTTGTTGGCCGCATTCAGACCGAGTCGCCCCGCACTAAAGTCTACCTGCAGAGCCTGCTGCCCATCAACCAGACCTTCGAACGCTACCACCGCCTCGACGGCAAGGAACAGGTGATACGCGACATCAACGCCCGCCTTCAGCCTATGGCCGAGCGTCGGGGCATCACCTGGATTAACCTCAACAGCGCCTTCTGCGATTCGGAGGGCAATCTGAGGCGCGAGCTCACCAACGACGGACTGCATCTGCTTGGCCCGGGCTATTTGCTCTGGAGAGAAATAGTTCTGCCTTACGTCAACGAGTAAGGCGCGCGAACATACATATTTAAGGCAATGACCGACGCTGAGCAGGACGCCGTCATAAACCTTGAAGTGCCGTCGGCGCTTGTGCTGGCCGGGCCGGGATGCGGGAAGACCCACATCCTGGCTCGCCGCGTTTACAGCGCCTCCATGCGCGGTGTGGAGGCGCGGCGCATGCTCTGCCTGACCTTCACCAACCGCGCCGCCCGCGAGATGCAGCAGCGCGTGGAGGCCCTGTCCGGTTCGTCGCAGGGGCCTTTTGTGGGCAATATTCACCGGTTCTGCCTGCGTTTCCTCTTTGCCAACCGGCTTATCCACCCGGACACGGCCATTGTCGACGACGATGACTACGAATCGTTCATCACCGACCATGTGCCGCGTGGGTTGCGGCCTTCCAAGAGTGAGCTTGTCAAAGTAGGGTCGGGGCTATTCGGAAAAGCGCATAAGTTTCCGCCGAAAATCATGCGCAGGCCTTTTCATACCTATCCTGAGGAGACCATAGAACTTGCCCGGCGCTACCACCGCTTCAAGGCCGAAAATCATCTTCTCGATTTCGACGATATACTGCTGCGGGCCTACAAGGCGCTCAGTGAGCCTCGCGAGGGCGCCCCGCTTGAGATGACGGGCTACCGCTGGATTCAAATCGACGAGGTTCAGGACCTCACGCCGCTACAGCTTGCCATCGTCGACCTGGTCAAGGCCGACGATGCCACCGTGCTCTATCTGGGCGACGAGCAGCAGAGCATCTACGGCTTTACCGGCGACACTGTAGGGGCGCTGAACTCCATCAAGGAGCGCTGCCGGGGGAATATATACCATCTTTCGCGCAACTACCGCTCGCCCAAGCAGCTCGTGGAGCTGTGCAATTCCTACGCAACGCAGTTTCTGGACATCGACCCGGAATTTCTGCCTTCGAGCGTACAGGGCGAGAGCGCGGCGCCCTGTCTGCACCTTATCCACACCCCCAACCCGCGCCTTATGAGCGTGGAAGCCGCCCTGGCAAAGGATTATTTGGAGAGATACGCACCGGGCACTGTTGCGGTGCTGACGCGCACCAACTCGGAGGCTGTCAACTTTTCGCGGAAGCTCGAAAGTATGGGCGTGGACCATCTTCTGATAGGCCAGCACGACCTTTTCAAGGGAGTTGACTTCAAGACTGTGTGGAGCCACCTTGCGGTGTGCCTACGCCCTCAGCGCACCGCGGAGTGGGCGCGCCTTCTCTATCAGACCAAGGCGTGCAAGACACTGGCCAAGGCGCGCCGGCTGGTGCGCGATCTCAGCGAAGCCGGCCTCACGCCGCAGCAGCTCCTTGCCATAGACACCCAGTCGGAGCTGGAGAAGTTCGCCACCATAATGGCCGACAAGGAAACCACCATAGCCGTGATTGACACTGAAACGACCGGTCTGGACGTGTTCACCGACGACGTGGTGCAGATTTCGGCCGTAAAAATCCGTGGCGGGCAGGTGCTACCCGAAAGTCGCCTAAGTCTTTTCATAGAGACGGAGAAGACGCTGCCGCCGACCGTCGGCAATGCCGTCAATCCGCTTTTAGACATCTACGACGCCGCCGAGAAGATGCCTGCGGAGCGCGCCTTCGGCATACTGGCCGACTATCTGCGCGGCTGTGTGCCCGCCGGCCACAATCTCAGCTTCGACCTCGCCGTGCTGCGCCACAACTATCGGCGCCGTACGGGGCGCCCTGAACCCGAGGAGCTGCGGCGCGGACTGCCTTCGATAGATACTCTGACGATGAGTAGACTGCTCTTCCCGCGACTGTGGAACCACTCGCTGGGTCACCTTATCGGCTATCTCGGACTCGAGGGCGAAAACAGCCACAATGCCGACGACGACGTGGCGGCCACCGCCGAGCTCCTCCTTGCGCTGCACCCCATGGCCGAAGCCCACGGCGGAGCCATAGAGATGATGCGCGGCGACGCCGAGGTGCGTCGCGCAGCCGAGATATTCAGCCGGGAGTACGGTCCGCTCTACGAGTACACCGTCAACCTTCTCGACGACGACACCGACCATTATCCCAACTCACTCAGCGGTGCCTTTCAGGACGCCTACCTTCATTTCCTGGCCCGCAACCACATCAAGCCCATACGGCGCGTAGACTATGTGACCCAGCTCATCGAAAAGCAGATTGTCGACCCCTCGCAGGGCACCCTGCTGCGCACCCAGCTCGAAAACCACCTCCAGGACCTGCTTACCTTCAACGAGGGCGACCTCTACGCCCAGGGCATCATCCGCGAGCGCCTCATCGTGATGACCATCCACAAAGCCAAGGGCATGGAGATGGACACCGTGATACTTACCAACGGCTCGGCCGACTTCGGCGACTACGAAGAGTCGCTGCGAGTGTTCTACGTCGGCATGTCGCGCGCCAAACGACGCCTGGTCATCGGCTTCACCTCCGACCCTTCGAAGAAACTCGGCTATCTGACCGCGCTCTTCCACCACTTCACCCCGCGCGAAATCGCAGCCCTGATGCTCAAATCCTGACTTTTTTCAATTTGGTCAATTTGTCAATTTGACTATTTGTTAAATTGGCGGATGGGAATAAAAAAGCGGCCCCGGAGTCCGGGGCCGCTGATGTTTGTGGGGGGGTTGGGGTTATCGGATGATGACCTTGGTTGCGTTGTTGCCGACTACCTTGATGTAGACGCCGGTGGAGAGGTTTTCGGAGTCTACGCGCACGCCGTTGAGGTTGTAGTAGATGGCTTCGCCGGCAGCGGGAGCTACGGTGACGTCTTCGACGCCGCTTTCGCCGTTGCCTTTGACGATGTACTGAGCCTTGGCGGGCACGAGGGTTTCGGGAGCTACACCGGGTATAGCGTAAGCGTGGTAACCGCCGGTCTCACGTTCGTAGACGTGGAGGTTGCCGCCGATGTCGAAACGCATCTGGCTCCAGCTTACAGCGCCGGTGGGAATGTCAACGAGCTTGGTGAATTCAGGATAACCGTCTTCGTCCCAAGTGAGGTTGAGGACGGTGATTTTGCTGCCGTACTGGCCGGCTGCGAACATCTTGCCGTCGGCGCTGATGGCCACGCCGGAGTTCACGGAGGTGAGGTATTCGAGGTCGGAGCTCTGGAAGAGGATATCGCCGTCGTTGGAGATGAAGGCGAAGCCGGGGCATCCGCTGACGTTGTTGCCTTCGCCGCGGCACTGGGCAACGGCGAATACGTCGTCGTTGACAGCCACGATTTCAACATTCTGGTTGGCGAGGAAAGCACCGCCGGTGAGGTTGTCGTAAGCCTGGTCGGGGATGGTTGTAATCTGCTCGGCTGTTCCGATGTTGTATGCGTAGACGCGGTTCTGGGAGCCTGAGGTGTTGCCGGTGGGGTAGTCTTCGAGGAATGAGAGCATGCGGGTGTTCTCGCCCTTGCCCTGGAATGCCACGCAGGAGCTGCCGCCGCCGATGATGGTTCCTTCGTAGGTGTAGGAGCCCTTGCCGTCCTTAGTGCCGGCCAGGAGCTGGGTCATGTCGACGGGGTTGGAGGGATCTACTACCCAGTAGCCGGCGCCGCCGTCGCTCCAGTCGGAGAATACGGCGAGACCTTCGCGCTCGTCGCCGCGGAACATGGAGCTCTGGTTGGATGCCTGGAGGCGGGTGTCGTTGACGAAGAAGGGACCGGTGACGGTGCCGTCGGGAGCGTAGATCTTGACGCCGCAAGCGCCGCCGGTGGTAACGGCTACGTAGCCGAGGTTGTCGGATTCGGTGTCTTTGATGGTAACCACGCCGCCGCGCTTGGTGACGCCGTTGTTGTCCTCATAGTAGCAGCCAGCTTCGGGAATGTTGTTGTTGACGATGCGAACGGCAACATTGTAGTTGTTCTCGATCAGGTCGGTAGCGTCGAACTGGATAGCGTTGTCGCCCTTGACGACGGCGCCGCCTTCGAATACTTCCTGACGGCCGGTTTCGGTCTCGGTGAGCACAACGGCGGAACCGGGAGCGTTGCCGGTGGACTTGAAGTTGACGGTGTATGCCGTGCCGTCGTTCTCAACGGTGATGGCGTAGGCATATTCGCGGTGGGGCTGGGGCTGCTTAACGCCTTCGGTGGTGAAGCGGGAAATCTTGTTGCCGCGCAGCAGGAAGAGGGCGATGTTGGAGGAAGCCACGTCGCCGTAGCCGTCCTTGGTGATGACGCCGGTGCCGGCAGCGTGTGCAGCTTCGGCGCTTGCTTCAACTGCGGTGTTGGTGGTGGGAACGACGGTTGCGTTCTCCAGACCTGCGGTAACGTCGACGAGAACCACGCCGCCATTGCCTTCTTCGCTCTGGTCGGGAGCAACGAGGTAGCTCTTGCCGCCGTGGCGGAAGAAGCCTTCGTTTTCGGCCAGGGTGGAGATGATGCCTTCGGGCATGATGGTGTACTCGTTTGCGATGTCGTCCATTTCGGCTTCGGCAACTTCAACGCCGCTGCCGTCGATCATGAAGTTCTCGCTGTTGAGGGGCGAAACGTGCACGCGGTAGTGGCCGATGGTGTTGTAGTCGAAGTAGTTGTCGAACACCTTGTTGCGGTGGCTTTCGGCGAGTTTTTCGCCTTCGGCGATTTCGATAACGTTGAACCAAACGCGGGGAGTGCCGCCAACGTAGGCGTTTTCGGAGCTAACGAGGATGCGGCCTTCTTCCATGGTGCCCTGGTAGGTGAGCGACTCACCGGTCCAAGCGCGGTACATGTTGGCGCTCAGGCGGGTGTTGAACCACAGTTCGGGGTTGCCTTCGGGCACACCGTCCTTGTTGTTAGCCCAGCGGTAGATGTTACATTCGCCGCGGGTTTCGCCTTCTTCAACCTGGTCGTCGTTGTAGTGGCAGAGTTCCTTTGCGGAGGCAACGAGGATACCGTCGGCGCTGACAGTGATGTCGGAGCAAGCCTTTTCGGTACCTTCCATGCCTTCCACGCCGGGAGTGCCGATAACTTCGAGCGAAGCGGCGTCGAGCACGAGTATGGTGGGCACCTTCTCGGCGTCGAGGGCGAGGATGTAGAGCTTGCCGTCGTGGTGTATGAGGCGTTCAACGGTCTTGCCGGCGAGCTCGGCGATTTCGCGGTCGAGGACGGCCTGGTCGAACACGTATTCGTCGCGTGCGGCGAAGCTGGTGCCTTCGATGAGGTCGGGATAGTCGACGTATGTCACAACCGGGGGTTCATAGCCCTCGCTCTCCATGAAGGCGCAGGGGTATGCCACTTCGGCAGCCTCTACGGTCACTTCGACGGGTTCGGGAGTCTTGTAGCCTTCGGCTGCGAAGGTCATGGTGTAGGTGCCGGGCTCAACGTTGTTGAACACGAACACACCGTTGAACTGGTTGTCGGTGGTGTAGGTAGCCACGCTCTGACCATCCTTGAGGAGGGTCACGGTGACGTTGTCGAGGGGCTTGAAAGCATCGTTGTGGGTGGGGAGGGGCACGTAGGTTTCGTCGCGGAAGCGTTCGTGCTGGTCGCGCACGATACCATATATAGTGCCGACGTTCTCCTTGGCCAGGCCGAAGTAGTCGGCGATGCCGTGGGCGTAGTTATAGCCTTCGACGTAGTCGGCGTCCCAGTTCATGTGGCGCAGAGCTGCGGGGGCATACTGATGGAAGTAACCTTCGATGAGGAAACCGGGTACTCCGTGCTTGAGCACGCCGAGGTATCCCTTGTAGCCGCGGGCGATGGAGCCGGAGCCGTAGAAGTTGAGGTCACCACGGATGTTTGCGTTGGTGGTGCTGTATGCGGTCCAACCTTCGTGCACGTTGCCCATGTGGTATGGCCATACCTTCTGGGCCATTTCTTTAGAAGCGGCGGAGTGAGCGTTGTCGATGCCGTCGTCGGTTTTGGTGACGTCGTCATAACCGCGGTAGAGCACGATGGGGAAGTTTGTGGTATACCACTTTCCGTCGCTGTTGAGAGCGTTGGAGTGGATGGAGATGAACATGTCGAAGTTGTTTGCATCAACTTCCATGTCGATCTCGGTGAGGGAGCGGTTGTAGTACTCGAGGTCTTCGGGAACGGGTTTTCCGTCGGCCTTGAGCTGGTTTGCGGTGCCGTTGTCGTCGTGGAAGGGGCCGCACTTGACGTGGCTCATCACGATGTTGTTGCTCATATCGCGAGCTGCGCCAATCTGCCAGCGTTCGCCTTCCTGGTTGAGGGTGGGGTCGAACTTGAGGCCCATTTGGCGGAGTTTTTCGAGCACGCCGAAACCTTTGCGGAGGTTGGTGTTGGACTCAAAGAAGCTGGTGGTGTCGGTGTCGTAGCGGCTGTAGGCGCCATGTCCGCGGATTGCCATGGGGCGGTCGTTTGCGGTATAGGAGCCGTGGCCGGGGTTGATGTAGACTCGGAGCTCGTCGGCGGTTTTGGCCATAGCACCGAATGCGAGCACGGCTGCTGCCGCTGCAAAAAGGAGTTTTTTCATGGCCTGTTATTTAACGAGATTAATAATGTAGAGCTGACCGTCGGGAGTTGAGAAGGCGATGCGTTGACCGGCAGCGTCGACGGTGGGGTAGAGGGCAATTACGTCGTCGGAGGTGAGGGTCTGACGAGTGCCTTCGAGGTTGGAAGCGATGATGGAGGAGGAAGTGATGAACTCGCCGTCGTCGACGTCGTTCATGCCTACTACGGTGTTGTTGTCGAGCCACTTGGCAGCGCGGAGCATGCCGAGAGCGCGCACGTCGGAGCCGTCGGTGTTGCATACGAAGCAACCGCGGCCGGCCAGGTAGTAGACGATTTTAGTGCCGTCGGGGCTGAGCTGAGGCCAGAGGTAGCTACCACGGCCCTGGGGGTCGAGGGTCACGGTGCGACCGCCGGCGGTGTAGTCGAGGTGTCCGTAGTTGATGGTCACCACGGGAGCAGCCTGAGCTCGACCGCCTTCGAGGTTGCGGGTTTTGACGCGACCTTTTTCAATAGCGGTGACGGTGTTGCCTGCCATAGCGACGCCGGTGCTGAGGTTGCGTGAGGGGCCTACCAGCTCCGTTTCGCGGCCGGAGTTGAGCTCGACGCTCTTAAGGGCAGTACGGCGCAGATGGTTGCGGTCCATAGTAGTCTGGCGGAACACGATACGGCTACCGTCGGCGCTGATGGTCACGTCGTGACCATTGCCGTTTCGGGTCACCACCGTGGATGCACCGTCGCTGAGGTTGATGCGGGTGAGGGCATTAGAGCCGGCGTCGCTGACCACGACGAAGCTGCCGTCGGGGCTGATTGTGGGAATGGCCACAATCATACCCTCGGGAAGGGTCACCTTGGTGGTGGTGCCCACTTCGACGAGCTGTGCGGAAGCAACGAGGCTTGCCATCAGAACCGCTGCTGAAAGTAGTGTCTTTTTCATAGCGATTTGTTGATATAATAATGATGAAAGTTGTTTTTCAGCGTGTTATTCAGTCTAAGAGTCGGCGCCGGGGCTGCGCGGGCAGCCGGCACGTAGTATCAGATCAGGTTGCGGAGAGTATTCCGCACCCCAAAGGTAGGCAAAAATTTCAAATCCGGCACAATTTTTTGCTTTATTTAACAATGAGGGGAATATTGAAAAAAGAGAAAAATAAAAAGAGAAAAATAAAGAGGAAAAATAAAGAGGAAAAATAAAGTGAGGCCAAAACGGCATCTTTTCATAGATTTTAGCGAAAATTTATTAATTTTGCGGTCGAAATGGAGAAGTCTGAACCTTACGAGTAAGAATTACATTTCACAAACCAAAAATAGTCCGACTCATTATCAACTATTTACCAATATGTTCTCATCCAAAACTCTGTTCGCGGCAGCGGCAGTGGCAGGGACATGCATAGGCGTGAGCTCATGCGTGGACCACGACTATGACCTTGCCGACGACATCGACATGACCGTGCAGGTCGGTGGCGACATCACCATACCTGCCAGCAACACGGACATACTGACGTTGTCCGAAATACTTGACCTCGACCCTACATCGTCGATTATTGAAATAGGCGCCGACGGCAACCCCGAAAGCTACGGCCTCTCCACCGGTGACTACGCCCTGGTGCAGGACGGCAATTCCGAACCGGCAAATTTCAGCGTTGACCGCGTCAACATCTCCGGTATGGGTAGCACAGTGCGCACATCGCTGCCTCAGTTTGTGGGCACGGGAGCGGCTGAAGTTGTTGTAGGCGCCAACCCGACCATCAACGTCGTCGACCTCAAGGATGACAATGTTCCCCTGGAGCTGCGCCGTCTGGACGCCGCCACCATGAGCATCGACATGAACTTCATGATCGGTTTCGAAAGCAATACCTTCCACGGCACAGCCACCATCAAGGCCGGCTATACGGCCGAATTCGACCGCAACTGGACCCTCGAAATACCGTCGTCGTCGGCTGCCTTCCTGGAGCTTGTCAACGCCTATACCGTTCGCTTCAAGACCGACTACCCCATCACGGCCAGCCGCCCCATGCGTGCCACCGTGCGCCTCACCAAGGTGAACTTTGCGGGCTACAGCGATATGGGCCTCGTAGCTCCCGGACATTTTGTGCTTGTCAGCGACGTACATTCCCACGGCAGCGTCGCCATCGGCGACGGGCAGCTTGGCTACGGACAGACCGCAGAGCTGACCATGGTCACCACCACCTCCGTGGAGGCCGGCGCACAGATCACCACCGCCACCGGCCTTGTGGCACCCGAAATCAACATCAAGGACACCCCCTTCACCATCAGCGACATACCGGACTTCCTCTCGGACGACGCCAACAACCTCCATGTCGACAACCCCCGCATACTCTTCACCGTCGACAACAACTCGCCCCTGACCCTGCAGGTGCGCGGTCTGCTGAACGCCTTCAAGGACGGTGTGAGCACGCTGACGTCGCCCATCGAAATAGGCTATCAGAACCATATCATCGTGCCCCCGACGGCCACGACAACCTTCGTGATCTGCAGCCACAACGAGCCCGCCAACCCCTGGTTCGAGGGCAAGACAGTAATCGAGGTGCCCAACCTGGCCGATGTGCTCCGCACCATACCGGACGAAATCGAGTTCGAGGACGTTGAGTGTGAGGCCGTGCAGAGCCCCGTGACCTTCACCCTGGGCCACAACTACACCTTCAACGCCGACTACAATGCCATCATCCCGCTTGCCTTCGGAGCCGACATGCGCCTGCACTACACCCACGAAGACACCGACTGGGACAGCGACGACCTCAAGGACTACAACTTCAACGAAGCCCACATCACGGCCAACATCGTCAATGCACTTCCGCTGACGATGACTCCGGCAGTGGAAGGCCTTGACCGCCAGCTCAACACCCTGAGCAACGTCACCGCCACCATCACCGCCGCCGACGGCAGCGCAGCCAAAGTGGCAGCGGGCACACCGGGCGCACCTACCACAACGCCGGTCAAAATCGTGCTTCGGTCCACCGGCAGCAACCTCCGCGACCTCGACGGCGTGCGCATTATCTTCGACGCCTACGACCCCATAGTGGGCACCAACCTCAATTCGGCCCAGTCGCTGCGCTTTGAAGACATCAAAATCCAAATCAAGGGCGGCGTGACCGTTAACCTCAACGACTGATGACACCTATGAAACTCACAAAAGCAATACTCTGCGCAGCCGCCTGCGCTTGTGCCATGGGTGCTTCGGCCCAGGCAGCTCCCCGCTCGGCATATTTCATGGACGGTTATACCTACCGCCACGAACTCAACGCCGCCTTTATGGGCGAGAGAAACTACATATCCATCCCGGCTCTGGCCAATATCGACGTGGCCCTCTTCTCGGGTGTGGGCGTCAACGACTTTCTGTTCAAAAACAGCGAGTACAATCCCGGCAGCCCCTATAAGCTGACCTCGTTCATGAGCCCCAACGTTCCTGCCGACGTATTCCTCAACGGTCTGCACAACAACAATCACATCAACCTCAACTTCGACCTCACCATCCTCTCGGCGGGCTTCAAGGCCTGGGGCGGCTTCAACACCATCAGCATCGGCGCACATGCCGACGCCGGTGTGAACCTTCCCAAGGACCTCTTCCGCTTCATGAAGCTTGGTCAGACCGGCCCCGACACCCGCTATAACTTCAAGGACATCGACATCAACGCCAGTGCAATGGCCGAAATCGCCCTTGGCCACAGCCGCCGCATCACCGACAAACTCACCGCCGGCGCCAAGCTCAAGGTGCTTCTGGGCGTGGGCAACGTCAACGGCCACATCAACAATATGGACGTGCGTATGAGCGACGAGCAGTGGCTTGTCAGCGCCGACGGCGAAATCAAGATGGCGGCCGGTTCGGGTCTCTACGTACCCACCAAGCTGGAGGCCGGAAGCACCATCGACAAGCCTTCGGAAGCCGACCTGATTGAGTGGAACGACATCGACTACGACAGCTTCGGCCTCAGCGGCTTCGGCCTCGGCATCGATCTGGGCGCCACATATCAGCTGCTGCCCGAGCTGCAGCTTTCGGCCGCCGTCAACGACCTCGGCTTCATGTCGTGGAGCCACGGCGTGACCGGCCGCACCGGCCTCGACGCCTGGACCTTCGAGGGCTTCCAGAATGTTGCAATCAGCTCCGACCAGCCCGGCTACGAAGAGAACAAGCTCTCCGAGCAGCTCGACAACATCTGGGACGACGTTCAGGACGCCATCCTCATCCACCGCACCGGTCAGGACGAAGGCTACACCAAGGCCCTCCACGCCACCATCCATCTGGGCGCTGAGTACACCATGCCTTTCTACCGCGGCCTCACCGGCGGCTTCCTCTTCAGCACCTACATAGCCGGCTGCCAGAGCTGGACAGAGGGTCGCTTCTACGCCAACTGCAAGCCCACCAAGTGGTTCGACTGCACCGTCAACTACGGCGCCTCCACCTACGGCTCCTCCTTCGGCTGGATGCTCAACTTCCACCCCAAGGGCTTCAACTTCTTCATCGGCTCCGACCATCAGTTCTTCAAGGTGACCCCGCAGTTCCTCCCCGTCGGCAACGCCACGGCTTCCATCAACCTCGGCTTCAACGTTACCTTCGGCAGCTGACCGAAAAGACCTGCATAGCAGTTCGATAAATGCGCGGGGCGAAAGCTCCGGGATAAATCAACAGCTTGATAAACAGCGACCCCTGCGGGGGTCGCTGTTGTTATGGAGCGGGGATTTGAAATCCCCGCCGACCAGGCGATACTAACTTCAATGCCTCCAAGGACGCCCCGCTCTTTTCTCGAAGAAAGTTAGCATCGTCCGCCCGCGGGGATTGCAAATCCCCGCTCCATGACGTCGGCGCAAACCGTTGAGGCACAACTATGTAGGAGTTGAATAAATGCCAGGGGTGATAACCTCTGGACTGATTAAACCTGTGCAAACGGACAGGGGGGGCGGACCGTGTTCGACCCCTGACGGGGTCGCTGTTATTGTATGGTCGGCCTACCCGGGGCTGTCGCCCCGGGCTACTTTCTTGAACCCTTACAGGGTTCTTTTTCATTAGCTTAGGTTGCTTTTCGCGGCGAATTCCGCCGGGTTGCTCGATTTGGAAGCTGCAGAAAAAAAGTCACCGCATCGGCGGATGCGGTGACTTTGCGGTGCGGTGCGAAGGGGTCAGTTCAGCGGTATGAGCGAAATGATTTCGCGGTTGGGAGCGCTGAAGATGGTGTTGCGCTCGCCTGTGCGGAGGTCGACGCTGATGGCGACGTTGTAGCTGTCCGACCGGCGGGTGCCCGTCAGCTGGGCAGTGGCATGCTTATAGTCGACGGAAATTTTCTTGATGTCGATTTCGTTGCCGAGATTCAGGTCGGTCTGGCCGGTGGTGAGGTTGACCGGATCAATCCACACGGCCTGGGTGGGCTTGCCGTGACGGCTCGAAATGCCATAGAAACGGCCGTTGCAGAGGTAATCTTCCCACAGAACAGTGTTGTCGACGTTATCGAAGCCGGTTTCGAAGAGGGAGAACTGTCGGGTCTGCTTGTCGTAGACCATATAGCGGTTGGGCTGGCCGTTAAGATCATCCTTGATCTTAATCAGCACTTTGTTGGCCATATCGTACCAGGAGGCGGGCCCGGATTGCGCGGCGGAGAAAAAGTCGAAGGTACCGATTTCTTCTTCGGTGGACTGTCCGTAGGAAGAGCCTATGTTGATGTATTTCGTCGTCTGGCCGTCATAAGAGTAATATATAAGCCCATCTTTAAGGATGATATATGCTCCGGAACTTAAGGTGCCGTCGTGGGATACGAAGTGGTCATATCCGCCATTGGGGTAAACCAAATCCGCGCAATGGCCGCCCTCCGTTTGATACCATGCGTCGTTGTCCAGTCCGGTGGACATGGCTATTACCCCATGATTCATCAGAAACAGCTTGGGATGAAATGAGAATAATAAGGGACTGTCACCGGTAGTAAGACGCTCAAAGGTCCCTTCGAAGCTTGAGAGCGCAAGGCGTCCGAGATAACCGTTGTTGTCTCCAAAGTCATTGCAGACTGCTATCAGACGGCCGGCTCCGTCTTCGATAAAGGCGCTCCTATCTGAGCCTATCTGAAAATCTACATAGTTCGTACCGTCTGAAATCTGGGCGCTGTAGATGAGACCGTCGCTGCGGCGCACTATCAGACGTTGCAGTTCCGAGTCCACTCCGACTTCGTCGCCATCCTCGTCGAAGTACCGGCAATCTTCGAAATACATATAGTTCTCTGTAAGGTTGAGGACACCCCCGGGAACTACAGAGAGATTGGAACGTGTTTCAACGCCGGTCTCTTCGTTGACAAACACACCGATTGCCGAGATATTGCCGTTGGCGTCGAGTTTGAATGTGCCGGTTTGGGTTAAAGTGCCGTCTACTGCGCGCGATTCCACTTCGCCGAGGGTGGTGAGCATCTCGCAGTTCGACAGGTCGAATCGCGTTATGGTTCTCTTACCCCCCCCCTAAGACGTCATTGTCTGATTTACAGGAGCTTACGGCGCCGACAAACAGAATGGTTGCCAGAGCCATGCCTGCAATTTTGAGCTTGGTCATATTGAGGTTGTTGTTTTGGTGATAATGTTTTGCTCTTCGTTATCTTAAGCAATAATACAAAGTTAGCCATTTTTCGCCGATTGCCCAAATAAAAAACCATAAAAAGTGAAAAAAGTCGACAATCGGACAATTTTCGACGCTCCCCGTCCATACACAGGAGACGCTTTCGCAGGCGATATGGAGTGACGGCTTCAGCCGTCACCGACCCGCGTTTCCGCCGTCTTTCCGCCGTAAAAGTTACCTTCGCCTATCCGGCGTTGCCGCCCTCTCTTTTCTCGGAGAAAGTTAGCATCGCCTGCCGGCGGGGATTGCAAATCCCCGCTCCATATCGCCGGTGCATGCGAATCTATCCGGAAGCCTCCTTTTCTTGAGGGTATGGGCGTGCGGCGGGCAATAAAGGAGGGTGGGGCAGCGTTATTACTCAGTACGCATGCGCGAACGAATGGAAAAAGCAGGCAAACGCCCCGTAAACAGGATTTTGCTCGTTGTGACCCTTGTCATGACGGCAATATTTGCGTCTGCCCAGTACCGCACTCCCGAAATACAGCGCCCGGCCCCGGCCGCCTATCCCGCGCCTTCGCCGGGCGACTCCACGGCGCTTCCGATGCCCATCCGGCCCGTCATCCCCACCAACTACGACGAGCTTATGGCCAGCGAGTTGGCCTACGACCTTGCTACACCCTCGAATATAGTCACCACCGCCGACTACGACCCGCTGACCGGAATGTACACCGTGCATACGCGGCTTGGCGAGGTCGACATCGCCACACCCTTCATGCTCACGGCCGAGCAGTACGACAACTGGCAGCTTCGCCGCAGCATGCAGCGCTACTACCGCGACCGCAACATGAGCCTTATCACCGACGGCGAGAAGCAGCCCTTCAACGTGTTCGACATGAACTTCGCCCTGGGGCCGTTGGAGAAGATTTTCGGTCCCGGCGGCGTGAGCCTGCGCACCCAAGGTTCCGTGCAAATCAAAATGGGCATAAAGAGCAACAAAACCGACAACCCGTCGCTCTCGCTGAGTGCCCGCCGCAAGACCTACTTCGACTTCGAGCAGAAGATACAGGCCACCATCGCCGCCTCCGTGGGCGACCGCCTGAAGTTCAACATGACCTACAACACCGACGCTACCTTCGACTTTGACTCCAAGAACCTCAAGCTCGCCTACGAAGGCAAGGAGGACGACATCGTTCAGAGCATAGAGGCCGGTAACGTCAGCATGACCACCGGGTCGAGCCTCATACGGGGCTCCACGGCCCTTTTCGGTATCAAAACCAAGCTGCAGTTCGGCAAACTCACCGCGACGGCTCTTGTGAGCCAGCAAAACTCCGAAAGCCGAAGCGTCAACACGCGGGGTGGCGCCCAGACCACCGAGTTCACCGTCAACGCCGACGAATACGACCAGAACCGCCACTACTTCCTGTCGCAGTTTTTCTATGAGAACTACGACCGGTTTGCCTCGCGTCTGCCTTACGTGACGTCCGGCGTGAGCATTACGCGCATCGAGGTGTGGGTGACCAACAAGACAGGCCGCTACGACCAGAGCCGCAACCTGCTGGCCTTCATGGACCTTGGCGAAGCCTCAAACCTTGGCAACGACTACTGGACGCCGAATCCGTCGCTTCCGAACCCGGCCAACGCCTCCAACAACCTTCTGCAGACCATCAAAACCGACTATCCCGGGGCGCGAAACATCAACGCCGTCACCCAGGTGCTGGAGCCTCTGAGCGCCTATGGCATCGAGGGCGGCAAGGACTTCGAGAAGGTTGAGAGCGCGCGCCTGCTCAGCTCCAGCGAGTATACCCTCAACAGCACGCTGGGCTACATCTCGGTTCGTTCGGCGCTGAACTCCGACGAGGTGCTTGCGGTGGCCTTCGAGTATACCTACAACGGGCAGGTCTACCAGGTGGGCGAGTTTTCCGGCGACGTCACCACCACCGACCAGTGCCTCTACGTTAAGATGCTTAAGAGCACCACGGTGTCGCCGAGGCTGCCTATGTGGCGCCTGATGATGAAAAACGTCTACTCCCTTGGCGGCTACCAGATTCAGAAGAGCAAGTTCAAACTCAACATAAAGTACCTTAGCGACACCACGGGTACTCAGATCAACTACCTGCCGGTGCCGGGCCTCAACAACCAGAGCATACTTCAGGTGATGAACCTCGACCGCATAGACTCCAACGAGGAGAGCAATCCCGACGGCTTCTTCGACTTCATCGAAGGCTACACCATCCAGTCGTCGACCGGCAAGGTCATTTTCCCCGTTGTGGAGCCCTTCGGCAAGCATCTGGCGGAGAAAATAGGGAACCCCGCGCTTGCCGAGCAGTACTGCTACCCTCAGCTCTACGACTCGACCATAGTGGTGGCCCGGCAGTACGCCGACAAGAACAAATTCATCCTTACCGGCGAATACCAGGCCTCGAGCGGCTCGCAGATACGCCTCAACGCCATGAACGTGCCCCGCGGCTCGGTTGTGGTGATGGCCGGCGGCGTGCGCCTTACCGAGAACAGCGACTACACCGTCGACTACGCCATGGGTATCGTCACCATCACCAATCAGAGCATAATAGACTCCGGGCAGAGCGTGAGCGTGACCCTGGAGAACCAGAGCATGTTCTCCACCCAGCGAAAGACCCTGCTGGGGCTCGACCTGCAGTACCAGCTCAACAAGCGCATCAACTTCGGGGGCACTCTGCTGCACTTCTCGGAAAAAGCCCTTATAGAAAAGGTGAACATCGGCGACGAAACCGTCAACAACACCATGGTAGGCCTCAACTTCTCCTACAACGGCGACTTCATGTGGCTTACCAACCTGCTCAACAAGATACCCACCGTCAACGCCACGGCTCCCTCGCGACTGGCCTTCACGGCCGAGTTCGCCCAGCTGCTACCCCATCAGCAGGCCAGCGGCTCCAACAAGGGCTCGAGCTACATCGACGACTTCGAGTCCACCCAGACCGGCATCGACCTTCGTTCGCCCTACTCATGGTTCCTGGCCTCCACGCCCTACGACGGAGGCACCGACCCCCTCTTTCCGGAGGCCGCGCTGAGCAACAACGTGGCCTACGGCCGCAACCGCGCCCTGCTCAACTGGTACTATATCGACCGCCTCTTCACCCAGCGCAACTCGTCGATGTGCCCAGGCTATATAAAGAGCGACCTCAAGCAGCTTTCCAATCCTTACGTGCGCGAAGTGACCTCTCGCGAGATCTTCCCCGGCCGCGAAGTCGGCTACGGCGAGAGCTCCACCATCCAGACCCTCAACCTCTCCTACTATCCCACCGAGCGCGGACCTTACAACCTCGACAATACCGACATCGACGACCAGGGCGCCCTCCTCAACCCCGAAAAGCGCTGGGGCGGCATAATGCGGCGCCTGGACAACACCAACTTCGAGCAGAGCAACATAGAGTATATCCAGTTCTGGCTGCTCAACCCCTTCCTGGACCCTGAAAATCCCAACTATGAGGGCGGCGACCTCTATTTCAACCTCGGCGAAATCTCGGAGGACATCCTAAAGGACGGTCTCAAGAGCTATGAGAACGGCATACCCTACGACGGCGACGACCAGTACCTCCAGGAGACAGTATGGGGCCGCGTTTCAAGCCAAAATTCGCTCACTTACTCCTTCGACAACGCCACCGGCGCGCGAATCGCCCAGGACGTCGGCCTCGACGGCCTGCCCAACGCCGACGAGTTCACTTTCCCCTCCTACAGCGACTACCTCGACGGACTGCGCGGGCGCCTTGCACCGGACGCTCTTGCGAGAATGGAGACCGACAAGTTCTCGCCCCTCAACGACCCCGCCGGCGACAACTACCACTTCTACCGCGGCTACGACTACGACGAGGAGCGTCTCAGCATCCTGGAGCGCTACAAGCGCTACAACGGCGTCGAGGGCAACTCCCTTTCTCCCGAGGATGCCGACGACCCATTGTATCAGAGCAGCCGCGCCGTGCCCGACGTCGAAGACATAAACCAGGACAACACGCTCAACGAATACGAGCGCTACTTCCAGTACAAAGTGTCGATTCGCCCCGAGGACCTCGTAGTGGGCCGAAACTACATCACCGACAAACAGGTGAGCGTCGTGGCCACCCGCGACGGCACAAACCCCACCGTGGAGTGGTATCAGTTCAAGATACCGCTGAGCGACTACGAGCGTATCGTGGGCTCTATCAACGACTTCTCGACCGTCCGCTTCATGCGAATGTTCATGACAGGCTTCAAGATGCCCACACACCTTCGCTTCGCTACCCTTGAGCTGGTGCGCGGCGAGTGGCGCTCCTACGACTTCAACCTCAACACCCGCGGCGACGCTCCGGCCCAAGGCCAGCTCGACCTGTCGGTGGTCAACATCGAGGAGAACGCCGAGCGCGAGCCCGTCAACTACGTGCTCCCTCCCGGGGTGACGCGCATCACCGACCCGGGCCAGAGCCAGATTACCCAGCTCAACGAGCAGTCGATGAGCATGAAGCTCACCGGCCTCACCGCCGGCGATGCCCGCGGCGTCTACCGCAACACCCAGCTCGACCTGCGCAATTACAAGCGCATGCAGATGTGGGTGCACGCCGAGAGTCTTATCGACAACACCACTTCGCTGCGTTCGGGCGACTTGAGCGTGTTCGTGCGGCTGGGCACCGACGTGAAGAACAACTACTATGAGTACGAAGTGCCCCTGGTGCTCACCCCGCACGGCAGCTACGACCGCTACTCCGACGCCGCCCGCGCCGAGGTTTGGCCCATCGAGAACTACCTCAACTTCAATCTTCAGAGCCTTGTCGAACTCAAGAAGGAACGCAACCGCGCCAAGCGCAACGAGGAGAGCGGGGTAGGCTACGGCATACTCTTCAGCGGCCGCGACCCCGACAATGAACGCAACCGCATCTCAGTGCTCGGCAACCCGTCGCTGAGCGATGTGCGTGTGCTCCTGATCGGAGTGCGCAACAACTCCGCCACCACAAAGGACGGCATCGTGTGGGTCAACGAGCTTAAGGTGACCGACTTCGATGAGTCGGGCGGCTGGGCGGCGCGCGCCACGGCAACACTCAACATGAGCGACATCGCCACCGTCAATCTGGGCACGCATATCGAGACGGCCGGCTTCGGCGGCGTAGACCAGAGCCTCAACGAGCGCCGTATGGACGACTACCACCAGTACAACGTGGCCGTGCAGGCCGATCTGGGCCGCTTCCTGCCCGAGGCCGCCAAGCTGCGTGCGCCCATCTACTACTCGGTGACCCACGAACGCACCTCGCCCAAGTACAACCCCCTCGACCAGGACGTGCTGCTGAGCGACGCCCTCGACGACTGCTCCAACGAGCACGAGCGCGACTCTATCCGCGCCTACGCCGTCGAGGAATCCAAGATACAGAACTTCTCCATCTCGGGCCTCAAGTTCGACGTGCGCTCCAAGAATCCCATGCCTTGGGATCCGGCCAACTTCACCTTCAACTTCTCCTTCACCAAGCAGCACAAGAACAACCCCACCACCGAGTACGAAAACACCAACGACTACCGCGGCTCGCTGGCCTACTCCTACAGCCCCTACATCAAGCCCTTCAAGCCCTTCAAGGGCCTCAAGGGCAAGAGTAAAAACGCCCGGTTCCTCAAGGAATGGGAGCTGCAGTGGCTGCCCAACAACATATCGTTCCTCACCTCGATGAGCCGCTACTACTACGAGCAGCAGACCCGCTCGGAGACCGACGTCATGTTCCAGCTGCCCGTGTCGGTGAGCAAAAACTGGCTTTGGGACCGCCAGCTCTCGCTGACATGGAACCTCACCAAGAGCATAAACCTGCAGTTCAACTCCAACACCTCGGCACGAATCGAAGAGACAGTGGGCGCCGTCAACCGCAAGCTCTTCCCGGACGAGTACCGCGAATGGAAGGACACCGTATGGCAGAGCATAAAGAGCTTCGGTACGCCATGGGCCTATAATCAGACCTTTACGGCGTCGTACAAGGCACCCTTCTCCAAGATAGCCTTCCTGGACTATCTCACGGGCAACGTGAGCTACAACGCCACCTACCGCTGGGACCGTGGCGCCACCATCGACGGCATCAAACTCGGCAATTCCATCGCCAACCAGGCAGTGTGGAACGCCGACGGCCGCATAAATTTCGAGACACTCTACAACAAGGTGCCACTCTTCCGCGATGTCACCAAGCGCTTCGCAAACACCCGACCCTCCACCACCCCTCCCAAGAAGGCCAAGAAGTTCGAACGCACCTACAAGCTCAAGACCGACACTACTCTGGTGATACGCCATAACCTGCGCAATAAAAAGGTGAAGGTCACCGCCACCAAAACCGACGGCACCCCCGTGCCTATTCGCTTCAAGGTGCAGGACCAGAACTCTGTGGAGATTCTGACGCGCTCCGACGACAACCTCAAGTTTACCATCGTCGAGATTCTCAAGGACGAGAAGTCGTTGATGCGCAACGTCGGCGAGTATGCGCTCCGCTTTGTGCTCTCGCCGCGTAATGTCGCCGTGCGCTACCGCAACACGCGCTCGCTCTCGCTGCCGCTCTTCCGACCCAACATCGGCGATATATTCGGCCAGACCAACTCGCTGGGCCCGATGGCGCCCGGTCTGGACTTCGCCTTCGGTTTCACCGACGAGAGCTATGTGCAGCGCGCCCTCGACCGCGGATGGCTTATCACCGACGACGGGCAGACCTCCCCCGCCGTATGGAGCCGCGCCAACGAGCTCAACATCGAGGTCAACCTGGAGCTCTTCAAGGGCTTCAAGGTGCAGCTCACCTTCAACCGCACCGACAACCGCAACCAGCAGATGCAGTTCATGTACGCCGATATGCCCACCACCTACTCCGGCTCGTACACCAAGACGCACTGCGCGCTGCTGACCTCGCTGCGCTCCGCCAAGGCCGACAACGGCTACTACTCGAAGGCCTTCGCGGACTTCCTGGGCAACATCCCTGTTGTTCGCGACCGCGTCGAGGCTCAGTATGCCGGGCTGTCGTATCCCAGCACGGGCTTCCTGCGCGACAACCCGCATGCCGGCAAACTCTACAATCCCGAAGTGGGAACGGTCTCGGAAACGTCGTCCGATGTGCTCATTCCGGCCTTCCTGGCCGCCTACACCGGCACCAACGCCTCCAAGCAGTATCTCAACCCCTTCCCCGACTTCAGCGCCGTGCTGCCCAACTGGCGTATCACCTACGACGGCTTCATCAACTTGGGCAACATGCGTCAGTACTTCAAGACCTTCACGCTGAGCCATGCCTACCAGTGCACCTACTCGGTGGGCTCCTACTCGAGCTATCTGAACTGGAGCAGTGCCGCCGGGGACCTCGGCTTCACCCTCGACGAGCTGACCGGCAACCCCATCCCGTCGTCGCCCTTCAACATCTCCTCGGTGGCAATCACGGAGCGCTTCGCCCCACTGATTGGCGTGAACGTGACCCTCAAGAACGAGATGCAAATCAAGGCCGAGTACCGCGACCAGCGCACCATCACCCTCAATTCGTCGGCCGGACAGGTGGTTGAGGCCACCCAGAAGGGCATTACCCTCGGTCTGGGGTACAAGATAGTGGGCTTCAACACCGTGCTCAAGATGAAGGGCTCGCAGACCGGCGTCAGCAACGACCTCACCGTCAACGCCGACGTCAGCATCGCCAACAATCAGGCGCTCATACGCCGCATAGAAGGCAACTACACCCAGCCCACCAGCGGCACCAACACCTTCAACATCAACGTGTCGGCAAGCTACATCCTCAGCAAGCGCCTCACCATGAGCGCATACTTCGACCACCAGGTCAACTCGCCCATCGTCACCACCAGCGCCTATCCCACCACCAACACCTCCTACGGCATCAGCTTCAACCTCTCCCTGGCCCGCTGATTCCCCCGAGACGGTGAACCGCAGCGGATATGGAGCTGAGAATGTCTTGACCTCCTGCGAAGTTAATTTTCAGTGGCTTGTACTCGTTTCCCGAAGGGAATGCCTGCGAAAGAAAAATGCACTGGCAGTTCGGGAGGGAGAGCTAATATAACGGCCTATCGGGGCAGTTGGGTGACATGAATGGTGTGGAGATCCGAACCAAAGTCACAATCTATCCACATTTCCCGTTTTTTACCGGTATTGTTTGTAGTTGCGAATAGAAGAATTCTCTTTTCAGCGAATGGGGCAACCGCAGTCAACCATTTATACCGATAGAAAATGGTGTCGTTCTCGAATTTGACATCTTTATCGCGCTCATTCTGATGTTCTCTATCTTGGAGAGAAATGCCTCGAACGCGTTCAGTTCCCACTAAAACCAAAGTAGAACCAGTGCTATTAAGCGTAATATGATGTGGGAAGCCATTGGGATCCGAACCTATGCACCCGCCCAGAAGAATTAGAGCGAGAAAGACGAAGGTAATCCTGAATTTATGGAACATCATACATTATTACTCTTAAGTGATGATTGTAATTTGTGCCATCTGTGGTCTCGGCCCCCGGATCAAACTCATTGTCTTTGCTTCTTAAATCGAATATGCCGGAAACAAAATAACCATTGGCTTGACCTTTCCAGCCAAAATCACAATGAACCATATTGTGAAACTCTGTTTCTTGCTCGGTCTTTATGACTTGATTGTTAAGATAAGTTTTAGTGGTTTTTATTCTACTTTTGATTTTGTAACCATCTAAAATCCAACAATGGGCTTTGAATATGTTTATTCCTGGGAAAGAATAAATTATCAATGGTTTAGAGTTCTCAATCATATCCGAGGCCCGCTCGAAATTATAATTTCTGCGGTGAACATTGAGGAAGCCTTGTCGAGACATATATTTTTCGGCATTGCCTGGCCAAGTGAAAGACCCTTGGTAAAAGAGCCAACTCTTACATTTATCACTAATAGATCTGAGAAGTAATGCGGCTGCGAAATTTGCTTCGGAGGAAAAATTGGGGAAATAACTTGCGTTAAGAGCTTCCCAATTAATGATTTTGTTTTGGTAAGAATAATCAGAAGGGTGACTAAATTTGGTCATTACCTTGGCGATGGATAGTGGGACACAGCCAGCGGGAGCCTTTCGGCGATTCCCCATGATAAAGGCCTTTTTTCTATATGGATACAGGTCATTGAAGGGACTTTGTTGGTTCCAATATTTAAATTCCAACATAAATGGATGGATGGTTTTTACATGAACCCATTGTGAGTATTCAGTTTCAGTAGTAGTGATTTCGGGACGGGCAGTTCCTCCGGTGCCTCCACCTAAATTACCATCAGAAAGAACGTCTGCATCTAAAGACGAACGTATGGTTTGGTCATTGTGAGATGTAATCTTGAATATAGCGTAATCAACACACAATTCCGCTACAAATGTGTTTTCAAAACTCACACTGTATTCGTCAAAAAAATCGTGGGAGTCGGACGTACTTTGAGAGTCGTCCTCATAGTTGCCAATCAAAGGGTCTTCATCTTCACCCTCAATGTATAGATTAACGGTGTTGGGATTCATGAAAATCTCATCACCGGTTTCGGGTGTCGTAAAAAAACCATCCCCGGTTGTTGGGTATCCTTCAAAAACAAGGCGAGACGGTTGTACAGCTAAAGCTCTGCGGATGGATTGTTGGTCCATTGTTCCTTCCTCCACGGTCGCTAAAACAGGGTCGATAATTCTTTTGTCGGCAGCCAGGATAGTGTAACCTGAGTTATCTTTATAATTTACGACATAAAGGACAGTATCGGTGCCAGCTTTATCGATTCCGCGGCTGAGAACCTCATTGAAACAGACAACAAGGACTGTATCAATTTCACGATTGTTTTCGGCACGCGAAATTTCATCTTCACTTTCGTTGAAATCAGAAAGATTGCCCATAGCTTCGGCAAGCGAGATGGTGTACGAGTGTGGGATGGGACTCTCTTGCGGAGTGTCAGGCAAAACGATACCAACATCCTGACAAGCCGTCAGCCATATCAAGCAACAAAGTAGGAAAAGTGATTTTTTCATAGGTAGCGGAAGGATTTTTATGGGGTTTATAGGTTGAGGAGTCGGGAATGAGAGGTTTTGGACGCAAATATAGGTTTAAAGTTTGGTATTTGCAAATTTTTGTTTCATTATTTTGAAAATATAGGCGAAAAGCGAGCAAAAGGGCATCTTAAATCATGAGGTCCCCATATTTCTCTGTGCAGCTTGCCGCCCTTTCTTCTGAAGGCCGCAGTCTATGTGTTGGCGTCTTTTCGGGGCTTGCGAGCCGGCAACTCGACCTCCTTGGGGTTGGCTGTCCTTGTATTTAGAGCCAGACGAGGGAGAGTGCCATCAGGGCCATACCGGCCAGGACGCCGGCGAGGGCCATGTGGTGATGGCCGTGTTTTTCGGCTCCCGGTAGGAGCTCGTCGAAGGAGATGTAGACCATTATACCGGCCACGGCACCCAGGCATGCGGCATTGACGGCGGGGGTCCAGAAGGGCAGAAGGAACAGCATTCCGGCCACAGCGCCGAGTGGCTCTGCCAAGCCGGACAAGATGGTGTATTTTAGGGCTTTGCGTCGGCTGCCTGTAGAGTGGTAGATGGGCACGAAGACCGCTATACCTTCCGGGATATTGTGGATGGCGATGGCCACCACGATAGGCAGGGCGAGCTCAAGACCGTCGAGCGCGGTGACGAATGTAGCCATGCCCTCGGGGAAATTGTGTATTCCGATTGCCAGGGCCAGCATGGTGCCTGTACGCTTGAGGTGATGATTGCCGGGACGCTGCAGCTCATCGAGCGAGTGCTGCTCGTGTGGGTTTTCATCTTCGGGAACCAAAGCGTCGATGAGAGCAATAAGGCCGATACCGGCGAAGAAAGCCACGAGGGTCCAAATCTGGGCCATGCGGTCGCCTCCGAAGGCGTTTGTGGCTTCAGGGAGCAGCTCCATGAATGAGACATAGACCATTACACCGGCGGAGAGCCCCATAGCGAAGGTGAGGAGTCTGCGGTTGTCGTGGCGTGCAAACATAGTGATTAAGGCGCCCAGACCGGTGGCTAAACCGGCCAGGAAAGTCACGCCGAGGGCAATGAGAATGGTGCTGAACGAAGGCATTGCTTTATGTCAGTTCTGTTTTGTACTACAAATATAATGATTTCCGCTCACACCGGTTCAAAATCATTTTTTGTAACTTTGCAGAAAATTTTGAAACGATGAATCCTAAAGATATAAAGATAGAGGAATACGACTACCCGCTACCCGACGAACGCATAGCGCGGCACCCTCTTGCGCAACGCGATGCGTGCAAGCTGCTGGTAGCTGCCGGCGACGCCGTTAGCGACCATATTTTTTCGGAGCTTCCGGGGCTGTTGCCCGCGGGCGCTATGCTGGTTGCCAACAATACTCGGGTTGTGAACGCCCGCCTGACGATGCACAAAGCCGGGGGCGCGCGCATCGAGATATTCTGTCTGGAGCCGGAGGCTCCGGCCGACTATGAGCGCAATTTCGCTGCCCGGGGCGAATGTTCGTGGAAGTGTCTGGTAGGCAATTCGAAGCGTTGGAAGCAGGGCGAGCTGACATCTGTGTTTCCGGCACACGACGGATTGCCGGAAGTGACGCTGACAGCCGTGCGTCCTGCCGTGCCCGATGTGGTTTCGTTTTCGTGGCAGCCGTCGGGGCTTTCTTTTTCGGAGGTTCTTGCGGCGGCGGGCGAGATTCCTATTCCGCCATATCTGAACCGCGCCTCGGAGGCGACCGATTCGACAGACTATCAGACCGTCTACAGTCTTATCGAAGGCTCAGTTGCGGCCCCTACCGCCGGGCTGCATTTCACACCCGAGCTGCTCGACCGTCTAAAGGCCGGGGGCATAGCGACCACTGAGGTTACTCTCCACGTCGGGGCGGGTACTTTCCGGCCCGTGAAGTCGGAGACTATAGGCGACCACGACATGCACAGCGAGTTTATCACCGTGGGCCGGAGCGCTATAGAGGCTTTGCGCAGCCATATAGACGGCGGTCGCCCCGTTGTTGCGGTAGGCACAACTTCGGTGCGCACCCTCGAAAGCCTCTACCATATAGGTCGGCAGCTTCTGCGTGGTTGCTGGGAAGGTGAGGTGGGCCAATGGTGCCCCTACGAGGATTGTGAGGCTGCCCCCGGTGCGGTTGAAGCGCTTGATGCCATTCTGCGCCATCTCGACGAGCAGGGAGAGAGCAACTTGATTGCGCGCACACGCATCATCATTGCTCCGGGCTACCGCTATCGCATAGTAAACGGAATGGTTACCAACTTCCACCAGCCCAAGAGCACTCTGCTGCTGCTCGTTTCGGCGTTTTTAGGCGACGAAAAGTGGCGGGGCATCTACGACCATGCCCTTGCCGGCGACTACCGTTTTCTGAGCTACGGCGACGCTTGTTTGTTTTTGAAATGAGGAGTTGCCGCCAGGGCCTCGATGTCGTCGTGGTCGGCATCTTTGTAGCGGCTTCGCGGTGTAAGTACTTTGACGGTGATGTAGCTCAGAGCAGACACCACGGTTAGAGGCAGAATGTAGCCGTAGCCGTTTCCGACGATTTCGGCGACGAGGAAAACGGCCATCAGGGGGGCGTGTATTATTCCTGAGAAAGCCCCGGCTGCGCCGAAGAGGCAGAAAAGGCCGACGGGGAGCCCGGCGCCGCAAAGAGCGTTAGCGGCGGCTGCGAAAACGAAACCGGCGAAGGCACCGGCGAAGACGGTGGGCGTGAAGTCGCCGGCAACGCCGCCGGCGCTGTTGCTTGCAATACAAGCGAATACCTTGAGCATCATCACAGCGAAGGCCAGGAGGATGGCCTCGTCGGGGCTGTGGGCGGCGTCGGCGAGGAGACCGCCGTCGTAGAACTTGTCGGATATGCCGTTTATGATCTGAGTGACGGCACCATATCCCTCGCCGTAGAAGGCGGGGAAAAGCAGGATGCAAGCTCCGACAATGGCGCCGCCGCACAGTCCTCGCAGCCAACGGTTGGAGATTCGGCGGAAAGTGCGTATGAGCCGGTCGGACACTTTGTTGTAGTAGACGGAGTAAAGCCCGCAGAAGAGACCCAAAGCCGCCACCCAGCCCAGAGTGCGGGCATCGAAGAATGAGTCGGGGAGGAATTTGACATCGAAGGTAAAGCCGGTGAGCACGTAGCACGTAATGCCTCCGCTGAGGGCTGCCACGGTGAGAGCGAGAACGGAGAGCGTGCTGAGGTTAAGTTTCAGCACCTCAAGCGTGAATAGCACCCCGGCCACGGGAGCCTTGAAGATTCCGGCAATACCTGCGCCGGCTCCGCATCCTACGAGGATGCGCTGCATGCTTGGCGGCAACTCGCACAGGCGCGCTAAATTGCTGCCCATAGCGGCTCCTGCGTAGGCAATGGGTCCTTCGGCGCCGGCGGAGCCACCGAAGCCCAGAGTTATGGTGCTGGCAATTATAGGGTTTAACATCAGCGACGCCCGCAATGAATATCTGTGCTCGGCCAGCGCCCGGCAGAGGAGGTCGGTGCCATGCTCGAGGTCGGCCCGGACAACAAAGCGCTGATATGCCACCGTGAGCAAGATGCCGCAAATGGGAAGCAACCCGAGCAGCCACCATATTCCGGAGCCGCTTCCGGCCGAAAAGAGCCACCGGGCGCAGTGACCGATGGCAAACTTCAGAAACCAGGCGCCTACACCTGCGCACACGCCGCAAAAAGCCGCGAGCACCATCAGAGTGATGCCGGCGGGGAAGCGAGCGGCAAGGCGCGCCAGTAGATTGCTATGTGATGATTCGGCAGCCAAGCGATGAATATTGGGTTCTATTATTCAAACCCGACGGCGGCCGAAATTGTTTATTTGACTTTTGCGATAGCGACAGCGTTTAGGCGGTGTTCGAGCTCGGTAGTGCTCACGCGCGTCGAAAGGCGGCCGCGGTGGGCGATGGAGATGTTGCCGGTCTCCTCGCTGACGACGACGGCTACGGCATCGGTGGCTTGGGCAATACCGAGTGCCGACCGGTGGCGCAGGCCCAGGGAGCGGGGCACGTCGCTGTCGTGGCTGACGGGGAGAATGCAACCGGCTGCTTCGATGCGGTTGTTGGAGATAATCATTGCGCCGTCGTGGAGGGGAGAATTTTTGAAGAAAATATTTTCGATGAGGCGTGTATTTATGTCTGCGTCGATGATGTCGCCGCTTTTGGCATAATTTTCGAGCGGGATGCTGCGTTCAATCACAATCAGAGCGCCCGTTTTACTCTTGCTCATGCTCATGCAGGCATAGACCACCGGCATTACCCAAGCGAGGGCTTCTTCGTCCATCTCGGCGTGATGGTGCCGGAAAATCTTTCGGAGGAACTGCCAACGGCGATGTGAGCCCAACTCCACCAAAAAACGCTTTATAGGCTCCTGGAAAAGAATCACCAGAATAATCAGGCCGATGGCCATGAATTTATCCAGAATGGTGCCGATGAGACGCATGGCAAAAATCTCGGAAGCGAGCACCCAGACGACAATGAAAGCCAGGACGCCATAGAAAATGTTTATGGTGCCGGACTCCTTCATAAGGCGGTAGATGTAGAACAACAGGACCGCGAAAAGGACAATGTCGATAATGTCTTTAATTCCGAGATTGAACATAAGCCGTTACGCTAATGGCATAGCCGATGCAAAGGTAGCGATTTTTCTTCCAACTCTCAGCAAAAGCGGGGTTATTTTTCGCTGTTCGGTCGGATACGCGGCCCGACGTAGGTTCAACTGGCAAGTGCAAAATTAGCGATTTGTTTGAAGAACTCGTCTTTCGGAGTGGAAAAACCGAGTCTT
>UQLO01000001.1 GCA_900541865.1 uncultured Porphyromonadaceae bacterium | reverse complement strand
AAGACTCGGTTTTTCCACTCCGAAAGACGAGTTCTTCAAACAAATCGCTAATTTTGCACTTGCCAGTTGAACCTACGGTTTTCGGCCATTTTTCTTTAAAAGGCGGATTATTTAGTTAAATAAAATTAATCTTTCCGTTCGTCGAACTTGCTATGCTCATATATTATGTGGAAATGACTATTTTTGCGGGCGCGATAGGAAATTCGCGCAAAGTCAATCAATTTGGAAAACCAATCAAACATTTCCCATACACAGATGAAACAAATTTTACTTCCGGCGCTGTTTGTGGCTCTCGCAGCCACAGGGCAGGCAGCGTCCTCCCCGGTTCAGCAGCGATATGCGGCGAACCCGCTGAGCCATGCGCTGGTGGCAAAGACCACACCTCCGGCACAGTTTTCGGCACCTCAAGGCGTAGCGGCAGCCACACCGTCGCTCTCGCTCCAGTCGAACAACATCCTCTTCCTCAACGGCCCCGATGGCTCAGTATGGTTCGCCACCGGCGACACTGAGGTTGAAGAAATCGAACTCCCCGGCGGCTACGCAACCGAAAAGCGCATAACAGCCTTCACATATACCATCTACGACAACAACTTCCAGGAAGTAGGAAAGGTACACGACGTAATCCGCCTCGAGGAAGGCGAAACCCGCGCCGCTGAAGTGGCTCTAGGCACAACCGTCAGCAAGAAGTTCTACAACACCAACGCAAACCCCGAAATCACCGTAACTCTGGTGATGAACAAGGCAGAACTCCTTGAATATCCCTACGTCAACGTGCGCACCAACGTCTACTCCGTAGGCGGCAACAAGACCGAGGAAGGAACCGACGAAATTCTTATGACCATTCCCGGTATGCCCGTGAGCGCCGTCAACACCGCCACCGACTCCTGGAGTGAAAACTTCTACATCAGCTACGTCGACGAAACAGCAGGCAGCATCGACGACTACAGCGACTACATCGAATACCTCGCCACCATCAAAAACATCGTAACCACCTACTCCAAAGCAGGCTGGAGCGGCGGGCCCTCCGTATTCGACGTCACCGAATTTCAGAACGTGCGCCTTCCCGGCGACGCCATGAGCAACCCTTACTTCATCTCCTGCGTCAAGGACGGCAAGCTCACCTTCATTACTTCGGAGTACGAGAAGTCCTTCTTCGTCGACCCCTCCGGCATGAGCGGCAATGAAGACGTCACCGAGGATAACCACCTCATCGTCAAGGTGCGCCAGGTGCCCTCGGCATGGTCGTCGGAAATGACTGAAATCGCCTCCGTGTCGATTCCCACCATTCAGAACGTCGACGAGCAGATCCTCTGCACTTTCTATTCGGTAGGCTCGCTGATGTACGACGGCGACGTTGACTTCGGCCACTACACCACCGACGGCACTCCGGCCTTCGTCATCACGGCCGCCGACTACAGCTCGCTCAACGACGACCAGTACATCGAGTCCTACTACGTCTACGACGCCACCGGCAACCGCATCATGACCCTTGCCGAAAAGACCGAAAGCTACCTCCTCCTCAACGACATCGCCGGCGAAGAACCCCAGGCCATGTTCATCTACAACGAAGGCAGCTCTTATACCTACGACTTCGTAGACCTCTACTCCGGCACCACCGCACTCACCATTGCCCACCGCCTGGACAACAAGACCATCTCCACATCCCTGGAGCGCGTCAAGACCGCCAAGGGCATCCTCTATGCCGCTTCGCTCAACTCCGCCTCCACCGACGCCAACGGGGACACCTTCCACGAAGTGGGCTGGATCAACGGCGACGGCGCATTCGACCGCATCGACCGCATCAACCTGGGCAAGAATGTGGCGGTGGCTCAAGTGTATATCTCCGCCTCCGCACTCAATCCCTACCTCTTCAACACCGACGAGGCTCAGGAATACCTCTTCCTGGTGAAGCGCTACATCACCGCCGACAATTCCGCCACCCAGGAGGAACTCCTCGTCATTGCCCCCGAGAGCGAACCCATGCTCACCATCGAGCCTGACGCCACCAAGGGCACCCTGCTCAACGTCGGTCTGCTTGCTACCTCCGACCCCAAACTGCTCGTCAGCTTCCGCGGCGCCGACGATGTTCTCACCACCGAGTTCTACGACCTCCCTCTGGCCAAGTTCGCCGGTGGCGACGGCTCCGCCGAGAACCCCTATCTCATCGCCACCGCCGGCGACCTCCAGCAGATGAAGTTCAACACTGCCGCCAACTACCGCCTCGCAAACGACATTGACTGCGGCGGCCTCGACTTCGTGACCATTCCCACCTTCAGCGGCTCCCTCGACGGCGCTGCCCACACGGTGCGCAACCTCACCATCACCGGCCGGGGCATCTTCAAGAACTCCGTGGCCGGCGCCTCCTTCAAAAACCTCACCTTCGTCGACGCCGCCGTGCTTCCCGCCGGCTCCACCTTCAGCTACACCGGCCTACTTGTCGGCGAAGCTCAGGGCACCACTGTCGACAACGTCCACGTGTTCGGTCTCAAAGCCGAAAGCGCCGACTTCGACGACGTATTCGGTTCGCTTTTGGGCCGCGGCACTCTCAACTCGGCCATCACGGCCAGCCAGGTTGCCGGAGCCGTCATCAACTTCCCCAAAGGTAAGGCCGGCGGTATCATCGGCGGCATGATGACCGGCACAAACGTCATCGCCTCCGCATTCACCGGCTCCATCACCGGCGAAAGCGAAGTCGGCGGCATCACCGCATCCATGCACACCGACGGCACCGTGGCCGACTGCCACGTCAACGCCAACCTTACCGCCTCCCACACCATAGGCGGCATCGTGGCTTCCTCCAACCGCGCTCCCGTGAGCCGCAACCACGTCGAGGGCACCATCACCGCAACCGGTGCAAACCGCTGGCAGGGCTACTGCGTGGGCGGCATCGTAGGCTCGCTGGCCTCCTCGGCAAAAGAAGATGTCAACGTCATCATCAGCGGCAACTTCGTAGGGCTGGAAAGCATCACCGTCGATCCCTCCAAACTTGGCACTCCCGCATATGCCGGAGCTTTCGACTCCGCTCACCGCATCGTGGGTTGGTCGCGCGGCAACGACGAACCCGACGTTGTCGGCTACGACGACGAATGGGAACCCATCTACTCCACCGACCCCGTTCTCCCCGAAGCCGGCCTGGCCGACAACTATGTGATTTCCGACCTCGAAATCATCCAAAACACCATCGACGACGCTCACACCTCCACCGAGGGCCTCTCCAAGAGCCGCTGGGAGCTGGAGCAGGAATTCATGGAAGGTCTGGGCTTCAAGTTCGGCACCGACACCGAGAATCCCTGGAACCTGCAGAGCATATGGACGCCGAAACTCCACTTCGAAACCGCTGCCATCATCGAAACCGCCCAAATCAACACTATAGTCGGCGAAACCTTCAATATCGTAGTGCGCCTGCTCGATCGCAGCGAACTCACCCTCGACGACGTTCTGGGCGACTTCACCATGGACTACGACATGGCCAAGGTTGAAATGACCGGCGCGGCCTCCGTTGTCAACAACGTGCTCTCCATCGAGATGAAGGCCATCGCCGAAGGCTCCTCCGAGTTCACCGTCGGCGTGCTCGGCACCACAGTGCAGGGCACCGTCAACGCCGAAGTTTCCGGTATTGATTCCTCTGTAGTGGCCGACGCCGCCATCGCAATCCGCTATAACGGCAGCGAAGTCACCGCTGCAGGCTGCGCCCTCGAACTCTACACCGTAGCCGGCACCAAGGTTGCCGCCGGTGCCGACGCTCTGAGCACCGCCGGTCTTGCCGCCGGCGTATACATCGTGCGCGCCTCCAACGGCACCGCTACCGCCACCGCAAAAATTGCAGTGCGCTGACATTCGGCACTCGCCTGATATAGAACTCGTTTAAACTTTTCGCAAATAGGTAAAAACGAAAGATTTTTTAGGAAATCATAAGGCTTTTGAGGGCGTTATGGGGTTCCATAATAACCGAAAAAGACCGAAATGATTTACAAAAAAGATGAGTTTTTAACATTTGGGAATAAGTTTAAATGAGTTCATAATGAAAACCCGGCTGCGACCCCTTGCGGCCGGGTTTTCTTTTGCCCGTATGCGAATTATTTTGTAATTTTGCATCACCGCGACGGGATGCCGCGGCTTTCAGGTTTTCAATATATTTATGTACAAGACGTTTGCAAAATACGGCACCTTCGTTGCCGGCCTCTACTTTCTTACCCTCGGCGTGGTGCTCATTATCCGTTCTGCGCTGGGTACGTCGCCCATCTCCAGTCTGAACTACGTGATGAGCGTCTATACACCCGTCACGCTCGGTATGGCCACTTTCGGGCTGAATATGCTCCTCATCCTGGGTCAGTTCTGGTTCATACGCCACGACCGCTCGCGCCGCGACAGCGTGGAGATTCTCCTCCAAATTCCCTTCTCGCTCATCTTCGCCATCTTCCTGGACGTGAATATGGCTCTCACCACATGGCTTTCGCCGGAAGGCTACGCCTGGGCGTGGGGGCTGCTCGTTGCAGGCTGCCTGGTGCAGTCGTTCGGCGTAGTCCTTGAGCTGAGACCCAATGTGGCCGTGATGAGCGCCGAAGGATTCGTGAAGTACGCCTGCCGCGCACACGGCTGGAACTTCGGTCGCACAAAAGTGTGCTTCGACGTTACCTTGGTATTATTGGCTGTGGCAGCCTCGCTGGCCTTCAGCGGCGCCGTGGTCGGCGTGCGCGAAGGTACTGTCTTCTCGGCATTGGTAGTCGGGATACTGGTCAACTTCTTCACCGCCAAGATAATGAACCGCCTCCACATGCCCCACCGCGCGTAATCCAAAAGCGGATGCAGGAGATATGGAGCGAGGACTTCAGCCCTCGTCGAGCGCCCAAGCATTCTTCCTTGGCGGAAACAATGAAAAAAGCCGACCCGGTGAGGTCGGCTTTTTTGTGCGCAAGAGGGGACTCGAACCCCTACGTCCGAAGACATTAGATCCTAAGTCTAACGCGGCTACCAATTACGCCACATGCGCATATCAGCCGCAAAGTTAACAATTCTCTTTGGTTTCTCCAAATAAAAGTTCTCGCCGGCTCTGCATCAAGCCTCAAAGAAAAAACAAAGAAAAAACGGCGACTGTCAGTTTTTGCGGTACTGAGGCAGCAGCGGTACGGGATACTTTGAGAAAAGTGTCTGCACGGCTTCAGCGATTCCCTTGAGGTTTCGGAACTGGCTCTGGCCGTTTTCGAGGATAGTAGATACGGAAGCGGAGTAGAGTGGCGTTTTGGTGTCGATGTTGACCATATCCATTGTCAGGACGCCTTCTTTATATATACCGGTGATGACCTGGGCATTGGAGTAGTAGTTGCTCCAGTAGAGGTTGCGCGGATACATGAAGAAAGGATAGTAGCCGTTGAAGTAGGGGCCGGAATAGGGAGTGTAGCCCGGAGGGAGAGCGGGTTCGGTGGCTATCTCTTTATGGATTGTCAGGCCGATGTTGATCAGCAGAGGCGAGTTGGGGTCTTCGGTGTAGCCGCGTTCGAGCATTTGCTCGCGGATGGCTGCCGCGATGTTGTAGTACGTCACAGACTGCATTCCGGGAATCATACGGCCGTCGGCGGGGGTGACGATGCGGAAAGTGGAGTAATCGGCCAGGTCGGCGTTGTTGTAGGTCTCGCTGTTGACCAGAGTAAACGGCGAGCAGCCCGTGAGGAACATCACGAGCGCCGCAAGCAGAGGAAAGAATTTTTTCATCTTATAGGCATTTTAATAGTTGTAATATTAAAACGCCTTGATGCAAAGGGAGGTTCACTGTTCCTCCCGAGTGGGCTACATCACGTTGAGCACCTGCTCCTTGATTTGCTCCAGGGCATCTTTCATGCGAACCACGATGGCCTGCATGTCGGCATGGTTGCTCTTTGAGCCGAGAGTGTTGATTTCGCGTCCCATTTCCTGAGCGATGAAGCCGAGTTTCTTTCCCTGTCCGGGGTTGGGGGCATCCATGGTTTCGAGGAAGTAGTCGAGGTGACGGCGCAGGCGCTGTTTCTCTTCGTTGACGTCGAGTTTCTCGATGTAGAAGATTAGTTCCTGCTCCAGGCGCCCCTTGTCGAACTCCACAGCGGGTATTTTGGAAATGTTCTCTTCGAGGCGCATACGAATTTTGGGCACACGCTCGGCCTCGAAGGGCTCCACGCCGGCAAGGAGGTCGGATATGGCGTCGATGCGTGCGCGGAAGAATTTCTCCAGGGCGAGCCCTTCCTGACGGCGGTGGTCGAGCAGGCCGGTTATGGCGAGCTCGAGGGCGCCGTCGAGAGCGGCAGTGTCGTCGGCGTCGGCGGTGTCGGCGTTGTCGGTACGCACGGCGTCGGGCATACGCATCAGCAGACTCATCACGTCGTCGGGTTCGGCCACTCCAAGCTGCGCGCAAGCCTCCTTGACCTGAGCAAGATATGCTTTGAGCAGGGGCACGTCGAGATGCGCGCCGGGGGTGCAGTCAGCACCGGCGAGGTTTTCCATTGTTATGTTGAGGTCGATTTTGCCCCGCTCGGCGCGTCGGCCCACTGCCTGGCGCAGTTCCATTTCGTGCTCACGGAAGTAGTACGGGCAGCGCACATTGAGGTCGAGTTGCTTGGAGTTGAGCGATTTTATCTCCACACATATCTTTTTGGTCCGGGTAGATGCCGTAGCTTTGCCGAACCCTGTCATCGAGAGTAGCATAATGTCAGAGTTAAGAAAAATGAGTGCGGGGACGCTTCGCAGGTGCAAAGTTACAACATTTTCGGGCGTCGGCACCAAGAATTGGCGGAAAATTTTGTAACTTTGCCCCTGCGTGACCCGCTAAGGGCATTAACGAGTACAGTGTGAATCCACAATGGCTACTATTATAAACATCGAGACCTCCGGCAGCGTATGTTCGGCGGCCGTTACTTCCGACGGTCTGGTTCCCGTGCACCGCGAGGACTTCAAGGGCCGCAACCATGCCGCCCTGCTGAGCGGTTATCTTAAAGACTGTCTGGATTTTTGCAGCGAACATTCGATCAAGCCCGACGCTGTTGCCGTCAGCCTCGGTCCGGGCAGCTACACCGGCCTGCGCATCGGTCTGAGCGAGGCCAAAGGTCTTGCCTACGCGCTTGAGATACCTCTTATAGGCATTCCCACGCTGGAGCTGCTGGCGGCCACGGCTCTCTTTGAGGCCGACCTCGCCGACCCCGACACAATATATATACCCATGGTCGACGCCCGCCGCATGGAAGTCTACACCGGGGCCTACGATATCGCCCTGCAGCCCGTGATGGAACCTCAGGCGCTCATCCTCGACGAAAATTCCTATGCCGAACTCCGCGCCACGGGGCGACCGCTGGCCTTCTTCGGCAGCGGTGCCGAGAAAGCCCGCCCCTTCTTCGAAAACTGCCCGCAGGCCCTCTTCGTGCCAAACATCGAGCCGCTGGCTATGAATATGGCCGCATTGTCCGATCTTGCCTACTCTCGCGGAAACTTCGTGGACACCGCTTACTCAACTCCAATCTACATCAAGGATTTTCAGGCCACAAAGCCCAAGAAATTGGTATGAACGACTACGCCGACGATATCCGACAAGCCGTGGCCGTTCTCCGCAAGGGCGGCGTAATCCTCTATCCCACCGACACCGTGTGGGGCATTGGCTGCGACGCCCGCAATGCCGAGGCTGTGGCCAAAGTGTTCAAAATCAAGCAGCGTGCCGACTCCAAAGCTCTCATCACCCTGGTGGGCAGCCTCGCTCAGCTCGAACGCACCGTCGACGAAATTCCCGACGTAGCCTACAGTCTGATAGAATACTCCGAGCGGCCTCTGACAATAGTCTACGACCGTCCCGCTCCCGGTGCGCGCCTTGCGGAGGCCCTGCTGGCCGACGACGGCAGCCTGGGAGTGCGCCTCACCACCGAAGAATTCAGTGCCGCCCTCTGCCGTGCCTTCGGTGCGCCCCTTGTGAGCACATCCGCAAATATCTCCGGCAAGCCCACTCCGGCCACCTTTGCCGAAATATCCGACGAAGTTCGCTCCGCCGTAGACTACATATGCACCAGCCGTCGCGACGAAACCAAGCCGGCTGCCGCCTCCACGGTGATGCGGCTCGGTGCCGGCGGCGAATTTAAAATACTGCGCCCGTGAATATAGCACCCCTCCCCGACCGTCGGCCGCGCCGCAGCGCGCGAGCTGCCTTAGTCACCGACCTCGTGGCAGTGGCGTTGGGGTGGTTTGTGTTCAATATTATCCGCTTCTACAGCTTGCCGGGCGACTACGAAACCGAGTTGGGCTGGTGGCTGCGCACGCCGATAGTACTCATGGGTCAGGTGGTTGTGCCGGCATGCATGCTGCTGATGTACGCTTTCTGCGGATGCTACCGGAACCGCTCCATCCCCTCTGTTTCGCGCCTTGATATGACGCTCAATGCCGTCGGGGTATCTGCTGTGGGTACCTTGGGCATTTTCTTCACCGTGTTGCTCAACGACAAAGTTCCGGAGCGCCTCACCAACTACGAAATCCTTCTCATCCTCTTCGGCTGCCTCTTCGTGCCGGTGGCAGCGGCGCGCCTGCTGCTGCGGGCCTGGCGGAATGCGCACCCGAGCCCGGCGGCGCTTCAGCGCCACGCTCTCCTCTACTTGCCCGGCCAACCGGAGAGCCGCACCCTCGTCGGAATGGAGCGGTCGGCAACCGAGTTGGGCTACAAGCTGGTCGGCACCTTCAGCGGCGGAAAAGGCGTCCGCGCCCCGGGTCTGCCGGACTTCAGGGGCAAGCTCGCGGAAATTTGCGAAAAAGAGCATATACAGGCCATTTTCATACCTTTGGCCGACATGGAGTTGCTGCGCAATACCGCCCTTATGAACAGCCTCTACCGGCTTGAGATGCCCGTCTATGCCTTCGGCATAGGCACCGGCATGATGGCCATGCGGCCGCGCCTGAGCGCAGTGCGCCCCGACCCCGTGGTCGACGTGGCTTCGGTGCACGTGGCGCCGCTGACGGCCAACTTCAAGCGTCTTGCCGACATAGCCCTTTCGGGGGCCGCTCTTATCGTGCTCAGTCCGCTGTTGGCTGTTCTGGCCGTGGCGATTCGGTTGGACTCCTCCGGACCTGTGTTCTACCGCCAGCAACGGTTGGGCTTGCACCGGCACCCGTTTAACATAGTGAAATTCCGCACAATGCGCACGGATGCGGAAAACGGCTGCCCCATGCTCTCCAGCGAGAATGACCCGCGCATAACTCGTACGGGACGCTGGCTGCGCAAGTACCGCCTGGACGAGCTGCCGCAGTTCTGGAACGTGCTTCGCGGCGACATGAGCATCGTGGGCCCGCGCCCCGAGCGACCCTACTTCGCCGCCCAACTTCTTGAACGCGAAGCCGCATACACGCTTATTCACCACGTGCGACCAGGCATAACATCCTGGGGAATGGTGAAATACGGCTATGCGTCGACCGTCGACGAAATGATGGACCGCTTGCCCTACGATTTGTTGTACATTCAGAATGTATCGATGGTCATCGACCTCAAAATACTGCTGCACACGGTGGCTACAGTGCTTACCGGACGCGGCGTCTAAAAGTCTTGTAAATGACTGAAAATAAGATACACAGAGGATTCAAAGAAGCGTTCATGAGCTTTCTGCTCTGGCGCGAGCGCCATATCAAGGAGAAAAACTTCGTGCTGGTGCTGGCTCTTCTTGTGGGCATTTTCAGCGGCTGTGCCGCCATTGTGCTCAAATTTCTCATCCATTTCATCTCCACGGTGCTCACCGGAGGCATCAATATGGAGAGCGGAAACTACCTCTATATCCTCCTCCCGGCAGTGGGTGTGATTCTTACTGCCCTCTACGTGCGATATGTGGTGCGCGACAACATCAGCCACGGCGTTACGCGCGTGCTCTACGCCATCTCGCAGAACAAAAGCCGGCTCAAGCCGCACAACATCTACACCTCGATAGTTGCCAGCTCGGTGACCATCGGCTTCGGCGGTTCGGTCGGCGCCGAGGGGCCTATAGTGTTCACCGGCGCAGCCATAGGCTCCAACCTGGGCCAGCAGTTCCGAATGAGCCCGCGTATCTTGATGATACTCGTAGGGTGCGGGGCCGCCGCCGGCATCGCCGGTATCTTCAAGGCGCCTATCGCCGGCATGCTTTTCACTCTGGAAGTGCTTATGCTCGACCTTACTACGGTGTCGGTGATGCCCCTTCTTATAGCCTCCATTACCAGCACTACCATAGCATATATCTACACCGGCTATGAGTTCGAGTTCTTCTTTGCGCAGACGGAGAATTTCTACATTTCGCGCATTCCCTACGTGATAGGTCTCGGACTGGTCTGCGGTTTTGTGAGCCTCTATTTCACGCGCGCCATGAATATGATGGAGAATTTTTTCAGACGCTTCAAGAACCCGTGGGCCAAGACTGCCATCGGCTGCGTGATGCTTTCGCTGCTTGTGTTCCTCTTTCCGCCTCTCTATGGCGAAGGCTACGGCGCAATAGTGGGCCTTCTGGCGGGCGACACCTCCAGCATCGTCAACGGCTCCATTTTCTATGCCGACCGCTACCAGGTGTGGTTTCTGGCTCTCTTCATCGGCCTCGTGATTCTCACCAAAGCCTTCGCCACTTCGACAACCAACGGCGCCGGCGGCGTCGGAGGCACCTTCGCGCCTTCGCTCTATGTCGGCTGCCTGACAGGCTTCCTCTTCGCATTTGTCCTAAACCATTTGGGCCTCTTTTCGGGCTATGAGCTTAGCACCAAGAATTTCGCTCTAATCGGTATGGCCGGAGTAATGAGCGCCGTCATGCACGCCCCTCTGATGGCTATCTTCCTCACCGTGGAACTTACCGGAAGTTACGAACTCTTCCTTCCCTTGCTCATTGTCAGCACCATAGCCTACGGCACCATCAAATTCTTCGAGCCCTACTCCATCTACACCATGCGCCTTGCCAAGCGCGGCGAACTGCTCACTCACCACAAGGACAAGGCTGTGCTCACTCTGCTGAAGGTCAACAATGTTATAGAGACCGACTTCCTTCCGGTCTATCCTGAAATGACCCTCAAGGAGATGGTCGACGTCATCGCCCAAAGCAAGCGCAACCTATTCCCGGTAATCAACGAGAAGAAGGAGCTTATGGGCGTTGTGCTCCTCGACGATATCCGAAACATCATGTTTCGCCCCGAGCTCTACCGCCGCATGCGCGTGAGCACCTTCATGTCGATGCCTCCCGCCCGCATCGAAATCGGCGACAGCATGGATGCCGTTATGAAACTCTTCGACGACACCGGCGCATGGAATCTTCCGGTGGTCGAAAACGGTGTGTACGTGGGTTTTGTGTCCAAGAGCAAGATCTTCAATTCCTACCGCCGCGTGCTGCGCCACTACTGCGAGGACTAATCACTCCTCGCCGCGGTAGTGTATGCGGTGGGTGCACTCCTCAAGGGTGTGGTCGACCAGGATGTGGCGCCCCGCCATGGCGGCTATGCGGCTCATCTGGTGGCTGACCAGCAAGATGGTGGCGCGCTGCGACTCTTCTTCAAGAATATGGTATAACTGCTCCTCGAAGGCGCGGTCTATGTAGCTCAGCGGCTCGTCGAGCACGAGCACGCTCGGGCGGCTCACTATTGCGCGGGCAAGCAGGGCGCGCTGCAGCTGGCCGCCCGAGAGGTGCCCTATTGATCTGTGGGCCAGGTCGGTAAGCCATACTTTTTCCAAAGCGTCCTCAACACGTTCGGCATTTTCCGAGCGCGAGCCTCCGCGTCCGAGCAGACCGCTGGCAACCACTTCGCGCACCGTAATGGGAAAATGGTCGTCGACAGCATTTTTCTGAGGGAGGTAGCCGAAAGCCGGTCGAGAGGGCATAGGTGCGCCAGCTGCATCAAAGAATCGGAGAGCACCGCGGTCGGGCTTGAGGAGGCCCAGAATGAGCCGGAGCAAAGTAGTTTTGCCGCCGCCGTTGGGGCCTGTGATGGCTATGAAGTCGCCATGGTCGACCGTCAGATTCACCCGGCTGAGCACAGGGCGCTTTTCGCGGAAGAACCACACGTCGGTCAGCTCAATCAGAGGCTCGCGGCGCTCGCCGGGATGTGGCTCGCACGAGCCGCAGCGGCAGTGGAGGCTATGACCGGGGTGAATATGGTCAGCGCAGTGTTCCATTTGCTATAATACGAGCAATATCAACGAGATACGACGCATAGTCGGCCGGGGCACCCTCCAGAAGCACCGCGTCGGCACCGGCGTCGGCGGCAATGCCGGCAGCGCCGCTTTGGCCGGGATGGTCGTAGAAAAGAATACGCACGGAGGCGCTCCGCAGAGTGTCGATGGCGGCTCGCATGCGGCGCGGCGACATCTCGCGGTGTTCGGCGCCGACGCTAACCTGCCGCAGGCCGTAGTCGCGGGCAAAATAGCTCAGCGAGGGGTGCCAGACGCCGAAAGCGGGGCGCCCGGCGGCTGCAAGAAGCGAGTCGGCCGTGGCTGCGGCTGCCGAGCAGCGAAGTCGGTAAGCCTCGGCACGGCTGCGGTAAGCCTCGGCGCTGTCCGGAAGGGCTTGCTCCAGCCAATCCGCTATCACCTCGGACATTGCCTCCAGATTGCGGTGCGAAGCCCAAATGTGGGGATCGGTAAGGGTGGTGTCCTCGTGGGTGCCGCTGATGAGCTGAAGATTGCGCGAAAGGTCCACCTCGTAGGCGCCCGCGGGCAGAGAAGCTGCAAGAGAGTGCTCGAAAGGCAGAGTACCCGTAGTGAAGAAGGCCTTGGCGCGGGCCATTTTGGCCATTACCGACGGCGTGGGTTCAAACGACTCGGGGTCGGCGCCGCCTTCGGTCACGCTCACCACTTCATACCCCGGACCTGCAATCTCATTGACCAAAGCCGCTATCTGCGGTACGGAGGCCGTCAGCACGGGCCGTTCGGAGGTAGTGCTGCCTGTGCAGGCGGTCAGGGCAAGGAGCGCTAAGGGAACAAGACGTATGATTTTCATTTGCTTGCGTTTTGATTCTCCAACGCTTCGGCCATGGCGGCTGCCCCTCTGCGGCCGTCGCCCATGGCAAGAATCACGGTAGCGCCGCCGCGCACTATGTCGCCGCCGGCATAGAGCAGGGGCAGCGAAGTGCGCAGATTGTCGTCGACTGCCAAGGTGCCGCGCGGCGTAACATCAAGACCTTCGATAGAATTGGGAACCAGCGGATTGGGCGATACTCCGACGCTCACTATCACCTGGTCGACTTCTATGGTGTCGACCGCGCCTTCTATGGCCACCGGGCTGCGGCGACCGGAGGCATCCGGTTCGCCAAGTTCCATGCGCTGAACTCGCATGGCCACCACGCGGCCGCGCTCGTCGCCGATGTACTCCAGAGGGTTCGAAAGGGTCATAAACTCAACGCCTTCTTCCTTGGCATGGCGCACTTCCTCAACGCGGGCGGGCATCTCGGCTTCGCTGCGGCGGTAGACAATGAACGCCTTCTCGGCACCCATTCTGCGGGCGGTACGCACTGAATCCATGGCGGTGTTGCCGCCGCCGACAACAGCCACACGGCGACCCTTGAGCACCGGTGTGTCGGAGCCGGGACGACCCGCTCCCATAAGGTTGATGCGGGTGAGGTATTCGTTGGAGCTCATCACGCCGATGAGATTCTCGCCCGGAATGCCCATGAATCGCGGCAAGCCTGCACCGGAGGCCACGAAAACACCGCGGAAGCCCATGGCGAGCAAATCGTCGTAGCTCAGCGTCTTGCCGACAACGGTGTCGGTGTGGAACACCACGCCGGCGCGCCGCAGGGCATCCAACTCAGTGTCGACCACGGAGTTTGGCAGGCGGAATACGGGGATGCCGTACTTGAGCACGCCGCCAACTTCGTGGAGGGCTTCAAAGACATCTACGGCATAACCGCGGTCGGCCATATCGCCGGCAAAGCTCAGACCGGCCGGACCCGAGCCTATCACGGCAACTCGTCCGCGGGTAGGCCGCGTCGCGTTCTCCTCGGGGTCCGGGGCGGCCGTGGCGGCGGCTGTGTCGGCGGCATAGCGCTCGAGCCAGCCTATGGCCACCGGCTCCTTTTTCATCTTATTATATATGCAGCGGCTCTCGCACTGCCGCTCCTGAGGACACACGCGGCCGCACACGGCAGGCAGGGCGCTGGTGCGCCGCAGAGTGGAGTAGGCCGCAGGGATGTCGCCGCGCTGAATGTTCTTTATAAACCCGGGAATGTCGATGCCCACGGGGCAGCCCTGCACGCATGTGGGGTCCGGACAGTCCAGGCAGCGAGTTGCCTCGAGCTGTGCCTGCTCGGCGCTGAGACCCTGATTGACCTCATCGTTGTTGGTGATACGGAAAGCGCCGTCGAGCATCGGCATGGTGGCGCGGGGAATAGCGGTGCGTTCCTTTGCGGGCATTGCGGCGCGGAGGTCGCGGCGCCAGGCAGCCTCGCGGCCCGGAGTGTTCACTTTATCTTCTTCCATGGTCAGTTGATAGAGTCGTAAGCCTTCATGCGCATTATCATCTCGTCGAAATCCACCTGATGGGCGTCGAATTCGGGGCCGTCGACGCATACGAAGCGCATCTTGCCGCCCACGTTGACGCGGCAGGCCCCGCACATACCAGTACCGTCGACCATAATGGTGTTGAGCGAGCAGATGGTGGGCACATTGTATTTTTTTGTGAGCAGGGCCACAAATTTCATCATCACCGCCGGTCCGATGGCGACAACCTCGGCGACGTTGCCGCGCAGGAGCACTTCTTCAACGCCGGCAGTGACGAGGCCCTTTCGGCCGGCCGAACCGTCGTCGGTCATCACGATGACCTCGTCGGAGTGGGCGCGAACTTCGGGCTCGAGGATAATGAGATCCTTGTTGCGGGCCGCCAGCACGCTGACCACATGGTTTCCGGCAGCTTTGAAAGCCTTGATGATGGGCAGTAGGGGAGCCACGCCCACACCGCCTCCGCAGCATACCACAGTGCCGTTGCGGGGTCCGACGTCTGTGGCGCGTCCGAGCGGGCCCACAAGGTCGGTGAAGGAGTCGCCGGCCTCCAGCGCGCATATTTTTGCCGTTGAGACGCCGACATTCTGAACCACAAGGGTGATGGTGCCGGCCGTGGTGTCGGCGTCGGCTATGGTGAGGGGAATGCGTTCGCCGCCCTCCCCGGTGCGTACAATCACGAAGTGACCCGGTCGGCGGGCGTGCGCAACCTCGGGCGCCTCGACAACCAACTTGACCACTTTTTCCGAAAATTGTTCCTTCTCTATAATGCGGTACATATTCTATAGGCTCTAAGTAACCGCAAAGTTACAAAATATTATCGGTCCGAACGCCACAAGAGCGGGAAGAGGTTGGCCGTGTGGGAAATTTTTGCTAATTTTGCACTCATACAAACACTTCAAAACGCATCTTCCATGCTCATCATAGGCATAGCCGGTGGTACCGGCTCCGGAAAGACCACCGTGGTCAACAAAATCATCAACAGCCTTCCCGCCGGGGAGGTTGCCGTGATGCCCCAGGACTCTTACTATAAGGACTCCAGCCACATACCGCCGGAGGAACGTTCGAAAATTAACTTCGACGAGCCGGCGGCTATCGAGTGGACTCTGCTTGTGGAGCATCTTGAGCGCCTCAAACGCGGCGAAACCATTCAGATGCCCACCTACTCCTATCTCACCTGCACCCGCCAGCCCGAAACAGTCGAGGTGCGTCCCAGCGACGTGGTTATCGTAGAAGGCATACTCGTGCTCACCGACCCCACCATCCGCGATATGCTCGACATAAAGGTGTTTGTCGACGCCGATGCCGACGACCGTCTCATCCGCGTCATCGCCCGCGACTGCATAGAGCGCGGCCGCACTCCCGAGATAGTGATAAACCGCTATCAGGATGTGCTCAAGCCCATGCACTGCCAGTACATAGAACCCAGCAAGCGCCATGCCGACCTCATCATACCGCAGGGTGGCAGCAACACCGTGGCCATCAACCTGCTGACCGACTATATCGAGAGCCGCCTGCACCGCTCGCCGGCGCGCGGCGTGGCTCCCGGCCCTATGACCGTTTGATTTCGCAATGGGTCTGATTTCCAAATTCCGCCGCAACGAGGAGTCGGAGCGCGAAATACCGCAGCCCTTCGTCGATAATTCGGAGCAGTCGGTGGTGTCGCAGATTACCGGAATCAGCGATGTCGCCGAGTCCGCCAGTGCCGACGTGCTCGAGGGCATAGCCGCCGAAGAAGAAGTGGAACGCCTCGAGGAGCGTGCCGCTGAAGACCGCAAGATGGTGCTCCGCACCGACAACCTTGTCAAGAAGTACGGCAAACGAACAGTGGCCAACCACGTCACTATCAACGTTACCCAAGGCGAAATAGTCGGCCTGTTGGGTCCCAACGGCGCCGGCAAGACCACCACGTTCTATATGACCGTGGGCCTGGTGCAGCCAAACGAGGGCCAGATTTTTCTGGACGACCTCAATATCACCAACTTCCCGGTCTACAAGCGCGCCCAGCATGGCATCGGCTACCTTGCCCAGGAGGCCTCGGTGTTCCGCAAGCTCAGCGTGGAGGACAATATCCGGGCCGTGCTTCAGATGACCCACCTCACCCCGCAGCAGCAAAAGGAGAAGCTCGAGGAGCTCATCTCGGAATTTCGCCTCGACAAGGTGCGCCGCAACCTCGGCGACCAACTCTCCGGCGGCGAGCGACGCCGAACTGAGATAGCGCGCTGTCTGGCCATCAATCCCAAGTTCATCATGCTCGACGAACCCTTCGCCGGAGTTGACCCTATCGCTGTCGAGGATATTCAGAGTATCGTCTATAAGCTGAAGGACAAGAATATAGGTATTCTCATCACCGACCACAACGCCCAGGAAACGCTCCGTATCACCGACCGCGCCTATCTCCTCTTCGAAGGCCGCATCCTCTTTCAGGGCACATCCGAACAGCTTGCATCCAACCCGACGGTGCGCGAGAAGTACCTCGGGCGCGACTTCGTTTTCTACCGCAAGCGCCTTGACGAAACCGACCTTTAGTACCACTCTCTCATCAAGTTTTTTATCCATTTCCCGTTGTCCAATAGATTACTCTTCATAGCTTTAGCGCTCTTTCTCGCTCTGTGTAGCCCGAAGGCCACGGCCCAGGTCAACACAGACCAGGTGATGCGCATCGGCCAGAACGCCCTCTACTTCGAGGACTACATGCTCTCCATCCAGTATTTCAATCAGGCCATAGAGGCGAAACCCTATCTGGCGCAGCCCTACTTTCTGCGTTCGGTGGCCAAAATCAATCTGGACGACTATGTGGGTGCCGAAGCCGACGCCACGAAGGCTATTGAGCTGAATCCCTATCTCACTGATGCCTACGAAGTGCGCGGTGTGGCCCGCCAAAACCGGGGGCGACATCGCCTGGCCATTCAGGACTATGATGCGGCCCTTGAGCTTCTGCCGCGCAACCGCCAGCTGCTCTTCAACAAGGCCCTCGCCCAAGTCGAAACCCACGATTACGCCGGGGCCGATTCAACCTTCGGCCTTCTCCTGCGCCACTATCCCAATTTCGACAACGGCTACCTGGGCCGCGCACGACTCCGACTGGCAACGGCCGACACCGTCGGCGCACGCGCCGATATAGACCGCGCAATATCCATCGACGACCGCGAGGCCAATGCCTACATCATGCGCGCCGACATTGCCATCAACTCCGAGAACGACTTCGAGAGCGCCTTGGCCGACATCGACCGCGCCATCCGCCTTATGCCGCGTCTGGCCGGACTTTATATCAACCGCGCCTTCATCCGCTACCGCCTTGACTCCTACAACGGCGCCATGGAGGACTATGACTATGCCCTCACGCTGGACCCGCTCAATAAGACAGCTCTTTTCAACCGCGGACTTCTGCTGAGCGAAGTGGCCGCCAACGATCGTGCTCTGGACGACTTCAACCGCGTGCTCGAGCTCGACCCCAACGACTACCGCGCTCTCTTCAACCGCGCCATGATTCATCGCGCAAAGGGCAACTACAATGAAGCCCTTGCCGACGCCAACCGCGTCGCCGAGCGCTTTCCGGAGTTTCCGGGCGCCGTTCAGCTGCGCGGCGCCATCTATCAGGATATGGGACGCCTTGTCGAGGCCGAACGCGACTATCGCCGCGCAAACGATATGGCGCGCGCCCTGCGTCCCTCCGACGCTATCAGCGAAGAGGAGGCTGAGCAGCGCGTAAACGGCACAACGACCGGAGATAATCCCGACGAGGAGACCGAACTGGCTGCCGACCTGGCCGGGCGAAGATTCCAGAGCCTGCTGACCGTCGACGACAACGCCGAGATTCAGCGAGAGTACAACAACAGCGCCATTCGCGGACGCGTCCAGGACCGCACCATGAATGTCGAAATCGAGCCTATGATGATGCTCAGCTTCTACTCTTCGCCCACCGAGCTGCGTCCGGCCGGCATGTACGTTCGTGAGGTCGACGACCTCAACGCCACCCGCATGCTGCGTTTCATTCTCAACGTCACTAACAGCGTGCCGACAATCGACGAGAGCACAGCAGCGCGCCACTTCCAAAGCATAGAGTACTACAACAGCTTCCTGAGCACCCACCCGGGGCGCCCGGTAGACTTCGTGGGCCGAGCGCTTGACTTCCTGACCGTGCGCGACTACCTCAACGCCGAGCGCGACGCCACACGCGCCGTTGAGCTCGCTCCCGACCTCGCCCTGGGCTATCTCATCCGCGCTCAGGCCCGCTATGGTCAATATCTGCTCGCCCGCGATGGCCGAGGCGACAGCCACGACGCCCTCACCCGCGCCTCCCTCTCCCGTCAGGCCCTCGATTTGGTGGCCGAAGATTTGGACACCGTCTGCCGCCTTTCGCCGGGGCTGGCCGCCGCCTGGTACAACAAGGGCAACGTCCTCTTCGAATCCGGCGACCCCGAAGGGGCTGCCGCTGCATACACCGAGGCCATACGAATCAAGCCCGACTTCGGCGAGGCTTTCTTCAACCGTGGCTATATGTACCTCCAGCAGGGTCGGCAGGCCGACGGCATCGCCGACCTCAGCAAGGCCGGCGAGCTAGGCATAGTGCCGGCCTACAACCTTATCAAACGCATCTCTTTCTGACTCTTACACCCGCATGAAGGCTGCACTTTTTGATCTCGATGGAGTTCTAATCGACACCGAACCTACCTATACGCGCATCTGGAGTAATATAGAACGCCGTTTCCCTACCGGCTACTCCGATTTTGCTTACCGCATAAAGGGTACCACGCTCCCCCACATACTCAATACTTATTTCGCCCCGGAAAACCACACCGAGGTGATGCGCATGCTCGACGAGGCTGAGCGAAATATGGACTATCAGCTTTTCGACGGAGTGCTTGACTTCCTTAAGGCGCTCAACCAAGCCGGAATACCCGCCGCAATAGTCACCAGCAGCAACGATGAGAAGATGGAGCGCCTCTTCGCCTCCCTGCCCGGCTTCCGCGAGCTTTTCGGCGACGTCATCACCGATTCCCGGGTGAGCCGCAGCAAGCCCGACCCCGAAGGTTACATCCTCGGCGCCCGCAGTTTGGGCGCAGACCCGGCCGACAGCTTTGTTTTCGAAGATTCTTTCAACGGCCTCAAGGCCGGCCGTGCCGCCGGCGCCACCGTCATAGCCCTGAGCACCTCCAATCCGGAAGAGGCGCTTCGGCCGCTGGCCGATGCCGTCATTTCCACTTTCGTGGGCTTCACTCCGGCCGATATGCTCGCCGTGGGCCGCTAAGCTCAGAAAGCGGGTTTGCCGAGAGTGCGCACGCGGTCGACGAATTCCTCGCGGGGCACGTCGGAGCGGCTTCGTATGCGCAGTCGGGTGTTGTAGACGGTCTGCACCGAGCAGTGGAGGAATTTGGAAATTTTTACTGAATCGTTAAGGCCCAGGCGCACAAGGGCGTAGATGCGCAGCTCGGTGTTGAGCATTTCGCCTTTCTTGAGCTCAATCTGCTCGCCGGGGCGCAGCAGGGCGTTGAAATCGGCCACGAAGTCGGGGTAGATCTGCAGGAAAATACGGTCGAAGTTGGCATATAGTTCCTTAAGCTCGGCATGGCTGAGCTCCGGGTTCTTGGTGAGCTGCTTGACCTCGTCGAACCGTCCGGCCATAATAAGGCGGTTTATTTTCTTTCGGAACTCGTCGAGCTTGCTGATGTCGTCGCTGCAGATGCTGAAAATGTCGGCTATGTACTTCTCCTTGGCGTCGTTGACGCGGGCCAGCTCGATGGCATCCTCCTTCACGGAGGCGTAGAGCGCACTGAGGCTTTGGTTGGCGGCGGCAAGTTGCTCTCGGGCGTCCTGAAGCTCGTCGACGCGTTCATTGAGCTGCTCGTTTGCCCGGTTTAGCTGCAAGCCGCGCTTGCGTATACGCCTAAGTTGCAGGAAAATCACAAGGAGAGCGGCCGTGAGCAGCAGAAGGAGAACAATCAGTCCGAGGAAATATCGGTTGATTTGGCCGCGCTGAGCGGCGTTTCGGCTCTCGTAGGCCTCAGAGATGGAGGCTTGCAGGTTTGCCATGCCCACAATTCGCACGCGGTTTCGGTAGAGGTTGGCGCACTGTATGCAGTAAGTGATGTAGGCGTTTGCATGGTCGAGGTCGCCGCTCTCGAAAGCCAGCGAAGCTATTTCTTCGAGCGAGGCAATTTCGCGCACCGAGGCGCGCACGTCGGCAATGGCCGACAGGATGAGGTAGCGCACGCGCCGGTCGTGGTTGCCGGCTTTGTTGTAGAGCGCGGAGAGCATCCAGGCCTTTTTGGCGTCGGCGCGGGTGTTGTAGGGGCTTTGGGCGAGGTTGGCCTCAAGCGAGGGTATCATGGCCTCGGCTGTTTGCTGCGAGCGCAGGGAGTTCCATCCGGCCAGCCAGTAGTAGTCGGGGTCGTTGACGGGCAGGTCGTTGCATATCTGGTCCAGAAGCAGTCCCGTGGTCTCGGAATAGGGTAGGATGGCGTTCCGAACGTCGGCATACTGGTCGGCATGTGTTTGGATGAACAGCGATGTCTCGCAGTAGTCCAGGAAGGTGCGCGGGGTGAGTAGGTTCGTGTTTATCTCCGAAAGTGTTGTGCGCGCTTCCTCGAAAAGTCCTGTCGCTGACATGATGTAGGCCCGGCGCAGGCGAACGTCGTCGGCCCACATAGTGCGGTCGAGATTGTCTGCAATCCTCAGGGCCATTGCCGAGTAGCGCAGCGCCGAGTCGGAATCGTAGGCGCTGTAGCCGGTGTAAAGCTCGCGGCAAACCCAGTAGCGTTCTTCGGGGTCGCGGGTGGAGGTCAGCCGACGGCGCAGTTGTTCCAGCGAAGCCTCCTTGACCGCATCGTACTCCGGGGCGCGACGCAGCACGGCGTCGAGCGAGTCGAGTAGCCGCCGGTTTTCGGCATTGAACATCTCTGCCCGACCCGTCGTTGGGGCCAACATACAGAGAATGAGCAAAAATGAGGAAAGAAGGCGTTTCACTTTTTCATGGAAAGATTATTAGGGAGGAGGAGGCGGCCCGCTGCCCCGGCTGACAGCGGCACGCCATGGTGAGGCTTTGTCAGCAGGCCTTGAAGCTCATGTCGAGGCCCTTGACGGAGTGGGTGAGGGCGCCGACGCTTATGAAGTCGACCCCGGCCTCGCCGTAGGCCCGCAGGGTATCGAGGGTGATGCCGCCGCTGGATTCGATTTCAACACCGGGAGCCTTGGCGCGGATGAGGCGAACGGCCTCCGCGGTGCGCTCGGGGGTGAAGTTGTCGAGCATGATGCGGTCCACGCCGGCGGCGATGGCTTCCTCGATTTCAGGGGTGTTGCGCACCTCAACCTCTATTTTGAGGTTTTTGCCCTTGTCGCGGCAGTATTCCTTAGCGCGGCTTACGGCGGCGGTGATGCCCCCGGCGAAGTCTACGTGGTTGTCCTTGATGAGAATCATGTCGAACAGGCCGATGCGGTGGTTGCAGCCCCCGCCGGTTTTGACGGCTTCCTTCTCAAGCATACGCAGGCCGGGGGTCGTCTTGCGGGTGTCGAGCACCTTGCAGTTCAGGCCGTCGAGTCGGCTCTGGTAGCGGGCGGTGACGGTAGCTATTCCGCTCATGCGCTGCATGATGTTCAGCATGGTCCGTTCTGCCATCAGAAGCGAGCGCACCGGGCCCTCGACCACAAAAGCGATGTCGCCGGGGCGAACGTGGGCGCCGTCCTCTATGAAGCGGGTCATCTTCAGCGACGGGTCGAGCTTTTCGAACACTCGTGCGGCGATATCTACGCCGGCGAGGATGCCTTCCTCTTTGACAAGCAGATGCTGGCGCCCCATGGCGTCGGCAGGAATAGTACTGAGGGTGGTGTGGTCACCATCGCCGATATCTTCGGCAAAAGCCAGCTCCAGGAGTTGGTCTATGAGTTCGTCTTTAGTCTTCATACGGATGAGTTTGGCTGCAAAGTTAACAAATTTTCGGAAGCCCTGCAAGTATTCTTATACCGGGTCAACGTCGTAGTACACTGTCAGTCCGCGCATCAGTGGCGATGCCTGCAGGGCCACATAGTTTGCACGCAGAATTTCCTTTACCTTGGGCATGGACACTTCCGGCTCCATTTTGAGCATGATTTTGCGGATGAACATATTCTGCACGCGGTTGACGGGCGGCTCCTGGGGACCGTTCACGCGGTCGCCGAAGACGCTCCGCAGGGTGGCGGCGTAGTTGGCGGCGCACTCCTCAAGTGTTCGGGCGTCGCGATGCTTGAGGTAGATGTTGATGATGCGGCGGAATGGCGGAAAGTCGAAAATGCGCCGCTGCTCAAGCTCATGGGCGTAGAAGCCGGCGTAGTCGTGGGCGGCGGCATAGGCCAGCAGGGGCTGGGCGACATCCCGGGTCTGCACCAGCACGCGGCCCTGCCCGGTGCGCCTACCTGCCCGGCCGGCAACCTGCTCGATCATATTGAACGCTCTCTCGGCCGAGCGGAAGTCGGGGAAGTTGATGAGGGCGTCGGCGTTGACCACGCCGACCACTTCCACTCCACCGAAATCGAGGCCCTTGGTTACCATCTGCGTGCCTACGAGCACATCGGCTTTACCGGCCGAAAAATCGTCGATAATCTTGGAGTAGCCGTCCTTGTTTCGCGTGGTGTCGAGGTCCATGCGCAGAATCTTGCGGCCTGCAAAATGCTGTTCGAGAGCATCCTCGAGGCGTTCGGTGCCATAGCCGGCGATTTCTACGGCCGGTTCGCCGCACTGCGGGCAAACCTTGGGGACGGGGTATTCGCAGCTGCAGTAATGGCACTGCATGCGGTTTATGCGGCGGTGGAAGGAGAGGGCCACGTCGCAGTGGTCGCACTTGAGGGTGAAGCCACACACGGCGCAGCGGGCCACCGGGGCATAGCCGCGGCGGTTGAGGAAGAAGATGGCCTGGCGTCCGGCCGCCACGGCCTCGCCGGCTGCCGCCAGCAGTTTGGCCGAGAAAACGGGCGGTTCCGTCTTGCCGCGCCATTCTGCTTTCATGTCCACCAGTTCCACGGGCGGGAGCTGCACGCCGGCATAACGCTCGGAGAGCTCGACCAGGCCGAACTTGCCTGTTTTGGCTTTGTAGTACGTTTCGACGGTCGGGGTAGCGCTTCCGAAAAGAGTTTTGGCTCCGTGCATGCGGGCCAACACGGTGGCGGCGTCGCGGCCGTTGTAGCGCGGTGCCGGGTCGTATTGCTTGTAGCTGGGTTCGTGCTCCTCGTCGACGATGACCAGTCCGAGGTTGCCGAAGGGGAGGAAGACCGCCGAGCGGGCACCCAGCACCACCAGGGGGCCGTTGGAGTTGAGTACGCGGCGCCAGAGCTCCACTCGCTCCGCGTCGGTGAACTTGGAGTGGTAGATGAGCACCTTGGGGCCGAAAACCTTCTGGAGTCGGTCGGTGAGCTGTGTGGTGAGGGCTATTTCGGGCACCAGCATAAGCACCTGCTTGCCCTGTTTGAGCACATAGTCGATCAGGTGAGTGTAGACCTCGGTCTTGCCGGAGGATGTCACGCCGTGGAGCAGCACTATGTCTTTTTCGGCGAAGGCCCCGAAGATGCCGTTGAGGGCAGTCTTTTGGGCTTCGGATAGTGTGGGTAGCGTTCCGGCGGGAGGCCCGGAGTAGCTGAAGCGCGAAATTTCTTTGTAGTACAGCCGGCAGATACCTTTCTTCTCGAGGGCTTTGAGAGTGTCGCGTGTCACGGCGGCGCGCTCCGAAATGACCTCGAAGGGAACCTCCACGGAGGGCGCTCCGGGGCGGTGGTAGTCGCTCAGTGCCATTAGGGCTACCAAAGCCTCCTCCTGCCGGCTGCTCCGTGCCACTGCGGTGAAGGCGCCCTGCGCCGACTCAGCATTGCCGCGCTCCAGTGTCAGCTCCACGTAGAGCTTGCGCACGGCGCGGTAGCGCTCCACAAGGCGCTCGCTCACGGCAAGGGCGCCCCGCTCGATTAGCGACGACACCTTGGCGCCGGCGCCGTCGGCCTCGACGTATTTTTCCAGCTCGCGCACGCTCATCTTGCCGCGCCGGCGCACTTGGGCCAGCACGTCGAGCTCGTCGGCCGTCAGGGTTGCGAGCACATCGGGGTCTACGTCCTCGTTGAGGGCCACCTGGGTCTCGCTTTCGACCTTCAGGCCGGCCGGGAGGGCTGCCTTGAAGACCTCGCCGACGGTACAGAGGTAGTAAGATGCAATCCAGTCCCAGAACCGCAGCTGCGGGGTCCGGATAATTGGCTCGGGGTCGAGCACCATAGTAATGTCCTTGAGCATCACCGAAGCGTCCGGGCAGAGCGACGAAATGGAGGCTACAACGGCTGTGTAGTAGCGTTTGGCGCCGAACTGCACTATCACGCGCGAGCCCGTGCGAACGCGGTCGGCCATATCGGCGGGCACGCGGTAGGTGAAAGGCCCGGCGATGGGCAGCGGAAGGATTACTTGGGCGTATTGCTGGGACATATGGAGTCGATAATGCCGTTTTGGGCCAGCACGCGGGCAGCGGCGCCGGCGTAGGCGTCGGCGGCGGAGCCGAAGCCGGCCTCGCGGATGCGCGTTTCGCGGGCGCGGATGTCCATCACGGCGCTGTCGCGGCCGTAGGTGGCTTCGGCGACGGCTGCGGCAGCGGCAGCGTCGCGCTCGCCGGCGGCAGCGGCGGTTCTGATGTCGGCCGGCGTGCAGCCGTCGTCAGTTCGTGGCGTGCATGCTGTGGCTGCAAGGAGAAAAACGGCGTATAAGGGTTTCATAGCAGGATAATGGCGAGTTTTGCACAGGCCTCGGCATCGTCGAGGGCGTTGTGATGGCGTTCGAGGGAGATGCCGAAGAAGTCGCAGAGGCTGTCGAGGCTCTTGGAGGGAAGGACCATGCGGGGTATGGAGCGCCGTGCGGCCTCCAGGGTGCACAGGAAGGGTTCGGGGGGCTCCAGACGGTATATTCGGCAAGCCTCGCGGATGCATGCGGCGTCGAAGCGTGCGTTGTGGGCCACCAGAGGCAGGTCTTCAAGCCATTCGGCCCATTGCTGCCATACGGTGCCGAAGGGCGGGGCGTCCCAGGTGTCGGCGTCGGTGAGGCCATGGACGGCGGTGCAGAAGCGGGAGTACCAGTTGGGCTCGGGGTTGACGAGCGAATAGCGCGAGTCGACAATCACGCCGTCGCGCACCTTGACGGCTCCGATGGCACATATGCTGCTGCGGTTTGCGTTGGCAGTTTCGACGTCGATGGCCACAAAGTTGTCCATAGCCGGGTCAGTTGAGGCAGTTGTCGGCGGCGTCGCGCACCTGCTCCATCAACCACCGGGGTGTGGAGGTGGCGCCGCATATTCCGATCGTCTCGGCGCCACGAAGCCAGTCGGGGTCGAGCTGGGAGGCGTTGGCGATGAAGTGTGTGCGGGGATTGACGTCCAGGCAGTGGCCGAAGAGCACCTTGCCGTTGCTGCTCTTGGTGCCGGCCACGAAGAGTACCACATCCTTTCCGGCGGCAAAGCGGCGCAGGTGCTCGGTGCGGTTGGCGACCTGGCGGCATATGGTGTCGGTGTATTCAAAGACAGTGCCGGGGGCCTTGCGACGCTCGATTTCGGATATTATGGCCCGGAAGCCCTCCAGACTTTTTGTGGTCTGGGAATAGAGGTATATGTCGCGGTCGAAGTCGAGGCGGTCGAGGCCGTCGATGTCTTCGATTACTATAGCGCGGCCGTCGGTCTGGCCGACCAGACCATTGACTTCGGCGTGGCCCCGCTTGCCGTAGATCACAATCTGGCCGGGCGCTCCCGAGTTGTGCCGCTCCTTGATGCGTTGCTGCAGGCGGAGCACCACCGGGCAAGTGGCGTCGATAATTTCGATGCCGTTTCGGCGCGCACATTCGTATGTGCTTGGGGGTTCGCCATGTGCTCGCAGAAGCACTTTTACGTTTCGCAGCTCCTCGAGGTCGGCATGGGTGATGGTGTGGAGTCCCTTGGCGCGCAGGCGCTCCACCTCGTCGGAATTGTGGACGATGTCGCCCAGGCAGTACAGGCCGGCGCCTTCGGCGAGCTCTTGCTCGGCCTTTTTGATGGCCGTGACCACTCCGAAGCAGAAGCCGGACTCGCTGTCGATCTCAATAAGGGCCATCTTGTCAGCCTTTTACGACACGGTTGAACTGATTGAGCAGCCAGGCGTCCTGCTCCTCGAGGGTCATGTCGGAGTTGTCGAGGCGGATGGCGTCGTCGGCGCAGCGCAGCGGGCTTTCGGCTCGGGTGGAGTCGATATGGTCGCGGTGGACAACGTTGGCCAGCACATCCTGATATGTCACCGCCTGACCCTTCTCGACCATTTCGCGGAAACGGCGTTGCGCGCGGGTTTCGGGCCCGGCGTCGACAAAAATCTTGAGTTCGGCGTCGGGGAAAACAACTGTACCGATATCGCGGCCGTCCATGACGATGCCTCTTTTCTCGCCCAGGGCTTTCTGCATGGCCACCAGAGCATGGCGCACCTCGGGGATGGCAGACACCGGCGAAACGGCGTTGCTGACGCGCAGACGGCGTATTTCGCGCTCCACGTCGACGCCGTTGAGAATGGTGTGCTGGCTGCCGTCGGGCTGGAGTTCGAAGTCGATTTTGATGTGGGGCAGAGCGGCGGTGATGGAGGCGGCGTCGGGGTTGCCCTGGTCGTCGATGAGGCCGCCCTCAAGGGCGAAAAGCGTCACGGCGCGATACATGGCGCCGGAGTCGATATATCTGTATCCCACGGTTTTGGCCAGCCGGCGAGCCATGGTGCTCTTGCCGGAGGAGGAGTAACCGTCGATTGCTATTATAATGGGGTTATGAGTCATATGTCGGGATTAGTGTAGTATGTCGGCCAGATTGTAGATCAGGTTGAACATCATCGTGGTGCCGCCCTTGTGGGGCTGAGCCAGGGCGATGCCCAGACTGAGGTTGCGCACGCGGAAGCCGCCGCCGAGGGTGAAGCCCGAGAGCATATTGCGGCTGTAGGTTGCCATGTCGGTTCGCATCTTATAGTTGTAGCCCAGTGAGATGTAGTAGTTCGGGCTTGCAATGAGGTCAATGCCGAAGATGAGATGACGGAAGAGGTTGCTGCCAAAACTGTCCTTGATTTCACCTCCGCTGTCGGTGGTGCCATCGCCGGTTTCGACGTATGGCAGCTTCCATTTTGTGAGATTCCATGCCGTGATGGAGAAGCGCAGAGGGAAGGTGCCGAAACTCTGGCTCCATCCCAGGCGGACGTCGACGGGCAGACGGTCGTAGTGCTCGTTGAAACGCTTCACCTGACCGCCGAGGTTAGCCACCACGATACTGAGCGAGAGGTCGCGGTCGGCATCGTAGTAGTTGATTCCCAGGTCGGTGGCGAGAGCGAAGGCAGAGTAGTCGGCGTAGGAGCTGTAGAGGCCCTTCACTTCGATGCCGCCACGAAGCCGGTCGGTGATGTCGTGGCTGTAGGAAGCGCCGAACGACATATCCATAGGCGAGAAAGTACCCACGGCAGTGCCGTCGGGGAGGGTTTCCTTCTGGGAGCCATAGCCGAAATAGCGCATGGCCACGCTCCAAGCGCCGCGCTCGCCCAGGGTGTGGCCGTAGCGCAGGCCGGCGAAGTTGCTGCCGCCGAGGTAGTGCATGTAGTTGAGAGCAATGGAGCCGCTCATCTCAGCGCCCAGAAGAGCCGGGTTCTGGTCGACTACGGTGATGTCGTCGTCGACGAGGGTAACGTTCACGCCGCCGAGGCCGTAGATTCGGGCCGAGGAAGTGACGTTGAGGAAGTTATAGGCTGTGCTGCCGTCCTGAGCGGTGGCGGAGGCCACCAGTATAACCGATAGCAGAGCAGCGAGATATGTTTTGAAGAGATTCATTAGCCGAGTATTGCCTTTGCAGAGTGCAAAGTTACGAAATAATAACGTAAAATCTTGCCCTCTTATTGCCCAAATACAAAGCGCCCCGACCACATAGGCCGGGGCGCGGATATGGGTTGTCTGAAAAATCAGCGCACAATCTTGGAGACGGTGCCGTCAGTGCGGCGCACGATGTAAACGCCGGGAGCGGAGGCGGCGTCGACGCGAACGCCGGCCGGAGTGTAGACGGCTTCAATATCGGCGTTGGAGCCAACTACAGCGCCTTCGATGCCGGCAGAGCCGAAGTCGACGGCGATGTCGGCCGTGTGAGCGCCGGCCTTGATGGTGATGGTGCCGTTGGCGGGCTGGGCGTCGAGGTCGCGGCTCAGGGTGAGCAGGCCGGTGTCGTAGCGGCCGCTGTAGTCAGCCTTAAGACCGGGGAGCTCGCTGATTTTAACACTTTCGGCGGGGAAGTAGGTGTCGACAGCGACAGTCACAGCGGAGCCGTCCTCGGGAATATCCACTTTGTCGGTGGCGGGGATTAGCCAGCCGTAGTGTGCCTTGAGGTTGATTGCGAAAGCGTTGAAGCAGGGACCGTAGGAGCTTTCGAGGTTGGCCAGATAGGTGTAGCCCACGCGGTAGTCTTCGGTGTCGTATTTGGTGTACTTCTCCATAGCGCCGAAGCAGAGCTGGTCGGCGTCGGGCACAGCGGACTGCATGGGAGCGAAGTATCCCACGCGGGGGTCGTGGAAGCCGCGCATGAGCACAACGTAGCCGGGGTGGGAGTCGTCCAGCAGAGCGGGTTCGTCGAAGGTGAAGTCCAGAGTGTAGTAGAGGAGCTTGGTGTCGGCGTCGTAGACGGTGAAGTCGGCGGCCTTGAGGGTTGCGGTGGCGATGGTGTTCTCCTCGGGGATGAGAGCGAACTCATCGGTGAGGGCAATCAGCGAGAGGGAGAACTCGACCTCGGGGTCGATGTCGGCGCCGCGGGCGAGCACGTGAGCTCCGTCGACGGTCATCGGTGCTGCGGCGGGATAGACAAAGTTGAGGATGCCGTTGATGTAGCTGGAGTAGTTGGGGTCGGTTTCGCCGGGGAAGGTGTAGCTGTACCAGAACTCGTCGGTGTGGCTGTTGTAGCCGGTGATGGGGGTGTCGAGCTCGCCGAAGTCGCCTTCTACGGTGAGGTAGGTCAGGCCGTCGGTGTTGTAGTTGAAGGGCAGCAGACCTGCGAGGAACTCGGTGCCGTCGTTGAGGGTACGCTCAGCGGTGCCGCCGGCCTGGAAATAGGTGTAGGGAGCCTGATAGGAACCGTCGGAAGCCCCTTCCATCGATGCGGTCAGGATGGGGGGATAGAAGAAGTTGTTTTTCTTGGTTGCCTCGCTGCGGTAGTCGGTCATATAGGTTTCGGTGAGTTCATCGGCGTTGGTCGAAGTGACCCAGTCGGCAGTGATGCCGTCGCAGTAGGTCCAGGTGTAGGAAGCGTTCTCGTAGGCGGAGTTGTTGGTCCAGGTGATGGGGGCCATGGCGGGGTAGAGGACCAGACCGCCGTTGAGAGAGGGCCACGCGGGCTCTGCGGAGAAGCCCCAGTAGAGAGTGTGGAAGGGGTTCAGGTATGCCACATCGGTGAGCTCGGGCGCGCCTACGCGGATGGCGTCGATGTAGAGAGAGTTGCCGTCGATGCCGACGTACTGGAAGCCCACCTGCACCTTCTTACCGGAGAATTCGGAGAGGTCGATGTTGTACTTCTGGAACTCGGAGGGCGAGTAGTTCATCAGGTCGAAGAGGTTGGTGATGCCCATATATGGGGTAGCGGCATCCCATATCTCGGTCCACTCGCCGCCTTCTTCCTTGACGTTGACCTTGAGGGTTGCTGAGATGGTCTGCTCGGTGAAGTCGCCGGTATTCCAGTCGACCTTGGTGATGTCGAAGAGGAACACGGGGTCGATATAGCCCACGAAGCTCAGCAGCTGATTGTCGGTAAGAGTGATGGCCGGGGAGATGAGCCACTCGTCCTGAGCCACTTCGGCATAACCGATGCCGAACATATACTGGCCGTCGGGCGTGGTGCACGGCATCATAGGGTTAGCTTCGGAGATTCCCCACGTTTGGGAGGGGTCGAGCTCGGAGTCAGTGTGGTGCTCGACGGCCCATCCTTCGGGCACCCAGAAGTAGTCCTGACCGTCCCAGGCTTCGAAGTCCTCGAACAGCAGAGCTCCGGAGGGCAGAGCCGCGCGGGCCGGAGCCGACTGGGGGCGCATATGCGGAGCGGTGAGGCGTGAGGCCTGAACGTCGAGGTGCTTGAGCCGGCGCGTGCCTGCGAGAGCAGCGGCAGCCTTTGCGCGGGAAGAGCGCAGAACTACCTTCGAGGGAGCTGAGGACTCAGCGGCAAGAACGGTGCGGTCGGGCACCTGCTGAGCCGACAGGGGGAGAGCTGCCAGTGCGGCAAGCCCGAGAAGTAGAGATTTTGTCATACTGATATTTGATGATTGGTTTGAAATCGAATCGGACACCGGGGCCTATTGGAAAGCATAGCGAGCAGCACTTCCGGCATATAATCCGCAAAGGTAGGCAAAATAATTCAAAATGAAAAATTAAAAAACAAAAAATATGTCATAATGCCAAAAAGGCGGTAAAACGCGGAAAGCAACAATTGTCGGGGGGCGGAAATATGGAAAAATTTTTACTAACTTTGCACAGACAGAGAAGGCAGCCGCCGCCGGGTTGAACAGAAAGCGGCGGCAATGCGTTTTTTTGATTATAAATGACTTTTTTAACAGCATAACCAAAACATTCTTATGAGAATGGACGGACGCCGCACCAGCGGCAACATCGAAGATCGCCGCGGACGCAGCGGCTTTGCCCGCAAGGCCGGTATCGGCGGCGGCATTATCGGCGTGATTATTGTTGCGGCGGTGACGCTCTTCAGCGGCGGCAGCATAGGCGACGTGCTGGGCAACATCGTGGGCGCCAACGGAGTGATGACACCGGAATATGCCTCCAACGACTATCAGCCCACCGAGGAGGACCAGCAGCTGGCCACCTTTGCCTCGCAGGTGCTCGCCGGCACCGAAGACGTCTGGACGGCGGAATTCCGCCGCCAGGGCTGGGGGGAGTATGAGCCTCCGAAAATGGTGCTTTTCTCCGGTTCGGTGACTTCGGGCTGCGGACAGGCCACGGCGCAAACCGGTCCTTTCTATTGCTCGGCCGACCAGACCGTCTACATCGACCTTGATTTTTTTAAGGATATGCAGACCAACATCGGCGCCGACGGAGAGTTTGCCTACGCCTACGTCATAGCCCACGAGGTGGGCCACCACGTCCAGTACCTGCTTGGCACGCTCACCGACGCACATTCTCAGATGAATCGCCTCAGCGAAACGGAGGCCAACAAAATCAGTGTGCGACTGGAACTTCAGGCCGACTTCTACGCCGGAGTGTGGGCCGCGCTCGACAATCAGATGTTCAACTCCATCGAGGAGGGCGATGTCGAGAACGCCGTCAACGCCGCCCAGCGCATCGGCGACGACTACCTTCAGCGCAAGGCCTATGGCCGAGAGATGCCCGAGAGCTTCAACCACGGCCGGTCGGCGCAGCGCGTGCGCTGGCTCACCAAGGGTCTTCAGACCGGAAATCCGGCCTACGGCGATACTTTCACCCCCGCATATTCCGAACTATGACGCAGGCCGACACCGACGCCTTGTACATGGCGCGGGCTCTTCAGCTCGCCGCCAACGGACGCGGCTACACCTCGCCGAATCCTATGGTGGGAGCTGTGGTGACCGATGCCGCCGGAAACATCATCGGCGAGGGCTGGCACCGCCGCTATGGCGGCCCTCACGCCGAAGTCAACGCCATCGCCTCCGTAGCTCCCGACAAGCGCAGCCTGCTGCCGGAGGCAACCGTCTACGTTACCCTCGAGCCCTGCTCGCACTACGGCAAGACGCCACCCTGCGCCAAGCTGCTCACCGACACCGGCGTGCGGCGGGTCGTGGTGGGCTGCGGCGACCCCAACCCCAAGGTGTCGGGGCGCGGCGTGGCCATGCTGCGCAGCGCCGGCATCGAAGTGCGCACGGGCGTTCTGGAGGCGGATTGCGAGCGCCTCAACCGCCGCTTCATCACCGCCCACCGCAGGGGCTACCCTTGGGTTACGCTCAAATGGGCTCAAAGTAGCGACGGCTATCTCGACGGCCGCTTCAGTACGCCGCTGACCTCGCAGACGGTGCATTGGCGGCGCGCTCAGGCCGATGCCATCATCGTCGGTGCCGGCACAGTGCTCGCCGACCGACCCCGGCTCGATGTGCGTCTGCTCGCCGGCCGCAGTCCTCGACCTGTTGTGCTCGACCGCCATAATCTGCTTGCAGAGAGCGATATACCCCTTATGCATCGTCAAGACACCCTCCATGTCGCCGACGGCCGGAGCGTCGAAGAGCTGCTGCGCGGCCTCTACCGCGACTTCGGCTACATCAGCGTCCTCGTCGAAGGGGGCGCAGGGGTTCTCAATAGCTTTATAGAGAGTGGATTGTGGGACGAAGCCTTTGTTGAAGAAAGCCCTTCGGCAATCCGCGGCAAGGTAAAAGCACCGGACCCGGGGCAGCTTCCCGACCAAGCCCTCAAAAGAGATAACAACACCATTTATACCTTCCGAAAAAAGTAAAAACCAATCCTCAATACCATGAAAAAGAGAATCATAGAGTGCGTGCCCAACTTCAGCGAGGGCCGCGACCGCGCCGTCATAGACCAGATATGCGGCGCCATAACTTCGGCCGCTCCCGTCGAACTTCTCGACGTAGATCCCGGCGAGGCCACCAACCGTACTGTGGTCACCTTTGTCGGTGAGCCGGAGGCCGTTGTGGCGGCTGCCTTTCAAGGTGTTAAAAAAGCTGCCGAGCTCATCGACATGAGCAAGCACCACGGCGCCCACCCGCGCATGGGTGCCACCGACGTGCTCCCCCTCATCCCAGTAGCGGGAGTTACGCTGGAGGAATGTGCCGAAATGGCCCGCAAGCTTGCCGAGCGCATATCGACAGAACTTTCGATACCCACCTACTGCTACGAAGCGGCGGCCTTTACGGCGGAGCGAAAGAACTTGGCCGTATGCCGCGAGGGTGAGTACGAGGCACTTCCCGAAAAACTCGCCGACGAAGCCCGCAAGCCCGACTATGGCGCTCGTGCTTTCGACGCCGGAGTAGCCCGCACGGGATGTACGGCAGTCGGCGCCCGCGACTTCCTCATAGCCGTCAATTTCAACCTCAATACTACCAGCACCCGACGCGCCAACGCCATTGCTTTCGACGTCCGCGAGAAGGGCCGACCGGCTCGCGAGGGTGGCAAACTCACCGGCAAGCCACTCAAGGACGAAGCCGGCAACCCCGTGATGATTCCCGGCACCCTCAAGGGCACCAAAGCTATAGGCTGGTTTATCGATGAGTACGGCATCGCTCAGGTAAGCATGAACATCACCGACATGGGCGCCACACCGCTCCACCGGGCCTTCGACGAGGTAAGCCGCGCGGCCGCCGCGCGAGGAGTGCGCGTTACGGGCGCCGAAATCGTCGGCCTCATTCCCAAGCGCGCTCTCATAGATGCCGGTCGGCACTATCTGCACATGCAGCAGCGGTCGACGGGTGTCGCCGAGGACGAAATAGTACGCCTTGCGGTGAAGTCGATGGGCCTTGACGACCTCAAGGAATTCAAGCCCGAAGAAAAAGTGATAGAATATCTTCTGGAGGCCAAGGAAGGAACCGGCAAACGCCTGGTGGACCTCACCTGCCGCGGACTGGCAGAAGAAACGGCCTCTGAGTCGCCGGCACCCGGCGGCGGCAGCGTAGCGGCCTACATGGGAGCGCTGGGAGCCGCCTTGGGCACAATGGTGGCCAATCTGTCGGCCCACAAGGCCGGTTGGGACGACCGCTGGCGCGAGTTCTCCGACGTCGCCGACCGCGGCCATGCGCTTATGGAAGAGCTGCTCCACCTTGTCGATGAGGACACGGCCGCCTTCAACCGCATAAAGGCAGCCATGGGCATGGCCAAGGGCAACGAGCAGGAGAAAGCGGCCCGGGCGGCTGCTATAGCCGAGGCCACACTCTACGCCTGCCAGGTTCCGCTGCGCACGGCCCGCACGGCCTTGGAGGTGTTCCCCGTGGTTCGCGCCATGGCCGAGTGCGGCAATCCGGCTTCGGTGAGCGACGCAGGTGTAGGCGCTTTGGCAGCCTGCGCGGCGGTTCGCGGAGCTGCACTCAACGTTCGCATCAACGCCGTTTCGCTTGAGGATAAGGAGATGGCCCACAACCTCATCGACGCCGCCGCCGAGCTGGAGGCGACCGCAATAGCCACCCTCGAGGAGGTGATGGCCACCGTCAACAAGGTCATCGCTAGCTGAGCGAACAATCCCTCCGAAAACGAAAAATCGAGATTTATCCCGTTGCATCGGGATGAATCTCGATTTGTTAATTCAGGGGAATTTTATTCGCCGTGGTGCACGGGCGGGTAGTCGAGGGTATAGTGGAGGCCACGGCTTTCGCGGCGTTCCTTGGCCTGGCGCATGATGAGGTAGCCCACGTTGATGATGTTTCGGAGTTCGCAAATCTCGCGCGAGGCCTTCGAGCACTTGAAGAGTCGCTCGGTCTCCTCGTAGAGGATGTCGAGGCGGTTCCAGGCTCGGTCGAGTCGGAGGTTGCTTCGGACTATGCCGACGTAGGTGCCCATGATTTGGTTCACCTCCTTTATGCTCTGGGTAATGAGGACCATTTCCTCGGGGTGGCGTGTGCCTTCGTCGTTCCAGTCGGGGATGTCGGAGCGGATACCGATGTGGTCGATTTCGTGAGCGGCGTGTTTAGCGGCGGCGTCGGCGTAGACCACGGCCTCTATCAGGGAGTTTGAGGCCAGGCGGTTACCGCCGTGGAGGCCGGTGCAGGAACATTCTCCCAAGGCGTAGAGATGGCGGATGGAGCTTTCGCCGTTGCCGTCGACCTTGATGCCTCCGCAGAGATAGTGTGCGGCGGGAGCCACGGGAATATAATCTTTGGTGATGTCGATTCCGAGCTCGAGGCACTTGCGGTAGATGTTGGGGAAGTGTCGCTTTGTTTCTTCGGGATCCTTGTGGGTGACGTCGAGGTAGACGTGTTCGTCGCCGTAGGTTTTCATCTCGGAGTCGATGGCTCGGGCCACAATGTCGCGGGGGGCCAGCGACAGGCGCGGGTCATATTTGTGCATGAACTCCTCGCCGCGGCGGTTGCGGAGCACGGCGCCATAGCCACGCATAGCCTCAGTGATGAGGAACGACGGCCGGTCGCCGGGATGGAATAGGGCAGTAGGGTGGAACTGGATGAATTCCATGTCGCTGACGGTACCTTTTGCGCGGTAGACCATAGCGATGCCGTCGCCGGTGGCCACCAGGGGGTTTGTGGTGGTCTGATATACGGCACCGACGCCACCGGTGGCCATCACCGTGATTTTGGCTCGGAAAGTTTCGACGTTTCCCGAGTTCAGGTCGAGGACATAGGCTCCGTAGCAGGTGATGTCGGGAGTGCGACGGCTCACGAGCTTGCCCAGGTGGTGCTGAGTGATGATTTCGATGGCGAAGTGGTGTTCGAAGACATCGATGAATGGATTAGCGCGGACAGCTTCGATGAGACCTCTCTGAATTTCGAAGCCGGTGTTGTCGGCGTGGTGGAGGATTCGGAACTCGCTGTGGCCACCTTCGCGGTGCAGGTCGAAGGAGCCGTCGTCGCGACGGTCGAAGTTTACACCCCACTGCAGGAGCTGCTTGATTTGCTCCGGCGCGCCCTTTACAACCTTTTCGACGGCGGCGGGATCACTGAGCCAGTCGCCGGCAACCATAGTGTCGTGGATATGTTTGTCGAAGTCGTCGACTTCGAGATTAGTGACGGACGCCACACCGCCCTGAGCGAGCGCCGTGTTGGCCTCATCGAGGGTAGTTTTGCAGACAAGGCCCACCTTGACGCCCTGCCGGGCCACTTTGAGGGCGAAGCTCATACCGGCAATGCCGGAGCCGATAACAAGATAATCGTAAGTGTGATTCATCGTGGTATATCACGGCGGCAGAAAGTTGTAGCCGTCGGCAGCCGCAAAATTAACAATTTTTACTGAACGAAGTATTCGCAATGGCAAAAAAAATCGGAAATTTGCAGATTGAAAACGGGGCCGTGACCCCGCGGTTTCCTGACAATCATGGCAAAAGGTGCTTCCAATCAGATAAATATGCTCACGGGGCCGTTGCTGCCCCGCATGCTCCTGTTCGCTTTGCCGCTGATAGCCAGCGGTGTGCTCCAGCAGTCGTTCAACTCGGTCGATGTTGCCGTTGTAGGCCGCTTTACGGGCAGCCACGCTCTTGCGGCGGTAGGTTGTACGGGTCCTGTCATCGGCTTGCTCATCAATCTTTTTCTGGGTATTTCGGTGGGCGTCAATGTGGTTATCGCCAACTATATCGGCCAGCGCAATGCCGACGGCGTGCGTCGCGCCGTGAGCGCGGCCTCGGTGCTTGCGTTGGTGTGCGGGGCGCTTATGGTAGTGCTTGGCGAGAGCCTCGCGCGTCCTGTGCTTGAGCTCACGGGCACGCCTGATAATGTTTTGGACGACGCCGTGCTCTATATGCGGGTCTTCGTGGTCGGGCTGCCATTCCTTATAATATATAACTTTGGGTCGGCCGTACTTCGCAGTGTGGGCGACACCCGCCGGCCCTTCTACAGCCTCATCGCCGCCGGTATAGTCAATGTGTGCCTCAACCTGTGGTTTGTCATCGGCTTGGGCATGGGAGTCGAGGGTGTGGCATGGGCAACGGTAATATCCAACGCTGTCAACGCCGGCATCATCGTGGTGCTGTTGATTCGCGAACGAAGCGACATCAGGCTGGAGGTGAGCAAGGTGCGCACCGAGCCGGAGCAGATGCGCAAAATCTTCAATATCGGCATGCCGGCCGGCCTGCAGGGCGCGGTGTTTGCGCTGAGCAACACCTTTATCCTGTCGGCCATCAACAGCTTCGGGTCGGATGCGGCCGCGGGCAGTGCAGCCGCCATCAACTACGAGTTCTACTGCTATTTTCCGATATCGGCCGTGGCTCAGACCGCCGTGGCTTTTATCAGTCAGAACTACGGGGCGGGCAATGTAGAGCGCATAAAGCGGGTGTTCAGACTCAGCCTTCTGTTGGCCTACGGCATCTCGTTGGTGCTCAATGTTCTGATAGCGTGGAAGGCCAACTTCTTTCTCAGCGTGTTCACCACGGACCCGGAGGTGCTGGTCTACGCCGACATCCGCATCTGCACGGTGCTGCTGTTCCAGTTTATCGCATGTTACTATGAAGTTGCGGGGTCTGCCATGCGCGGACTGGGCTACTCGATGACCCCGACCTTGATAGTGATATGCGGCACGTGCGTGCTGCGCCTGCTGTGGGTATTCCTCTTTCCGCACCTCGGGGGCGACTTCCGCGAGCTTCTGGCGGTGTACCCGGCGTCGTGGCTGCTTACCGATGTCTTTATGGCCATCGCCTACCGCCGCGTGAGCCGCAAGGCCCTTCAGCCGAATTTCTTGCGGTAGACCTGGCGGAAGTATTTAACGTCGGCAAAGCCGCATGCGTCGGCCACTTCGGTAAAGTCAGCGCCGGGTTTGGCCATCAAAGCCGCCGCGCGCTGCATTCGAGCCTCGGCAAGAAGTTGGGCCGCGCTGGTGCCCATCAGAGAGCGTAGGCGCCGGTTGAGAGTGGAGCGGCTCACGGCGCAGGCGCGCGCCATTTCGTCGATATTGGCATCGCAGTTTGCTATATTAGCCTCGATGTAGGCCTTTACGCGGTTCAGGAAAGCGGCATCGGCAGGATTACGCGGAGAAGCTTCGGGCTTCCGGGGTGGGTCGGCGCCGCTGTTGAGCAGAGCGAGGTATTTTTGGAGAAGATCGCGGCGCTGCCGACGTATATTTCTCATATACAACACCGTCCACACCACAGCACCTGCAAAGAGCGCCACGGCCAGCCAGGCCGCTGCGCGCGCCCACCAAGTTTCGTGCCAGAAAGAATCGACCAACAAGGTTATAGAAGCCGTATTTTCGACCCACCGACCGTATCGGTCGGTCGACTGCACTTCGAAAATATGGGAGCCGGGCGACAGGGCGAATAAAGAAGCCTTTCGGGCGGTGTAGGATGCCGTCCAGGCACTGCCGTCCAGGCGGGTGCGGTAGCGGATATGGGAGTTGTCGGAGTAGTCGATGGCAGCAAAGCCGATGGTGATGTTTCGTTCGGGCGCGGCCAGCCGGAGGGAAGATTTGCCGGGCAGGCAGAAGCGGTCGGGAGCGCCGTTGATACCCAAAGTGGTGAAAACCAGAGGGGGAATATATCCGCGGGAATGGAGATGATGGCCGGTGGCGATGAAAGCGCCGTTGAAAGCGCCGATGGCAATGCTTCCGTCGGGCATAGCCACCGGGGTTGCCTCGCCGAAGTCGATGTCGTCGGCCCAGAAGGAAGCGCTGTAGTTCACATAGCTGTCGGAGAAGGTGTTGAACAGCACAAGATTATCCGTTCCCACCACAGCAAGCAGAGAATCGGAAACCATGGCCAGAGCATTGCAGATGTCGGAGGGCAGAAGGCCGTTGCGGCTGTCGAGGTGACGGAATACAGGGTCCGGACCGAAAAGCGATTCTTCCGAGATGCAGTCGACGCCGGAGCTTTCGGTAGCCACAAAGATGCGTCCGCGCCCGTCGGCGGCCACACTCATGGTGGCGTCGCTGCTGAGGCTTCGAGGCTGGCCGCTGATATGGCGCACGGGCCTGAGAGTGGTTGCGGAGGGATTTATAGAGTCAATTAGTCCGGCGAGCAAACCTTCGGTAGTGGCTGCTATGATATTTCCCGAGGAAGTAATCAGCAATTTACGCACCTTGCGGCCGCCTAATGAAGGCGAGAGGACTCCGTCGGTGAGGACCTTCACGCCGTCGCCGAAAGTGGCGATCCAAAGGTTGCCGGCAGCGTCGGCGGCGATATCGTAGACGGCATCGGTGCAAATCCGGCGGCCGTCGGGGTCGAAAAGGCCACCTGGCTTGCATCCAACCCAAACACCACCGTCGGAGCTGCGGAAGAGGCAGTATGGAGGGGCTTCCAACTGTTTGGTCTGCAAAAGAGTGCCTTGCGCGTCGAAGCGCCGCAGGGAGCAGTCGCGGCGTGTTCCCACCCATAGAGAGCTGTCGGCCCAAAGAATAGCGCGGGCGTCGCGGCCGGCGGTGGATTCGAGAAGCAGGGCCGGGTGGTGAGATGCCACATATTTATAAAGGCCGTCTCTGCGTCCTGCCCAACGGATGCCGTTGTTGTCGGTAAAACCGTGCCAGGTTTCACCCAGCAGAGGCGCCACCGAGTCTTTGCGGCTTTGCGGTGCCGCATGGAACCGGAAGTCGGAGAGGCTGAATTCATGGATGTCGTTGTCGGTATGGCACAGGATGTTGCCGTTAGCCGCCGGGAGGATGTCGTAGATATGGTTTGTGGCAACCCCGGTGCTGTCGGCGGGGTCGGTGCGGAGGTGGTGAAATTCGTAGCCGTCGAAGCAGTCGAGCCCCTTGCAGGTAGAAAACCAAATCAAGCCGTTTGAGTCGGTGACGGCTCCGCATACCGGCAGGGCCGAGAGCCCGGAGCGGGCATCGAAGCGCACCGAGTCGGCCGTAGCGGCGGCGAGGCCGGTGGCTGCGCAGAGCAAAAAACCGAAAAAAGCGGCAAAGCATTTCATGGCATGCAAATATATGCAAAAAAGCGGTTCGCCGAGGCCGGATTGGGTCAAAACGGCAGAAAATACACCATTTGGCGGCAAAGATTAACCCATCAACGCGCTGAATGAGCCGATTTTGGGACAGGATGCGCCGAATTTGGCAAAGCGCTTGCAGCAGCCGAAGTAATTTTGCAGCCGGAAAAATACCTAAACCCAAACCTTAGATGAAACGAATACCTTCACTTATGCTCGGTTTAGCGGCAGCACTAACTATTAATGCCGCAGAGCAGACCACAGTGGCCCACTGGGAGTTTACCACGGGCTACGACCAGGAGAAGAACGGCACCACAGCCGTCTACACTCCCAACGACCTCGGGTGGAGCGCTTCGTCCAATGAATATTGGACCAAGCTGCAACCCTATGTGCGGCCCAACAGCAGCGCCATGAATCCCGACGAGTGCCACGTGAGCCTCCATACGAGCAACGGCAAGTGGCAGTTCACCTCCAGCGGCTCCACGCCGAGCTATCTATTCCGCCTCAACACCGCCTCCACCACCGCTTTCACACCCAAGGAAAGCTATGGCGACGGGGCCGCGCACGACCAGTACTTTGAAGTGTCGGTGCCGACGACGGCTCTGAGCAATGTCAAAATCAACTTTGCCATCGGCGACGGCTCGAGCAGCTCGACGCCCTTCGGCGTGGTGTATTCGACCGACGGGGGCACAAGCTGGACGGTGCTTGAAGACTATGTCGCAGCCTCGCACTGGAACAAGTACAACGACGCCACCTATACTCTCGCGGCCGACAACTGCGACAAGCTCATAGTGCGCATGCTCATCCAGACTGCAACAAAGACCAGCAACTACAATCTTAAGTATGTCAACATCCTGGCCGACGACTCGCAGGCTCCGGAGTGCATCTCCACAACTCCGGCCGACGGTGAGACCAATGTTGTTCCGACGGGCAAGATAGTGATGATGTTCAACGAGAGCGTCACCGCCGCCGCAGGCGCTTACGGCACCCTCACCAACAGCGCTACAGGCCGCTCGAGCCGACTGACGCCTACGGTGAGCGCCAATAAAGTGAGCTTTGCCTTTGAGGAGCTGGACTTGAGCACGGTGTATACCTTCAAGGTTGAAGGCGGCGTATTCGCCGACCTCACCGGCAATGTATGCGCTCAGCCCTACAGCATCAGCTTTACGACGTCGTCGGAGCGACCGGTTCCACCGCCCGTGCTGAGCGGCCACAACCGGCTGTGGTACAACCGCCCGGCGGCTGCTTGGGAAGAGGCATTGCCCTTGGGCAACGGCCGACTTGGCGCCATGGTCAGCGGCAGTGTTGCCGTCGATACCATCCAGCTCAACGAAGACACCTTCTGGGGCCAGTCGCCCAACTCGAACCACAACAGCAAAGCCCGCGGCGTGCTGGCGCAGGTGCAGCAGCAGATTTTTGCCGGCAACTACGTCGACGCCCAGAAACTTGCCATACCTGCCTGGCAGAGCGAAAAGAGCCATGGCGCTCAATATCAGGGCGCGGGTTGCGTGCTGCTGGGCTTCGCCGGACACCGCTACAACGACGAGGAGCGCGGAGCCGGCAACTGCCGCGACGCGCAGGGCTATGTACGCGACCTTGACTTGGAGCAGGCCGTGGCCACCACGACCTATGTCGCCGACGGCGTGACCTATACCCGCCGGATTTTCACCTCCTTTGCCGACAACGTCACCATCATCCGCCTGGAGGCCTCGCAGCCGGGGGCGTTGAACTTCGATGTTTGCTATGCCGCGCCCGCCAAAACCAATATGGCCAAGATGGGCGTCAACGAAGTGACTACCGACGGCGCAATGATACGCGCCTCGCTGGTTCCGGCGCGCACACAGAGCGAAGGCATCGACAACAAGGTGGAATGTTTCACCTTTATAAACGTGCTGCCCGAAGGAGGTACGCGCACGGCCACTACCCGCAACGTAATGCAGTACGGCATAGTAGCCGGTAGCGCCACCACGCCCGCAATAGAAGTCGCCGGTGCCGATGCCGCCACCATAGTGATATCCTCGGCCACCAATTTCGAGAACTACAACGACATAAGCGGCGACGCCGAGGCTAAGGCGCTTGCTCCGCTGACAACGTTCGCCCAAAGCGGCAAAACATTTGAAACGGCACTTGCCGACCACGTACAGGCATATTCGGAGATGTTCAACCGCGTAGCGCTCGATCTGGGCGTCAATCCGGCCCAGGAAAACAAGGACACCGAAACCCGTATCCGCGAATACCGCAGCGTAGACTCCGATCCCGGACTGGTGTCGACCTACTTCCAGTATGGCCGCTACCTGCTGATCAGCTCCAGCCAGCCCGGCACACAGCCGGCGAACCTGCAGGGCCTGTGGAACCCGAACGCCCGCCAGTATCCGGCCTGGGACTCCAAGTATACCACCAATATCAATGTGGAGATGAACTACTGGCCGGCCGAGGTCACCAATCTCGCAGAGTGCCACGAACCCTTTGTGCAGATGGTGCGCGATGTAGCCACCACGGGCGCCGTGACAGCCGCAGAGATGTACGGCGCGCGAGGCTGGGCCCTTCACCACAACACCGACATCTGGCGCACTACAGGTGCCGTCGACAATGGTTCTGTGGGCATTTGGCCTACCTGCAACGCATGGTTCTGCTCGCACCTGTGGGAGAAATACCTCTTCAGCGGCGACACCGACTATCTTGCCGACATCTACCCTGTTCTGAAAGGATGCGCGCAGTTCTACCAGGACTTCCTTGTAGAGGATCCCAACACCCGCTATATGGTGGTTTGCCCGTCGAATTCGCCTGAGAACCATCCGGGCAAGTGGTCGTACAACAAGGACGACGGCAACAAGATGAACGTTGCTCTCTTCGGAGGCATTGCCATGGATAACCAGATGGTATACGACGTACTTGCCAACACAGCCGCTGCCGCGCGCACACTTGGCACCGACGCTGCCTTCGCCGATGAGCTCGACGCACTTCGCAGCCGCCTTACGCCCTACAAAATAGGACGCTACGGCCAGATTCAGGAATGGCAGGAAGACTGGGACCGCGAAAATACGTCGCACCGCCACATATCGCACCTTTGGGGCGCATATCCGGGCAATCAGGTCAGCCCTTACCTTAACGGCGACATCTTCCAGGGTGCGCACAAGTCGCTGGTAGGCCGCGGCGATGCGGCCCGCGGCTGGTCGATGGGTTGGAAGGTATGCCTTTGGGCGCGAATGCTCGATGGCGACCACGCACTGGAAATCATCAAGAACCAGCTGCGCCTCGTGTCGCCCGACATCACCATGTCGGACCCCGATGGAGGCACCTACGCCAATATGTTCGATGCTCACGCACCCTTCCAGATCGACGGCAACTTCGGCTGCTGCGCCGGCATCGCCGAGATGCTCCTGCAGAGCCACGCGGGCTTCGTGCACCTACTGCCTGCACTTCCGGCAAAATGGTCGAAGGGCTCTGTCGAGGGTCTTCGCGCTCGCGGCGGCTTTGAGATTTCCAATATGGAGTGGGAAGACGGCAAGATAGTACGCGCCATGGTGCGTTCGACAGTTGGCGGCAACCTTCGCCTGCGCAGCAACACACCGCTTCGCCTGGCCGACGGCACGCCCCTTGCCGAGGCGCAGGGCGAGAACACCAACGCACTGACGGCGGCCGCCGCCATGCCGGAGCCCATAGTTGCCGACCGCAGCCGCATCCCGCAGACAAACCTACCCACGACCTATCTCTACGACATTCCCACCGAGGCCGGTCAGGAGATAGAACTTCTTGGCACAGGTTCCTCCAGCGGCCTGGTCTGTAATGACAGGACTATGACATCGGAGGCTTCCCACCAGCGCTACAATGTACTCGGACAGCCTGTGGGCGACAACTACCGCGGGTTTGTGATAGCCAACGGAGCGACTATGCTTATTCGATGAAAGCGTAGGCAGCTTCTGAAAAAAGCAGCCGGTCGCGAGAGTGCGGCCGGCTGCTTGTGTTCAAAACGTATGCTGAGGTTGCTTATTGCTGAGTGAGAGTTACTTCTGCTCGGCGGTCCTGAGCGTCGTTGGCGTAAGCGTGGGTGGGACCCATGCCCTGAGCCTTGACCTTTGCGGGATCGGCACCATGTGCAACGAGGTAGTCGGCCACGGCGCGGGCGCGACGCTGGCTGAGGCGGCGATTGTATGCATCTCGGCCGTGCTCGTCGGTATAAGCCTTGACGTCAAGCCCATAACCACCCTTGCGGGCTCGTTGGGCGATGTCGGTCAGGGCAGCCGTTTCGGGAATGTCGGCCGAGTCGTAGGTGAAGAGATAAACCACGGGCCCGGAGACGGCGGCGACGGGGCGCACGCCGTTGTCGGCCTGCAGGGCCTGACTGTTTGCAGCCAGAGAAGCAGCGGTGCCGGTGGGCACTTCTACCACCAAATACTCGGGCTGGGAGCCGCCGGCGGTATAGAACGGGTTGGGGATGTTGGAGTTGTCGGGGGCGTTGTTTGCGGAGTACATGATTCCGTTAGCCTTTTCGTAGGGACGCTGGGGTGCGCTACCCGTTATCCAGACGTAGCAGCCCACACCGAAGGCGAGACCCAGAAGGATGGCTGCGCCGTACTTGACGAAGCCCGGAGTTTCTTCAACGTCGGCAGTAACTGCCGGAACGACCGTGTCCTCACTCTCATCGTGTGCCGGCAACTGCTCCGGCTCCTTGTGTGCGGCAAGACGTTCGGGCTGCCGGTGAGCACCTAACTGATGCTGCGCGGTCCCTTCGGGGGTTTGCCGGCTTGTTTTCTTTTCTGCCATAGCTATATGTATTTAACGTTAGTACTATGCTAACGCCACCTAAGGGCTTCCCGGCAGTGGGGTGCATAAAAGGTTGGCGTTGTATAAACTAAACATACAGCGCAGGCCGAAGGTTGGGAAAAAAGCGCCCGTTTTACTTTTTTAAGGCAAGTGCGGCGTTCAGCCGTAGGGCCTGCAGGGCTTCGGCGGGGTCGTGGACACGGAGAATGGCCGCGCCTTTGGCCAAGGCGAAGAGGTTGAGGGCGGTGGTTGCGGGCAGTGCGTCGGATGTGGAAATGTCGAGGAGTTTTGTGAGCATCGACTTGCGGGAAATACCCACCAGCAGGGGTGCTCCAAGCACGTCGAGGCACTCCAGATTTCGCATCAGGCTGTAGTTTTGCTCAAGGGTTTTGGCAAAACCGAACCCGGGGTCGACTATTACGTCGGCTACTCCCGCCTGCCGAAGCCGCGCCAGAGGTTCGGAGAGTTCGGCGACCACACCGGCGGTGACGTCGCCGCCCCACTGCGAGTAGTCGGTGAGCGACTGCATGGTTTGTGGCGTGCCCCGCATATGCATCAGCACGTAGGGCACACGCAGTTCGGCGACAGTAGAGAACATTTCGGGGTCGAGGGCACCTGATGACACATCGTTGACCATGTGCGCGCCGGCCTCGACGGCGCGTCGGGCCACGGCGGCGCGGAAGGTGTCGACGGAGATGATGATGTCGGCTCCGACGGCATTACGGACGGCAGCCACGGCCGTTTCCACCCGACGGAGTTCCTCGTCGGCGTCGACGCAGGCAGCCCCGGGGCGGGTTGAGCAGGCCCCGATGTCGATAAAACGAGCGCCGGCGCCAGCGAAGGCCTCGGCGCGGCGGGCGATGGCATCGGCTCCGACTACGCGCGAGGGAGCGTGGAAGGAGTCGTCGGTAACGTTTAGAATAGCCATAACGGCCGGCTCGGTGAAGAGCACCGGCCGGCCGTCGATATTAAGAGAGAAAGGGAGCATCAGCGATTTGCGCGTTTGCGCTCTATTTCGTCGAGAATTATTTTGCGCAGACGGATGTGGTGGGGCGTAACCTCAACATATTCATCTTCTTTGATGTATTCGAGGGCTTCTTCGAGACTGAAGACCACCGGGGGTACGATACGCGCCTTGTCGTCGGCTCCGGAAGCGCGCATGTTGGTGAGTTTCTTGCTCTTGGTGACGTTGACGGGGATGTCGTTGTCCTTGGCGTTCTCTCCGACCACCTGACCGGCGTATACCTCTTCCTGGGGGAAGATGAAGAAGCGTCCGCGGTCCTGGAGCTTGTCGATGGCATAAGCATATGCCGTGCCGGACTCTACGGCGATGAGGGAGCCGTTGGTACGCCGCTCGATGTCGCCTTTCCAGGGTTGGTAGTCGAGGAAACGGTGGCTCATGATAGCTTCGCCTCCGGAGCCGGTGAGGACATTGCTTCGCAGGCCGATTATACCGCGGGAGGGGATCTGGAATTCCATCTGCACGCGGTCGTTTTTGGTGGTCATGGCGACGAGTTCGCCCTTTCGGCGAGTCACCATGTCGATCATTCGGGAAGCGGACTCCTCGGTGACGTTGATGGTGAGAAGTTCGACGGGCTCGCATTTCACACCGTCGATTTCCTTGATTATGACCTGAGGCTGGCCAACTTGGAGCTCATAACCCTCGCGGCGCATGGTCTCGATGAGCACGCTCAGATGGAGGACGCCACGGCCGAAGACCGTCCATACGTCTTCCTTGCTGCCTTTTTCGACGCGTAGGGCCAGATTTCGGTCGAGCTCAGCGGTGAGGCGGTCGCCGATATGGCGTGAGGTCACGAATTTGCCGTCCTTGCCGAAGAAGGGACTGTCGTTGATTGTAAAAGTCATGCTCATGGTGGGCTCGTCGATGGCGATGCGGGGCAGCGGGTCGGGATTGTCGGGCAGAGAGACAGTGTCGCCGATTTCGAAGCCTTCGAGGCCGACGATGGCGCAGATGTCGCCGTTTTCGACAGCGTCGGTGCGCCGGCGCCCCATACCTTCGAAGGTGTGGAGTTCCTTGATGCGCTGACGGCTCACGGAGCCGTCGCGCCGGCACAGGCCGATTTCCTGGCCTTCGCGCACGGTGCCCCGGTGCACGCGGCCTATGGCGATGCGTCCCACGTATTTGCTGAAATCGAGCGAAGTGATGAGCATCTGAGTGTCGCCGGGATTCTCGGCGGGACCGGGTATGGCCTCGATGATGGTGTCGAGCAGAGGAAGAATGTTGTCGGTAGGCTTTTTGTAGTCCAGACTCATCCAGCCCTGCTTTGCGGAGCCGTAGAGGGTGGGAAAGTCGAGCTGCTCCTCAGTGGCGTCGAGGCTGAACATAAGGTCGAAAACCATCTCCTGGACTTCTTCGGGGCGGCAGTTGGGCTTGTCGACCTTGTTAATAACAACAATGGGTTTCAGGCCGATTTCGATGGCTTTCTGGAGCACGAAACGAGTCTGGGGCATAGGACCCTCGAAAGCGTCGACCAGGAGGAGGCATCCGTCGGCCATGTTGAGCACGCGCTCCACTTCGCCGCCGAAGTCGGCGTGCCCCGGGGTGTCTATAATGTTTATTTTGTGACCTTTATAGTCGATGGAAACGTTTTTGGAGAGAATAGTGATACCACGCTCGCGTTCGAGGTCGTTGTTGTCGAGAATGAGTTCACCGGTAGTCTGGTTGTCGCGGAAAAGGTGGCCGGCAAGGAGCATCTTGTCCACCAGAGTGGTCTTGCCGTGGTCCACATGCGCAATAATGGCGATGTTGCGGATGTTCTGCATTTTTACTTGCTGCTAATTTGGGTGCAAAGGTACGAAAAACCCTTCAAACCGCCGCAAAAGCACTGCCACAAAATAACACGCGGGGCTCCGGCCTCATACGTTGGCTGAGCAGATAACGCTTGCGCTCTGTCAACGGTTGTAGGTTTTGCCATTTGGCGTACAAGTCGTTTAATTTATTCATTATTCTTCGTTTTTGCACGTTTGGAGGTTCCCTTGGTGAACGTTTGAACGTGTTTGCGCAAGTTTCGCGGCTTCGGTTGAGCTGACTTTACGGTCTGCTCTTGAAAAAGGGTTACAGTATTCAGTATTTATCCGTTACGGATTGACTCTTTCTCCTGAGCGTGGCAAAGTTACAAATTTTTTTTAAGGTGACGGATCGGTCCTTGTTAAATCGGAACCGGAAGTTGGGCGAATTGTTGCCTGCAGACAACAATCGGGCGAATTGTAACCTGCGGACAACAATCGGAGGAATTGTAATCTGCGGACAACAATCTGAGGAATTGCAACCTGGAGAAAACAATTGGAGAAATTGTTCTTTTGTGAAAACAATTTATTAAATTTGCGGCATAAAGTATTTGAACCGCCAAACCTTCGGGTGAGCGGCTCTCAAAAGCAGACAAAATGGAAATTCTGAAACGTACATACCAAAGCCGACTGAAATATACAGACAGCAAGATACATCGCTTCCTGTTTGATGAGATAGACTGGTCGCAGCCATTGATAGGAATCAAAGGACAAAGAGGAGTAGGTAAGACTACCCTGATGCTTCAACGCATCAAAGAAGTGGATCCTAGCGGAGATAAATCTTTCTATGCGTCGTTGGATAATATTTGGTTTTCAGACCATTCCTTGATAGACCTTGCGGAAGAAGTACTCAAAACCGGAGTGACGCACCTATATCTTGACGAGGTTCACAGATTTCCGGGCTGGGAGCGCCAGATAAAGAACCTCTATGACTCTTATCCGGAGCTACACGTGGTATTTACGGGTTCTTCGCTACTTGAGATAGACCATTCGATAGCCGACTTGTCGCGAAGAGTGTCGATGCACACCTTGCCCGGCCTTTCATTTAGGGAGTACCTTATGTTCGAAGGTTATGGCGCCCTTCCCGAGCTGACGCTTCAGGACGTGCTATATTCCCATGAGACCATATCGCCCGGCATATCGGCCGAAATCAATGTGCTTCCGCTGTTCAAAAGCTATATAGAACACGGGTACTATCCATTCTATAAATCGATGGGACTGAGCGACTATTTCAGCCGCCTCGAGCAGACGGTTTCGACCGTTATAGAATCAGATATTCCGGCAGTGGAAAAACTAATTGACTACGAGACCTTAATCAAGGCCAAGCGCCTTGTGTCCATTATTTCAGGGTCGTTGCCTTATATTCCCAACATGACGACTTTGGCCGGTCTTATGGGGTCGTCGAGAAACCTACTGCTGAAACTGTTCGACCTTCTGGACAAAGCAGGTATTATCCGCCAGCTCTTTATATCAGCCGGGGGACCCAAGAGCCTTGCAAAGCCCCAAAAAATTCTACTTAACAATTCTTCTTTGATGTATGCTCTCAGCGCACCCCACATCGGGGCTGCAAGAGAGTGTGCGTTTGCCTCGGCACTAAGCATCAAGAATCAGGTTAATTTTGCAAAGGACGGTGATTTTGTTGTCGACGGCCGATACTTGTTCGAGATCGGAGGTAAGGGTAAGGGCTTCGCTCAAATCCGTAATATACCCGACAGTTTTGTGGCTGCGGATGATATAGAATTTGGATTCGGCAACAAGATACCTTTGTGGCTTTTCGGGTTTTTATACTAAGCTTATTATATATTATTGTGGGGTGGGTGAAAAATGCGGGGAGTGGGCATTGCAAATCGGCAAATTATTCTTAATTTTGCCTTTTGAAACAGGAGGCGCCGTCAGCGCCGCCCACTTTTGCTATTTATGGAATACAAGCGCACACTGATTACCACAGCATTACCTTATACCAATGGCCCCGTGCACATAGGGCATCTTGCCGGCGTGTACGTGCCCGCCGATATTTATGCCCGCTATCTTCGTTTGAGCGGCCGCCCCGTAGTTTTGATAGGCGGCAGCGACGAGCATGGTGTGCCTATCACTCTGAAGGCCCGCAAGGAAGGCGTTTCGCCCCAGGATATAGTTGACCGCTACCACAAGCTCATCAAGGAATCGTTTGAGGAGCTGGGAATATCGTTCGACATCTATTCTCGCACGACTTCGGAGATACACCACGAAACGGCGAGCGAGTTCTTCCGCCGCCTTTACGACAAGGGAGAATTCATCGAGAAGGAGTCGATGCAGCTCTACGACCCGGAGGCGGGGCAGTTCCTCGCCGACCGCTATGTGACAGGCGAATGTCCTCATTGCCATAATCCGCGTGCCTACGGCGACCAGTGCGAGGCCTGCGGCACGGCTCTTGCGGCCACTGAGCTTATAAACCCCAAGAGCGCCATTTCGGGCGCCGTCCCCGAACTGCGCGCCACCCGCCACTGGTATCTTCCGCTGGACAAGTGGGAGCCCCGTCTTCGCGAGTGGATACTTGAGGGCCACAAGGAGTGGCGCTCGAACGTCTACGGTCAGTGCAAGAGCTGGCTCGACATGGGCCTTCAGCCGCGCGCGGTGAGCCGCGACCTCAACTGGGGCGTGCCGGTGCCGGTCGAAGGTGCCGAGGGCAAGGTGCTCTATGTGTGGTTCGACGCACCCATCGGCTATATATCCAACACCAAGGAGCTGCTTCCGGACAGCTGGGAGACATGGTGGAAGGACCCCGAGACGCGCATCATCAACTTTATCGGCAAGGACAACATCGTGTTCCATTGCATCGTCTTCCCGGCCATGCTGATGGCCTACGGCGATGGATACCAACTGCCCGACAATGTGCCGTCGAACGAGTTCCTCAACCTTGAGGGCGACAAGATTTCGACGTCGCGCAACTGGGCCGTGTGGCTCCACGAGTACCTTCGCGATTTCCCCGGCAAGCAGGATGTGCTTCGCTATGTGCTGACGGCCAATGCTCCGGAAACTCGCGACAACGACTTTACCTGGCGAGACTTCCAGGCCCGCAACAACAGCGAGTTGGTTGCCATTCTGGGCAACTACGTGAACCGCGTGGTTGTGCTTACCCACAAATACTACGAGGGCACCGTGCCGACTCCGGGCGAGTTTGAGGCCGTCGACAAGGAGGCGTTCGCCGAGCTGGACCAGCTGCGCGACGCCCTGACCGACAAGCTGGAGAACTTCCACTTCCGCGATGCGCTGCGCGACGCTATGTCGATAGCTCGTCTGGGAAACAAATACCTTCAGGACACCGAGCCGTGGAAGACCGTCAAGACCGACCCCGAGCGCGTCAAGACGGTGATGTACGTAAACCTTCAGATAGTAGCGTCGCTGGCCATAGCGATGGAGCCCTTCATGCCGTTCATGGCCGAGAAGCTTCGCGGCATTTTGGGTCTGGACAAACTCAGTTGGTCGCAAATCGGCAGCCGCGATCTGCTTGGCTCCGGCAGCCATATCGGCCAGTCGGAGCTGCTCTTCGAGAAGATAGAAGACGCCGCCATCGAGGCTCAGGTAGAGCGCTTGAACGAGTCCAAACGCCAGAACGCCATAGCGAACTTCAAGCCGGCGCCCCAGCAGGTCGACACCACCATCGAGGCCTTCGGCGCCACCGATCTCCGCGTGGGCACCGTCACGGCCTGCGAACCGGTCAAGAAGAGCAACAAGCTGCTCAAGCTCACCGTCGACGACGGCATGGGCTCCCGCACCATCGTTAGCGGCATCGCCGCGCACTACGCTCCGGCCGACCTGGTAGGGCGTCAGGTGGTGTTTGTGGCCAACCTGCCGGTGGTCAAGCTCCGTGGCGTCGAGTCGCAGGGTATGGTGCTGTGCGCCACCAACGCCGACGGTTCTCTGAGCCTCATCGGCCCGCATGCGCCGGCCACTCCGGGTGCTCAAATCAAATAAAAATAAAGACATAACTAACTCATCTCACGCGCAATGCAGCCAAGGATACTTATCGTTTACACCGGCGGCACCATCGGAATGATCGAGAACCCGAGCACGAAGGCTCTCGAACCGTTCGATTTCTCCCACCTGATGGAGAATGTGCCCAAGATCAAGATGCTGGACTATGAAATCGACAATATCCAGTTCAACCCGCCGATCGACTCGGCCAATATGAACGTGGAGCATTGGCGCAGCATGGTGAGCAGTATTGCAGAGAACTACGACAAGTACGACGGCTTCGTTGTGCTGCACGGCACCGACACAATGGCCTACACGGCATCGGCGCTGTCGTTCATGCTCCAGAATCTCGACAAACCGGTGATAATCACGGGCTCGCAGCTACCCATCGGCGAGGTGAGAACCGACGGCGAGGAAAACCTCATCACCGCGCTCCAGATAGCAGCCAGCCGCGAATCCGACGGCACACCGACAGTACGCGAGGTGGCCATACTCTTCGAGAACTACCTTTGGCGTGGCAACCGCTCCACAAAGCGGTCGGCCGACAACTTCAACGCCTTCCGCAGCAACAACTATCCCGAGTTGGCCAAGATAGGTCTGGGCATACAGTTCAAGCGTGAGTCGCTCGAGCATCACCACGTAGAAGGCCCGCTCCGGGTTTATCCCGAAATGGACACCAACGTGACGGCCATCGACCTCTTTCCGGGACTCAATGAGCGTATATTCAACCACTTGCTGAATACGCCCGGCATAAAGGGCATCGTGCTGCGCACCTACGGCACGGGCAATGCACCGACCGACCCGTGGTTTTTGGACGCAGTACGGCGCACGGTGGAATCCGGGGTGGTGATGGTCAATGTGACGCAGTGCGTAAACGGCGGTGTGCACCCCAAGCGCTACCTCACGGGCGACATGCTGACCGGCACCGGCGTAATATCGGGCTACGACATCACCTTCGAGGCCGCCATCGCCAAGATGATGCACCTCTTCGGACGCGGCCTCAGCTCCGCCGAAGTCCGCGAGCACTTTGTGCGGCCTATAGCCGGCGAAATGACAATAACATCCGCAAAATGAAACCTATGCGCCACTTTCACCCCCTTCGCGTTCTGCTTCTGACCGCTTTCCTCTGGCTTGCCGCCGGAGCGATGGCGCAGACGGCGCCGGCACCGGTGCCCCGCAAGCCCGTGTGGGAGGTGGTGACAGTGTGCGACCCGGCTCCCATAGCGCAGAACAGTGCCCCTGAGCTTGAGGTTTCAATCCTTGAGGGCGGTTCAGTTGTTATAACATCCGACAGGGCCGTCAACGTGCAGGTATTCTCCATCCTGGGTCAGCTAATCACCCAGAAGCAGATACAGGCCGGCACGGTGCGCCTGCAGATGAATGCCCGAGGAATCTACATTCTGAAGGCCGACAACACAACCCGCCGCATAAGCTTATGAATCAGACAGAAAACGCATATACCGAGCCGGAAACGGTGCTAATTCCCGTCAGCGACGCTTCCGGACGACTTCCCGAATACTCCACGCCGGACTCCGCCGGAATGGATGTGCGGGCCTACCTTGCCGAACCCGTTGAAATCGGACCGGGCGAGCGCGCACTAATCCCGACGGGTCTTCGCATACAGCTTCCGCGAGGCTACGAGATGCAGCTTCGGCCTCGCAGCGGCCTGGCACTGCGGTCGGGCATCACGCTGCTCAACAGCCCCGGCACCATCGACGCCGACTATCGCGGCGAAATAGGCGTGATACTCGTCAATCTCTCCCGGGAGCCTTTCGTCGTCAACGACGGCGATAGGATAGCCCAGATGGTGCTTGCACGCTACAGCGCGGTGCAGTGGAAGCCCGTCGGAGACTTGGACAAAACCTTCCGCGGCGAAGGTGGCTTCGGCCATACCGGCGTCAAGTGAATAAGCTCCTCCTCAACAACACACTCTTTCCCCGCATGCACAGACATTCATCGCTCTATATAATCCTTCTGGCTCTTTTGCTGTCGGCAGTGCCGGCGGCTCAGGCCCGGAAGAATCGCGGCGTAGCGGCCGACGATGCTTTGAAGGCGCGCTACATCTTTATCGAGAGCGCCAACTATACCGACGACGGCCGGATGGCCGACTACTACATGCTTCAGCGCCGTGCGGCTGCTCTTGACCCGTCGAATCCCTACATCAACGGCTCGGTGGCCGAGATTGAAATCGGCCTTGCCCGCGATTCGTCCGCTCTCAACAAAGCTTACGACCGACTTAAGACGCGCTTCTACGCCAAGCCCCTGGAGGCACACTATGCCGACGTATTCACCACCGCCGCCGGCAATCTCTACCGCTACGACGACGCTCTGGCGGCCTGGCAACTCCTCGACTCGCTGCAACCCAGCCGGACCGACCCGGCGATAAATATGGCCATGCTCTACACGGCCAAGGGCGGCACTCAGGACGACACCACCTCCATGCTTCGTGCAATCGAATTGTTCGACCGCCTTCAGCTTACACAACCGGCCAGCGTTCCTCTCTCAGAGAAGAAAATACAGGCACTGGCGGCGATGAACGACTCGGCGGCCATCTTCAACGAACTCAACCGCCTTAACGCGGCCGCTCCGGCCAACATCCAGGCGCTGCTCTTTTCGAGCGGAATATACAGCATTTTGGGGTGCACCGACTCCGCGACCACAGCGCTCGACCGCGCGGCGGCTCTCGCTCCGGACAACGGCACCGTTCGGCGTATGCGGGCCCGCATGTACGCCATGACAGAGGATACCGTTAATTTCCGGCGTGAAGTTGAACTGGCCTTGGAGAGTCCCACCCTGGAGTACGGCGAGAAGTTCAATCTTTTCGTTGACTATCTTCGCACCTTCGCTTCGGACACCACCGACACCGGCAATATACTGCGCCTCTTCGGCGTCTTCCAGGAAGCCAATCCGGGCGAGGCCTCGCTCCACAATCTCTACGGGGAGTATCTGGGCACGATGGAGCGCTATGCCGAGAGCGCCGAGCAGTACAGCTACAGTGTGGCTCTGGACCCGTCGGACCAGAATGCCTGGGACAGGCTGATTCAATCCAGCTCTCACGCCGGTTCCGACAGTACGGCCACCGCCTATGGCCGCCAGGCTCTTCAACGTTTCCCCTCCGATATCTATGCCGGACTCATAGGAGCCTCCGGTCTGTATAGAAATCAGGAGTACCAACAGGCACTGACAGTGCTCGACAGCATCAAGGTTTTGCCCGGCCACAACTCCAAGGCAGTGGCCCAGATATTCGCCATAAAAGCCGATATTTTCGCAACCATCGAGAATGTCGACAGTGCGTTGGTCAATTATGAGCATGCGGTGGCCCTGGATGCCGAAAACTATCTGGCGCTCAACAATGCCGCTTATTATATGGCCGAAAACGGGGGTGACCTGCCCCGCGCCGAGGTCTACGCCTCCATAGCCTGCGCCGCGGAGCCGGAAAACGCCACCTTCCTCGATACTTACGCCTGGATAATGTTCCGCAAGCGCGACTTCGACCGCGCCAAGGAGCTCATAGACCGCGCCGTAGCCTCCATGCGAGCCGGCAATGCTTCCGGAGAGGACCACGAAGAGCCTGAGGAGGTGGCGGAGGAGAGTACGGCTCCCGAGCAGACACACTACGAGATATTCAGCCACGCCGGCGATATATATTATATGTGCGGCCGGCCCGCCGAAGCGCTTGAGTTCTGGAAGGAAGCCCTGGAGCTGAATCCCGATGACGAGTTGCTACGCCGCAAGGTCGACGCCAAAGCCTATTATTACGAATGACAAAGTTTTTGAAACGCAAATACACAACAACCTGTCTGGCCATCGCATTGTGTGTGGCCCTGACAGGCCTCTGGAGCTGCCGCTCCGGTCGAAGCACCGTAGCACCGGAAATCACACCCACACAGGAGGTGAACTTCAGCCCGGCCGAAGCATATTCGACCCTTGTGGACTCATATAAGGACTGGCAGGATGTTGAGATACCGGTCAAGATAGAGCTTGAGCAGCCCACACATTTTTCGGCCTCGGGCAAAGCAGTGATGGTCAACGGACAAGTCATCGCCGTGACGCTGCGCAAATTCGGCTTCGAGGCTGCAAAACTCTACATTACGCCCACTGAGATTGTACTTATTTCCAAGCCTTTGCGAATAGCATATCGCGAAAGTATGGACCTTTTTGCACACTACACCGGTATGAATGTCGCCGACCTGCAGTGCGCCCTGTTGGGACGCCTTTTCATACCCGGCAGCGGACAGGCCACCGAATCGATGCGCAAGCAGTTCAACATGGCAGCCCTGGAGGGCGGCAGGAGTTGGACTCTGGCAGCAAAGCGCGGCAACCGGCCGCTGGTGTTCACTGCCGTTGAAGAACCGGCCGACGCCGACGGCAATATCGACGTGCGACTGAGCCAAATCAGCGTGGAGGCCGGCGGGGGTGTAGAAATCCGGATGCTCCAACCTCAGACTACCCCCTTCGGGCTTGTTCCCGAGAAGGTCGACATCGATGCCCGCTATGGCAGCCACGCCCTCGAGGCCGCTTTCAGGTGGACCCCCTCGCAGGCCAAATGGAATAAAAATGCTTCAGTGAGTGTACCCGAAATTCCTGAAGGATACCGCATTATCGACACTCCCAAACTAATCTCCCTACTCCGAAGCCTATAATGCTGCGCCGCCTCGCCCTGACCCTACTGCTGCTGCTCACTCTGTCATTGTGTGGTGAGCAGGCTTGGGCACGGCGCACATCGACGGCAGTGCGACGCGAGCGGACACGCACCGCGCGCGACCAGGCAGCCACTCGGCAGCGCATACAGTCGGCCGAGGAGGAGACACGCCGTCAGCTCAACCGGCTCGAAAGCCTCGGCGCGCAGATTGAGCGGTCGCAGCAGCGCGAGAGCGTGCTTTCGGCGCGGGCCGACTCCATAGGGCGCCGGGCGCAGGCGCTCACCGACAGCGTGGCCGTCCTCACAGAGCGCGTAGAGCGGCTCGACCGGTCCTATCAGGCGTCGCTGAACGCCATTCGTCGCCAGCGTGTGTCGGCCTCGCCGCTTGCCTTCATTTTCGCTTCCGAGAGCTTCCGTCAGGCCGTTCGGCGTATGCGCTTTCTTGGCGACATTGCCGCCTGGAATGTTCACGAAGGCGAGCGCCTGCGGGCAGAGCGCCAGAGACTGCAGAGCGCCGGCGAGCGATTGGACTCCACGCGCAACCGGCTTGCCGCAACCCGGAGCACGCTTGCCGCTCAGCGGCGGCGCCTCGAAGCCGACCGCGCCGAGGCCAACGAGGTTATAGAGGAGCTTCGGCGTCATTCGCGCGAGCTAAACAATGTGCTTGAAAACCAGCGTCGGCAGATGGCAGCCCTCGACAACGAACTCTCCGCGGCCATAGAGGCCGAGGAGGCCGAAGCACGCCGGCTGGAGGAAGAGCGCCGAGCCCGCGAAGCCGAGGAACGTCGTCGCGCCCAGGAGGAAGCGCGCCGGCGCGCCGAGCAGCAAGCACAACAACAGCAGCAGCAACAGCCGACGCCTCAGCCTCAGCGGCAAGCTCAGCCGGCACCGCAGCCCGCTCCGAGCGCGCCGGCGAGCGCACGCAAATCGGCCGATGAACTTACGGCCTCCTTCCGCGGGGCCAAGGGGAGCCTGCCCATGCCCGTGCAGGGCGACGCTTCCATAGTAAGCAACTTCGGCCGACGCACCCACACCGAATACTCCCGCGTTGAAGTGCAGAACAACGGCATCGATATTGAGGGTCGGCCCGGTGCGAAGGCCGTTGCGGTCCACGAAGGAACGGTTTCGATGGTGATACTGATGGACGGCTTCCGCAATGTTGTGCTCCTGCGCCACGGCGAGTATCTCACCGTCTATGCCGGCCTTGAAACCCTCGCCGTTCGCAAGGGCGACTATGTCGCTGCCGGCCAGGCGCTGGGAACAATCCACAGCACGCCGGGCGACGACCACGGCACCCGCCTTCACTTCGAGGTAAGGCACGAAAAAGAAAAACTGGACCCGCGGCAGTGGCTGCGCTGACACACCCCGCCCGATGAGCCAGGAGCTTAGCAAAAAAGACAACAGCGTCCGCAGCATACTGCGCAACACCTCCATACTCGGGGGTGTCCAGATTTTCCAGATACTGGCCAACGTGGTGCGCGGCAAGTTCGTGGCCATCTTTCTGGGTCCGGACGGCATGGGCATTTCCTCGCTCTTCACGTCGTCGGCCGGCACCATCACCCAGGCGTCGTCGCTGGGTCTCAATCTCGCTATCGTGCGCGAGGTTGCCCAAAGTGCCGACGACCGGTCGCGGCTGGCTTCGATGATGCAGCTGGTGGTCCGAGTAGCTCGGGCCACAGCTCTGTTGGGCGCACTGTTCACAGCGCTCTTTTCGGGCTGGCTGAGCAACATCACCTTCGGGTCGGCGGACTATGCGTGGCAGTTCGTGCTGCTTGCCGTGTTCGTCTACTTCACCGTGGCAGCCAATGCCAAAGCCGCCGTGCTGCAGGGCATGCATCTTGTTAAAAAGATGAGCCGGGCCACCATCGTGGGCAGCACGGTGGGCCTTTGCGTCGGGGTGCCTCTCTATTGGTGGCTGGGCGCTCTCGGCATTGTGCCGGCAATGGTGGCGCTGTCACTGTCGCTCTACATCTTTTATTGGTGGCAGCTTCGCAAATACAAAAGCCGGGAAACGCCGAGATTCCGCTGGCGCGACAACAAAGCGGTGCTGAAGCGGCTGCTGGCCATGGGTATGGTGCTCGTCGCCGGCGACCTGATAGGCAAACTGGCCATCTACGGCCTCAATTTGGTGATCCGCATGGTCGGCGATCTCGACCAGGTCGGCCTATACCAGGCCGCAAACAGTATTACGGCGCAGTATGTCGGCACCATCATAGCGGCGCTGTCGCTCGACTATTTCCCGCGACTGTCGGCGGCTTCGTCCGACAACCGCCTCATGGCGGCCATCGTCAACCGTCAGGCTTTGCTGGTAGTTGTTGCCATGACAGCCCTGAGCTGCCTGATTATCTTCACAGCGCCGCTGCTTATTCGCATCCTCCTCACCGAGGCTTTCCTCCCCGTGACGGACCTTGTGCGCATCTTCGGGGCAGCCATATTCTTCAAGGTTGCATCCTTTCCGGTGGCATACATAACCTTCGCCAAGGACAATCGGCGCGTCTTCTTCCTTTTGGAAGGCATACTGGGCAATGTGCTCTTTTTCGGGTGCTCGGCAGCGGGATATTGGCTGGCCGGGCTTACCGGCGTTGGCTATGCCATGATAATCGAGAATGTGGTTTACATGCTGCTGTGCCTTGGCGTGAACTATCGGCTGTATGCCTATCTGCCTTCGCGTCGCGTGCTTGCCGAATACGCCGGAGGAGCCGTCGTGTGCCTGATGTGCATGCAGGCCGGGTGCTCTTTGCCTGCACAACAGGCCGCATTGACGACCGGGCTTCTGACGGGAGTCTCGGCCGCGTACGCTATCTGCCGCATCCGGACCATGCTCAGAGAGGATAAACGGGGCGGCGGGGATTGCAAATCCCCGCCCCATAGCTGAGGACGGTTCGGATTACCATTGTTGACTTAACGTCATCAATCGGGAGCTTCTTTTTTGCAACAAATAGGTCAATTTTTCCTAATTCTGAAAATATGTTTGGTCATGCTGGTTATTTTTTATAACTTTGCATGTTGTACAACACTATTCCACAACATTATTTCATGATAAAGACCGCCCTCGAGAAGGTAATAAACGAAGACATGGCCGAAATATGGTCTATTCTCCGCCCGGAAGAGAAGAGACTGATAGCCGACAATCTCCAGATTCACCATTTCAAGAAGAACCAGATTATCTACGCCGAAGGTGATGATCCGGAGTTTCTGTGGTGCCTTTTCAAGGGAAAGGTGAAGAAGTACAAGGAGGGAGTAGGGGGTAGAGCGCAGATTCTACGTTTGATTCGTCCGGTCCAGTACTTTGGATACCGTGCTTTTTTTGCGGGCGAGCCTTATGTTTCGACGGCAGCGGCTTTTGAGAACTCGGCGTTGGGAGCTCTGCCGCTGAGCTTAGTGAAGGATTTGATTCAGAACAACATCAACCTGGCTTGGTTTTTCATCCACGACCTTTCGCGCAACCTCGGAGGCTCCGACACCCGCATAGTAAATCTCACACAGAAGCACATACGCGGCCGCCTTGCCGAAGCTCTTATCGCGTTGTTGGAGAACTATGGCTATGAGGACGATGGCTCTACGCTTCGCATCTACCTCTCGCGTGAGGACCTTGCAAATCTCTCCAATATGACCACCTCCAACGCAATCCGCACACTCACCACGTTTGTCAACGAGAAGATACTCATCGTCGATGGCCGTCGCATCCGCGTAACCAACGAGTCGATGCTACGCAAAATCAGCAAGTTCGGCTAAAGGGCCGCGAAAGGGGCCGATTATGGAGCGGGGATTTGCAATCCCCGCGGGCCGCAGAAGGTATTTTTCTGGCGGCGACATATGGAGTGAGGGCTTCAGAAAGGGCCGCGAAAGGGGGTGCCACCAAGGAGGGCGAGCTACCAGCTCGCAAGCCGCGAAAGGGCCGCGAAAAGGGCGCCACCAAGGAGGGCAAGCTTCCAGCTCGCAAGCCGCGAAAGGGCCGCGAAAGGGGCCGCCAAGCAAGGAGGGCGAGCTTCCAGCTCGCAAGCCGCGAAAGGGCCGCGAAAGGGCCCGCCAAGCAAGGAGGGCGAGCTTCCAGCTCGCAAGCCGCGAAAGGGCCGCGAAAGGGGCCGCGAAAAGGGCCGCGAAAGGGGCCGCCAACGTATGGACCGAGGGCTTCAGCCCTCGCCCCATCCCGAAGGGAATGCTTGAGAGCCGGCGTCCAATCGTTGCGTCAGGCGTACGCGGAGCGGTATCCCGTTGGGATACAATTCTTTTGCTCAATCCATTCCGCCGGATGAATCCGGGCGGCTAACATCAAACGGGGCGGCGTTGCCGCCCTTTTCTACGTGCGTTTCTACGTTCTCTTCGGTTTGCTTTTGGATTGCTGTGTCGGCGAAAGAAAAATGCACCGGCGGGTTGCCGGGATTTCAAATCCCGGCTCCATAATGGCGGCGAATGTCGCGAAAGGATAAGAACCCTGTAAGGGTTCAATAAAGTAGCCGTGGGTGACAACCCACGGTAGGAATCACATATCAAATAGAGGCGACCCCGTCGGGGTCGAACACCGGGCGCCGCCTTTCGCCGAGGTTCGACCCCTACAGGGTCGCTGATATTCAGGAGGATGAGCTATCCAGGGGTTATCACCCCTGGATACTATCTTGAACTCCTACGGAGTTCTGTTTCTTTCGCGGAGATGCGTTCGCGGCCCCTTTCGCGGCTTGCGAGCTGGAAGCTCGCCCTCCTTGGGGGCGGCCCCTTTCGCGGCTTGCGAGCTGGAAGCTCGCCCTCCTTGGGGGTGGTTTGATTTTTATTTGTTAGGTTATATTAACGTTATTTAGCAATTGGGGGGGGTAATTTGTTAAGTTTTGTGTAATTTTGCATTGCCGTTCGTGCGCTGCCCGCAGGCGGGCGGCAATCGTACTGCAACATACTCCAAAAGCCTTACGCACAAACAACTAAGTCTCCACCATGCGGCAGACAATCTTACACTTCGAGGCTCATAGAATAGCCAACTCGCTCCACTTCCGGCTACGACAGACAGTCGGGAGACAACAGCCGCCTAAAAATCGGAACAACGCCTGCAAAGGCAAATAATAACCCCAATCAATCACAAACAGTAAAATCTATGAAAAGATTTCTACTCCTATTCACAATGGTCCTGGCCCTCACCGCCTGGGCCGCTGAGGAAACCATTGCATGGAATCTCTCTTACGCCAGCAAAATTGTAACAACCGGCGTAGGTGGTGCTGAGGGCACTTGGACCGCGAGTCCGACAACGAATGTTGCAGCCGGCTACAAAGGCGTGGCACTTGGCAAAAAAGGCATCGCTTACACAGGTACTCTAACACTTAGCGATTCCAATATTCCGGCTAATGCAACCATCAACAGCGTAACGCTGAAATGCAACGGCGGAAAGAAGGACACTTCTTATAAATGGAATATTAAAGTAAACGACGTTGAGGCTTCCTCCCAAGCTTCTATGTCGTGCACCGCGAGCCCCTCATCCAACACCAATTTGAACGCACAAGAAATAACTGTCAGCGACATTAATCTTGTGGGTAACGAGATAGTTGTTGATTTCGCCAACAACACCGGCGCACATATCATCTATGTTTGGACGATTACCGTCAAATATACACCCGGAGATGCTGCTCCCGTCGAGGTCGAGGCCTTCACTACCAGCCCTGCTGCTGTTGGCGGTGAAATCACCGTGGAGAAAGGCACCGAGGTAACCTTCACCGCCAAGAACGCTGCCAAAATCGCCTACGAGATTACCACCGCCGAAACAACTACCGGCGATGTTGAAGGCGACACCTACGCCTACACTGCCACAGAAGCAGCCATCGTCTCGGTATCGGCCTACGACGCCGAAGGTGCTGTAAAGCAGACTGCTTCTTACCAAATCAACATTAAAGAGGCTCCCCTGTGCGGCGAAATCGTGTTCAACCCGGCTGCCGGCGAAGTTGCCAAAGGCACAGCCGTAGAGGTTAGCTGCGAGAACGCAACCCGCTATGAGTATACCGTCGAGGCTGCCGACCAGAGCCTCTCTGATGTTGTGGAAGTGAACGAAGGCACTTTCTCGTACACCGTCAACGAGGAGTGCACCCTGCATGTTGTCGCTTACAACGCCGATGGCAAGTCGGTCGAAGCATCGGCCAAATATACCATGGCACCGGCTCCCCTTTGCGGCGAGGTGACTTTCAACCCCGCATCCGGCTCCGAAGTTTATGCCGGCACCGAGGTGACCATCTCCTGCGAGAATGCTGTTTCGATTACCTATGCTGTCGGGCCTAACAACGAAGTGACCGTTGAAGGCAACACCGCCAAAGTTACCGTCGACGCTACTTGTGATATAGTAGCCTTCGGCACCAACGCCGACGGTGTAGAGTCCGAGTATGGCAGCGCATCCTACACCGTAGTTGAGCGTCCGGCTGCAGAAACCGTTGATTTCGACTTTACAAGCGCTGACCTCGCCAAGCTCGCAAACAAGACGATTGCAGCCTCCAATAGCCAGGTGAATACCGATGCTAACAATCTTATTGATGTCACACTAAGCAACGGCGGCGTTACGATGCAGTTTGGACAGGGTACAACTGACAGCAAACCTCGTTGGTGGAAAACTTCCTCTTCCACTCAGTTAAGAACCTATATAGGTGGTACAATCACAATCACCGCACCCGCAGGTTGCTCGCTTACCGAGGTCGTGTTAACGGGTGACAAGGTTTACTACACTGCCAGCACTGGCTCGCTGAGCAATGGCGTTTGGAAACCTGCCACAGCCGAGTCCACTCAACTTCGTGCTGCTTCTGACGTGACTTCTCTGGTGCTTACCACGGATTCCAACTCTCAGGTCGACAAGATATCTGTCACCACTCAGGCTAACGCTCAGACCGGTGTTGACAGCATCACGGTAGACGACGAGAATGCCCCCGTTGAGTACTACAACCTGCAGGGCATCCGCGTTGAGAATCCCGCTAACGGCATCTTCATCCGCCGTTGCGGCACCACCGTCACCAAGGTGGCCCTCTAAAAACCGGCTATACACCAAAAATATAGCATACAAGAACATTGATTCCGCCGGCCGCTGCTGCGAAGCATCGGCCGGCTTTTCGTCTGCGCATAGTGCGTCCCCGGATAGAAAAGTCGCGACCCTCTCGCGGCCGGCCCATGGCGTTGAGGCGGCTATGCGGATCTTCGCTGTGGTAAAAATTTTGCGGGTTGAGGTAAAATTTGTAATTTTGTGCAGTTATAACTATGCCCTCTCCCGGTCAAAGCACAATGAAAAACAGAGTCATGACAATCGGCGCCGCCGCCATAACCGCCTGCGCCGCCTTTGCACAGCCCGCCATGCATCAGAATCCTTTTCTGGAGCCGTACGACACTCCTTATTCCATCCCTCCGTTCGAGCGGATAGAGTACACCGACTACCTACCGGCGCTGAACGCCGGCATAGAGCAGAAACGCTCTCAGATTGCCGAAATCACGGCAAATGCGGCCACTCCGACCTTCGAAAACACCATTATGCCGCTTGAGCGCGCCGGCGAAATCCTTGAGCGCGTGGCCTACGTGTTCTTCGCTCTGGACGAGAGCAATTCGTCGCCCGAAATGGTGGAAATCGCCGAGACTTTCTATCCGGCCTACAGCAGTTTCTCCGACGAGGTGAGCATGAACGACGCATTGTTCGACCGCATCCGCAGTCTTTACGACCGCCGCGAGAGCCTCGGTCTGAGCCCCGACCGGAAGAAGGCAGTCGAGGACTACTACAAGAACTTCGTGCGCTCGGGCGCCCTGCTCGATGCCGCCGCCAAGGACTCGCTTAAGGCCCTCAACACCCGCCTGAGCGAGCTCTACCTCACATTCAACAAAAACCTACTCAACGCCACCAACGCCTTCGCCGTGGTTGTCGACGACCCCTCCGAGCTGTCGGGGCTGCCCGAGGGCAGTATCGCCGTAGCCGCCGAGGAGGCCACCACACGCGGACTGGGCGAGAACCACTGGGTGTTCACCCTCCACGCTCCGAGCCGTCTGCCCCTGCTGCAGTATGCCGACAACCGCGAGCTTCGCCGCAAAATATATCAGGGCTACACCTCGCTGGCATCTTCGGGCCAGTACAACAACCTGCCCATTATCAACGAAATCCTCAAGACCCGCTCCGCCAAGGCGCGCCTGCTGGGCTATCCCGACTTCGGAGCTTATATGACCGAAAACGTCATGGCCAAGAATGTCGGAGCCGCCGAAGAGCTGCTTATGAAGATCTGGCGTCCGGCCGTGCAGCGTGTGCGCGAAGAAGTTGCCGAGATGCAGGCCATTGCCGACGCCGAGGGTGCCGGAATCACCATAGAGCCCTGGGATTATTACTACTACGCCGAGAAGGTGCGCCGCAAGAAATTCAATCTCGACGAGAATGAGGTACGCGCCTACTTCGCCGTCGACTCCGTGCGCAACGGCATCTTCGGCATGGCCGAGCGCCTCTACGGCATCAAGTTCACCGAGATGCCCGATGCTCCCAAGTATTATCCCGAAGTGACCGTCTACGACGTTACGGATGCGGCTACCGGCGAGCATATAGCAGTGTTTATGACCGACTATTTCTCTCGCCCGTCGAAGCGCCAGGGTGCGTGGATGAGCGAGTTCAAGGGCTCCTGGCAGAACGAGGACGGCACATCGAGCCGCCCCATCATCTACAACGTCGGCAACTTCAGCCGCGCCACCGCCGACACTCCCGCGCTGCTGACCCTCGACGAGGTGGAGACCATGTTCCATGAGTTCGGCCACGGCCTGCACGGCATGCTCTCGCGCGCCCCGCTCAAGAGCCAGGCCGGTACCAACGTCGACCGCGACTTCGTGGAGCTTCCTTCGCAAATCCACGAGCATTGGGCCATGGAGCCTGAGCTGCTGCGCACCTATGCCCACCACTGGCGCACCGGCGAGGTTATCCCCGACGAGCTCATAGAGCGCCTCCAGGCCGCCGCCACCCACAATCAGGGCTTTGCCACGGCCGAGCTTGCCGGCGCAGCCCTTCTCGACCTACAGTTCGGCAAGCTCCATCCCGAAGGCGACACCGACGTTGCCGCCTTCCAGGACAGCGTTGCCACGGCGCTTGGCATGCCCGCCGAGCTTACCTTCCGCTACCGCGCGCCCTATTTCAAACACGTGTTCGGCAGCGACGGCTATGCGTCGGGCTACTACACCTACCTCTGGGCTGAGGTGCTCGACACCGACGGCTTCGAGTACTTCAAGGAAAACGGCATCTTCGACCCCGCCACAGCACGCCGCTTCCGCGAGAACGTGCTCGAAAAAGGCGGCTCCGAAGACCCCATGGAGCTCTACATCAAGTTCCGCGGCCAGGCTCCCACGGTAGATGCCCTGCTGCGCAACCGCGGCCTTGCCCCGGAGCAGCAGATAGACCTCACTCCCCGCACCGGACTCTGAAAAATATTAAACTTTAGAAAGCGCCCCGGGGCCCGGCGCCCCGGGGTGCCCACACAAAACAGCATAACCACCAAATGTTCAGAACAAACACCTGCGGCGAGCTTCGTCTCGCCGATGCCGGCCGACAGGTCACTCTGGCCGGCTGGGTGCAGCGCGTACGCAAGATGGGCGGCATGACCTTTGTCGACCTCCGCGACCGCTACGGTATAACCCAGATAGTTTTCAACAACGAGCACGACGCCGCCCTCAACGACGCCGCCAACCACCTCGGCCGCGAGTTCGTGGTGCAGGTGCAGGGCGTTGTTTCGGAGCGCACCGCCAAGAACCCCAACATGCCCACCGGCGACGTTGAGGTGCTTGCCGACGCACTCACCATCCTCAACCCCAGCGAAGTGCCTCCCTTCACCATCGAGGACGAGAGCGACGGCGGCGACGACCTCCGCATGCGCTACCGCTATCTCGACCTGCGCCGCACGCCGGTGCGCCGCAACCTTGAGCTGCGCCACCGCATGACGATGGAGGTGCGCCGCTATCTCGACAGCAAGGGCTTCCTCGAAATCGAGACACCCATGCTGGTGGGCTCCACCCCGGAGGGCGCCCGCGACTTCGTGGTTCCCTCGCGTATGAACCCCGGTCAGTTCTACGCCCTTCCCCAGTCGCCCCAGACGCTCAAACAACTGCTGATGGTGAGCGGCATGGACCGCTACTTCCAGATAGTGAAGTGCTTCCGCGACGAAGACCTTCGCGCCGACCGCCAGCCCGAATTCACCCAGATAGACTGCGAGATGAGCTTCATCGACCAGAACGACGTCATCGAGCTCTTCGAGGGCATGGCAAAGCATCTTTTCAAAGAAATACGCGGCATAGAGCTCACCGAGCCCTTCGTCCGCATGCCGTGGGCCGACGCCATGAAGTACTACGGCTCCGACAAGCCCGATATCCGCTTCGGTATGCGCTTTGTAGAGCTGATGGACGTGCTCAAGGGCAAAGGCTTCAGCGTGTTCGACAACGCAGCCTACATCGGTGGCATCTGCGCCGAAGGCGCCGCCTCCTATACCCGTAAGCAGCTCGACGCTCTGACCGACTACGTAAAGCGTCCGCAAATCGGCGCAAAGGGCATGGTCTACGCCCGCGTGGAGGCCGACGGCAAGGTTAAGAGCTCTGTCGACAAATTCTACAGCCAGGACGACCTTCAGGCCCTGGCGAAGGCCATGAACGCCAAGCCCGGCGACCTCATACTTATCCTCAGCGGCGACGACGCCATGAAGACCCGCAAGCAGCTCTGCGAGCTCCGCCTCGAAATGGGCCGTCAGCTGGGTCTGCGCGACAAGAATAAGTTCGCCTGCCTGTGGGTTGTCGACTTCCCCATGTTCGAGTGGAGCGAGGAGGAGCAGCGCCTCATGGCCATGCACCATCCCTTCACGCACCCCAAGGACGAGGATATACCCATGCTCGACACCGACCCCGCCTCTGTTCGCGCCGATGCCTACGACATGGTCATCAACGGCGTTGAAGTCGGCGGCGGCTCCATTCGTATCCACAACAGCGAGCTGCAGGCAAAGATGTTCGAAATACTCGGCTTCACGCCCGAGAAGGCGCAGGAGCAGTTCGGCTTCCTGATGAACGCCTTCAAGTACGGCGCCCCGCCCCACGGCGGCCTCGCCTATGGCCTCGACCGCTGGGTAAGCCTCTTCGCCGGCCTCGACAGCATCCGCGACTGCATCGCCTTCCCCAAGAACAATAGCGGCCGCGACGTTATGCTCGATGCCCCCGCTGCTCTGGATCAGAAGCAGCTCGACGAGCTCAATCTCGAAGTACGCCCCGTAGATAAATGAAACTCAGCCACATCATAGCTGCCATCGAGGACTTTGCGCCTCGCGGCCTTCAGGAAAGCTGGGACAACTCAGGGCTCCAGGTCGCGCTCCCGCCGGAAGCCGGCGGCGAGTGCACCGGAGTGCTCCTGTGCGTCGACGTCTCCGAGGCCGTCATCGCCGAGGCCGTCGAGAAGGGCTGCAATCTTGTTCTATCGCACCATCCGCTCATCTTCAAGGGCATCAAGAGCCTGACGGGGCGGACACCGTCGGAGCGCGCCGTGGCAGCCGCCGTACGCGCCGGTGTGGCCGTCTACAGCGCCCACACCAGTCTGGACAGCACCCGTGGCGGCATCAGCCATGCCATGGCCGAGCGGCTCGGCGCGCGCGTGCTGGGCGTGCTCGTGCCTTCGGAGGTACGCATGGAGAAGGTGACGGTGATATGCCCGCGCGACAGCGCCGACGACGTCCTGCTGATGCTCCTCGACGACCCGTCGGGTCTGCAGCCCACGTCGTGGCCCGTTGCGGGCGACACCATAGCCGCTGAAGCCAAGCCGGCCGAGGCCGTGCCGACCTTTGCCATCGGGCATACGCCCCTGACCAGAGTCGAGGTTACCGTACCGGCCATCCACACCCCGCGCATCCGTCGCGCTTTGGCATCGTCGCCGCTCAAGCTCACTGTAAGCGTCGAATCTCTGGCCGACCGCGCCGAGAGCTACGGCTTGGGCGTAGTGGCCGAATTCGAGCCGCCGGTGGCTATGTCCGAACTGCCCGACAGACTGCGTGCCGCCTTCGGCACGCCGGCCATACGCAGCTCGCGGGGAGCAGCGGAGCCCGGCCGCACCGTGCGTCGCATAGCGCTTTGCGGCGGCGCCGGAGGCGAGTTTATCGGCGAGGCCATAGCCGCCGGAGCCGACGCCTACGTGACGGCCGATGTGCGCTACCACGACTTCGCCGACCACCGCGAAGGCATGGCAATCTACGATGTGGGTCATTTTGAGAGTGAAAATTGCGCAAAAACGATTTTTTATCGGCTCCTTTGCGAAAAATTTCCTAACTTTGCAGTTCAAAACTCACAGTTGGAAAATAATCCCGTAATATATCTCTAACAGCACATGGCAACAGAGAAAAAAGCAGCGGCCCCCCGCAGTGTGGAAGAGCGTCTCAAAGCCCTCTACCAGCTTCAGACTCTCCTGACGGAAGTAGACCGCATACGTAATATCCGCGGCGAGCTCCCCCTCGAAGTCAAGGATCTCTCCGATACCATCACCGGCCTCCACAGCCGCGTGGCACGTTACCAGGAAGAAATCGACGGCCTCCAGGCTCAGCGCACGGCCGAAGCCAACAAGATAGCCAACAAGCAGATGCTCATCGAGCGCTATCGCACCCAGTTGGACAATGTGCGCAATAACCACGAGTTCGACAATCTCACCAAGGAAATAGAATTCGAAAACCTCCAGATTGAGCTGGCTGAGAAGAACATCGGCGAGTGCGAGCGCGGCATGGACAACCGTCATGCCGATATCCTCGCCACCGAGCGCGAAATCGAAGACCAGACCCATATTCTGGAGGAAAAGCAGGCTGCTTTGGAAAACATCGTCAGCGAAACTCGCGCCGAAGAGGAAAACCTCATGGTAGCCAGCAAGAAAATCGAGCCTCAGGTGGACGACGAGCGTCTGCTGAGTGCCTTCAAGCGCATCCGCAACAACGCCCGCAACGGCCTCGGCATCGTAATCGTCGACCGCAACGCCTGCGGCGGATGCTTCAACCGCATACCCCCGCAGAAGCAGATAGAAATCAAGATGCATAAGAAAGTTATCGTCTGCGAATACTGCGGCCGCATCATGATCGACCCCGAGCTGGCTCAGACCGCACAGGCCGAACTCAAGAAGAAGAAATAAAATCCTTCATCAGCACAAGCGAAGCCCCGACCACACCGGCCGGGGCTTTGATTTGTAGTAAGAATTTGTTTTTTTTGCTCGTCGAAAGGAGTGGGCTATTTTGCAAGCTGGGTTACAAAGATTTCGTGGAAATCAGGCCCCATCATACACTCAATCCACATCTTTCGCTTTTTGCCGGTATCGTTCGGCGTGGCGGAGATAAGGATTTTCTTTTCACCTAAGGGTAAAATAGCTGTGAGCCATCTATATTGGCAGAAAAGAGTGTCGTTCACAACCTTTGTTTCGTCGTCTTGCAAGTATGATGGAAGAAATTCAGCATCTTGGAGGTGTATTCGTCCAATGCGTGCAGTGCCGACGACAACAATCGAAGTGCCCTCAGGATTGATTGTAATATGATCAGGGTAACCGTTAGGACCCGAATCCTCGCAGGCGGTCAAAAGAAGTAACCCACATACCAGACCGGAGAAAATCCTAAGTTTATGGTAAGTCATACATTATTACTCTTAAGTGGTGATTGTAGTTATCGCTCTTATCAGTATCGGCCCCCGGGTCCAACTCATTCTCAGAGTTTTTAAGGTCGAAAACTCCTGAAACAAAGTAGCCATTAGCTTGACCGCCCCAACCGAAATCGCAGTGAACCATATTCTGGAATTCAGTTTCTTGCTCAGTCTTTATGACCTGATTGTTAAGATAGGTTTTAGTGGTTTTTATTCTACTTTTGATTTTGTAGCCGTCCAAAATCCAACAATGGGCGTTGAATATGTTTATTCCGGGAATAGAGTATATGATTAGAGGCTTATTTGCACCAATCATAGACACAACTCTATCAAAATTATAATTCCTGCGATGAACGTTTAGAAAGCCATTAAAACTCATAAAATTTTCAGCTTTCACGGGCAAGGTGAAAGTTCCTTGATAGAAATACCAAGAGTCGCATTTATCGCTTATAGATAGAAGTAAAGTGCTGGCGGAATTTTGTTGCTCTAATGTGAATTCTGAAGGAAGCGGATTCGCTTTAAGAGCCTGCCAATCAACTGTTACTCCATTGTAAGTGTAGTTGTATGGGTGACTGAATTTTGTCATCACCTTGGCAATGGAAAGTGGGACACAGCCTGCTCGAGCCTTACGTCTATGACCCATAATAAAGGCCTTTCTTCTATATGGGTATTGGTCGTTGAAAGGGGTTCGTTGGTCCCAATATTTAAACTCGCTCATTAAGGGATAAATGGTCTTTACGCGAGTCCATTGTGAGTACTCGGTTTCTGTAGTAGTGATTTCCGGACGAGCCGTCCCGCCGGTGCCTCCGCCTATAAAACCGTCAGAGGGAACATCAACGTCTACAGATGAACGAATCGTTTGGTCATTATGCGATTCAATCTTAAATACAGCGTAGTTGACGCATAGTTCGGCAACGAATGCATTTTCAAAATTCAGCCGGTATTCATCAAAAATGTCGTGCGTCCCGGAAGTGCTTGGGGTATCGTCTTGATAGTTGCCAATCAAAGGGTCTTCATCTTCGCCTGCAATGTATAGATTAACGGTGTTGGGATTTATGAAAATTTCATCACCGGTTTCAGGAGTAGTGAAAAAACCATCCCCGGTTGTTGGATATCCTTCAAAGGTAGGTCGTATAGGTTGTGCCACCAAAGCTCCGCGGATAGATTGTTCATCCATTGATCCCTCATCGACTGACGCTATCAAAGGATCGGAAATCCTTTTGTCTGCGGCCAAGATGGCGTAACCTGAATTATTCTTATAATTCACCACATAGAGAATTGTGTCGGCTTTGTCGACGCTTCGGCTGAGTACATCATTGTAACAAACTACAAGGATGGTGTCGATTTCACGATTATTTTCAGAGCGCGAAACCTCATCTTCATTTTCGTTAAAAGCAGAGAGGTTGGTTAGAGCTTCCGTCAGCGGGATGGTAAACGAATTGGGCGCGACGGCGTCTTGTGGATTGTCCGGAAAGACAATTCCGATGTCTTGACATGCCGTCAACCCAACCAAGCAACTAAGCAGTAAAAGTAATTTTTTCATAGGGAGCGGATAGATTTTTATGGGTCTACAGGTTGGATGTGAAAAAATGTATGGTTTCGGATGCAAAGATAGACCAAAAGTTCTGCATTTGCAAATATTTTTTTCTGTCTTTTTTCAAAAAAAGAGAGAAAAACGAACAAAAAGACGTAAAGTTATGCACATCTGTGTTAAGGCGGCAGGGCTTTGCCGTCCTTACTTGAGGCGAAGGCGTTGGGAAGGCACCACGTAAAATAAGGCGGGGGCGAGATACCCTCCGGCCCAAAGCGTTGAGGCGGGGGCATCTTGCGGCGTTGGCAAAAAATGATTAATTTTGCCGATGATGAAAAGAATTGCAGCATTACTTTCACTTGCAATGGCCGTTGGCAGTTATCACGCCGTGGCCGTGGAAACTATAGAGTATATGGCCGACGTCACGGTGCAGGCGTCGACGGGCCGCTACGCACCCTATATGCTGGGGTCGTGGAATTCGGGGCGCACAGTGCCCGGCAAGGGCGTTTGGCAGGGCGGCTCTGTTCGTCGCGCCCTCGATCTTGACCGCCGCTTCAGCTGGAGCTACGGTCTGGAGTACTCGCTGGGCTACTCCAATTCGTTCAGCTACGAGCGCTACGACGCCGGCGCGTGGACCACGACGTCGGTGCGACCGTCGTCGGCGCGCCTCATTCAGCTTTTTGGGGAGGTGAAATACCGCGCGGTCTATCTGCTTGTGGGCATGAAGGAGCGTGAGAGCCGAATTGTCGACGGCGCGCTCTCCTCGGGCGACCTTGTGCGCAGCAACAACGCCCGACCCATACCCGGAGCGGCCGCGGGCTTTCTGGACTTTGTCGACATACCTTTCACCAACGGCTGGGTGCAGATCGACGGCGAGATAATGTACGGCCGCTTCACCGACAACGGCTTCGACTCCAAGCAGTTCAATCGCTATCAGGGTCTCTACACCCAGAATCTGTGCTACACCTACAAGCGATGCTACTTCCGCACCAAGCCGTCGCAGCCGGTATCGGTGACGGTAGGCATGCAGACAGCGGGCGAATTCGGCGGCTCCACCTATCGCTACAACCGCGGCACGGCGCTGCCTCCCGAAGTGCGCGGCTTCCACCTGCGCGACCTTTGGGATATGTTCTTTCCCCGCGAGGGCTCCGGCGAAGGCTACTACAAGGGCAACTCGCTGGGTAGCTGGGACTTCAAGGCGCGACTGCGCTTCGGCAACGGCAGCCGTCTGAGCGCCTACTTCGAGTGGCCGTGGGAGGACGGTTCCGGCATAGGTCGCCGCAACGGCTGGGACGGCCTGTGGGGCCTGCAGTACGACTTCAAGGAGGGTTCCCCGGTCGAAAGCATTGTCTTTGAATACCTTGACTTTACCAACCAGGGCGGTCCCATACACCGCACACCCTCCGACTACCCCGGCACCACCATGCCTTCGGAGGCCAACGGCGGCGACAACTACTACAACAACGACTTCTACGGAGCTTATGCCAACTACGGCATGAGCATCGGCACACCCTTTCTGCTGAGCCCGGTCTACAATACCGACGGCTACTCGGCCTTTGCCCACAATCGCGCGCGGGGTTTCCATGCCGCGGCGCGGGGCAGCCTCGGCCCGTGGGCATGGTGCGCGAAGGTGTCGTATCAGAAGGCCGGCGGCCAGGGTCGCCTTCCGTCACCCCGCAAGCTGCACTGCACTTCGGCATATCTTGAAGCCGGCTGGACCCCGGCGGCCGCGACGCTGCCGGGGCTGCGGCTCAAGGCGCAGGTGGCCTTCGACTGCGGCAATCTGCGTGGCGACAATTTCGGAGCCGCAGTGGCCGTGTCGTACTCCGGAATATTCAGCATAGGTAAAAAAGCACAGAAATGAAACCATACAAGCTACTTGCCATAATACTGACGGCATTCTGCTGCGCGGGGTGCACGCAGAACAACGGCCGCATAGGCCGTCTCTTCGGCTCGTGGGTGCTTGAAACGGCCCTTATCAACGGCAAGCCCATCGAGCTGCCTGCCGGCTCGAACACTTACTGGAGTTTCCAGGCCGACATAATCCGCGTGACCCTCGAAGAGGAGCATTACGTTGCGCAATCGCGCTACGGCACCTTCCGCGAGCTGCCCGGCGAAGTGCTTCAGCTTCGCTTCGACTACAGCGACGACGGCTCGCCGGCAGGCAGCGGCTCCAATGCCGCACCCGAATGGATGGGCTTCCCGGCAAGCGGAACTTTCAATCTGCAGTCCTCCGACGTCGGAGGCAAGCTTAAACTTATGTATTACCGAACGCCGGAAGAAACTCTGGTATATTATTTCGCTAAAACATGGTGACAACTCAACCCAAAACAGCGCTCGTCACCGGGGCCGACGGCTTCATCGGCTCCCATCTCACCGAGGCCCTGCTTGCGCGGGGCTACCGCGTGCGGGCGCTGGCTCAATACAATTCGTTCAACGACTGGGGCTGGCTTGAGACCATACCGGCCTCCGACCGCCTCGAGATAGTGTGCGGTGATGTGCGCGACCCCGACTTCTGCCGCAGCATATGCCGCGGCGCGGACTATGTGTTCCATCTGGCAGCCCTGATAGCCATACCCTACAGCTATGTCGCTCCGGACAGCTACGTCGACACCAACATAAAGGGCACGCTCAACATTCTTCAGGGCGCACGCGATGCGGGCGTAAGCCGCATTATCGTAACCTCCACCAGCGAGGTCTACGGCACGGCTCGCCAAGTGCCCATTGCCGAAACGCACCCCCGCCAGCCGCAGAGCCCCTATTCGGCCACCAAAATAGCGGCCGACGCCATGGCCCTGAGCTTCTACAACGCCTTCGACCTTCCGGTGACCATAGCCCGACCGTTCAACACCTACGGGCCGCGGCAGAGCGCTCGCGCCTTCATTCCCACAGTAATAAGCCAGATAGCGGCCGGCCGCAAGGAGATTAAACTGGGCAATCTCGCTCCGACGCGCGACTTCAACTTCGTCGCCGACACAGCCCGCGGCTTCATCGCCCTTGCCGAAACGCCCGGCTTGGAGGGTCGCGAGATTAACATTGCCACCGGCACCGAAATTTCTATGGGCGACACCGCCCGGGTAATAGCCGAGGTGATGGGCGCCGAGGTGGCTGTGGTGACCGATCCGGAGCGTTTCCGCCCCGACAAGAGCGAGGTTGAGCGCCTCTGCGGCGACAACAGTCTGATTACTTCGCTGACCGATTGGCGACCTGAGGTCGACTTCCGCTCGGGTATTGCCCGCACTGTCGAATGGTTCTTATCGGAAGCCAACATAAAGAACTACAAGGCCGATATCTACAACCGATGAAGCGCTTCAACATACTTTTTCTGGGGGGCGGCAAGCGCGTGGCCATAGGCAGGATGTTTTTGGCCGCCTGCCAAGCTCATGGTGTCGAAGGCCGCATCACCGGCTATGAGGCTACCGAAACCGTGCCGCTGGCTCTCATCGGCGAAATAGTGGCCGGAAAGGCCTGGAACGACCCCGGGTTGCTCGACGACCTCCATAACCTTGTCATTGAGCGCGACATACACATGGTAGTGCCCTTCGTCGACCCCGCCGTCGGCGTGGCGGCTTCTCTTGCCGCTCGCTTCGGGGGCGACGTGTTCGCTCCGGTGTCGGCGCCGGAGGCTGCCTCGGCCATGTTCGACAAAATCCGAGCCGCCGAGGCCTTCGAGCGGGCCGGCTTGCCCATACCTCGCACATACAGTCCCGGCGACCCCAGCCTGCGCCTCATTGCCAAACCGCGCTACGGCTCGGCCTCGAAGGGCATAGTTGTCATCAACTCCCTCCAGAAACTCTATGAGCTGCAGGGACAGGGCGACAAGTATTTGATACAGGAACGAATCGACAACCGGCAGGAAATCACCGTCGACTGCTATGTGGGCTGCCGCAGCGGGCGCGTGCTCGCCGTGAGTCCGCGAGTTCGCCTGGAGGTGAGCGGCGGCGAGGCCGTGCGCACCATCACCGTCGACGACCCTGAAGCCGTAGCTCTCGCCACACGCACTCTGAAGGCGCTCAAACTGCGCGGCGCAGTCACCGTGCAGCTCATCCGCGACCTTGACGACGGCCGCACAATGGTGATGGAAGTCAACCCCCGGCTTGGCGGAGGCGTCGTATGCAGCGTGCACGCCGGCGTCGACATCCCCTCGCTGGCCGTAGGTGAGGCTCTTGGCCTTACCGAGCCAGAGGCCACGATACTCCCCGAAGCGGGAGTGCTGACGGCGCGCTACCTCGAGGACGCCGTGTTTAAAATTTGAATCAATGGAAGAAAAAGATAAAGTCATAGTAATCGCCGAGGCCGGCGTGAACCACAACGGCGACTTCAACATGGCGATGCGGATGATTGCAGCGGCTAAGGAAACGGGCGCCGACTACGTCAAATTCCAGACGGCCGTGCCCGAGCTTGTCATAGCTGCCAGCGCACCCAAAGCGGAATACCAGAAGGAGACCACCGGTGCCGACCAGAGCCAACTGGAGATGTGCAAGGCCATCCACCTGCCGCTGTCGGACTACGCGCGTCTTGCCGAGGAGTGCGCCCGGGTGGGCATAGGATTTATCAGCACGCCTTTCGACTTGGTGAGCATCGACTGCCTGGTTCCGCTGAAGATGGACTTCTGGAAAATACCGTCCGGCGAAATCACCAACCTTCCTTATCTCCGAAAGATAGGACAGCTCAAGCGCCCGGTGGTGCTCAGTACCGGCATGGCCACTCTGAGCGAGGTCGAGACGGCAGTACGCGTGCTGGAGAAGGCCGGCACGCCGCGACGCATAATCACCCTGCTGCACTGTACCACGCAATATCCCGCGCCCGATGAGTCGGTCAACCTCCGGGCAATGAAGACGCTGGAGACCCTGGGTTGCCACGCCGTGGGCTACAGCGACCACACCGTAGGCATCACCGCAGCCCTCACCGCCGTGGCCATGGGCGCTAAGGTGATAGAAAAGCATTTCACCCTCGACCGCAACCTTCCCGGCCCCGACCACAAAGCTTCGCTCGAACCGGCCCAATTCAAGGATATGGTGACTCAAATACGTCGCATCGGGACTATGCTCGGCACCGGCGAGAAGGAAGTCGCACAGGCCGAGGCTCCCAATATCGTGGTGGCCCGCAAGAGCATAGTGGCGGCAGTGGAGATAGCTCGCGGCGACACGTTCACGGAGGAGAATCTGACGGTGAAGCGCCCCGGCTCCGGCATATCGCCCATGCTGTGGGACTACATGATAGGCTGCACGGCCACTCGCGACTATGCCCCCGACGAGCTTATCGACAAATTCTGAAAGAATATATAAAAAAAGCAGGCGGGCTGCCCCGGAAGGAGCGGCCCGTCTGTAGAATTTTTTTCGATTCGGCCAGTGGGTTATTTCTCAGCCACCGGTTTCATTTCGTAGCCTGCTATGGCCACGGTGAAGCCCCAGTAGATGAATGCGATGGAGGTCAGGAAGGATACCATGATCATCTCCGAAGCCCAGCCGGCCTCAAGGAAGAGGAAGCCGATGAGGCAGAGCAGGATGCCGTTGATGACGCCCAGCCACCAGTAGCGAGCGTGGCGGCGCATTGCGGCGCCCACAAAGGCCTCGATGCCCCAGAAGATGAAGATGATGGCCAGGAAGTAGGGGAGCACGGCTTCGCTGAGGATAATGCTGCGCACCAGCATGAAGCCGATGAAGATGTCGATGACACCGCCGGCGAGCCACCAGCCCCATCCGGAAGCACGGTTAGGCCCGGCGGCCACGCAAAGCTGAACGATGCCGGCCAGAACCAGCAGCCAGCCGAAAATCTGCGATGCTACGGCATAGCCTGCGGCCGGCCAAATCCAATAGGCAAAACCGCCGATTACCAGCAGAATGCCGACAAGCAGAACGAGCCACCAAAGGCGCGACTGTCCGATGTAGTTGAATGTTAAGCCTTTCATAATGTTTGTAAAGCTTTAAGTTGAACGTTTTATTATCAAACGCGCAACGAGGCTTAATGGTTCAACATACTTTGAGCCCTTCAGAGGCCCATCAGGTCGCGGTAGATGTCGAGGGCCGCGGTGATTTTCTCTGTCGATACCACGCAGTCGGTTTTGGGCTTGCCGACGTCTTCGAGCAGGGTGAAGGCAATGGCGTCGGCGCTGGCATTTTTTTTGTCCTGCGCCATGGCGGCCAGCAGGAAGGGGTAGTCGTCGCAGCTGAAGGCGTAGGTGCCGTAGTTTGTTTTCACGTAGGATGTAACCTTGTGGAGTGTTTCGGTGGGGAAGCCCAGCTCAAGGTTGGAGAGAACCAAAGCTATTACCAAACCCCAGGCAACGGCATAGCCGTGGGGTATAGGGCTGGTGCGCTTCTGGGCGAGGCTCTCCAGGGCATGGCCTGCTGTGTGGCCCAGATTGAGGATTTTGCGTAGACCGCCCTCGCGCGGGTCTTCGGCCACCACGCGCAGCTTCACCTGCGAGCTTTCCTGAATCAAGGGGAGCATGCGCTCACTGTCGAACTGCGGATAGACCGGCGAGAATGCAAGCAGTTTGCCCAGCACATCGTCGCTCTCGAGCAGCCCGTGTTTGATCATCTCGGCGTAGCCCGACAGAATCTGCGTCTCGGGGAGAGTATTGAAGTAAATGCTTGAGACAATGGATGCTTCGGGGTCGACGAAGGCGCCGATCTGGTTCTTGACGCCGTTGAAGTTGATGCCCGTCTTGCCGCCGAAGGAGGCATCGACGGCGCCGAGCACCGTGGTGGGCACGTTGATGAAGCGCATGCCGCGCTTAAAGGTGGCGGCGGCAAAACCGCCGAGGTCGCTGACGACACCGCCTCCAACGTTGATAATCACCGAAGAGCGGGTGGCCCCGGCATCGATAAGCTGCTTCCAAACCTTGGCGAGCTGCTCGACGCTCTTTGCCACCTCGCCGGAAGGCACGGTGACGGTGGGCGCCCCGGCGACTGTCTTTGAGTCGTTGCGTAGAAGTGGCATCACAAACTGGCCGGTGTTGACATCTGTGATGACTATGGTCCGAGGATTCCCCAGGGAGGCAACCAAATCGTCGATGGCGGTGCCCACAAGATTGGTGAATATTATTTTGTTTTCCATTTTTTTTCACTGAGAATAGTCAAAAACAATAACCCATGGAGCGGAAGTTTGGTTCACCGGCCCGGTTGAAAAAGGCTTATGAGCATCCTCGCCGTGGCCTCCATGCCCTCCAGCTCGATGTCGGCGCCGGCAGCCAGGAGTTCTCCGGCCCCGATAGGCCCTGTCTTGGCGCCAATGGTGAAGATTCCGGCGGCGGAGGCACTCTGCACGCCTAACGGGGCGTTGTCGACCGCCACAGCGGCATTTGCGCCCACACCGGCCTTGTCCAGTCCGACGAGGTATGGCTCGGGGTCGGGCTTGCCGTGAGTGACGTCGAAGGCCGTCACGCGGCGTTCGGCGGGAAATGCTCCGGGAAAGTCGCGCTCAAGGCGCTCCAGCAGAGTGGTCTGGCCCGAACCGGTTACCAGCACGGGTAGTGCGCCGGCTTGAAGGACGGCCTCCACGGCCTCCTGTGCCCCCGGCATAAGGGGCGCAGGACCCATAGAGGCGAATACTTCGGACTTTATTGCGTACATGCGTCGGGCTTCCTCGACCGACACTTCGCGGCCGTACTGGCGGCGGGTGAGAATTTGAATGGTGGAGACGCCGGTGCGCCCTTCGTAGGAGAAAAATTCGTTGTAGTCGGCCTTGAGGCCCGTCTTGCGGCACATTTCCATCCATGCCGCCGCGTGGCGAGGCATGGAATCGTAGAGAACGCCGTCCATGTCGAAAAGGACGGCGCTCACTGTGGTCGGAACTATCTTTGGGTCTGTCATTTGCGCTTGCGTTTTATTTCTATGGCCTCCACGGGCACTATACGCACCGAATCGGGGGCCATGCCGTGCTGCATAAGCTGCAGGGAGTCGGCCGGCGACAGGTCGGCGGGCTGCACAAGGCCGGCGGAGGCGTCGCCCAGTGCGGAGGCGTCGAGGGTGGCAAAGCGGGAGTTGCTCACGCCGCGCCGGAACACATTCTGAATCTGTCGCACCAGGTTGACACGCACCGTGTCGACCATGTTTACGCTTTCGACGGCTTGATCGGCGTTGAAATGGGCGCCTCCCAGCCGGATTTTGTATTTGTCGGGATTGCCCTTTATGGTGATTCCGAATTTGAAAGGAATAGGCGATTTGAGCACTGCGATGTGGTAGTCGAAGTTCATCGCCAGGTCGTTTGAGCCCACAACGCCGAGGGTATAGCGGTCGATGTCGAACTTGAAGGGATAGAGCTGCATAACGTTGTCGTGCACAAGGAGCTGCACGCTCATATGCTTGATTCGGTTGTCGGCCCGGTCGCGGAATCGGAGCCATTTTCCGATTGTGCGGTAGGTGTCGGCGTCGATGAAAGCAAGGTTGCTGCCGCTGAGATGGAGAGCGGCGTCGAGAGTGGGCAGCTCCATGTTCATGGTGCTGTCGATGTCGACCGTGGCGGCGATGTCGGCGTCGATAGTGCCGGCGAAGTCTCTCATCAGCGGCATGATGGAGTCGACGGCGGGAACGAGTTTGAGGAAGCGCTCAATGTTGAAGCCCTGCAGCTGCAGGCCCATGCCGCAGCGTATTTCGGAGGCTCGCGGGGCGGAGTAGAGCGCTGAGAGCTCGATGTTTCCGGCGTCGGAGTATGCTCGGAGGTCGTTGAGGTTGACGGCGCCGTCGAAAACGAGAAGGTCGCCGGAGAACTCCTGCATGTGGAGGTCGGAGTAGAAGATGTTGCGTGCGCGCACGCCGATATTGGCGTCGACGTTGGTAGGTACCAGGATTGGCGCTATGGTATCCGAGCCCTCAACGGCATCTTCAAACTCGCGCGTGAAGCTGTCGTCGGCCATATTGCGGCGGTCGTCGTCGGTGAGTTGGCCTCGTCGCAGGCGCTCGGCGTATGCAGCCCCGGCGAAGGCTGCCGCCGCGAGCTGGTTGACGTCGATAGTATCGCTGGAAATGTCGAAATTAACCTTCAGATTTGCACCTCGGCGTCCCAGCAGCACTCGCTTCATGTTGGAGACAATGCCGGAAATTGCCAGATCGGAGCTGCCGCCGACGTAGCGCACACTGTCGACCACCACGGAGTCGCTGCTGAAAGCGAGGCGGAGGTGGTCCAGACGGTTTCGCACCGGGAAGAAAGGCGTGCGCAGCATGGCGCGGCGGGCCGAGAGCTCTCCGCCCAGATACCAGTCGGTGAGATAGCGCTTGAAGCCCTTTGAGAGGTCGAAGTGGAGGGCTTCGCTTTGGTCGGTTTCCTCGAGGGTTACGCGACGGGGACCGTGCGGTCGGCGACGGCGGGCACGGGCTGCCAGTGCGAGCACCGAGTCGGGCGGGAGATTGGGGTGTACGGCTGATATGCTGTCGGCGGCCTGCTTGATTTCGAGGCGTCGACGGCGTCGCTCCGGGCGCATATATGTCAGGGCTTTCAGAGAAGCGTCGCGCAGCATAAACCGGGCGGCGGGTGCACCGGCCATAAGACGGTCTATGCCGGCCTCAAGCGAAATCTGGGGCAGGTGCGAGTCGCCCCGGTGTCGCTCCAGCGAAACGCGGCCGTGGAGACCTCGCAGAGTCATTCCGGCACTGTCGGTCAGAGCCTTGACGCGGAATGAGCCTACGCGGATTCCGCCTCCCACGGGCATCACGGCGGTGGTGTCGGGCCCGAGGCCGCCGTTTTCGGCACCCAGGCCCAGGCTGAGCTGCCCCAGCGAGAGAGATACACCGCCCACCAGTGCGCTGGCCGTGTCGACGCGGAGCACGGCGGCAAGAGTATTTGCCCGGGCGGCGGTGTCGCGACTTGCCAGTTGAGAACCGAAGCTGAAATTGAGGTGCGAGGCTGCCACAAAGCGCGAGGTGTCGGCCCGCAGATAGTATATGTCGCTGGCGTCGGCGCGGCCGCGGATGTCGAGCAGGTGGAAACGGCCTAATTCGAACATAGAGGCGCTCCCCGTGGCGGCAACGTTGATTTTGAGGCGCCCGTCGAGGTATCCCTCCAGTTTTTGGAGCAGAGCGGGGGGCAGGTGTGCAAGGCGGACGTCGCCTTCGAGGCGGCAGTCGAAAGCCGGGTCGGAGAGCAGGCGCGAGAAGGTGCCGCTCAGGGCAATGGAAGTTGCGGGGCCGGCGGCGGTGAAGCGGGCAAGCTCTACGACTGCGGCATCGTAGCTTGTGCCGTCGAGCCTCGCGGTGACCTCCAAAGAAAGGTCATGGAGGTCCATCGGACCATATACCAGCGAGGAGGGTTCGACGGTTATAGTCGCCGTGGCGGCCGGAACAGTGTCGGTGGCGGGAACGAAGGGAGCGGTGAGGCGTCCGCTGAGGGCAATAGCGGCGTCGCTGCGGAAACTGCGCGGCGTAAGGCCCAGGTGCGCCGCCGTAGCCGGGTCGACAAGGCGCACCAGACTGTCGAGGCGCACCGGCTCGAGGATGAACGACGCATCCTCGACTGCCATCGTTTCGCCAAGACGCACGCGGGCGTCGAGAGCGGCCTCGAGAAAAGCACCGCGGATGCGGAATTCCTCGACGGCCACCAGCGCCGGGTCGGCCGGATCCCACCGCATACGGCCGTCGAGGCCAATGTGCAGATTGTCAAGCTGAAGCAATTGGCGTGCGACGGGGCTTTGGACGCGGCCGTCGACGTGGAGCGCATAGCTGGGCGCCCGCGAGCCGTCGAGGTCGGCTCGTGCCAGCAGGAGCACGGTAGCCTCCGTGGAGTCCATTGCATCGAAGTAGCGTATGGCCCGAGGCTCCACCATGGCGAATCGCTTCACCGATATTGCCGGAAGGGCAATTGGGGAGCTTTCGGCTTCGATGGTGTCGGGGGCGGCGGAATATATGTCGAAATTGCCTCGGCCGGCTTGGTCGAGCACAATGTTTACGGCGGGCCGAACCAATTCAACGTCGTGGACGGCAATCTCGCCCTTGGTCAGCAGAGCGCCGAGGTTGACCGACGCCCTCATTGTGCTTAATGACAGCAAGGTGTCGGCATATGGAGGCAGCTGGCCGCGCCACTGAGCGGGTATGGAGTCGAAAGCGTGCGAAACCACCGTCAGCGAGTCCATGCGCACCTCCAGCACCGGGAAGGCCGGTCGGAAAGCCAGCTCGGCGCGGCCCAGACTGACCTCGGCATCGAGATATGAATTTGCAGCCTTGGTGAGAATGGGGGTGAGATGGTCGGGAGTGAGCACCCGCACCGCGCATACCAGAGTAGCCACCACGGCGAGGACGATGGCCATAATGGTCCAGGCAAGCACCAGGGCAATTCGGGAGAGAGTTCGTTTAATCCGGCTGGATGTCTGAGTCATGGGCGAAAGAGGGGGAAATGGTCGGTGCGCACACCGTTATGTGGAAGCAGGCCTGGCGCCGCTCGTGTTTGACCACGCAGCGGCCTTGGGCGCGCAGGTCGGCGATAATTTCGGCAAGCAGATTCTTGAGGTCTTCGAATGTGCGGCCGGTGGCCGTGGAGTCGTCGCAGATGAATTTGGAGTGGCTGATATCGAAGGTGGTGCCGAAGCAGTGGGCACTGACGGCTGTTGCGTTGCGGTTGACGCGCCTAAGGCGTCCCACCGACGCCTCGGTGCGGAGCACGCTGGTCACCTTTGGTCGGTAAGCACCCCCACCGCGGGCTGCGAGGCTGTCGCGGAAGCGGCTGCCTATTTCGTCGAGCAGGTCGGCGGCTTCGCGTGTCAGATAGGGGTAGGAGTGGGTGAGGCGGTCGACGTAGTAAAGCTCGCCGGAGCGTATTTTCACCAGCCCTTGTGTAGCCGTCCAAACCTGCTCCGGAGCAGCCACCGGGACTATACCGATGCGCGAAGCGTGCTCGAGATGGACATCGTTGCGGTCGTTGAACACCGCACCGATGGAACCACCTATGGGCCTGACCTTAAGGCGTTGGCACCCCTGCTCCGGTGGCGTCACACCCGGCGCCGACCATGGCAGACACGCCGTGCTGTCCGGCTCCGGAGCGAGAATGGCGGCAAGCGCCGGGTCGACGGTGCCTTCGCCGGCGCAGCCGGCCGAAAAAGCCGCCACGGCAATGAAAAAATAAGCTGCAAACTTCATTGAGTGCAAAGTTAAGCATTTTTTTGCCCCAAAGGCCAAAAAAAATTGCTAACTTTGCGGAGTGTAAGAGCCTGTATGAAAAATTAACCACAAAACAGTCATAGCCATGATTGCATCAGGTGAACCATACCGCGCAGACCATATCCTCCGCGATCTTATTCAGGACAACCGCCAGCTGCTTACCGTAATCAGCCGCTTCGGCATATCCCTTCGGCATGCCACGCGCCGCGTCGGCGAGCTCGACGAGTGTGCCGGTGTGCACTCCGGCACCTTTCTATGCGTGGCAAACATGATTAGCGGGAGGCCCTACGACGCCTCCGTGGTCGACCTGCGCTCTCTTACCGACTACCTCAAGCGGGCCCACACCTACTTTCTCGATTTCTTCATGCCCAACCTGCGGCGCAAGCTCATCGAAGCCATCAACTTCGCCCGCGAGCCCGAGCTGGCCGTGGGCGTGATGAAGTTTTTCGACGACTATGTCGGCGAAGTCCGCCGCCATATGGAGTACGAGAATACCAACCTCTTCGGCTACATCGACAGCCTCCTTGCCGGCAAACGCGACGAAAACTACGCCATCGGCATCTACGCCGAGCACCACGACGCCGTGTCGGCCAAACTCAAACGCCTCAAGGACGTGTTGATACGCTACTCACCGGAGGGCAACATCGACCAGCTCAACTCAGTTCTTTTCGACATTATCAACTGCGAGGACGATCTGGAGAGCCACTGCCGGGTCGAGGATGCCATCCTCGTGCCGGCCGTGACCGCCGCCGAAGACGCCCTGCCCGGCAACGGCGTAAGCCGGCGACCGGCTTCGGGCAGCGACGAAGACAACACCACGGCGCCCGTGTTGGGACGCCGTGAGCGCGAGATAGTCGCCGCAGTGGCAAAGGGCCTTAGCAATAAGGAAATCGCCGACCAGCTCTGCATCTCGGTGCATACCGTTGCGACCCATCGCCGCAACATATGTTCCAAGCTGGAAATCCACACCCCGGCCGGCTTGACCGTCTATGCCATACTCAACGGCCTTGTCGACCTCAAAGACATTGATTTATGAGTGAACACACCGGCACGGCCATACGTTGTGATTCTATGGAAGAGTCCGAATTCAAAATCACTCTCCAGAGCATAGGAGAAGTTGAAGGCGCCAGCGTGGTAAACCGCAGGGCGTCGCTGAAGGCGTATGGCAAACCGGTGCAGGTCGATATGACCGTGCGGGTAGTCCCCGATTTGGATAAATCGACAGTGAGTCTGGTGGTTACAGCTTCGTATATCGTGCAGGGCAAAGTGATGCGCGAGCGCCTGCTGACGTGCTCTTCGTTCGCCACCTTCGAAATACAGGACCTTCGGTGCCACGTCGAGGTCAACGGAGAGGACGTCGTTGTCGGCGGCCATCTGATGATGATGATGCTCGGCATCGCCGTCGGCGCCCTGCGCGGCATCATCGCCGTGCGCATCGCCGGCACGCCGCTTTCGAACCGACCCCTCCCCATCATCGACCTGACGGCTCTGATGTACCGTCTGCGCTACGGCACCACCCCGAGCGCCACCTTCCGTACTTGAAAATTTTGCCGATTGGCGGGGATTGCGTATCTTTGTGGCATAATTTGAAAATACGCTTATGGCAGACCAGAATAATACCCCCCGCTCTACCGAAACACGCCGTGTCAGCCCCACCGGCCCCTCGCAACCCGAACCCAAGGTCAGTGTGAGCCGCAAATCCATTATCATAGTGGCTATAGTGCTTGGCGTGGTAGCCGCATTGCTCGTGGGCTTCGGCGTGTACACCATGCGCCGAGGCACCGCCGCCGAGCAGCGCGAGCAGCAGCTGCTCATCGACATGGCCCAGCGCGACCTCGAGCGCGAGTACTCCGACCTCAACGATGAGTTTCAGGCTTTCGAGAACCAGCGCCAGTTGGTTATGGATGACTCCGTTCGCCGCGAGCTCAACGACAAATATGAAGCCGCCCGCGTGCAGGTCGAACGCCTGCAGCAGGAGCTGCGCGACAGCCAGAACCGCAGCGCAGCCGAAATATCCCGTCTGCGCGACGAAATCACCACCCTGCGCAACCTCCTGCGCCACTACGTAGAGGAAATCGACCGTCTCAACCAGGAAAACCAGGCTCTGCGCAGCGAAAACCAGCAGATGCGCGAGCAGAACGAGCGCCTCAACCATCAGGTGACCCAAACAACTCGCCAGAACGAGGTGCTCTCCGAGCGCATGACCCTGGCCGAGCGCCTCAACGTTACCGGTCTCACTCTGGGCGCCCTCAACAAGAAGGGCAAGAACGAGCGCAAGGTCAGCAAAGCCAAGCAGTTGGTAGTTACCTTCACCATTCCGCAGAACAACTCCACGCCCGTGGGCGAAAAGACCATCTACTGCCGCATCGTGAGCCCCTCCGGGCAGCTCCTCGAGGGTGGCGGCTCCTTCAGCTTCGAAGGCGGCAACGTGGCCTGCACGGCGCAGAAAACAATCGAGTATACCGGAGAGGAAATCCCCGACCTGAAGATATACTACGACGTCAACACGCCGCTCATCGCAGGCGACTACACCGTGGAGCTTTTTGCCGACAACTTCCGCCTCACTTCCAGAAACTTCACCCTGCAGTAAGGGCGTTTTCTCTCCCTCCCGCAGCCGTCGCACCTTTCCTCACGCAGCAAGATTGTGGTACATTGGTTTGAATACGTATATCAGGCAGTGAATTCCACCGAGATTACCCTCGTTGGAGGCCTCTACCGGCTGGTGCTGAGCATGATGCTCGGCGCCGTGATTGGCTACGAGCGCAAGCGCAAGGGCCAGACCGCCGGCGTTCGCACCTTCTCACTGATAGCCATGGGCGCAACCCTGGCCATGCTGCTGAGCATATATGTGCCGCAGGAATATCTTGGGCTTAAAAACGGCGACCCGGGTCGAATAGCGGCACAGGTCATCTCGGGCATCGGCTTCCTTGGCGCCGGTGCCATCATCCAGATGAAGGGCTCGGTGCGCGGACTCACCACCGCCGCCGGAATATGGATGGTTGCCATCATAGGTATGGCCGTGGGGGTCGGAATGTACTGGATGAGCATCCTTGCAAGTGCGCTTATCCTCTTTATCTTGGTGCAGTTGGAGCGCTTCGAGCATCTGGTCAGCCGCGGCACGGAAAGCCGCATCATCCGCATCCGCACCGGGGTGATACTGCACGACATCACCGACTACCGCAAGGTGCTCGCACGCCACCATATCCATCTTAACAACTTCTACGTGGAGTACGACTTCGACCTTCAGGAAACGCGCCTCAACCTCATAGTAGTGATGAGAGACTCCACCGACTATATCAAGCTGTTCAACGAATTCGAGCAGCTTCACCCCACCAAATCCATCACACTGGCCAATCAGCTGAGCATATGAATATAGAGAGTCTTATCACCGACCTTGCCTTCATCCTTCTTCTCGGTGCTGTAGTCACCGTGGTTTTCAAATGGATAAAGCAGCCGGTGGTTTTAGGGTACATAGTAGCCGGATTCCTCGCCAGTCCTCACTTTGAATATCTGCCCTCGGTGACCACCGAGGAAAACATCGACTTCTGGGCCCAGATAGGCATTGTGGTGCTCCTCTTTTCGCTCGGTCTGGAGTTCAGCTTCAAAAAGTTGCTTCGGTCGGGCGGTTCGGCCGTGGTGACAGCTCTGATTATAGTGACCGGAATGATGATGGCGGGCTTCGCCGTGGGCCACTTCCTGAATTTCAACTACATCAACAGCCTCTTCCTTGGCGGCATGCTCTCGATGTCGTCGACCACCATAATCATCAAAGCCTTCAACGACATGGGCCTGAGGCAGAAGAAGTTTGCCTCGCTGGTGCTGGCCGTTCTTGTTGTCGAAGACCTTTTCGCCGTCCTTATGATGGTAATCCTTTCGTCGATAGCCATCAACAACAGTGTGGAAGGTTCGGCCCTGCTCTTCAGCATCGGCAAACTGGTCTTCTTCCTTGTGATGTGGTTCCTGGTTGGCGTCTACGTGCTTCCGTCGGCTCTCAACCGCATCCGCCGCTTTCTCAACAGCGAGACGCTGCTGGTGGTGTCGATGGGACTCTGCCTGGGGATGGCCGTTTTCTCCGTCTACTGCGGCTTCTCGCTGGCTCTAGGCGCCTTCGTGATGGGCTCTATCCTTGCCGGCACAAGCTATGCCGAGCGCATCGAGCACGTTGTGATGCCCGTCAAGGACTTTTTCGGGGCCGTGTTTTTCATCTCGGTGGGCATGATGGTGCAGCCGTCGGTGCTTGCTCAGTACTGGGGCCCGATACTGATCCTATCGGCCGTTGTGGTGGTGGGCATGATAGTTTTCGGCACGTTCGGCATGCTCGTTACCGGTCAGACCCTCAAAGTAGCCATCCAGAGCGGCTTCTCCCTGACACAGATAGGAGAGTTCGCCTTCATTATCGCCAACCTCGGCCTCAGTCTGGGCGTACTGGTGCCCTCGCTCTATCCCATCGTGGTTGCCGTGTCGGTAATCACCACCTTCACAACGCCTTACTTCATCAAGATGTCGGACCCGGCCTATCGCTTCGTAGAGCGACACCTTCCGGGCCGCTTCCGCTTCCTCATCGACCGCTACCAGAAAGAGGCCGACCAGAGCCACGCCGCAGGGCGCCCCTGGGGGCAGATGCTCAAGCGCTATGTATGGCGCACGGTGCTGTACTCCATCATTCTGATAGCCATCCTCGTACTGAGTCACCACTACCTGGAGCCGCGCCTTGAGGAATTCATGCCCCATTTCGCCAAAGGAGCCACTCTGCTTATCACCCTGGTGGCTATGGCACCCTTTCTGCTGGCGCTTATACTGCCGGTGCAGGGCGTACGGCGCCCTGACGGCACTCCGTACTCCGGCACTGTCGTGCCTCGCATCGTGCTCACCATCTTCCGCTTCTTTATAGCTGTAGGCTTCGTGGTCAAGGCCATCTCGGCGCAGTATTCGGCCGGGGTGGGCATCGCCGTTGTCAGCGCGGTTGCTCTGCTGGTGCTTCTGTTCAGCTCGGGCCGTCTACGCGGCTACATGAGGCGGATGGAAACCAAGTTTATGGACAACCTCAACGAGCGCGAGCTGCGCCGCAGCGGCAAGAAAAACGCCGTTGTCCACGATCTGCATCAGGCCTACATAACAGTCGGCAACGGCTCGTCGTTTGCCGGAGAGCGGCTTATGGACAGCAACGTGCGGCGCAAGTACGGCGTGAACATAGTCGGCGTGCAGCGCGGCGCAACTTATATAGCGGTGCCGGGGGGCCGCGAACGCCTCTATCCCGGCGATGTAGTCACCGTGATCGGCACCGACGAGCAGATAGAACGACTGCTTCCTGAAATGGAACGTTCGCTTCCCGAGCCCGACGTAGCGGCCGATCCTTCGGATGCCGTGCTCACCAGCATCATGCTGTCGGCACATTCGCCCCTGATATCGCAGACCCCTGTGAGCGCCTCCATGCGCGACCGCTATCAGGCCGTCGTGGTGGCCGTCGACCGCGGCGACGAGCACATCGACTCGCGGCCCGACCTCGTCTTCGAGCCGGGCGACATCGTATGGATGGTCGGCAATCCGACAAAGTTAGCAAAACTGAAATAAGCATATCACACACTATAACAGCATTATCATGACAGAAGGCAATTACGCAAAGCGGGGCGTCTCCGCAAGCAAAGAGGATGTTCACAATGCCATTAAAAACATCGACAAAGGAATCTATCCCGGCGCTTTCTGCAAGATAGTGCCGGACTATCTGGGCGGCGACCCGACAATGTGCAACATCATGCATGCCGACGGCGCCGGCACCAAGAGCGCACTGGCCTACGCCTACTGGCGCGAGACCGGCGACCTGAGCGTGTGGAAGGGCATTGCGCAGGATGCTCTGATTATGAACATCGACGACCTCATCTGCGTTGGCGCCACTGACAACATCCTTCTGTCGAGCACCATAGGGCGCAACAAGCGTCTTGTGCCCGGCGAAGTCATCTCAGCCATTATCAACGGCACCGAGGAGCTCATCGCCGAGCTTGGGCGCCACGGCGTGACCATACACAGCACGGGCGGCGAAACGGCCGATGTCGGTGACCTGGTGCGCACCATCATCGTCGACAGCACCGTGGCCTGCCGCATGGCCCGCAAGGACGTTGTCGACAATGCCAATATAGCCGTCGGCGACGTCATCGTCGGACTGGCTTCCTACGGCAAAGCCGCATACGAGACCGACTACAACGGCGGCATGGGCAGCAACGGACTGACCTCGGCGCGCCACGACGTGTTCTCAAAGACCGTCGCCGAAAAGTATCCCGAGACGTACGACGGCGGACTGCCTGAGGAGGTGGTCTACTGCGGCAGCTGCGCCCTCACCGACCGCGTGGACGGCGCGCCTCTCAACGCCGGGCGTCTGGTGCTCTCGCCGACCCGAACATACGCTCCGATAGTGAAGGCCGCACTGGCAGAGCACCGCGCCGCAATCCACGGCATGGTGCATTGCTCGGGTGGTGCGCAGACCAAGATATTGAACTTTGTGGGCAACGTCCACGTTGTAAAGGATGACCTGTTCGAGGTACCGCCGCTGTTTGAGCTCATCAGGCGCAACTCCGGGGCGGATGCTCGCGAGATGTACCGCGTCTTCAATATGGGGCACCGCTTCGAAATATACTGCACGCCGCAGAGCGCCGACGGCATCATTGCCATAGCCCGCTCATTCGGGGTGGATGCCAAAGTGATAGGCCGCATAGAAGCTTCGGACCACAAGCACCTGACACTCAAGACGCCACTGGGCACGGTGGAATACTGAGAGCCGCGGGCCCCACGCCGGAGCAGTAACGACGAAAAAACTCTCAGGTAAAGGCCCATGCGCATCATCGCATCCTCATTCATTCTCGCCGCAGCCCTGCTGACGGCATGTTCATCCGGCCACGGAAGCACCGACAGCATGGCCGGGTCTGACTCCACCTCCACCGAGGCTCCCGCAGCCCCCGCTGTACGCAACGACACCTTCCCGGACACCCTCCGGGTGGCCACACTCTACGGTCCCACCTCTTACTTTATATACCGCGACGAGCCGATGGGCTACGACTATACCCTGGTCGACAGCCTTGCGCACCAAAACGGCGTGGCCCTCAAGCTCGAAGTTGCCAAGACCGTCAGTCAGGCCGTTGCCATGCTGGACTCGGGCAAGGTAGACCTAATAGCCTACGAAGTGCCTATCACCGAGCACTATCTGCACTACGTTCTGCCCTGCGGACCCGAAACGACCACCACGCAGGTGCTGGTGCAGCCTAAGGTGCAGGGACGACCCGAAATCGACGACGTTACGGATCTCGTTGGCCGCGAAGTATACGTGGAGAAAGACAGCAAATACCTTCGGCGCCTCGAAAACCTCAACAATGAAGTCGGCGGGGGCATCATAATCCACGAAGTCGATGCCGACACCCTCATCACCGAAGACCTGCTCCGGTTGGTGAGCAATGGCGAAATACCGATGACCATCGTCGACAGCGACATAGCCCGCCTCAACCGCACTTACTATCCCGACCTCGACATTACGATGGACGTTTCGCTGCCGCAACGCGCCTCCTGGGCCGTGGCGCCGGGAAATGAGAAACTCGCCGAGGCCGTCGACAACTGGTTCAAACGCGAGACACCCCGCGCCATCAGTCGCGCCCTCCTCAAGCAGTTCTACGAGGACAGCAAGGGAGGCCCCCGGGTGCGCTTCGACTTCTCGAAGGGATATATCTCGCAGTACGACCACCTCTTCAAGCGCTATGCCCCCAATGTGGGCTGGGACTGGCGTCTGATGGCAGCCCAGGCCTACACCGAAAGCAAGTTCAAGCCCAATGCCCGCTCGTGGGTGGGTGCCCGTGGTCTCATGCAGATCATGCCGTCTACGGCGAGAGGCTACAACACGCCTGTGAGCCGCCTCAACAACCCCGAGACCTCCGTGCAGGTGGCCACCAAGCTCATCAACGACCTCGACGGATACCTTGTGCGCTACGTGCCCAACGACAAAGAGCGCCTCAAATTCGTCATCGCGGCATATAATGTCGGAATCGCCCACGTCTACGACGGCATCCGCCTTGCCGAGAAGTACGGCCTCGACCCGCAGAAGTGGGACGGCAACGTAGAGCAGGCCATATTGTGGAAGATGAATCCGAAGTACTACAACGACCCCGTTGTGCGCTACGGCTACTGCCGTGGCAGCGAAACGGTTGCCTATGTGCGGGGCATCACCAACTTCTACGAGCACGCCCGTCGGGCAATCCCCGCCTGACAATATATTTTTCGAATTAGTCAGAAAGTAGCGAAAATTTGACTAACTTTGCGATGTGACACCTGCTCACATAACATAAAACTATTCATCAATTATGAAAAAGACATTCGTACGTGGCCTTAGCGCCCTTCTGGTGGCTGTATTTCTATTCGGCAGCACTTCCTGCATAGGAAGCTTCTCCCTCACTAACCGCCTGCTGGGCTGGAACAAGCACGTGGGCAACAAGTTCATCAACGAGCTGGTGTTCTTCGCTTTCTGGATTCTTCCCGTCTACGAAGTGTCGGGCCTTGCCGACATTCTGGTGCTCAACAGCATCGAGTTCTGGAGCGGCCGCAACCCCATGGGCGACACCGCAGCCTCCGAAGTGAAGGCATCCAACGGCGACCGCATTCTCATCACTCCCGACGCCGAGGGCTACGACCTGGTCAATCTCGACACCGACGCAACCATGCGCCTGGAGTACGACGCCGACATCAACGGCTGGGCCGTTGAGTACGACGGCAACCGCCATGTGCTCTTCACCTTCGTCGACGACACCCATATCGCCGTGCCCGTCGAAGGCGGTCAGGACTACCGCACCGTAGAGCTCTCCAACGCCGGCTTGATGGCTTACGCCGCCCTCGGCCGCGGCATGGACCTCGCCTGCCGCTAATCCGCAGTTAAATAAAGTTAAAATGGCATCCAATTTGGATGCCATTTGTTATCTTTGCAAAAAGTTATAAGATTATGCAGGTAGTATCAGCACGAGAATTCCGCTCCAATCAGGGAAAATACTTGAATGCGGCTATGAGGGGGCAGTCAGTAATGCTCACCTCACGCTACGGCAATTTCAAAATTATGCCCGTCACGGAGGAAGACAATTTGATTTCCAATATAAGTACCGGTCTCAAAGAGGCTATGCTGATGGAAGAAGGTAAACTTCCCCGTCAAACTTTAAGTGATCTTCTTGATGAGCTTTGAAATAATACCCACGCCAACATTTGCGAAATCGCTGAAGGCTCTTGCTAAAAGGCATCGCTCTATCAAGCAAGACTTGAAAGAATTTGCAGATTCTCTTCAAAATAATCCATTTCAAGGAGATGAACTAAGCCCCGGTATCCGAAAAATTCGAATGGCCATCACCTCTAAAGGACGCGGTAAATCCGGTGGCGCCAGAGTAATAACATACACCATATTGGCCTCAGAGAACCAAGGGCGAATTTATTTAATTGATATTTACGATAAAGCAGATTTTTCTTCTGTAGAACTTTCGTCGCTGAAGAGCATCAAAGCAGACCTTGGTTTATGCTAAAAGTAAAAACGAGAATCGCGATGAATCGGGTTGAGGCCCGGTCATCGCGATTGCTGTTTTTTTATGCGGGGGTCAATTTGCGAAGTCTACGGAGAGGCCGAGCTGGAAGCGGGCCGGATTGAGGGGATAGTAGGGCATCGAGAAGTACTTGGAGCCGCCGAAGAGGCCTCGGTTGAAATGGCTGTACATCACGAAGAAACGTGTGCGGCTCAGCTTCATGTTGGCGTAGATGTTGCAGAACGGGTAGTTGCCGAGCTTCATCTCGCGTTGGTTGGTGAAGGCGACGGTCCCCGGCTGGTAGCCCGGCGCGTAGTAGGAGGTGTAGTAGTCGCAGTCGACGCCCAGCTGGATGTGGAGCGTGGCCAGGCGGGTGAGCAGGTAGAGGTTGGAGTAGACGCTCAGGGCCGGCAGGGGGATGACGGCGTCGTTCGAGGTTGTCTGGTATGTAACGCGATTGTCCCAGTGGAAGTGGCCTAATTTGAAATTCTGCTCCAGGCTGAGCGAGAGTACCTGCACGCTGCCGCCGTACTGACGGGGATAGCCGTCGGCATCGAAGTAGATATGGTTCTGGATGTTGTTGACGGCCGCGGTGAAGGTTGTTCCGGTCACCGGGAATGCGAGAGTGCCTCCGAGACGCACCGTGCGCCGCTTGCCGAAGTCGTTGTACCAGATGAAGTGGTTGGAGTAATACCGGCGGGTGAGGTAGGGCGCTTCTTCGTTGGAGAAGTTGGCGAAGGCCGTAAGGCGCAGGCTGTCCGACAAAAGTGGAAACTGCGTGTGTATCTTGCCATTGGCTCGAATGTCGCCGACGACGGGACCGAGAATGCCCAGCTCGGCGGTGGCCTCGTAGCGGAGGCGTTCGCCGCGCAGCTTGGTGAGCTGAGCACCGACGTATGCGAGCTGCTCTGTTGTCTGCCGCTTCATTTGGGGAATACCCTCGGGCCAAGGGTCGAGTCCCTGCTCGGCGGGATTGACGCGGTCGAAGGTGTCGACGGGCAGGGTGTAGCGGCGTACCTGATGGGTTATGTAAGCGGCCAGACCGAATTTGGCATATTTGTGGAAACCCTCTAATAGCGACACTCCGAGGGTGTTCGAAAGGGTCCAGTAGGAAGTTTGGTCGCGTGTGAGATTCGGGTTGAGGTAGGTGCGGCCCCAGTAGCGGTCCATTTCGGCGCGTGAGTCGTCGGTGAGGAGCCTCTTTCCGGACTGGAAGTCGAGGGTGTAGACGAAAGAAGTAACCGGGATATAAGTGCGCACCTCCGTAGTGTCGTCGACCATCTCCTCGTGCCAGTATCCGACTTTGTAGCGGTTGTTAAGATAAAGGCGCTGGCCGGAGAAGCGGTTGTGGGCGTAGCTCAGGCGTGTGGGAATGCTCTTGGGGTCGATGGTGGTCACACCGCCCTGAAGTTCGGCGGGGTCTTCGATGTAGAGCATGTCGGTAATGCCGCCGTTTTCTTTGTTGAGCAGGTTGTAGTGGTAGAAGAAGCCCTGAAACTCATATCGGTCGCCGAGATAGCTTCCGGAGAGTCCCCAGTTGAGGTCTTTGACGGCCTGGTTTGCATAGCTTCCCTTGGAGTAGAGGTAGTCGAGCATTGCTCCGACCTGAGCCTTGCGGTTTATATTGCCGGAGAATCGAGCCGTGAGCAGCTCCTGAGCGTTTTCCTTGCCTCCGGCAGTGTTGAAGCCCACCAGAGTCATCGGGATGCGGGTATTGTAGAAAATGATCTTTTCGAAACTCGGCAGCCAGGTGGCGACGGCATCGCGAAAGTAGAAGTCGCTCATGGCGGGGCGGTTGTCGAAAATCATATTCAAGCCTTCCGAGCCGAGATTGCCTGTGGTGGCCCAGGCGTCGGAGACTTCCGACGGCACCGAGCGCCGCGAATAGTCCTCGAAGAGAGTATCGATAGTGGCCGGTTCGCGCAGGCCCAAAGGCGCCAGCAGACGCCAGGCGTAGCTTGGCGCGATGACAGGGCCCTTGCGGGTAGCTTCGGGCGTCTCGCGTTGCGCCTGCTGGGCGTAAGCGCCGACAGCGGCCACAAGAGCAGCCAGGGCCAAAGACAAACGGAGAAAGCGGTTAAAAAAGCTCATAGCGACCACAAAGTTACAAAATCTTTCGCAACCCCCCAACAAGCCGCCTCCTCCCCGACCCCTTTTGCGAATCCCCGATGCGTATTTCCTGAATTTTTTTTTGTAAATTCGCAGCATGAAGCCAATTTTAAACCTCACACAAGACAGCGACTATCGTATATGGGTCGAGGAACTCAAACAAAGATACCTTTCTGCGCGTCTGAAAGCTTCGGTCGAAGCCAACCGCACATTGCTGCAATATTACTGGAGTCTGGGCCGCGATATTGCTGCCCGACAATATGCCAACACATATGGCTCCGGCTTTTATAAGACCCTGAGTCATGACTTGAGGACAGAGATGCCAGGCGAAAAGGGATTCTCAGAGACCAATCTCAAGTATATGTATTATTTCTACTGCCTTTATTCCCCGGCGATTGAAAATCGTCCGCAGGCTGCGGACGATTTGATGAAAGAGATTTGTTCCATTCCTTGGGACCACCAAAGAAGAATCATCGACAAAAGCAAAGACGATCCTCGTAAGGCTATCTTCTTCGTGCGTAAGGTCATTCGCAACGGCTGGGGCCGCGACGTGTTGCTGAACTTCCTCGACACGGATTTGTACGAACGTGAAGGAAAGGCTATCACCAATTTCAGTAAAACTCTTCCCGCATTGCAAAGCGACCTCGCCCAACAGACCACCAAGGACCCATACGTGTTCAACTTTTTTGCTATTACAGAGGCCTACAATGAGCGCGAGTTGGAGGATGCTCTGGTTGCCAACGTCACCAAATTCCTTGTCGAGTTGGGGACAGGTTTCGCATATATGGGGCGGCAATATCGGCTGCAGGTCGGAGAGAAGGAAATCTTTATAGATCTTCTTTTTTACAATACCAAAATCCATGCCTACTGCTGCGTGGAGCTAAAAACCGGCTCTTTCCAGGCCTCTTATCTCGGTCAACTGGGCTTGTATGTAACGGCGGTGAATCATCTGCTCAAGAGTGATCGGGACAATCCCACAATCGGACTGCTTATCTGCAAGGATAAAGACAATATCGAGGCTCAATACTCACTGGAAGCTTACAGTCTGCCTCTCGGAATATCTCAGTATGAGCTGTCGGATCTCATTCCCACGGAAATAAAAAGTTCGCTTCCGTCTATTGATGAAATAGAATCCACATTGGAACGACTCTCCGAGCGGACGGAATAACGGGGGGATTGCGGCGGTGTGAGGTTTTTTTTGTATTTTTGCCGTGTATTTTCAAAAACACGGATGAAGAATACTCTGAAAATCATAATGGCCTTGGTGGCTATGCTTTGCGCAGTGACCGCGTCGGCGCTCGATTTGCCTGTGAAGCGCGTCAACGGCAAGCAGTACTATTACTACAAGGCCCGCAAGGGCGAGAGTGTGCACGGTCTGAGCAAAAAGCTCGGGCTTACGCGCGAGCAAATCGTGCAGTACAATCCCGGCGTCGCCGACGGCGTTCGCCGCGGAGAGACGCTCTATTTCCCGGTTGAGGACTTTGAAAATATTGAGCCTCAGCAGATTGATGATGCGGCTTCCGAGGCTGTCGTTGCTCAGGAGCCGGAAGCGCAGCTTCCGGCCAAAGGCCCGGTGGCGCTTGTGGCCCTCCCATTCGGACTGGAGAGCACATCGCCGACACGTCAGAATCGTCATGCTCTGGATTTCTACAAAGGCTTCCTCATCGCCGCCGATACCCTCAGCGACCGCCGGGGCCAAACCGAGATATTGGCCGTCGACTTCGTCGGCGACGCTTCGCTTGCCGACACTACGCTGCAGCGAGCCGCCGTGGCCGTGCTGCCCGAGGACGCTGCCGCTATGGACCGCGTGGCCGACCGCTGTCGCGTGGCCGGCACGTATGTGCTTAACCTCTTTGCCGTGCGCGACACCACCTACCTGACCAATCCTTACATGATGCAGGCCAGCATACCGGCCGAAATAATGTACCGTAAGGCCGTAGAGGGCCTCTTCCGCACATATCCGGACTATACGCCGGTGATTATCCGCAACACCTCGGGGCGCAACGAGAAGGACCCCTTCACGCAGTATCTCGCCGGGGTGTGCGAGAGTCAGGCGCGCCGCTGCCTGCGAATAGACTATACGGGCAACCTCTCTACGGCCGACTTGGCGCCCCTGGAGGCTAATGCTACCGAAAACTTTGTGATAGTGCCCTCGAGCGGTACTCTGCCCGAGTTCAACAAGTTTGCCTACGTGGTGCGCAATTTCCGCGACAGCCGTTTGGGCGATCCCGAGCCGGAGGCTCTCGCGGCTTTTGTGCCCGACACTGTAGCGGCCATTGCGGGCAGCGTTGCCCTGTTCGGATACCCGGACTGGATGGCATTCCGCAGCGATGCCGAGGAGCTGCTCCATGCCATGGAAGCGACCGTCTACAGCCGCTACTACGACGACTACGACAGCTTCACCTCGCGCAATATCGATGCGGATTTTGTAAGATGGTACGGTGAGCCCATGATTGAGAGTGTTCCCTCCCAGGGCTTGCTTGGCTACGACGCCGGCTGCTTCATAATCAAGAATATGCAGGCCAACAACGGAGAATTTCGTCTTGACCGCGCCTTCGACTACCGGGGAGCGCAGAGCACCTTCCACTTCGAGCGCGTCGAAGGCGGCGGCTTCGTCAACACGGCTCTCTATATAGTCCGCTTCCTGCCCTACGGGCGTCTTTCCGCTACCGTGCAATGAAATATCCCGTCGTACTGTTACTTGCGCTGTTGGCAGCCTTCGGCATAGAGGCGGCGGCAGAGACGCACTACAAGCCTCACATCAGCGTCGGCGCGCGCGCCGGAGCCTCGCTGGCCTCAATGTCGTTCTCGCCCTCGGTGAAGCAGGGCATGAACGCGGGCAGCTGCGGCTACGTCACTTTCCGCTACACCGAGGAGAAGCTCTTCGGCCTGGTGGCTGAGTTCGGGTGGACCACAAGAGGATGGAAGGAGAACTTCGAGGAGCATCCTTTTTCCTACTCGCGCTCGCTGACATACCTCACGCTGCCGGTAATGACACATATCTACTTCGGCTCCAAGCGTTTCAAGACCTTCGTCAACCTTGGGCCGTCGGTGTCGTACTGCATAGGTTCCAAAATCAGCGCCGACTTCGACTATACAAATCCCGGCGCCGTCGAGGGCTTTCCGCGCAACCGGCAGACAGAGCAGCTCAGCGCCGACGTGCACAATAAATTCGACTATGGCATAGCTGCCGGGCTCGGATTCGAGTTCTTCGTCAATCCGCGCAATTCGATAGTCGCCGAGGCGCGCTACTACTACGGGCTGGGCAATATCTTCCCCTCCAGCAAGGCCGATACCTTCGGGGCCAGCCGAAATATGAACATCGAAATCACTCTGGGCTACAACTTCCGCCTCAGGTGAGACAAAAAAAGGGGGTGTGGTCAAACCGCCGGTTTGCCACACCCCCTCCGCCTATAATTACATTCAACCATAAAGGTCGGGGTTACACATGGCCTGCATCTTGACAGGCCGTCAAGGAAAAAACAGAGGCGCGGCTGAGAGAGAGAAGAATGAAATGCAGCTTGAGGCCGCGCCCTGATTATATTATTTATTATTTTTCAACTTCAACGCGAGCCGAAGCAAAGACATTGAGGCCGAGCTTGTTCGCTATGTATTCGATGGTCTGGAGACCTTTGACGGACTTACCGAACTCGTCGACTTCGGGCGAGTAGACGGCGATGGCGCCGAATCCGGGCAGCACGGCCAGATAAGCTCCGCTGAAGCCACCCTTGCCGGGGAGGCCGGTGCGCATCATGATGGAGCGCTTGCAGTGGCCGGACTCTGCCATCAGGGCAACTACGCTGGCGGCTATGGAGCCGTCGAAAGCATATTCGCCGGTCAGAGGATTGCGGCCATCGGCGGCGATGGTTGCGCCGAGGGTGGCAAGCTGTTTGGCGCTGAGTTGCAGCGACATCAGTTTGAGGTAGGTGTCGACGCTGAGCTGAGCATCGTCGTAGAGGGTGTAGTCGGCCTGGGCGAGTTTGTTGACGACGTCGTCCGAAACAGCCTGTGCCTTAAGGGTCTGGAAAAGTTTATCGTTGAGCACGGGCTCGCCGCTTGTCAGAGCCAGCAGCGAGTTGAGAATCACACCGTACTTGCCTTCGGGGTCGCCCTGAGGCACAACAGCGCTGACGGCGCGGATGCCGTGAGGGCTGAAAGGCACCTGAGGTTTCTCCTTGCGAGCACCCTTGCAGGCGCATTTGCCGCTCTTCTTGACCAGCTCGGAGGGAGAGTTCTGGGTCAGCAAAACCACGCTCAGGGGCACTTTAGCCACCTGGGTGAGGGGGAAGAGGGTGTCGGCGTCGGCCTTGTTGACGCTTCGGCCGTCGGTAAGCATCACGCTGATGCCGAAGGTGTCGGGTTTGACCTCGGTGAGGCGCGGGTCTACGGTTCCTGCTTTTTCACTCTTGAAGTTTTCGTATGCTTCGTCGACTGCTTTCTGGAGGTCGGCAAACGATATTTTTCTTTCCATAATATAATTTATGTGTAAGTTTTGTTGAGTCTTGAATCCGGAATGAGCCTTCGGGGCGTCGAAGCCCTTCTGGTATCTGCATATAAAACGCCTGCGGAGCCGGAAGGTTGGCTCAGCAGGCGTAAAAAAACGTTTATCGATGTTCAGAAGGAGTACTGAATCATAGCCTGAATACGATTTGCGCGTCCATGCTCGCGGTCGGCGTTCTTGCGGGTGCCGTGTACGTACTCGAGGCCTACTGTGAGGTCGGCCCAGGGATTGTAGAAGGCGTTTGCCACGATGTACTGGGCGTAGCGGTACTCGTCGGCGCCCATGGCGCGGGTGTCGTGGAGCTGGGCGCGGCTGTAGCTGGCCGTCATCATGAATTTTTTGGAGAAGTCGTACTCCAGGCCGGCTGTCCAACCGCAGGCGGCCGGAGCGGTGAGGCGACCTTCGGTGTCGGAGAGCACCAGGTCAGTGCCGGTGTCGCTGAGGTCGTTGATGTAGGATTCTATGCCCTTGCCGTAGGTGTAGTGGCCGAAGAAGCCGAGCGGGCCGTAGATTTTGCCTACGGCGCTGAGCTGGATGCCCCAACCGGTTTTGAATTTATTTTTGGCAGTGACTAAATCGCGGTAGGAGAGCTCGCGGAGCATGCCGCTCAGGCGCACGTGGGCACCGGGGGCCCAGCTGTACTGCACGTAGGCTGGAATGTCGGGAAAGCGCTGGGCGATGCTTTTGGCATGGTCGCCGGTGGTGTAGGAGGCTGAGGGCAACTCGGCCGACACTGCCCAGGAGAAACCGCCGTACGATGGCGAGCTGTAGCGAATCAGCATATTTTTTGCCGTGACCTGGCCGGAGGGGCCCTGGTCGTCGACGGTGGGCGCCATGGCGGGACCGTCGGCGAAGGTGCTTCGAGCCTTGCCGAGGGTGAAGTTGCCGACAGTGGCGTAGGCTTGCTTGAGTTTGAGGCCGTAATTGCCGCCGTCGCCGGTAAATTCAGTTTCGATGTAGACTATTACCCGGCCAACGGGGGTGTGGGTGGCCACCATCTTAAGGAAAAGCTTCGAGTTGGCGGCGGTGGCGCCGAAGCGGTTGCGTTGCGACGGGTCGAAGGGCACCGGGATGAGGTTGGTGATGAAGCCGTTGTTGTCGATGGCACCGTCGACGTCGTACATGGCGGCAGCCTTGAGGTAGCCGCCGATGCCGAGCGCCACTTCGCCTTTTTTGTCCAGAAAGAGGAAGCGGGGGGCCGCCGGGTCGTTGAAGGCCAGGTTCTCGCGCGAATAAAGTTCGGAGATGTTGGCAACATGTCCGGGGTGGGAGGCATCGCCGGAAAGTACTATGGCCCGTTCGGGTATGGAGTCCGTCTGAGCGGATGCGGAGCCTGCCAGGGCGGCTGCCGCCGCGAGGGTGAGCATCAGTCTTTTCATTTAATTTTTTTCGTTGTGATGAATCGTGGTGATAATTACAATCACAACGCGCGCCCCGGCGGAAAGGTTCAAAAAAACCGCGCCGGAACTACGGCGCGGTCAGAAATTCTTCGGTCAGCTTTTTCAGTTCATTATGATGCCTCCTATGGAGGTGGCGCAGTAGGCGTGTGCAAACTGGCGCAGGCGGCTCAGGCAGGGCGCGGAGGGTCCGCGACGACTTGAAGCGGGGCGCGGGGTGGAGGTGGGCTGACGTAGGGAAAGGGTTAGAGTAGAGTTTTTGTCCATAGGCAAAACCGGTAAGTTAGTAAGTTGATTTGAACAACAATAAAACGCCCGGAGGCAACAGTTTATTGTGCGCGACCTCAAAAAATTATGGGGCGGCCCGTGGCGCCGCCCCATAATCGGCATGCGCTATCGCACAACCTTGAGGGTTCGTGCACCGGTGCCGTCGGCGCGAACAGCCTTCACCAGGTATATGCCCGGCTCGAGAGCGCTCAGCGAAAGGCTTCGGCCCGAAGCGGCGGCTATGCAAGCGCCGGCGGTGGTGAACACGCTGAAGCGGGCCTCGTCGGCAGCTTCCACGCAGGCGGAGGCGGCGTTGTAGGTAACGTTCCAGCCTGCCGTGGTGGCGTTGAGGATGCCGGAGCTGAAGTCGGTGCTCATGCTTTCGCCCATCAGCGAGTTGAGGTATACCTCGATGGCGGTGTAGCCGTCGGCATTGAGACGGTTGTTGTCGGGGGCGGAGGGATTGAGGCCAACAGCCGTCTCCCAGGCGTCGGGCATGCCGTCGCCGTCGGAGTCGACCGGAGGAGTCGCGGCCTCGTAGGCGAAGAAACCCTCGGCGTCGGCTTCGGTGTCGAGGATGCCGGATGTCTTGCCCTTTGTCTTGCCGCCATAGGTGGCGCGTCCCAGACGAGCGTCGTCAGCCACGCGGGTTTCGACGGCGTCGCGGTTTATGGTGCCGGCTGTTGCCACCACGTTGGCGAAGGCCTCGTCGGCACTCTCAATGGAGGAGAGCATATAGAGCTCGGGACGGTAGTTGCCCAAGGTGCCGGCTACGGTGTACTTATAGTAAGGATTTGCGGGCACTATGCGTTGGTCGGCCCGGATGTCGGCCGTGGTGTAGTGCTCGGCGGTCATGGCCTGCCAGTTGTCGGCGGTGGCGGTGGCGAAGCCTTCGGCTTTGTTGCCGGCCACATACCATTTCGAGGGACCCCATGATGTGGCGCCCTCGCGGGCATAGGAGGCATTGACGAAAGTCAATGCATTGCGGTCGGAAGCGGCGCCGCGCTTGTAGTAGTTGCCGATGAAGTTGCACTCGTGGGCGGAGTTTAGGCCATTGTAGGAAGCGATGTCGGCGGTGTTTTCGCCGCCGTAGCATCCACCGCGGGAACCATAATTGAAGTTTACGTTGTTTGCGTACTCGATGAAAACAACATAGTCCTCGCCTCGGGCGCCGTTGAAGCGGCAGGAGCGGCTCTGGTTGTGGGCCAGCAGGTTGTGGTGGTATGTAGCCGGCGAGCCGCCCCACTGGCAGCCGTAGCCACGGGCGCCCTTGGAGTGGCCGGCGTTGTAGAGGCCTTCGTGGACGATGCAGTTCTGCACCGTCAGGAAGTGGGCGTCGGCAGTGTTCATGTTTTCTTCCACCGACCAACCGAATGAGCAATGGTCGAAGATGAAGTCGGAGCAGTTTTCGGCGCCGAGGGCATTTTCGGCCTGTATTTGGCCGTCGGCGTTCTTTTGGCCGATGCGGAAGCGTATGTTTCGCACAATGAAATTGGAGCTGCCGCCCAGATTAACCTTGTTGCGGGTCACCACGATGCCCTGGCCCGGGGCGGACTGCCCCGCCAGAGTCCAGTCGGCGCGGTTTACCCGCAGCTCGGAAGAGAGGGCGATGTCGCCGCAGACGGCGAACACTATGGTGATGGGTTCGCCGGGATGCTGCGCGAAGGCCCAGCGGAGGGTGCCCTCGGAGCCGTCGTCGGCAAGTGAGGTCACGGTGACCACCTTGCCTCCGCGACCGCCGGATGTGAACTTGCCGAAGCCCTCGGCGGTGGGGAAGGCGAGCAGAGCGTCGCCCTCGCGCACCTCGACGGCGGGGGAGCATACGCCGAATTTCGAGACGGCCTTCACGGCGAAGGCGTCGGCCTCGGCGCCCTCCGCAATGGTATAAGCGGCTTCGGTGACTACATCAGCCTGCGCGCCGTTGCGGTAGACGATGTAGGCGACGTTGCCCTCGCCATCGTCCCATGTTATGCGTCCGGATGTTATGCTGAAATTGCGCGGCGCCGTGGGGCTGGCGAGAATGGCTTTGAAGTCGAAGGGCACCTTGGAGAAGGCAGCAAAGAGGAAATCGGCGTTCAGATAGGCTTCGAATTCCTCGTCGGAGGCCTGGCGGCTGAAAGCAGCGCGACGGCTCACGTCGGCCGGCGTGCCGTCGGGGCGCACGCTGCGGTATTCGTAGAGCGAAGCCGAGTTTTCGGAACCACCCCATGCTGTCCAGCCTGCGGGGGCGATGTGGTTGCCCAAGGTGCAGTTTAGAAAGGCCGCCCCGGAGTTTTCCTTCCACGGACGACCCAGCGAGAAGGTAGTCACGCCTTGGGCTGCCGTCAGGCGGCATTGGCTGAAGAAGAGACCGGGATAGAAACGCTCCTGGCTCAGCAGAGGATACATGACGCGGCTCATCGGCATTCCGCTCTCTGCCGGTGCGGTGATATATCCACCGTTGGCGAGGGCGCGGATTTCGCAGTTGTCGAACCACTCGAGGCCGCCGTCGTAGATAAAGTCGGTCTTGCCCTCGATGGTGCAGCCGGTGAAATAGCCTCGGGCGCCGACATTGGCTTTGTAGGTGTCCTGCCAGCCCGACAACACGCAGTTGCGGAACAGATGAGCGTCGGCTCCGGTGTAGAGCGCCTCGGCCTGGCCGACGTCGCCTGAGGTGTTGCGGATGGTGATGTTTTCGGCATAGAAGCGCTCGCCTTTGACGACAAGTGCTGCGCAGTCTTCGTAAGTATTGGTCGAGTTACCGCCACGCGAAACTCCCGAGGTGAGGATTGTCGAAGCGGCATCCTCGCCCACCAGCGAGATGAACTTGCCGGCCGGGACAACCACATGCTCTTGGTAGACGCCCGGGGCGATGAGGATTATGCCACGGGTGCCGGCTGCCACGGCATCCACAGCTTCCTGAATGGAGGAGAAACTGCCGTCGGCACCTACGGTCAGCACCACGGCGGGCGCATTGGCGTCGGGAGCCTCGCGGTCGGTGGAGAAGCCGAACTGACTGAGGTCGGAGAGCTCGCCGACGTCGCTGAGGGCGTTCGCGCGCGCGAAGTCGGCATCGTCGGCCGAAATCGGGTTGCCGAACACCCGAAGCTTGTGGACGCGTGGCGCCTGGCGCTGTGCCATCGGGTCGATGGCCTGGGTGAAGGGGCAGTTTCCGGCCTCGTCCTTCTGGACGGGGTTAGCGAGGTCCTCGCCGTCCCAGACGCGCCAGCGCAGCGAAACGTCGGCGGCATTGATGACGTTTTCTATGAAATAACCCTGGTCGGAGAACACCGTCCAGCCCTGCTTCTGGCGCTCGGAGCCCATCCAGAGCAGAGGCTGCCAGTCGCCCGCGCCTATTTTGACATCGCATTTGATGCCTCGGCCCCATGAGGTCGACGACCACGACCACTGGATGCGCTCCACGTAGGGAATATGGTCGATTTCCATCCAGCCGTGGTTGGACACGCCGTCGGTGGCGGCGTCGCGGCACATCTGAACGAAGCCGGCTTCGCCGTAGACGGGCGTGCCGGCGGCATTGCGCTCGATGTTGTCCTCGAGGTAGATGGTATGGCCTGCCACGGTCCAGTTATTGTAGGTGGCGGCGGAATTACCGGAAGGCTTTTCGCCGATATAGTACTGGCGGGCGAAAGCAGCCGTGGCACCGGCAAAACCATTGTAGGACTCCTTGGTAGCGAAAGTGCAGTGATGGAAAAAGACGGGGAAGTCGACCGTGGCACCGGCGACGCCGGCGGCAGGGACATTGAGGATGGCGTTGACATAGCCGCCGTCGGAGAGCGAGGGGCAGTCGCGGCCGGTTTCGCCGGCCCAGGTGGCGGGCCAAGTCGTGTCGGAAAAATTGATGTCGATTATTTTGGTGGCCGACGAGGCGTCCGACCACTGCTCGACAACCCCGGCGGGGTCGGTGCCGGCGGCGCCGGCGGCGAAAGCGGCCAGCAGAGCCGCCGCAGCAAGATTCAAGGATTTCATAGCTTGTGATGGTTATGGCGCAAAGATAGGAACTTGCGCATGCGCGTACAAGCTATTACACCGAATCCGACAAAAAACGCCCTATTATGAGTTAATGCGTCAGCCTTCGAAGATGCGTTGGTAGAGGAGTGCGTCGGCGTAGCTGCGCCCGCGGCGAATCCAGCGGCGCATGCTGCCGCAGGTTTTGAAGCCGCAGCGCTCGAACAGTCGTCGGGAGGCCTCGTTGTCGTAGGCTATCTGAGCGGCGAGCTGGTGCATTCCCAGCACCTGCGAGGCGTATCCGCACAGCAGCGAGAGTGCAGCCGTGGCGAAGCCCTTTGCGCGTTCGGTTTCGAGAATGGCGATACCGACAAAGCCACGGCGGTCGCGGGGTTCGTAGTCGGTGATGTCGATGGCTCCGACAGTACGGCCGGAGTCGCGGTCGACTATCATAAGCCGCAGCTGGCGCTCGGAGTAGATGTCGGCCGAATAGCTTTCGATGTATCGGCTGAGCTCAAAACGGCTCAGGGGTGCTGTGGCGAAGCCGGCCTCGGCCAGCGGGGTGGCGTTTTCGAGGAGGAAAAGGGTGTCGAGATCGGCCGGTTCGGGGGCGCGAAGGAGTATTTTGGAGTCGGAGATGGTCATTTCGGGAGAGAAAGTCAGGTTTCGAAAGGAGTGCGGTTGATGAGCGAGCGGGCCAGGGTGGCTTCGTCGGTGTACTCTATGTCGTTTCCGACGGCCACTCCGCGAGCCAGCTGGGTCAGCTTTACCGAGCGGCCGCATTTAGCCAGAAGGCGGTAGATGTAGTAGTTGGTGGTCTCGCCTTCCACAGTGGGAGAGGTGGCCAGGATCACCTCCTCGATTTCGGGGTCGTCGGCGACACGCTGCGCCAGCGAGGCGAGCTCAAGTTGGTCGGGGCCAATGCCGTCGATAGGCGAGATAACTCCGCCGAGCACGTGGTATAGGCCGTGGTACTGGCCGGTGGATTCGATGCTCATGACGTCGCGCACCGTTTCGACCACGCACACGGTTGCTGCGGAGCGCTTCGGCGATGAGCATATTTCGCAAACCTCGGCCTCGCTGATGTTGTGGCACACCCGGCAGTAGCGCACGGAGCGACGCAGCTCGATGATAGCCTCGCCTATGCAGTCGGCCTCTTCGGGCGGCCGCCGCAGAAGGTGCAGGGCAAGACGCAAGGCCGTTTTGCGCCCTATGCCGGGAAAGCGGCTCAAGGCGTTGACGGCATTTTCGAGTACCGGGGAGGAAAATTCTCGTTCCATATCCCTAATAACGTTTTGAGTCGGCTTAAATTTTATGGTTCGTCAAAAAATTGGGGCGTGGAGAGCATGACGAAGGAATCGGCCACGACCGTAATCACCATACCCGGCACATCGGCCCGCTCCAGCATGGCCAGAGCGGAGTCGGCGCTCATGGTCATGCATGCGGTGGCAAGCGCGTCGGCCTCGGCGCAGCGCTCTGTGCGTATGGTGGCGGCGAGCACATCGGTCTGTACGGGCCGTCCGGTGCGGGGGTCGATGGTGTGGCCGAAGCGGACGCCGGTGGAGTCGGTGCGGAAGTTGCGGTAGTTGCCCGAGGAGGCCAGCGCCCGGCGCTGCGGGCCCATTTCCAGTACCGTCAAGCCGTCGTGGGTCATTGATGCGGTGGGAGCATCGACTTGTATGCGCCAGGGGCGCCCGGAAGGGTTGGTGCCCTGCACGACGACTTCGCCGCCGATTTCGACCATGAAGTCGGAGACGCCGTTGCGGGCGAGCATATCGGCCACGCAGTCCACGCCGTAGCCCTTGGCGACTGCGGAGAAGTCGAAATAAGTCTCGGGAGACTTTTTGACAATACGCCCCTGGGGAGTGAGGCCACATTCGGCAAGGCCGACACTGCGGAGTGCGACGGCGATGGCGGCGCTGTCGGGGATGGCACGCTCGCCGTCGGGCCCGAAGCCCCAAAGGTTGACGACCGGGCCAACGGTAGGGTCAAAGCGGCCGCCGGATAGGGTGTTGACGCGCGTGGCGACGTCCATCACGGCTCGGAAATGACCGTCGGCCGCGGAATCGGTTCCGGCGTTGACGCGGCTTACCAGCGAATGCGGGTTGAACATTGATAAAGAGCTGTCGATCTGCGCCATAACGATGCGAATGGAGTCATGCAAATCGGCGTCTGCCCGGTAGACTATATGGTAGGTCGTGCCCCAAGTGCAACCATCGTTGATAAAAAAAGATTGGCTGCAGCTTGCAAATGTCAAAAATAATGCCGTAATTAGCGGCATAATCCTAAAAACACGTTTCATCACTCAAAAATATTTTTGCAAAATTACTTAAAATCCTGAACTTTTCATACCCTTGAGTTGTTATCACTTCAATAAACTCTAACCAAATCACAAGACAATCTATGCACCGTTCCTATATCTTTCTTGCCGATGGCTTCGAAGAAATCGAGGCTCTGACCGTTGTCGACGTGCTTCGCCGCGCCGGCATGGACATCAAAACCGTATCCATCACAGACAATACCCGCGTTACGGGCGCCCACGGCATCCCGGTGGAGGCCGACCTTACCTTCAAGCAGGCCGACTTCGGCGGCTCGGAGTGGCTCATCTGCCCCGGCGGCATGCCCGGTTCGCTCAATCTGCATAACTTCGCTCCGCTGGGCGACCTTCTGAGGGTGCACAAGGGCAAAATCGCCGCTATCTGCGCGGCACCGGCCGTAGTGCTGGCTCCTCTTGGCCTGCTGGAGGGCAAGGAGGCGACGTGCTATCCCGGCTTCGAGGCTCAATGCATTGAGCACGGTGCCATAATGAAAGACACCCGCGTGGTGGCCCTCGAAAACCTCATCACCGCCAACGGCCCGGCTTCGGCGCGCCTCTTCGCCATGGCCATCATCACCAACTCACTGGGAAGCAACGTGGCCCGCGAGGTAGGCGAAGCCATGCTTGTCTACGACAAAACGCAGCCCTACTACTTCTGACAATCAGACATAGATACGAAACAAGCGGCCGCCTTCCGAATCCGGAAGGCGGCCACTTTTTTAGTAATGGAGCGTCAGAAGTTGTAGCCCAGCGAGATGGCTACGGTGTTTCGGTGCACTCGGATTTTCTTGTCCTTCATGCCGAAGGAAGCCAGAGGGGTGAAGGAAACGCCGCCGGTGATGCCGATAAAGTAGCTTTTGGCGAAGGTGACGTAGAGTTTGAAACCCCATTGGGCGTCGAAGCGTTTCCAGCCGTGGTCGAAGAGGTTTATGCGCCGGTCGGGGACTGCCACCGGAGCGGCGAAGTTAGGCAGAATGTTCTGACGAGCGTAGAGATTGAAGTTCAGCCATGGGCCGGTGGCGACGGTGACGGCGAAGTTATCGTGAACAGGGAAGTTGTAAGAAAACATCAGCGGTATGCGCAGACCCTGGCTTCGAGCGGACCCTTCGTACTGGTAGCCGTCGATGGTGATATCCTGCTTGCAGGTCATTGTGCTGTAGTAGTACAGCAGCTCGGGCTCGAAGGTGAGCCGTTGAGTGAGGGGGAGGCTGTAGGTCAGGCCGACGGTGAAGCCGGCGCCGTTGCCGTAGACCTCGCGGCCGCCGCTCGGCACAGATATTTCCATGGCCGTACGCACGCCGAGCCCTTCGGGGAAGGACTGCGCGAAAGCCGGCGGCGCAGCCGCCAGCAATGCCAATGGAAGAATGTAACGAATTGACTTCATTGCTATAGTTGAATTACGGCTCCGCCCGACGTCCGGACGGAAGCTATGAATAGAACAAGCGAGTCGCGCGGTGTGTTGAGGGGATTCGGCGGGTTCGTCGGCGCTTTTCAGTTTTTTTAAGCGTTTTATCGCCAAAGAAGGTGGATTGGTCGAAATTTTTTTTGGTAAAGCCGCGCAAACTATTAATTTTGCACACAAAGCACCAAACATGAAAGAGACAGCCCCTGCACCCCGAGCCAACGTGGCTACCATTCTGGCGCACACTATATTCATAGTGATGCTTTTTGTGCTGCCTGAGCTGGTTATGACCATAGCGGCTCCTCACCGCCACCACTGGGGCTTCTACCCGGGCTTCTACGTCAAGGCGCTGGTGTTTTTGGGCATCTTCTACCTGAACTACTTCTACCTCGTCGACCGCGAGTTGGGCCGGGATAAGCCCCGCATATGGCGCTTCATAGGCATCAACGCTCTGGTTATTCTGGTTGCAATCTTCCTCAATCACTTCATCAGCCATATCTTCTTCGAGGGGCCGCGGCCGCGGCGCTGGGCCACGCTTTCCGACTTCCAGAAGATAGCGGGGGTAGTTTCGTTTGCTCTTCGCGACGCCGTGATGATGATTCTTGCCATCGGCCTTGCTGCTACGATGCGTCTGAGTACGCGGTGGACCGACATCCAGCTTCAGAAGCAGAAACTGCTGTCGGCACAACGCGAGTCGGAACTTGCCGGACTCAAGAGCCAACTCAACCCTCACTTTCTTTTCAATACGCTCAACTCCATCTACGTGTTGATCGACCTCAACAGCGAGGATGCCAAAAGCGCCGTGCACAAGCTTTCGGGCATGCTGCGCTATATGCTCTACGAAAACGAGTCGTCGGTGCCGCTGCGGCGCGAGGCCGACTTTCTGGAGAACTATGTTTCGCTGATGCAGCTTCGCCTGCGTGTGAGCGATCATCCGCTGGAGGTGGAGATGCCTGCGGCAGCCGACATGGAGAAGATTTCGGTGCCACCGCTTATTTTCATTCCTATGGTTGAAAATGCGCTCAAATACGGCGTTGAGGGCGCACCCGGTACGCCGGTGAAGCTCTCGCTGCGCATCGCCGACGGCACCATCACATTCAACACGGAGAACGGCTACACCCACACCGGCGCCCGAAAGGAGCGCGGCGGCATCGGCCTTGCCAATCTGCGCCGCCGGCTGGTTCTCATCTATGGTATGAAAGCGTCGCTGCGCACCAGTATCGACGGCGACCGCTTCCGCGCCGAACTAACCCTGCCGGTCACCATGCCCGCCATCCCGGCCAAAAGCAACGAACGAAATGACCACTGACACCATACTTCGCACCATAGTAGTCGACGACGAGCCTTTGGCGGCCGGTCTGATTGCGTCGTATGTGCGCCGCACGCCCTTTCTGGAGCTTGTCGGGGAGTACAACGACAGTCAGGAGGCCCTCGCCGAAGCCTGCGCGGGAAATATCGACCTGATGTTTCTCGACATCCACATGCCGCATATGGACGGACTGCAGCTTGCGGGTCGACTTCCGGCCGGCACGCGCGTGGTGTTTACCACGGCCTATAGCGACCATGCCCTTGACGGCTTCAGCGTCAACGCGCTCCACTATCTGCTCAAGCCGGTGAGCTACGCCGAGTTTCTGGACGCCGCCACCCGCGCCCTGGAAGCCAAGGCGACCCCCGCGCCCAAGGAGCCGGCCGCAGCAGCTGCGGGCTATCTGACGGTGCGCAGCGAGTACAAGATACTCAGACTGCCGATAGCGGAAATCGACTTTGTGGAGGGTATGAAGGACTATGTGAAAATCTACAGCTCCGGCTCCGAACGGCCGGTAATGACCGTGATGAGTATGAAGGCCGTCGAAGAGGCGCTCGCAGAGGCCAACTTCATGCGCGTTCACCGCTCTTTTATCGTCAATCTGGACCGGGTCAGGGTAGTGGAGCGAAACTGCATACTGCTTAATGGCAGGGCGATACCGGTGAGCGACAGCTGTCGCCGACGGTTCGCCTGCGCCATAGGCCTGCCGGGAGGCAGTTAGTTAATAAGTTGCGATGTTTAGAATTTTGGATTATTTGAATAAATGAATACAATCTAAGCATTTATTTTTAATTGGGGATTGGAGCGACGGCTGCGCGAGCAGAGGTACTCCAAGGTTTTAGTGAAGGATTTCGGTGCCGCAACTCGCCGGAATCCTTTTTTTAATTGATAATTGATAATTGATAATTGATAATTGGGCAAAAAAAATCGGCTGTCTCACGACACCCGACAATCTTAAACCTTAAAATCTAATACCATGAAAAAACACAATGCAATTATTTTGCGTTCTGTAATTCCAACAACGCGGGTTGGCAAAAGGTTCGTGGGGGAATGTGACAAAATCATTGTTTAACATCTGTTAACGCTTTTGCGCCATAAATAATTTGTAATTTTAGCCTCGAAAACCAACCATTATCCCGCTATGTAATATTACAGGGCATTCTGATGCTCTGCAAACCATATGAGAACCAGAATATTAGTGATAGACGACGAAGAGGCCGTCTGCGAGATACTCAAGTTCAACCTCGAGAAAGAGGGCTACGAAGTTGACTGTGCGTACAGCGCCGAGGAGGCGTTGGACATGGATTTGCAGCCCTACGACCTGTTTATGGTCGACATAATGATGGACCAGCTTTCGGGCTATGACTTTGCCAAGCAGATACGCAATGTCACCGAGACCGAAGACAAGCCCATACTGTTCTGCTCGGCGCTGACCGATGAGGACGCCGTGGTCAAAGGGCTCAATATAGGAGCCGACGACTACGTGACCAAGCCCTTCGTCATCGGCGAGGTTCTTGCGCGCGTACGCGCCATCCTGCGCCGGTCGGGACTGACGGCAAAACGCACCGCCACCGACATCGAGCAGCAGCAGTCGCTCTACGAGACCGACGTAACCTTCAAGGGCCTTCGCATTGACCGCAACGACAAGGAGTGCTACCTCGACGGCGAGCTTATTACCCTGACTCGCACCGAGTTCGACATCCTCTTCTTCTTCCTCACACACCGCAACCGCATCCACAGCCGCGAGGAAATCATGAAGAACGTGTGGGGCGACGATGTTGTGGTTTCCGAACGCACTATCGACACAAACATCACCCGTCTGCGCAAGAAGCTCGGCGACTACGAAAAGTATATTATCACTCGCCAGGGTTTCGGTTATGGCTTCAAGGAGAAGAATTAGCTTTCAGTGGCAGCTTTTCGTGCCCTTGGTGGCCGGAATGTGGCTTGTGCTGATAGCAATGGGTGTGTGGGTGTTCCACAACAACTATCAGTATAAGCTCAACCGCGCCTACGACCAGCTTAATCTTGTCAACGAACGCATCCTCAAGTTCTACTACGACGGTGCTTCGGACAATACCATCCGTCCATATCTTGAGTTCGTCTACGACTACTACCGCGACAGCCCCGAGTTCGACAAGATACGTATCACCGTCTACGAAGACGGCCTGCTGCGCTACAGCTACGGCGAGCCCATACAACTCACCAACGAGGAAATCGACAACGACGCCGGCATCACCACCAACCCGGGACTCGACCTGGCCGGCGAGTTGAACCAGCGGCCTACCGACGGGCAGTACTTCTACTACCGCGCCACGCCTTCGGAAGACGGCCGGCTGATTGTCATCACCGTGCTGCCCTTCGACCAGGATATAATGGCGGCCGTGTCGCCCAGTCTGAAGGTTTTGGTGGTGCTCCTGCTGGTTGCCATCGCCATCACCCTGCTGACATACTTTGCTTCGCGTCACTTCGCGCGCAATATCCGCCTGCTGCGCAGTGTGGCCGAGAAGGCGGCCTCCGACCCAAATTTCATTCCCGCCGTCGACTTTCCGCACGATGAGCTCGGCGATATAAACCGCCAGATTGTCCACATCTTCAACGAGCGCGGGCAGGCCCTGAAGCGTCAGAAGCGCGAACATGCAGTGGCCATGCACGCCATCGAAGAAAAAGCCAAGGCCAAGCGCCAGATGAGCAGCAACATAAACCACGAGCTTCGCACTCCCATAGGCGTCATCAAAGGCTATCTGGACACCATAATAGAGAATCCGGAAATGGATGCCTCAACCCGGCAGCACTTCATCATCAAGGCTCAGCAGCACGCCAACCGCCTGGTGAGCCTGATTTCCGATGTGTCGGCCATTACGCGCCTTGAGGACGGCGGCGAGGTAATAAGCACCGAAGAGCTCGACTTCCACGATGTGGCCTTTACGCTCAGCAACGACGTCGAGGAGTCCGGCGTGCTCGGCTCGATGACCTTCAATTTCGACATACCGCTCGACTGCAAGGTGATGGGCAACTACAACCTGCTCAACGGCATGATAATGAATCTCTGCCGCAACGCCGCCGCCTACTCCAAGGGCACGGTGTGCGAGCTGCTTTGCGTCGGCGAGGACGACAAGTTCTACACCTTTGTATTCCGCGACAACGGCGTCGGCGTCGGCGAGGAGCACATTCCGCACCTTTTCGAGCGCTTCTACCGCGTGGACTCGGGCCGTGCGCGCAAGGCGGGCGGTACGGGCCTGGGCCTTCCCATCGTGCAGAGCACCGTCTTTGCCCACGGAGGAACCATCACCGTCGAGAACCGTCCCACCGGAGGTCTTTCCTTCCGCTTCACCCTGCCGAAAGTAACTCCGAAGAAAGATTGAACAAAACGGCGCAACCAAGTGTTTTGAATATAAAATTCATCACTATGCGTTCATATTTTGCACATTACGTCTCGGCAGTTCTTGTGGTGCTTGCCTTTTCTTCCGCGACCCTCGGCGGTACAGAACCCGCCGGGGTGCGTGCACGCCTTGATTCTATCGGCCGTAGGCTGCTTGCCACCGAATGTTTTGAGGATTCCTGCCGCTATCAGGTCTTCCTGCCCACTCTGGAAGCCCCGGTGGAGTACGGCGTAGCGCTGCGGGCGGCATCTGCGCCGACCGACAGCCTCGCCCCCTGCTCATATATTATCAGATGGAAACTCGACACCCCTTCCGGCCCGACGGGAGGCTTTTCGGCATACTTCGGAGGTAACCATTTCCGCTTCGCCAACAAGCGGCTTCAGGAATACCACGCAGCGGCCGACGGAGCCTCCTTCGCTCCCGGCGGCAAGGCCGAAAACGGGGTGCAAAGACGGGCCCAGTTTGCCGACTTGCTTCCGCAGTTCATCGGTGAGCACTTCGTGGCGATGGCTTCCGACACCACCTATAGCGTGCGCATCTCCTCCCTGACGGCGGGCGGCCGCCAAGCAATACGCGTCGACGGCATCCGACGGCTTGCGGGATGCGATGCGCAGGAATTCGAGTATATACTCGATGCCGAAAGCCTTGCACCCATCTCAGTGGAACTTGAGAACAATCCCGGGCAGCTCGGCGAGCAGACCGTCAACGTGCAGTATCTCAGGCCAGCCTCCAAACCCGGCTGTGCGGTCGATATGCAGACCCTGGTGTCGCTCGAGCCCGAGGCATTCGAAAAATACCGTACCGACACCTATTCGCTCGAACAGCTCGTCGGCGAGCCGCTGCCGCTGGTGGCAGTGCCGGCCACCGACGGCACACGATATATCCACCACCGCGGAGAGCCGATGGCAGCTCCTACGGTGCTCGTTTTCTGCAACACAGAGACCGTCACCACTCCGGCGTTGATCAGCGCCCTTCGCAACGCCATGACGGCCGTGCCCGGCAATGCAGAGCTGGTGTGGATGTTCGCCGACCGCCGCGCCGAGGATGTTGCCGCTGTTCTCGGCGAGACCGCGCCCGGCGAGACCGCCGCCTTCAACAGCGGCTCGGCCATCCGCGACCTCGGCGTGGGTTCACTCCTGCCGGTGATAGTCTTTGTGGACCGCGCCGGCCGTGTGGCCGATTTCGTGCGCGGCTACAACAATGACCTTGAGTCTGTCGTTATTCAAAAAGCGAGCCTCACGGCCCTGAGCCGCTGAGACCGCCCCCACTACATACTAACTCAAAAACAATGGAAACAATTTATTTTCAGGGCAATCCCTGCCACACTTACGGGAATATACCCGCAGTAGGCTCCAAGGCACCGTGCTTCACCCTGGTCAACGCCGACCTTAAGGAGGTACGCTGCTCCGACTATCCCGGCAAACGCATAGTACTCAACATCTTCCCCAGCCTCGACACCCCCGTTTGCGCCGCCAGTGTACGCCGCTTCAACGTAGAGGCCGCCAAGATGGAAAACACGCAGGTAATCTGCGTGTCGATGGACCTGCCGTTTGCCCAGAAACGCTTCTGCACCGCCGAAGGCATCGACAAGCTGGAGGTAACTTCCGCCTTCCGCTCGCCGACCTTCGCTCAGGAATATGGTCTGCAGATAGTCGACGGACCTCTTGCCGGACTTCTGGCCCGCGCCGTGATTGTGCTCGACGAGAACCGCAACGTCATCTTCTCCGACCTTGTGGAGGAAATCACCCACGAGCCGGACTACGAAGGCGCCATCTCCGTTCTGCGCAAATAACGAACTGGCATACAATGCAAACCGGCCGGAAGAGCAATCTTTCCGGCCGGTTTGCCATATTCTATGCCGCCGATAAAAAACTTGGCGAAAAGTTGGGGCGAATTGCACATTTTTTATTAACTTTGCAATGTGAATACTACCGCCCGGCATATTGCTCACCTTCTGCCTCACGCTTCCGTTGTTGAAGTGCGAGGTATCGGCGTGTTCGGCAGGGTCTGGGTGTCGGCATCCTATAACGCTGAGACCGGGCGTATTACGCCGCCCGGCGAGAGCGTCGGCTTCGAGTATTTGCCCGAAGTGGGGACTTCGGCCGATCTTATCGGCTCCATCTGCCTGCGCGAGGAAGTCGATGCCGAAGAGGCGCAGCGAATTGTGGCTTCCGACGTGCGCGAGATTCTGGATGCTCTGGCATCGGAGGGCCGCTACGTCATCGAAGATCTCGGCGAGCTGAGCCGCACCCCCTCCGGCGAGATTGCTTTCGGCTGCTCTGCCGACTTCATCGGAGCCTCTGCCACCTGCTGGCTGCCCAATCCCGAATTCAAGCTTTTGGCAGCGCCCGCGGCAGCTCCCGCACCCGTCGAAAAGGCTCAGGAGGCTCTGCGGGAGTCGCGTAGTCGCGCTGTTGCCGGTCGCGGAGTCCGCATTGCCGCCACCTGGGGCACCGCAGTGGCAGTATTTGCCGCCATAGTGCTGGTGACGGGTTGGATCAACGGCCTGGGCACGGGTAAAAACGCTACTATGGCCTCGGCTATTCCTACCGCTGCTCCGGCTGAGGTGAGGATGGTCCAGGCCGACCGGGAGGCGCCGCTGATGTTGGTGTTCCGAACGCCGGCCGACGGTGTCGACGAGGCTCGAGTACGCCCGGAGCGCACTCGCGGCTCGGAGGCGCAGGCAGCTGCCGACGGACCGTACTGCCTCATCGTGGCCTCGTTGGCCAATATGGACGAAGCGAACGTGTTTGTGGAGCACCATTCGACCGATGCTCTCCCCCTGAGTGTCGTTCCGATGCAGGGTCGCATTCGAGTGAGTGCCATGAGCGGCACCGATGCGGCCGCCCTTTCGGCAGCCGGCCGCAACGCGGGAGTCTACGACGTCTTTCCCAATGCGTGGGTTTGCCGGCGCTGAAGCCATCGTGCGGCATTGGTGCCGCTTTTTTTGTTTATACAACAAGCTATTATAGAGATTACAAAGACATAAGCCATGGAAGACCTCCATCAACTACTTCTCAGCCGACACAGCATCCGAAAATACACCGAGCAGACCATCGACCCCGAGCATGTCAAGACCATACTTGAGGCCGGACTGCTGGCGCCGACGTCGAAGAGCGCCCGGCCCTGGCAGTTTGTTGTGGTAGAGGACAAAGAGATGCTCGCGCGTCTGGGGCAGTGCAAGCCCGCCGGGGCTGCGAGCTTCCGCACGGCCGTTCTCGCCGTGGTCATAGTGACCGACCCCGAGCGCAGCGACGTTTTCATCGAGGACGCCAGTGTGGCCGCCACTATGATGCAGCTTCAGGCAGCCGCCCTCGGCATAGGCTCCTGCTGGGTGCAGGTGCGCAACCGCTTCGCCGCCGACGGCGAACCTTCGGAAACGGTTGTTCAGAGCGCACTGGGCATTCCGGAGTCGTACCCCGTCGAGTGCATACTCACTTTCGGCTATTCGGCCGAGAACCGGCGCCCGGTAGACCCGTCGCGCCTGCTTTGGGAAAAGGTACACCTGGGCCGCTGGAACGCCGTGCAGGATGAAGAGTGACGGTTCGAGGCTGAAAGTACTCCTTGTCGGGGCAGGAAACGTGGCCGGCTCGCTGGCCGAGCCGCTTTCGCGTCGCTTTGAGCTGGTAGGGTGGGCAAACCGCACTCCCGAGAAGCTCTATGCGCAGCTGCCTGCGCCCGGCTGCCGTGTTCTCGCCCTGGGGGAGGCCGCCGGCGTGGAGGCCGATGTAGTGATCGTTTCAGTGGCTGACTCGGCACTTGCCGAGGTGGTGGCAGCGATGGGACGCCTTGCCGGCAATCCGTTGTGCCTACTCACCTCCGGCACTTTGGGTATGGAGGCGCTTCGGCCACTTTCGGAGCGCGTCGGCGTTCTCTATCCGCTGCAGACCTTTACGCGAGGTTTCGAAGTGGATGTGGCAGCAGTGCCGTTCTTCACAGAGGCCTCCGCAGCCGCCGACCTTGCCCTTGCCGACGCCATCGGGGGCGGACTCGGAGCCAGAGTATGCCACGCCGACGCCGACAAGCGCCGCACACTGCATATTGCCGGGGTAATGGCCAACAACTTCGTCAACATACTTTTGGAGCGCACTCAGAACATCCTGGAGGACGATGGATTTCCGTTGGAAGTGGTTCGTCCGCTTGTGGAAATGACAGTGCGCAAGGCATTTGCCATCGGGCCGCATGCCGCGCAGACCGGGCCGGCGCGCCGGGGCGACCTTGAGGTGATGACCCGGCAACTCGCTCGGGTGCCCGACGACCTCAAAACCGCATTCGCGGAACTTAACAAACTCATTATCAAAGCTCATGAGCAAGATTGACTACGATCTTACCAAGATAAAAGCCGTAGCGTTCGACGTCGACGGCGTCTTGTCGCCATCGACCGTGCCTATGGATGCCGATGGCGAGCCGGCGCGCATGGTCAACGTCAAGGACGGCTATGCAATGCAGCTGGCAGTGCGCAATGGTTTGAAAATGTGCATAATAAGCGGTGCAAAAGTTGAAACGGTTCGCGAGCGTTTCCGGAAGCTCGGACTGGAGGATATCTATCTGGGCGCATCTCACAAGTTGCCCATCCTCAAAGAATGGATGGAGCGCAATGGCCTTGAACCGGAGGAAGTTGCTTTTGTCGGCGACGATATTCCCGACATCCCGCCGATGGAGGCTGTCGGGCTGCCCGTGGCGCCCCGCGACGCCGCCATGGAGGTGAAGGCCATCGCTACATTTATCACGCGGGCCGACGGCGGCTACGGTGTTGCCCGCGAACTACTCGAAGAACTACTTAAAATCAACGGACACTGGCTTGACGACGTAAAAGCCTTCGGGTGGTAAGACACTGATAGACAAATGGTAAAAGACTGCAGAACAGAGCAGGACCGGGTGCTCGCGCCATGGCCGGCAAAAGAGCTTGCCGACTACCGCATCCTGCTGGCATCCAATTCCCCTCGCCGCCGCGAGCTTCTCGGCATGATTCTGAGACGCTTTGAAGTCGCTCAGGCGCGCGACATCGACGAAAGTTATCCCGACACCCTTGCGGCGCCCGAAGTGCCCGCCTACCTCTCGCAGCTCAAGGCCCGCGCTTATGCCGATATGCTTGAGCCCAAGGAGCTTATCATCACGGCCGACACAGTGGTTATCGACGGTGACGCCATCCTCGGCAAACCGTCCACGCCGGAAGAGGCTCGCAACATGCTCCGCCGTCTCAGCGGCCACGCCCATACCGTGGTGACCGGCGTGACGCTCACCACACCCGACCGGACCCTGACCTTTTCGGAGACCACCAAGGTGCATTTCGGACATCTCGACGAGAAAGAAATCACCGAATATGTCGATCTCTACTATCCCCTCGACAAGGCTGGGGCCTACGGCATTCAGGAGTGGATAGGGGCCGTCGGCATCACGGGCATCGAAGGGTGCTACTACAACGTGATGGGACTGCCGCTGAACGCGCTCTACCGCAACTTGCGCACCTTCTTTAGTTAGCAAAATTTAAAATGCAGCGGGAGTGCTGAAATGTCGCGGAAAATGACTACTTTTGCACTCTGAAAAGCGGGGCACACCGCCTCCGTGGAGGACAATATAAAACACTATTCTGGAAAACATGAAGAATGTAGCACGACTTTTTGCTGAGAAGCTTCTGAAAATAAGCGCAATAAAATTGCAGCCTGACAATCCCTTCACCTGGGCCTCGGGCTGGAATTCTCCCATCTACACCGACAACCGCCGCACGTTGTCGTACCCCGAAGTGCGTACATTCCTCAAGGTAGAACTTGCCCGGATGCTTTTGGAGAAATATCCGGATGCCCAGGTTGTTGCCGGCGTAGCCACCGGCGCCATTGCCCAGGGAGCCATGGTAGCCGACCTGCTCAACCTTCCTTATGTCTACGTGCGCTCTACTCCCAAAGACCACGGACTGGAGAACCTCATAGAGGGTGATCTTAAGCCCGGTTCGAAAGTGGTTGTGATAGAAGACCTTGTGTCGACCGGTCGCAGCTCGCTCAAAGCCGTGGAGGCCGTGCGCAACGCCGGCGCCGAGGTTCTGGGCATGCTTGCACTGTTCACTTATGAATTCCCGGTAGCGCGCGAACACTTCGAGGAGGCCGACGTAGAGCTCCACACGCTGAGCAACTACACGGCGCTTCTGGAGGCCGCATTGGGAACCCGCTTCATCAACGAAAACGACATCGAAACCCTTCAGCAGTGGCGCCTGGACCCGGCCAACTGGGCACCCCGCCGCTGACCGAACCCCACACAGACCCAAATAATGGCAACATATAGTTCCAAACCCGTAGTAATAGCGCGCAATGCCGAGGAGCTTGCGTCGCGCTTCGGCGACTTCACCATCCTTCAGGAGCGCCTGGACGCCATGCCCGAAGAGCAGCGGCAGGCCGTCGGCAACGTTAGTTTCACTGCCGACACCATAACCATCAACACGCCTCAGATGGGCGCCATCAACCTTCGTGCCGTCGAGCGCACCCCGGAGGCTATAGTGCTTCAGGCGGAGGGCTCTCCGGTGCCCATGCAGCTCAAAGTGACCTTCAAGGCTGTTTCTGCTGAGTCGACGGAGGTTTGCGGCGTTATCGACGTCGACATACCCGCCATCATCAAGCCTATGGTGGGCCCGACTCTGCAGAAGGCTGCCGACAAATTCGGCGAACTTTTCAGCGGCCTGGCTTAACGTCCTAACAGCTTTCTCTCCCGGTGACAAGATTAGCAAAGACCATACTATATGCAGCCTGCGCAATAGCCTGCGCGGGCTGTCATACTTTGGACGACGACCGCATCCCGGTGACGCCCGTCAATCTGCCTTTCGCCACCGAGGCCTCTTGGAATATCTACGGAGTAGCCGGCGCTATGGACTACAAGAGCTACATCCGCGACAAGCGCATACCCGCCAACTTTCCCTACACAGCCAACAGTTTCACCGGCTTCGGCGGAATATTGTTGGTAACCACCGTGCTGGGCGAACCGGCGGCCTATGACCTGGCGTGCCCCGTGGAGCGCGACCACAACATTATCGTGGAAATCAACACCGAAAGCATGCTTGCCGAATGTCCGGTCTGCCACAGCGAATACGATGTTTTTTCGCTTAGCGGTCACCCCGTGGAGGGCATAGCCGCGGAGAAGGGCTACGGGCTGCGCAGATATCGCGTTGCGCGCGGGCGCATTGACTATATGCTGGTGTCGTTCTAATTGCAGGAGAGTAGGGTATGACGCGCCATCACTTCAGTTTGTGGCTTTTACTTGCGGTGGCCTTTGTGGTGTTTGCCGTGGCTTCGGCAGTGGGATTGCCCGAAATCGGAGGGCATCAGCTGAAATCGTCCGAAATAAGCCAAAATATCTTTGCCGACAGACACATCCCCGAAGAGGTTCCGGCCGACAGCCTCGCCGCCGACAGTGTGGAGGAGGCCTGTCCGACTTTCCCGATGCCGGTCGATACGGCAGCCCAGCGCATACTCTTCATCGGCGACTCCATGCTCGAGGGCCTCGGGCCGCGCCTGGCCGCCTATGCCGCCAAAAACGGCCATACGCTCTACAACGTGGTGTGGTACAGTTCTACTTCCGAGGTCTGGGGGCGCTCGGATCGTCTCAGCCGGTATATACACGACATCCGGCCGACCTACGTATTCATATCGCTCGGAGCCAACGAGCTGTTTGTCAGCGATATTAAGAACAAGCGGCGCGGCTACGTCGAGAAAATCATCGCCGACATCGACACCATACCCTATCTTTGGATCGGGCCTCCCAATTGGAAACCGGATACCGGCATCAACGAGCTGATTGAAGAAAGCACACCGGAGGGAGCCTTCTTCCTCAGCGACGGTATGCACTTTGACCGCGCCCGCGACGGTGCGCACCCTACGCGAGCTTCAGCCATCGAATGGATGGACAGTGTAGTGCGTTGGATGCCGGCCCACAGCCTGCACCCCATCCGCATGGAGCGGCCCGATGTCGCCACGGCGCGTCCGGCACGAGTGTTTGTGCACCAACCCAACGAACGCTGAGCCATGGTATCGCTCCACGACGTCTTCGCCAACATCGCCGACCGGCTCGTCTACCTTCCGTCGGAGCCTCTGCTGTTTTCGAGCGGAACTTTTTGGGCGCTTTTCCTGGTTTTTCTGCCGATTTACTCGCTTTTGAAGAAGCGGGTATGGCAGATGATGGTCTTCGTGGTGCTTTTCAGTTTCTATTTTTACTACAAGTGCTCGGGAGTCTTCGTTTGCCTTCTTGCGGCTACTTCGTTGGTCGACTGGCTGATATCGCGGCTTATTTCGGCGCCGGGGCGCTCGCGCGCGTTCCGCCGCATCGGAGTGGGTGTGTCGCTTGCGACGTCGCTGGGCATATTGGGCTACTTCAAGTATGCCAATTTCTTTCTTTGGAACTTTCAGGCGGCGGTGGGCGGAAATTTTCAGCCGCTCGACATCATTCTACCGGTGGGTATATCGTTTTATACCTTCCAGAGTGTGAGCTACATAGTCGACGTCTACAAAGGCCGTGTCGCGCCGACGGGCACCTGGCTGGAGTACGCTTTTTTTCTTTCGTTCTTTCCCGCGCTCGTCGCCGGCCCTATAGTCCGGGCGGACTATTTCATACCACAAATCCGCAAAAACGTCACCGCGACGCGCTCCGAGGTCTATATGGGGTTCTGGCTTATCCTGCTGGGAGTGGTCAAAAAAGCCATTATCGCCGACTACATTGCTCAGTACAACGACCTCATTTTCAGTACTCCCGGCGGCTACACCGGCTTTGAGAACCTAATGGGCATAATCGGGTATACTATGCAGATTTACTGCGATTTCTCCGGCTACTCCGACATGGCCATCGGCATAGCGCTCATCATGGGCTTCAAACTTGCCCAAAACTTCAATTTTCCATACAAGAGCCGCAACCTTACGGACTTTTGGCGGCGCTGGCACATATCTCTAAGCACGTGGCTTCGCGACTATATCTATATCCCTCTGGGGGGCAACCGAAAGGGCACGGCCCGCACCTACGTCAACAACTTCGCTACCATGCTCATCGGCGGCCTTTGGCATGGGGCGGCATGGAAGTTCGTGTTTTGGGGCGCCATGCACGGCGCCGGACTTGCCGTCCACAAGGCTGCGAAGCCCCGGTTGGGACGTCTGGGCGACGGATTTATAGTGAAGGCCTTCTCGTGGGGCATCACAATGTGCTTTGTGGCAGCTCTTTGGGTGTTTTTTCGCGCCGATACTTGGCAGGATTCCTGGACGGTACTCGCCTCCATACCCGGCGACTATTCGCTTGCAAAAATCATGGCCTTTGCCTCGGCCCGCATGCTGTGGCTGGTGCTTATGCTGGTCATCGTAGTGGCCCACTGCCTGCCGACCGGCTTTTGGCCTAAAGCCGGGGATTGGTTTGTACGCAGCCCGTGGATTGTCAAGTTGCTGATATTCATCGTAGTGGTGCAGCTTGTACTCGAACTGCGGTCGGAATCGGTGATGCCCTTTATCTATTTCCAGTTTTGAGGCGCGAATGGGAGAGCATATAGGGCAAAACGGGTTGGAAAGAGCCGAAAAACCTTAATCTTTATTACCACACGGCGCCTTGGACGTTAAAAACATATAAATGCGGGATGAAAAACGACGCTTTGTGGATGCACAAGGCTGAGGTTTGCGGGAAAAAATGTAATTTTGTTGCTTGAAACATCACAGACGCTAATGAAGAAATATCCATCAATAGCAACGGTGGTCATGGCGGCCGCATTCGGCCTTTGGTCATGCAATAGTTCCGACGTTGAAAACGGCGAGGCCTCCACGTATGGTACGGCCGTTCACAGTTTCAGCTTGGGCGCCAACTCCAATGTGCTTGCCAATCTCGACTCCGTTTTCTTCTCCATCGACCTTGTCAAGGCTCAGATTTTCAACGCCGACTCGCTGCCCTACGGCACGGCGGTGGATAAACTCGTGCCTGTGATAAAGATGTACGACAATGTGTCGACGGCAGAGCTTACCTTCCGCAACGAAAGAGGCGACACGACAGTAAATTACCTCTCCTCCGGCACCGACTCCATCGACTTCAGCCGCGGCCCGGTCGAGCTGCGCGTGGTGTCGTGGGACGGGCTTGCCGAGCGCAAATACCAGATTAAGGTGAACGTGCACCAGCTCAAGAGCGACTCTCTGGTGTGGAACCGCGCCGCACGCCGCCCTCTGCCTACCTCGCTGTCCGCGCCCATCGAGCAGAAGACCACTCAAGGCTCCGGCAAGCTCTATTGCCTCACCCGCGCCGGCTCGAGCTACTCCCTTCAGACCACCGACAATCCCTACTACGACAACTGGAGCGCCTCCGCCGCCAATATTCCGGCGCGAGCCATCGTCAACAGCTTCACAGCCAACGGTAATTCGCTCCATATACTCGTCGACGACGACCTCTCCACCGCAAGCTACGCCCACTACAGCTCCGCCGACGGCGGCAGCACCTGGACCGCTTCCGGACTTCGTCTGACCACCATCTATGGCAGCTGCAACGGCAAAGTGCTTGCCAACCGCTGCTCCGACAGCGGCGTGTGGCATCTTGTCGACGTTGAGAGTGGCGCCCTTTCGCTGCTGCCCGAAGGGATGCCCGTCGAGGCGACCTCCAATATGATAGAGTACACCACTCCGCTGAGCGCCGCTCCGCAGGCCGTGATAGTCGGCGGCAATGGTGTCGACGGGCGCCCGGTGAAGGCTGTGTGGAGCTACGACGGCCGCGGCAACTGGGCCCGCATGAACAACGAGCCACTCGACTGGGCCGTTGAGGAAATGGTCCTTGCACCCTTCGTAACCTTCCGCATAAGCGGCGCATTCATCCCCAAAGAGTATCCCACCCTGATGGCGTTCGGCGGCCGCAACGCCGACGGCACCGTCGCCCGGACGCTCTATACATCTATGGACTACGGTATGACCTGGAAGAAAGGCGACGAGCTGCTTCAGCTTCCCGCCGAAGTGCCGGCCGTCTACCGCGCGCAGGTCTACCGCTACGAGGGCGAACTCCACGAGTCGCGCTCGGGCAGCCTGTGGGAGGAAATTGCTCTTTCGCGGCGCCTGCCCGGCACCGCCATCATCGAGGGCGCACCGCTGAGTCGTGCCACCGAGCCCATCACCGAGTGGACGTGCCCCTTCATCTTTATGTTCGGAGGTGTCCAGAGCTCGGGCACGCTCTCACCCTTCGTATGGCGCGCAACCTTCAACCGCCTCACCTTCAAGCCTATTCAGTAAGATAATAAGTATTGCCGCCGATGAAATTCCGCAAGTTCGTAAGCGCTGCCGTCCTTATGCTGCTGCTCCTCTTCGGAGCCGGAGAGGCCCGCGCGCAGGCTACGGCCCCCACAGCGCCCTACAAGTTCGATTTGGGCGTTCAGCTGGGCATGAGTGGATATATCGGCGAGGCAAACGGCAGCAATATATTCAAGCACCCCGGCTTCGACGGCGAAGTGTCGTTCCGCTATCTGCCCGACACGCGCTGGGCGCTGCGCGGCGTGTTCTCCACCTTCGGGCTGAGCGGCTCGACGGCCGATGTGGCCAACGTGCTTCCCGACGGCGCCGTCTACGACTTCACCTCCACCGTCTACGACCTGAGTGCCCGCGCCGAATTCAACTTTTTCCCTTACGGCATCGGCGAAACCTTCAAACGCCTGCGCCGTTGGACACCTTATCTCACCCTTGGTGTGGGAGTGGCCATGGCATCCTCGGGCGGCAAGACCTCGGTTGCGCCGACAATTCCGATGGGTGTCGGAATAAAGTACAAGGTATCGGAGCGTTGGAACCTCGGCATAGAATTTACTATGACCAAGGCCTTCAGCGACTCGTTCGACGGCCCGGTGCTCAACGATTTAAACACAATAAAGACAGCGTTCTACAAAAACACCGACTGGTACTCGCGCCTCACCATCGGAGTATCGTACGAGTTTGGCAAACGCTGCGAAACCTGCCATTATGTTGACTGAACAGCACACCATACCCTCCATAGACCCGGACCGACTACCACGCCACGTCGCCATAATAATGGACGGCAACGGGCGATGGGCGCAGGCGCGCGGCCTCGAACGTTCGGCAGGCCACGTGGAGGGCGTCAACACCGTGCGCCGCATCACCGAAGAGGCATCGCGCCTTGGCATCGGCTACCTCACCCTGTATACCTTCTCCACCGAGAACTGGAACCGGCCGCAGGATGAAGTCGACGCTTTGATGCACCTCATAGTTACCGCCATCGAGCGCGAGACGCCCGACCTGATCAAGAACAACGTGCGCCTCACCTCTATCGGCGACCTGGACCGTATGCCGGCCGAAGCCGCCGAGCGTCTGCGACGCTGCATGGCCGACACCTCGCACTGCACGGGCCTGACGCTGGTGCTCGCTCTGAGTTACTCCTCGCGCTGGGAGTTGGTGCGCGCCGCCCGCAGCCTGGCCGAACGCCACGCCAAAGGTGAAATCAGCCTTGAGCAGATAGATGAGGACGCATTGTCGGCCTCGCTTGCCACGGCCGGCATGCCCGACCCCGACCTTATGATACGCACCGGGGGCGACATGCGCCTGAGCAACTTCCTGCTCTATCAGGCCGCTTATACAGAACTTACCGTCACCGGCACTTACTGGCCGGACTACAGTGCGGACGACTTCCGCGCCCATATAGCCCAATACCAGCAGCGGCAGCGCCGCTTCGGCAAAACCGGCGAGCAAGTCGCCGGCGAACCTACCAACTGACCGGGTACCACAGATTTAAAAACCAATCTCACGCTATGCGAACCAAGATATTGATAATAATGCTGATGACTGTTTTCCTCGCACCGGGACTGCTGCGTGCACAGGTACAGACACCGGCCGACACCATCAACAATCCCACCGTGCTGTACAGCGCCATGCCGCGCACCTATGAAATAGCCGGGATAGAGATTGAGGGAGCACCGAACTACGACGACGACCTTATTCTTGGTTACGCCGGCCTCAGAGTCGGCGAGCGCGTCGCCATTCCGGGCGACGACATAACCAACGCGGTGAAGCGCCTTATGCGTCAGACCCTCTTTGCGCAGGCCCGTGTGGAGCTGGTGCGCACCGTGGGCGACCGCGCATGGATAAAGATAGTGCTGCGCACGCAGCCTCGCATTTCGGAGGTGAAGTATTTCGGTGCCAAAAAGGGCGAAATCAAGGACTTGCAGGAGCGTCTTCAGCTCATGAAGGGTAATCAGATTACTCAGAACATCGTTAACCGCGCCGTCGGCATCATCGAAAAGTACTACAAGGACAAAGGCTTCGGCAACGCCGAGGCGCGCATAGACCTCGTCGAGGATCTTTCGAACGAGAACGAGATGATAGTCAACATCGTCATCGACAAGCACAACAAGGTGAAGGTGCACCGCATTTACTTCACCGGCAACGAGGTGATGAGCTCCGGCGCCCTCAAGCGCACCATGAAGAAGACCAACGAGAAGGGCAGCTTGATTAAAATCTTCAGCCAGAAGAAGTTCGTAGAGTCCGACTATCAGGATGACCTCAACCGCATCCTTGAGCGCTACAACGAGCGGGGCTACCGCGACGCCCGCATCGTGGCCGACAGCGTTGTCCCCTACAACGACAACACCGTCGACGTCTACATACACCTCGACGAGGGCCCGCAGTACTTCATACGCGACATCTCCTGGGTGGGCAACACCATCTATCCCACCGAAGTGCTCGACGGCTACCTCGGTATGGAACCCGGCGACGTCTACAACCAGAAACTGATGCGCAAGCGCCTCAATGAGGACGACGACGCCGTCAGCAACCTCTACATGGACAACGGCTACCTCTTCTATCAGCTCATACCTATCGAGCGAGAGGTCAGCGGCGACTCCATTTCGCTTGAAATGCGAATGATCGAAGGTCCTCAGGCCCGCATCAACAATATTGTCATCAACGGCAACGACCGCCTCTACGAAAAGGTTATACGCCGCGAACTTCGTCTGCGTCCGGGCGAGCTCTTCAGCAAGAGCGACCTTATGCGCTCGGCGCGCGAAATTGCCCAGACCGGCCATTTCGACCCCGAGAAGCTCGACATACAACCCGAACCTAACGAAGAGAACGGCACGGTCGACATCGTGTTCAATCTCGAGTCGAAGGCCAATGACCAGATTGAGTTCTCGCTCGGCTGGGGTCAGACGGGTATCATCGGTAAGGTGCAGCTTAAATTCACCAATTTCTCCATCAAGAACCTCTTCTACCCGAGTACCTACCGCGGCATCATCCCGCAGGGCGAAGGTCAGACATTCACTATCAGCGCCCAGACCAACGCCCGCTACTACCAGAGCTATGCTATCAGCTTCCTCGATCCGTGGTTCGGCGGCAAACGACCCAACTCGCTGAGCGTGTCGGCCTACTACAGCCGCCAGACAGGTGTCAACAATTCGTTCTACAACCGGTCGTGGTCGCAGAGTTCGCTGTGGGGCTATGGCTACGGTTACTATCCCAACAGCTACTACAACGACTACTATCAGAACAGCTACCAGAACTCTTTGGACCCCAACAAGGTGCTTCAGCTCATCGGCATCAACGTTGGCTTCGGCAAGCGTCTGAAATGGCCCGACGACTACTTCACCTTCACTGCCGAGCTTGGCTACAACTGGTACTACCTCAAGAACTGGGACTACCTCTACTATATGAACAACGGTACGTCGAACTCGCTCGTGCTCGGCCTGACCCTTGCGCGCAACTCGATCGACAATCCCATCTACACCCGCAGCGGCTCAACTTTCTCGCTCAACCTCCAGCTGACACCTCCCGCGAGCCTCTTCACGGGTAAAAAGGACTGGGCCAAGCTGGCTTCGGAGAACACCGAAGAGTCGCGCAAGCAGCTCTACCAGTGGATTGAATACTGGAAACTGCGTTTCCGCAGCCGCACCTACACCCCGCTGAGCACCAACCCACAGTGGACGCCGGTGCTGATGACCCGCTTCGACTTCGGTCTGATCGGCAGCTACAACAAGCACCTGCGCACGCCTTTCGAAACCTTCTACGTCGGCGGCGACGGCATGAGCGGCTCCTATACGTATGCCACCGAAACCATAGCTCTTCGCGGCTACGACAACGGCCAGCTGACGCCCTACGGCCAGGAAGGCTACGCCTACACCCGCATGGGCCTCGAAATCCACTTCCCGCTGATGCTGCAGCCCACCTCGACAATCTACGCTTTGGGCTTCCTCGAAGCCGGCAACGCCTGGACTTCGGTGGGCCAGTTCAACCCCTTCTCTCTCAAGCGCAGCGCCGGCGCCGGTGTTCGCATCCAGCTGCCGATGGTGGGTCTGATGGGTATCGACTGGGCCTACGGCTTCGACACCACCTATAGCGGCGAGAAGGGTGGCAGCCACTTCCACTTTATCCTCGGACAGGAATTCTGATGCGCCGCATTTAAACTTTTGGCTTAAAAAGGCGTCATAAATAATATATGAACATCTCTTCCCTCCCAAACATGAAAAAAATAGCCCTGACACTAATGCTGGCCATCGTGGCCGCCTTGGGCGCATCGGCCCAGAAATTCGCGCTCGTTGACATGGAATACATACTCCGCAACGTACCACAATACGAAATGGCCTCCGAGCAGCTCAACCAGCTCTCGCAGCGCTGGCAGCGCGAAGTAGAAGCACTCGGCACCGAGGCAGAAACAATGTACCAGACTTATCTGGCCGACAAAGTGTTTCTTACCGACGAGCAGCAGCGCGCCCGCGAAACCGAGATAACCAACAAGGAAAAAGAGGCCACCGAGCTTCGGATGCGCTACTTCGGCCCGGAAGGCGAACTGTACCAGAAGCGCCAGACGCTGCTTCGCCCCATTCAGGACGATGTCTACAATGCCATCAAGAGCGTTGCCGAGCAGCGCGGCTACCAGACAGTGTTCGACCGCGCATCGTCGTCGGAGATTATCTACGCCTCGCCCCGAATCGACATCAGCAACGAGGTGCTCGCCAAACTCGGTTATTCCAACTGACGGTATCGGCACTAAGTGTTAAAACTGCAATTTGCCGTTTCGGAATAATTTGATTAACTTTGTAGCATAGAACAAAACAATAACAAACACATACCAACCCCATCAACAATGATTAAGAAACTGCTTCTCGCCGTCCTGCTGACCCTTCCCTTCGCAGGTATGGCCCAGAAATTCGGTGTGGTAGATCTTGAATCTATCTTCTCTTCCATGCCCGAATCCACATCCATGCAGACTCAGCTGCAGCAGACTTCGGCCCGCTACGAAGAAGAATTCGGCAAGCTTCAGGAAGAAGTCAACAAGCTGTACACAGAATATCAGGCAATTGCCAACGACGCCAACACTCCCGAAAGCATCAAGGAGCGCCGCGTTCAGGAAATCCAGGAACGCGCCGGCAAGGTAGAGCAGTTCCGCAACACCGCCGAGCAGGACATCGCCCGCCTGCAGCAGCAGCTCATGGCCCCCATCCAGCAGCGCCTTATGGACGCCGTCAAGGCAGTAGGCACTGAGGAAGGCTTCACCTTCATTTTCCCTAACGAGCCTTCTCTGCTTCTTTACACCGGCAGCACCGTAGAGGACGTTACTCCCAAAGTACGCGTCAAACTCGGTCTGCCCGCAACACCTCCCCCTGCAGCCACCACCGCAGCACCTGCAGCAGCGGCAAACTAACAACAAGCATACCTTTCGACGGCGCCGCTACCCGCACACGGGATGCGGTGCCGCTTGTTTTCGCTATGAATCAGTCTCAGCCTGACTACATATTTGAAATGCCCATCAAGGTGCGCGACTACGAGGTCGATTCGGAAGGAATCGTCAACAACGCTGTCTACCTCCACTATCTCGAGCACACGCGCCATGAGTTCTGCGAGTGGGCGGGTTTGACATTCCGCGAGATGCACCGCCTGGGGCTGGACCCCGTGGTGAGCCACATCGACATCCGCTATATGCACTCGGTGGGCCTTGGCGAGAGTATAGTCAGCAAGCTTGCGCTGAGCCGCCGCGGGCCCGTATTCGTGTTCCGCCAGGACATTTTCAACGCCGCCGGCGAGCAGGTGGTTCAGGCCACCGTCGACATAGTGTCGTTCGAAAACGGCCGTATATCCCGCGGGGCACTCCTTGCCGAGGCCTTCGCCAAATACCTTTGAAGCGATGATTCCTGACGTGGCCGAAGACCGTATGCTACGCTGCCGCCGACTTGCGGAGCGCATAGCCTTCGCACACTTTTCGGCGGTGAACATAGGCACGGCGAGCCGCTTCGCAAGCCTCGGAATCACACCTCGGGAGTTTTTCTCCAAAGATCCGGGCACCGTCTCCAGTATTACCGGTGTGCGCTCGAAGGTCGTAGCGGCAATACGCAGCGAAAAGGAGTGGAAAACAGCGCTCGACGAAGTTGAGTTCATTGAGTCGAACGGCATAAGCCCGGTGTGGTATACCGACGACGACTATCCTTCCTTGCTTCGCGAGTGTCAGGACGCCCCGGCGATGCTCTATCGCCTTGGGGAGGCTCCCAAGGCCGGCTGCAAGACCATTGCCATTGTCGGCACCCGCCATTGCACGCCTTATGGTCTGAGTTTCATCGATAATCTCGTGGCAGACCTTGCTTCCTCGCTCTCAAATGTGGTGATTGTCAGCGGTATGGCCTATGGAGCTGATATAGCGGCGCATCGGGCGGCCGTCAAGGAGGGTATACCTACCGGAGGGGTGATGGCCGAGGGCCTCAACCGCATCTATCCGGCCGACCATCGCTCGGATGCGGTACGCATAGTGCGCGAGGGCGGCTTTTTGCTCACTCGCTACCTCAGCAGCGATCCCACCCACCGCGGCCACTTTCTGGAGCGCAACAAGATAGTTGCCGGCATGGCCGATGCGACCGTAATAGTCGAAAGCGACACCCACGGGGGCGCAATGGTGACGGCTCGACTGGCGTCGGAGTACCACCGCGAGGTCCTCGCGCTTCCAGGACGCATCTCCGACACCTATAGCCGAGGTTGCAACGAGCTCATCTTCAGCAATACGGCCCGCATGATACGTGATGCCGGCGATCTTCTGGAGGCAATGTGCTGGGTGCCCGACAAACGCCCCGGCATTCAGACTTCGCTGATGCCCGACTTGTCGGACTCGCAGGTGGTACTTCTACAGTTTCTGCGCGACCATCCCAGCGTCACCATCAACGAAATCGCAGTGGCTATGAACCTACCTGTCAACGAGGTGTCGTCGCGAATGTTCACCCTGGAGATGGAAGGTTATGTCAATGCCCTCGCCGGCGGACGATATATGGTAATAGCCCCGGTTTAGCTCCAACCGCGGTCTACATCCCGACGTTAATTAAACAGCACCATTAGAAATATACTAACACAAAGGGCTTCAAAGTCCTGAAAAACACATCGCTCATGACTAAAATCATACCTCCCTCAGAGCTTATCATCAATCCGGACGGCAGCGTGTTTCACCTTCACCTGCGCCCCGAACAGCTCACCGACCGCATCATCCTCGTCGGCGACCCGGCTCGCGTCGACATGGTTGCCGAGTTCTTCGACACTCGCACTTTCGAGGTTTCCTCGCGCGAGTTCCATACTATCGGAGGCACCTACAAGGGCAAACCCATCATGTGCCTCAGCCACGGCATCGGCCCTGACAACATCGACATTGTCATCAACGAACTCGACGCTCTGGCCAACATCGACTTCGCCACGCGCGAGGTCAAGAAAGACCTTCGTCGACTCACCATGGTGCGTATCGGCACCTCCGGCGCCCTCCAGCCCGAGCTTTCGCTGGGCACTCCCGTAATCGCTCGGCGCTCTGTGGGTTTCGATGGTGTGCTCAACTACTATGCCGGCCGCGACAGCGTGTCCGACCTGGCTATGGAGGCCGATTTCTGCGCCCACACCGGCTGGAATCCCCTCTGGGCGAAGCCTTACTTCGTGGAGGCCGACGAGGAGCTTGTCGACCAGATAGGCCGCGACGATATGGTGCGTGGCATTACTATCAGCGCTGTCGGCTTCTACGGCCCGCAGGGCCGCGAGCTGCGTCTGCCGCTTGCCAATCCGGACCTGAACCCGCTGATTGAATCATGGCGCTACGGCGACCACCGTATCACCAACTACGAGATGGAGTCGGCACCCCTTGCCGGTCTGGGTCGCCTTATGGGCCACCGCTGCATGACCGTATGTTCCATCATCGCCAACCGCTTCAACAACGACGCCAATCCCAACTACAAGGGTGGTATCCGCGACCTCATAGCCACCGTCCTGGAGCGCATCTGAGCCTGCGGGACTGAACAAACGCGGCCGACTTGTTTGAAATGTAGAATTTAAAATTTAAAATGTAAAATGGGTGGCCGCTCAAGGTGGGCGAGCTTCGGACTCGCAATCGCCCGCCGGCTCTACGCGGGAGGGACGCTAAGACCTTGAGAGTCGGCGTAAAATATTGTATCCCAACGGGATACCGCTTTGCGGACGAAGGTTGCAGCGATAGACCGTCAGCGCGAAGCGGCATCCCGCCGGGATGCTAATTACCTGCCGGATTTTTTCCGACGGACGAATCCGTCGGTTAACGGGAGGCGGGGCGGCGTTGCCGCCCTGCCTACAACATTCGCGGCGTGAGGATAGTTTCGGCGAATCGGCGGGGATTGCAAATCCCCGCTCCATAGACTTGGTGTCCTTTCGCGGGGAATCCCTTCGGGATGGGGCCCTCATTATTCACTATTCACTATTAACTTTTAGCTTCTTGAAAACGGCAGCGCGCCGGGCGACTACCGTGTAGGTAGTGCTCGGCGCGCTGAAGCGTTTATGCCGCGGAGTGATTAGATCCAGCGGGTGTATGCGAAGTCCTGGCGATGGGGGAGCTCGGCGTTCTTGGGATATACGCGGAAGCCGTAGCGGAATACACCGGCGTCCTTAATCTTGGTATTGAGCTCGAAGGTGACGTTGTTGCCTTCTTCCTTGACAACCTTGAACTGCTCGGTGCGAACGAGGCGTTCAAGACCGTCCTCGAGGCGGTAAACCACCATTTCGAGGCCGAGGTCGCGTCCGATGCCGTTGGTGTCGATGGTTACTTCCACGCGGAAGGGTTCGCCGGTGAGGCTCTGGGAGAGTTCGCCGCTGTGGTTTGCGCTGACAACGCGGATGCCGTCCCAGGCGTTAGCCACGCGTTCTTTCCAAGCCACGATTTGCTTGGCCAGAGCGAAGCTGTCGGCGCCGAGGCGAGCGGTGCGGGCGGCTTCCTTGTTGTAGAAGCGGTCGATGTAGTCGTCGATCATGCGCTTCATGGTGAAGTGAGGCGCGATGTCGCCGATGGAGCCCTTGATGTACTGAATCCAGCGCGGGGAGTAGCCGGCGGAGTTCTTCTCGAAGTAGAGCGGAATGATTTCGTTCTCCAGCATGGAGTAGATGGTAGCCGCGTCGAGCTTATCCTGCTGAGCCTGGTCGGTGTAGGTTCGCTTGTCGGTGAGGGCCCAGCCGGCGTTCTCGTTGAAGCGGTAGCCTTCGTACCACCAGCCGTCGAGTACGGAGAAGTTGAGCACGCCGTTCATCTCGGCCTTTTCGCCGGATGTGCCGGAAGCTTCGAGCGGGCGGGTCGGGGTGTTGAGCCAGATGTCGACACCGGTGACGAGGCGCTTGGCGACGATCATGTTGTAGTCCTCCAGGAAGATGATCTTTCCGAGGAACTGGGGCATGCGGCTGATTTCGACGATGCGCTTGATAAGACCCTGACCGGCGCCGTCGGCGGGGTGAGCCTTGCCGGCGAAGATGAACTGTACGGGGAACTGAGGATTGTTGACGATACGAGCGAGGCGTTCGAGGTCGGTGAAGAGGAGGTGAGCGCGCTTGTAGGTGGCGAAGCGACGTGCGAAGCCGATGATGAGAGCGTTGGGGTTGATGCGGTCAACGATGTTCATCACGCTGCTGGGATCGCCCTGGTTTGCGAGCCACTTTTCCTTGAAGTCGCGGCGAACGAAGTTGATGAACTTGTTCTTGAGTTGCACTCGGAGATCCCATATTTTCTGGTCGGGCACATCGAAGATGCCTTTCCAAGCCTTGGGGTCGCTCTGGTTTTCGAACACCTGGGGGCCGAGAACGTTCCAGTAGAACTCTTTCCATTCGGAAGCGGCCCATGTGGGCATGTGTACGCCGTTGGTGACGTAGCCGACGTGGCTTTCCTCCCAGGAATAGCCTTTCCAGATACCGGCGAACATCTTCTTGCTGACTTCGCCGTGGAGCCAGCTCACACCGTTGGCCTCCTGGCAGGTGTTGAGGGCGAAAACGCTCATGGAGAAGCGTTCGGGGGTGTCGGGGTTTTCGCGGCCCATGTTCATGAGGTCTTGCCAGGAAATGCCGAGTTTTGCGGGGTATTCGCCCATGTACTTGCCGAAGAGGCCTTCGTCGAAGTAGTCGTGGCCGGCGGGCACGGGGGTGTGGACGGTGTAGAGGCCGCTTGCGCGCACCATTTCGAGAGCGACCTGGAAGGAGAGGCCGTCTTTCTGTACGTAGTCGACCAGACGCTGGAGGTTGAGGAGGGCGGCATGGCCTTCGTTGCAGTGGAAGAGCTGGCTCTTTACGCCGAGCTTCTGGAGCATGAGAACGCCACCGATGCCGAGGAGGTATTCCTGCTTGATACGGTTCTCCCAGTCACCGCCGTAGAGCTGGTGGGTGATGGAGCGGTCGTACTCGCTGTTCATGTCGAAGTCGGTGTCCATCAGGTAGAGCTTCATGCGGCCCACGTTTACTCGCCATATGTGGCTGTAGACCACACGGCCGGGGTAGGGCACCTCGAGAATCATGGGACGCCCGTCTTTCTCCATCACCTGCTCGATGGGGAGCTGGTTGAAGTTCTGGGGCTCGTAGTTAGCAATCTGCTGGCCGTCGACGCTCAGAGTCTGAGTGAAGTAGCCGTAGCGGTAGAGGAAACCGACAGCCGTCATGTCGATGCAGGAGTCGGAAGCTTCCTTGATATAGTCGCCGGCGAGGACACCGAGGCCGCCGGAGTATATTTTGAGGCAGTTGCACAGACCGTATTCCATCGAGAAGTATGCGATGGAGGGCACGTCCTTGCGCATGGGCTTGGCCATGTAGTTTCGGAAGTCGGCGTGTACGCGGTTTATTTCGGCCATGAGGACCTCGTCGGCCATAATTTCGGCGATGCGGTCGGAGCCGAGGCGCTGCAGGAGCATTACGGGGTTTTCGCCCGTTTTGCGCCAGAGGTCGGGGTTGAGGGTGCGGAAGAGGGTTTTAGCCTCGCTGTTCCATACCCACCAGAGGTTCTTGGCCAGCTCTTCGAGCGGCTTGAGCTGCGCGGGGAGCTCGGATTTCACAGTAATATCGCGCCATACGGGGGCGTTGGTATTGCTTACTGAAAGTTTCATCTATAATTGACTTTTGGATATAATTCGTTTTGAAAGATTCGCAGGGAGAGAATTACTTGAGGAGGCGTTCGTCGCGGTGGTCGAGAGCCAGGCAGTATGCCCGGTCGTAGTAGTCCATGAAGAGGCTCCACGCAGCGCTTTGGGAGGCTTTGGAAGCAGCTTTTCTGCAAGCGGCCTCTTCAGCGGGAGTTGCATCGACCAGGGTCTGCACGCAGTCGGTGATTTCGGCGGTGGCTTCGGAGTAGTTCGAGTCGGTTCGTAGGGCAACTCGGACACCGCATTTGTCGAAACCGGCGCCGGGCCATGTTTCCTCTACCCAAGCGCCGAAACCGGCCAGGGTGGTGGTCACGGTGGGAACGCCGAAGGCGATGCTCTCCAGAGGGGTGTATCCCCACGGCTCGTAGTAGCTTGCAAAGACGGTTGCGTCCAGACCGGGTAGAAGGTCGTAGTAGGTAAGGTCAAATATTCCGTCGGCCCCATCGAGGTAGCACGGCACGTAGACCACATCCACGCCGCACGATGCATCGTTGGCAAATCCGATCTGATGGATGCGTGCGTTGACGGGATCTTCGTTGTAGTTGTTGAGGCGGTGTGTGATTACCGGGTCGCCCATACGCTGTCGCATGCCCATTGTGAGCTCGTGCTGGAGGTCGGGCCGCGGTCCGGCGGTCCAGCCGGGCACCATCACCAGGGCGAGCACTTTGCGGCTCAGCTTGCGGCTGCGTAGGCCGGCGAGGACGTCGAGGAACATGTCGAGGCCCTTGTTGCGGTACTCAAGTCGACCGGAGGTGCCCAGAATGAAGGTGTCGTCGTCGAAAGTGAGGCCGGTCAGGGTCGACACCACTTTGAAAATTCGGTCGCGTGCGGTTGTCCGGGCGGCCTTATATTTGGTGCGTGCGGGCACGAAATTTGCCTCGAAGCCGTTCGGGGTGACAACATCGGGTCGACGCTCCAGCAGCTGGGCTGCTTCGGCGGCGGTGACGTCGCTGACGGTGGTGAAGCAGTCGGCGTTCCAAGCGGCGGCCTTTTCGAGGGAGTGCTTGGACTGCATGTTAAGCTCGAGGGCCATTTGGTCGCCGTTGTAGTCGGTCAGGCGGTCATACAGGGGCTTGCCGTTTCCGCAAATGCTTCGGCCTATGCTTGTGGCGTGGGTGGTGAAGACGGTGGCAATCCGGGGGCAGCGGTCGCGAAGCTGCAGCAGACCCATCGCCGTGGTCCACTCGTCGAAGTGAGCTACCACGCGGCGGGCGTCGGTCTTGAAGTGGCGCACCATGCTTTCTATAACCACAGCGGCGGCCCGCCCGAAGGCGCAGCCTTCGTCGTAGTCGCCGTAGCTATGGAGCGAGTCGACATGGAAGAGGTCCCACATTCGGGCGTAGGCGTCGTTGCGGGAGGCGTACATGCCGTCGAACTTCACCAGCACAGCCAAAGGCTTGCCGGGAATGTTCCATCGGCCCACGCGCACATCGACGCCCTCGGGGAGCTGAGCGTCGAGCACCCAGCTGCGGAGCAGGGTACGGCTCTCGCTGAAATAAGGCGAGGGATGCTCCGGGGTCCACACATCGGGGCCGATAAATATCAGCTTGTCCTTGAATCGCTCTTTGAGGGTCTTTGCCTTGCTGGACAGCACGGTATATATGCCGCCAACTTTGTTGCAAACCTCCCAACTGGTCTCAAATAACAAATCGATTTCCTGTCGACAGTTGTCCATGTTTGTTAAACTTCGATTTTCGAGCGGCAAAGGTACGAAAAAAAATGCAGACAATCAAAAAAACGCTGATTTTTATACCCTTTTAAGACTTTAAACACCCTTTAAGCGTGCGGCAGGCATGGTGGAAGCCAATTGCCGGGTCTAAAATATCATCATGCAGGCCAGTCCTTTTGCTTGAGATGATACGAAAGGCCCCACGGAGAGCTTGCGGTGGCTTCGCCGGCCGGGATAAAAAAGTTTCGAGACGTAGGGATATACCCAGTACGCGATTTCGGCCGAGAGTATTCCGATACCGGCGCCGGCGAGGACGTCGGTTGCCCAATGGCGGTTGTTGTACATTCGGAGGAAGCCGGTGGCCGCCGCTACGGAGTATCCGGCAATTCCAATCCATGGCGACACATGCCAATATTCCCGATGCAGTATTTCGGCTCCCATAAAGGCAAAGGCGGTGTGGCCCGAGGGGAAAGAGTTTTTAGCCGAACCGTCGGGGCGCTCCACGTTGGCGGTGGCTTTAATGGTGTAGACCGACGCCAGGGTCAGGATGGCTGCGGTGCCCAAGATGATTGTTTTTTCGCCGTAGTTGTGCACTCCCTTGACACCGCATAATTCCAGACCATATACCGCCGCGCTTGGGGCGAACTGCATAAAGTCGTCGGCGGTGAATTTCCCGTGGCCGCTTTCCTGCAATTCATCGCGTATTTCGGTGTTCCTACGGATAATCCAATGGCTTTCGAGCCCTACAACGCCGACTCCTATCATAGCAGCCGGTATGATAAGCTGCAGCGGTTTGAACTGATAAATACCGGAGTTTGCCCGGTTTTCGATATTTGATATTTCCGTTGCCGGTGACATGGGGGCGGTAGAGTCGGCGATACATTCCGTCGGATTGCACGCTTCCGGCAGCATTTTGACTTCTGCTCCGGCTGCGGGGCAACACAGGAGCAGGGCAAGCACCACCGATAATATTTCGGCGAAGGCTTTGGAAGTCCGCTTGGTTTCATTGTGGGGCGAAAGATGCAATCCATGCTCACCGGACCCAAAAAGCCCGCAGACCCGGGCGGGCAACATAACAAAACAGTTCATCAGCGAATAACAATGAGTAGCTCAGGCTGCAAAGTTACCGGACGGCTGTTTCAAAAATGTTTCATAAACTTTATGCTTTTATTAACATTGCTTATGAGGGCGGCTCTAAGCGGGATCCGACTCGACGGGCAAAGATATATTGAAAAGCAGACCGCCGTCGGGGCCGTTGGCTGCGGTTATGGAGCCGCCATGGAGGAGGATAGCGTTTTTGACAATCGCCAGGCCGAGGCCGGTACCGCCGGCGGCGCGGCTTCGGCCTTTGTCGATTCGGTAAAAGCGTTCGAAGATGCGCGGCAGGTGTTCGTCGGGAATGCCGCAACCATTGTCGCGGAATTCAATCGCAATGGTTTGGCGGTTCAAATGCTTGGCGCTGATGTCGATGCGGTTGCCTCCGCTGTAGGCCACGGCGTTGTCGATGAGGTTTTGAAAAACAGAGGCAAGAAGCGACCGGTTGCCGACGACCATAATAGAGTTTTGCACCTTATTGCAAATAGAAATATTCTTACGCTCGGCTGCCGGGAGTGAATCATCAACCACTTCAGCGATGATGTCGGCCAAATCGAGATTTTCTTTGGCAATGGAGGCCGGCCCGTCGTCCATCCGCGTGATGAGCGACACGTCGTTGAGTAGCCGCTTGAGCCTTTCCACATTGGAGAGGCAACGAGCGAGAAAATCGCGTCGTTTGGCTTCGGACATTTCGGGATGGTCGATCAACGACTCCACGCAAACTTCGATTGAAGCCACCGGTGTCTTCAGTTCATGATTTATGTTGTTGGTCAATTGTTTTTTGATGCGTTCTTTTTCCTTTTGTTCATGGATTGCGGCACGATGCTGGGCGTCGCGGTCGGCGATGGCCTGCTGCAGCGAAGCGTAGAGTCGCACAATGTGGTTGGAGATAGACCCCAGTTCATCGTTGGGGAAGGGCTCGGTGTGGTATATTTTTTCACCGCGCTCGGCTTTTTCGGCAAAAAGATTCAGCCTGAGGATGTGCTGACCGACGCGTCGCGTGGCGATATATCCCAAAATGCACATCACCAGAGTGACGGCACCCATGATGCGGATAAAACTGAAGTCGGCCTGTAGCAACTCGCCCAAAGAGACCGAGTAGGGCACGGCAGTACGCACAATTTCGCCGTCGTCGCCCCGGGTCGCAGAATAGAAGTAGGTCTCGCCGGTGCTCTCGCTGTGGCGGCGCACGGTGAAGCCTTCGCCGGTGGCGAGAGCCTCTTTGATTTCCTCGCGGTGGAGATGGTTCCCGGAAGGCATTTTGTCAAGGAGATTGTCGAAGACCACGGTGCCGTCCGCATTGATCACGCTTATTCGCAAGTCGGGAAAACCGGCCACGCAGGAAACAATGGTATCGCCGTGGGCCAGTCCGGAAAGAATTTCGGCGTTTATGCCTTGTAGACGAGCGTTGAGCTCGGCCGATTTGAATTCTTTTTCGCGATGGTACTGGAAAATAACGAAGCATCCAACCAGGAGCAGGGAGTAACCCAAGAGCCAAACAAAAAGGCGCTTGGGGTAATTGAGTTTATTCCATGAAGCCATATCCGTAGCCTGAACGGGTGATTATGTGGTTTCCGTATCGCCCCAATTTCCGACGGATTCGCGTTATGTTGACGTCGACCACACGATCGAGCACCACCACCTCATCGGGCCAGATGGCCTTTAGCAGTTCTTCGCGGGAGAATACGCGTCCGCGGTGAGTCATAAGCAGTCGCAGGATTTCGAACTCTTTGCGAGGCAGTTTTACGTCGTCGCCGTCGACCGTACATTCTTTTTTATCCGGGTCGATCCGTAATCCTTCGTAGACTATTAAATCCGATTGAGATGTTCGGGGCGACCGGGTGTCGGAAATACGTCGGAAGACGGCTCGAATTCGTGCCGACAGCGCTCTGAGCGAATAGGGCTTGGTGATGTAGTCGTCGGCGCCGAGATCGAGCCCGGCAATCATGTCGTCGTCGGTGTCTTTGGCAGTGCAGAAAATAATGGGCTTGCCGGCAGTTGCGGGGTGTGACCTGAGTATTTTTGCGAGCTGAGTGCCGGAGATTTCGCCCATCATAATATCTAAAAGAAACAAGTCGTACTTCGCCAGATCAAGAGTCAGCGCCTCTTCTGCAGAGAAAGCCACATCGACGTCGTAGCCCTCCGCCTCAAGATTGAATCGAAGCGCTTCGCAGAGCGTCTCCTCGTCGTCGACAGCAAGTATGTGTTTCCTTTCCATATTGCAAATTTAGTCATTTGTCCGACTGTTGTCAACGGGCTCAAGCCACATTTAATGAAAACTTAATAATTTGAAAACTTTTATGAAACCGGCCCTTCGTTATTTTGCACCCGAAAACAAAAAACGGACAATATAATGGATCTTATTTTTCCCGGGGTAATAATCTTTCTCTTCTTGCTGGCGATATTCGATTTGTCGGTGGGCGTCAGCAACGATGCCGTCAATTTTCTTAATTCCGCCATAGGAACCAAGGCGGCGTCCTTCAAGCGGATAATCATCGTGGCTTCGATAGGAGTTTTTATCGGCGCCGCAATGAGCAACGGCATGATGGATATCGCCCGCCATGGCATTTTCCGGCCCGAGCATTTTTCGTTCTACGATCTTATATGCATCTTCATGGCCGTTATGGTCACCGACGTCATTCTGCTCGATATTTTCAATTCGTTGGGCATGCCGACCTCGACCACGGTTTCGATGGTTTTTGAACTGCTGGGCGCCACCTTCGTGGTTGCGTTGATAAAAATGGCCGGAGGCATAGACCTTGGGTTCAACGACCTTCTCAACACCGAAAAGGCCCTTTCGGTGATACTGGGCATTTTCCTTTCGGTGGCCATTGCATTCGTTTTCGGAACTATAGTGCAGTTTTTGTCGAGGATGATTTTCTCCTTCAACTACCGCAGCCGCCTGAAGTGGAAAATAGGTATTTTCGGAGGCATTTGCGCCACGGCTATAGTCTACTTCCTGCTTATCAAAGGCGCAGGCAATCTCGCCTTTATGACACCGGAGGTGAAAGGGTGGATAAAGAGCAACACCGGTGTGATTCTCGTCGGATGCTTTGCTTTTTTCACAGTGCTGATGCAGTTGCTCCATGCGCTGAAAGTGAATGTTCTCAAGGTCATTGTGCTGATGGGCACCTTCGCGCTGGCGATGGCCTTTGCCGGAAACGACCTTGTGAATTTCATTGGTGTGCCGCTGAGCGGACTGGCTTCCTATCAGGATTATATCGCCAATGGCACCGGCGATGCCCGGGGGTTCCTTATGGGCTCGCTCAATGGTCCGGCAAATACCCCGGTTTATTTTCTTATCGGGGCCGGAGCGGTTATGGTAGTGTCGCTTGCAACTTCAAGGAAGGCTCAGAACGTGTCGAAGACCGAAATCGGCCTGGGCAGCCAAAGCGGCGGCGACGAAATGTTCGGCTCTTCGCGTATTGCCCGTCGGCTGGTGCGATGGTCGCTCTCGGCCATTACTCAGGTCCGCGAGCACACGCCGCTGCGGGTTCGCCTCTGGTTCCGCCGTCGTTTCAATTCCGACGAAATGATAATGGAGCCGGGAGCCGCATTCGACCTCATCCGAGGCTCGGTCAATCTCGTTCTTGCCGGAGCTCTCATCGCCATCGGCACCTCGTTGAAACTTCCGCTGTCGACTACCTTCGTCACCTTTATGGTAGCCATGGGTACTTCGCTTGCCGACAGGGCCTGGGGGCGCGAAAGCGCTGTTTTCCGTATCACGGGTGTAATCTCCGTTATCGGTGGATGGTTCATCACAGCCGGCGCGGCTTTCATCGGAGCCGGTATCATCGTGTTGGTGATGCACTTCGGAGGACATTGGGTCATGATAGCCCTCGGCGTGCTCACCGTGGCTCTCATCGTGCGCAGCAATCGACGCTTCAGCCGCAAGAAAGCCGATGAGGCCGGCGACACTCTCTTCCAGACCATTCTGGCCACCAAAGAAAAAGAAAACGTCTGGCCGCTGCTAAAGGTCTATATTCTGGAGCAGCAATCCAATTTTCTCGTTTTCGCCCGCGACGGCTACGACACCATGACCACCGCCTTCATCGAAGACAACGCAAAGACACTGGGCAAACTCGAACAAAAGCTGATTCAGCAAAAAAGTATTCTCAAAAGCACCCGCCGCAAGGAAACTCTCTGCCTGCGCCTGATCACGCCCGAAAAGGCCATCGAGAAAAGCGCCTGGTTCCATCTCTCAAACCAATGCTGTATGAGCATACTATATAACCTGCGACGTATCAACGAGGCTTGCCGCGAGCACGTAGAGAACAACTTCCGGCCGCTGCCCGCTCAGTATGTGGCGGAGTTCGACCGGTTGCGCACCCGTATCGATGTGCTCTTGGGCGACACCCTGCAGATGATGGCCGAAAACGCTCCCGAGGCCGTCGACGAACTGCGGCGCCACTGCGACGAAATCAAGGACCGGCTCTCCGAAACCTATCACAATCTCTACACACATCTGCGCGAGGGCAATCCCGACGCGATGACGGTGGTATATGTCTATCTGAATCTCCTGCAGGAGACTCAGGAAATGGTTTCGGGCATTCGTAAATATCTGCGCGCTTACGCCAAACTCATCGACAGCAATTTCAGCAGCCGCAAGAAAGCGGCTCCCGCGCCCCTGTGAAAAGCCGGGAACCCGGTAGCGGGACAAAACGCCTCAGGATGAACTCAGGAGAGTTTGCGGATTACTCGGCAGGGATTGCCGACGGCGAGGCTGCAGGCGGGAATATCGTGGGTGACCACGCTGCCGGCGCCGACAACGCAGCCGTCGCCGATGGTCACTCCGGGTAGAACGACTACGTTGCCGCCGATCCACACGTTGTTGCCCACGGTGATGGGCTTGGCGTATTCCAGCCCGGCGTTGCGGACGGCGATGTCGAAGGGATGTCCGGCGGTGTAGAAGCCGCAGCCGGGAGCGACGAACACGTTGTCGCCGAATGTCACCTTAGCTTCGTCGAGTATCACGCAGTTCACGTTCATATAGAAGTTCTCGCCCAGCGAAATATTGTAGCCGTAGTCGCAGTGGAATGGCGACTCGATGATGAAATTGCCCTTGTGGGCTCCTAAGATGCCGCGAAGCAACTCGTGGCGGCGCGCATCGTGCTCGGGCGAGAGGCTGTTGACTTCGTGAAGCAGGGTTTTGCACCGCTTGCGTTCGGCGATGAGGGCTGCGTCGTTGTTGGCGTCGTATAGTTCGCCGCGAAGCATTTTTTCTTTCTCGGTGGTGAGCATATTTTGGTATTTTGAATGCGAAAAGATGATTTTTTACTCTGCAAAATTAGTGCTTTTGCCACTTCGTCCCAATAGTAGGATATAACATTGTATGAAAAGCCTCCGCCGCGTCGGCTCCCGGCTGTCAGCGGGATGCCTTGAAGTTGAAGACCGGCCGGATCATGGCGTCGATGCTTACTGTAGGACCGATGTTGGCGATGATTTCTTCGGCCGGCTTGTAGACCATGGGCGATTCGTCGCGCGTAAAGTCGTTGACGCTCTCGGAGTATATGCCTTTCATGGAGTCCCGGAAGTCGTCCATGCTGATGCGGGCGTAGGCCTGGGCGCGGCTCAGCACGCGCCCTGCGCCGTGGGGCGCAGAGCAGTTCCAGTCGGCATTTCCCTTGCCGGTGCATATCAGTGAGCCGTCGCGCATATTCAGAGGGATGATGCAGCGCTCGCCCTCGGCGGCCGAGATGGCTCCTTTGCGAATGGTGTTGTCGTCGCTGATATAATTGTGGATGCTTTCAAACTCCTCGACTACGGAGGCCTCGGGGAAGAATTTGAGTAGCAGCATGACGATGAGGCGCCGGTTGAGTACTGCCCAGCGCTGGGCAAGCCGCATGTCGTGCAGATAGTCTTCGCGGCCAGCCCTTTCAAGGTAGCACAGGTCAGGCGGCAGCGTGGGCATCTTGTTGCGGAACCGGCTGCGCAGCTTCTTTATTGTGGTCTCAATTTCAGCTCGTCGGCCGGCTGCTTTGTAGTCCTCGATGAGTTTCTTGATGTTTTCCTCGAGTTCGTCGGCGCCATCGGTGAGGTGCTTGATGGCGCGGTGTTGGTAGATGTCGGCCACCTGCTTGCCCAGATTGCGCGACCCGGTGTGGACCACCAGATAGAGATTGCCCGCATCGTCGAGGTCGAGCTCGATAAAGTGGTTGCCTCCGCCGAGCGAGCCGATGGATTTGTTGATGCGAGGGGCGTTTTTGAGCTCGCGGTAGCAGCGCATTTCGGCCACGAGCTTCTTGGCCTCCTGGTAAATATCGAGCTCGGCCCCGCTGAGCTGCTTGAAGCCGTCTTTGGCCTCGCGCACGTCCATTCCGGAAGGAATGTTGGCCAGGATGTGCTCATTGAAGGCGTGGAAGTCGACAGGGCCGTTTTTGCCCAGATTGACCACACGCATTCCGCAGCCGATGTCGACGCCTACTATGTTGGGTATCACCTTGTCGCCCAAGTTGCCCGTGAAGCCGATCACGCAGCCCGCGCCGGCGTGGACGTCGGGCATGATGCGGATTTTTTTGTCGGCGAACACGTCGATGGCGAGCAACTTTTCGATCTGCTCGAGGGCGGTGTCTTCGATGTTGTCGGTGAATATCTTCACGTCGTGGCCTGCTATTGTCTTCATTTTTGCGTGTTTTTTATGTTTATGGCGCAAAATTAGAGGGCAAGTGCGCAATGGTTTTGCGTAGTACGAAAAATGTTGTAATTTTACCCTCAAAAAAATGCCATGCAGAACAAAAACGCACTTCTGAGATACCGCACTATCGACCGCTGCCTGCGAAACACCGGCCGTCGGTGGACCCTGGAGGACCTTGTCGAAGCCTGCAGCGACGCACTCTATGACTACGAGGGCAAGCCCAATCCGGTGAGCACACGCACCGTGCAGCTCGACATCCAGATGATGCGCTCCGACCGCCTCGGCTATGAGGCCCCGATCGAGGTCTACCAGCGGAAATACTACCGCTACTCGGACCCCGACTATTCGATCAGCAACCGGCCCCTGTCGCAGCACGATGTGGTGGTTCTTAACCGCACCATCGACCTGCTCCGCCAGTACGACGAGTTCGACCGGTTCCACGACATGGCCGACGTGGTCAACCGCCTGCAGGACAAGGTTGCCACGGCCGAAAACCGTCGACCAATCGTAGACTTTGAGCGCAATCCAAACCTCAAGGGTCTGCAGCACCTCAATCCGCTCTACGACCTCATTGCCGCCCGGCGCACTGTCTGCTTCGAATATCAGTCGTTCTCTTCGCGCCAACCCCGCTTCTTCACCCTCTACCCCTACCTGCTCAAGGAATACCGGAACCGATGGTTCGTCTTCGGCTCCAAGGTCGGCAATATGAAACTCTTCAATCTGGCCCTCGACCGTATTGTGAGCTTCAGAGAATGTCCCGAAATTCCCTATCGCGACAACCCCGACTTCGGACCCGATTTCTTCGACGATGTTGTCGGAGTGACCAAACACGACGCCCTCCGAAAGGCAAAAGTCGTCATAAAAACCTTCGGCTCCCAGGGGCAGTACATCCACACCAAGCCAATCCACGCCTCCCAGCGCCTTGTCGCCTCCGACCCCCATGCCGACACTATGACCTTCGAACTCGATGTGTGGGTCAACTGGGAGCTGACTTCACTGCTGATGGGTTTCGGCGATGGCGTCCGGGTAATCAGCCCGAAGTGGCTCGCCGACGAAATCGCCGACAATTTCCGCCGGTGCGCAGATAGATATATAAAAGTATAAGCGGGAGGCCAACTCACCGCGTTGGCTCCCGCTCATTCGATTTTGAGTCCCGTGCGTATGCTCGGCGCCGGGACGCTGATGTCTTATTACTGTTCTTTTGACAACCCGGCGCAGTCAGGGTTTAATCGGCTGTCGGTTCTTTTTGCGTTTATTAACATTTAACCCGCTATTTTGCACGCGCTTTTGGAGTAATTTTGTGCTATGACTGCTTTGATTGTTCTTTCCCTAGCGCTTGTTGTCGCTCTGGCGGCCGGAGCGACGACCGCCTTCTTCCTTGCCCGCAATGTTTCCACTCTCCGCGCCTCCCTGCGCACCGCCGAGGCCGAGGCGGCGGCTCTGCGCGTCGAAAACGCCCGTCTGCAGGAGCGCCTCGAGCAGACTTCGGCCGTGCAGGTACGCATGGAGCAGCAGGCCCGCGAACAGTTCGAGAGCATGGCCAACAAGATTCTTATGGAGAGCGCCGCAAGCCTCCAGCGCCAGAACTCGCTCGGCATCGCCGGTGCCCTTCAGCCCGTCAAAGAGAACTTCGAGAACTTCCGGCGCACCTTCGCCGAGCGCACCGAGCGCGACGCCGCCGAGCGAGTTGCCCTTGCAGAGCGAATACGCGATCTTATGGCTCTCAACGCTACCATCGGGCAGGAAACGCGACGGCTCACCGATGTCCTCAAAGGCAATTCAAAGGTGCAGGGCGACTGGGGCGAAATGATTCTCCAGACCATTCTCGAGCGATGCGGTCTTCAGGAAGGCCGTGAGTTCATCACCCAGTCGTCGGTCAATGCAGAAGGTGGCCGCCTCCGCCCCGACGTGGTGATAAACTACACCGACGGCCGCAAGATAGTCGTCGACTCCAAGGTTTCCATCCAGGCATACCTCCGTATGGTCGAGGCCGACTCCGACGAGCGTCGTCGCGCCTTCGGCAAGGAACATATTGTATCTGTCAAGAAACACATCGCCGAGCTGCGCGACAAAAACTATCAGGACTACGTCGGAGAGGCCCGCGTTGAATTCGTGCTCATGTTCATACCCCACGAAGGCGCATACCTCTCGGCCATGCAGCTCGGCGGCGATGATCTCTGGCAGACTGCCTATGCCGCCAATGTGCTCATTGTCAGCCCTACCCACCTTATGGGTGTGGTACGACTCGTCGAGCAGATGTGGCGGCAGGAGCGCCAGAACCAAAACGCGGCCGAAATAGCGCGTCAGGCCGGTGCAATGCTCGACAAACTCCGCGGATTCCTCGAAGACATGGAAAGCATCGACCGCAGCCTCAGTGCCGCTCGCGACAGCTGGGACAACGCCTTCAAAAAACTCTCCACCGGCACCGGAAACCTCATCGGACGAGCCGAACGACTCGGCAAACTCGGTGCAAAAGCCAAAAAAGGCCTGCCCGCCCGTTTCCTCCCCGACGAAGAAGCCTCCCCAGCCGAACTGGAAATGTGAAATTTAAAATGTAGAATGTAGAATTTAAAATGTAGAATGGCGGAAGCCCAAGGAGGGCGAGCTTCCAGCTCGCAAGCGTCGAAAGGGCCCTCCAACGCATGGAGCGGTAAGGGTTAAATGCAGAATGTAGAATTTAAAATGTAGAATGGCGGAAGCCCAAGGAGGGCGAGCTTCCAGCTCGCAAGCCGCGAAAGCCGGCGAAAGGGTCGCGAAACGCCGCCCCGCCTGATGTTACTGGTTTTTTATCCGGTGGTATTGTTTTGGCAAATGGGCAGTATCCCAGGGGGATACCGCTTCCCGTGCGCGGAAAGCTGCCGGTTGTAGGCTCGGAGCGGCATCCCGATGGGATGCAAATTATGGGTCTGAATTTTTCTGACGGATGAATCCGTCAGCTAACATAAAGCGGGGCGGCGTGGCCGCCCTCTATCGCCGTTTTTTTCTACACCCGCCTTCCCGCACACTCTTCGAAAAAGTAAGTATCGTCCGCGTCCGGCGGACGCTTGCGAGCTGGAAGCTCGCCCTCCTTGGGGCCTCCAACGGTCTGAAGGCCTCGGTCCATGCGTTGGCGGGCCCTTTCGCGGCTTGCGAGCTGGAAGCTCGCCCTCCT